>QUFC01000027.1 GCA_003478355.1 Lachnospiraceae bacterium AM48-27BH
TACTGTATAGCATGGGAAGTTTAGTACCTGATACAGTTACAGATGAGCATGTCTTGTCTGTAAAGGGTGCTGTCAGCCACCCTATGATGTAACGCCACTTTAGATAGCAATATCTATCGGGGATTAAAGGTCGGAGGTGCAAGCCGTTCGTACGACTGGGCAGTTACAAGCCCATTACCTTTAGGTGATGGGTAGTTGACGATATAATCCTCACGATCAACTATTTTTGATTAATTCATAATGATATTTGGCCAGCTGGGCCCATGCGGCTTCCATGGAGTCCTTATCATAGAAGGAGATACGCAATGCTCCCTCGCCATGTTCCCGGTTGTGGTTGATGCCGATGTTTCGGATGCTGATGCCCTTGGACGCCAGAATGACAGAAAGGGTGGAAATGGAACCGACCTCGTCCACGATATCCACGGTAAAGGAGTAGTCCGGAGTCAGTGCACCCTTGGATTTCTCGGAGAAAGAACTCCGATAGGTGCGGGAGCTGTCAAATAACTGATAGATGGCCTGTCCGTTGGCATGCTCGATCTGTGCTAAGGTTTCGGATAAGGATGCAATGTAGCGTCGCAGCATTTCTGCCAGGTTCTGGCGGTTCGTCATGCAGATCTGCTCCCACATCTCAGGGGAAGAGGAGGCGATACGGGTAATGTCCTTAAAACCTCCCGCAGCCAGCCGTTTCATCATCCCATCTTTTCCATCGGAATCTTTTACCAGATTGACCAGACTGGATGCCACGATATGAGGCAGGTGGCTGATGGCAGCGGTCACCTGGTCGTGATAGTGATAGTCTAAGACAATGGGGATCGAGCCAATGGTATTGGCAACGTCCACAAGCCGCTCTACATCCTGGTCGGATGAGGCGGCAGTTGGAGTAATAATATAGTAGGCATTCTCTAACAGATGGTCTGTGGAGTTTTCGTATCCGGTTTTTTCGGAACCAGCCATGGGATGACCGCCAACGAAAACCTGTTCCATGCCAAGACGGGTTACCGCCTCATGAATGTCCGTTTTCGTGCTGCCAACGTCAGTGAGAAGGGCGCCGGGCTTCAGGTAAGGGCGGATGGAGGAGAGATACTGGGCGTTGTATTCCACTGGTGTACACAGGAAAATAAGATCGCACTGCCGAAGCTCTTCTCCGATGCCGTCTAAGATCACATCAACGATGCCATCGGTTTTAGCCTGCTCCAGTCTGGAACGGGTCCGCATGTAAGCCATAATGGTGGTATCCGGATTGGCGCGCTTGATCCCACGGGCGATGGAGCCACCGATGAGACCAAGCCCGATAAAGGCAATAGTAGAGTCTGTCATCATGGATTCATTAATTCCTTCCTGCTAATTGTTTGTATGGTTTTAATTCATTCATCAGCGCATCAAACTGGTCAAAGGTCAGAGACTGCGGACCGTCAGACAGGGCACATTCCGGACATGGATGAACCTCCACCATGATTCCATCTGCTCCTACTGCAATAGCAGCTCTGGACAATGGGGCGATATAAGCCCGTACACCGGTAGCGTGGCTGGGATCTATGATCACCGGCAGATGGCTCTTGGAGCGGATCACCGGGACAGCGCTGATATCCAAAGTATTTCTGGTGGCTGTTTCGTAGGTGCGGATGCCGCGTTCACAGAGAACGATGTTTGGATTGCCTCGGAAATGATATACTCAGCGGCATTTAACCACTCGTCAATGGTAGCAGAAAGGCCACGCTTTAACATGACAGGAACGCCGGATTTACCAACTTCCTTTAATAATTCGAAGTTCTGCATGTTGCGGGCACCGATCTGGAGCATATCGACATATTTGACTGCTGTCTCTAAGGCACGAAGGCTGGTAACCTCGCAGATGGTGTTCAGACCAGTAGCTTCATGAGCTTCCTTCATATATTTCAGACCCTCTTCCTCCAGACCCTGGAAAGAGTAAGGGGAGGTTCTTGGTTTATATGCGCCGCCACGGAGGAAGGTAGCTCCCGCTGCTTTTACAGCATAAGCAGATTTTAACAGCTGGTCGTGATTCTCGATGGCACATGGACCTGCCATAACCGTGAAAGTGCCAGGCCCGATGGTGGTGTTGCCCACAGTGATCACGGAGTCTTCCGGATGGAACTTTTTATTGACCAGTTTATAGGATTCGGTGACATTGACGATCTTGTCAACGCCCTCGGAAATCTCGATGTTGGAGTCATGAAGTCTTGTCTTATCGCCTACTACACCGACGATGGTGACCTCATCCCCCTTGGATAAATGAGCCTGCAGACCTTTTGACTCGATCAGGTGCTTTACTTTTTTAATGGCTTCCTCAGAAGCGTTTGGTTTCATAATAATGATCATATTGGTAATCCCCCATATTCGTAGATTGGTGTTCTGTTCATAGATTGGTATTCCGTTCATAGTTTGGTGTTCCGTTCATAGTTTGGTATTTCGTTCGTCCGACGCTATGATTGAAAACGTTGGCGTCATATCATGACGGATCAAAGCTCTTGTTCATCATTGTAAGCCATCCCTACATTCTTGTCAATACTACATTGCTTTAAAGTTCGACACTTTAAAGTATATAAGAATTCAAAATCTTCTTGAAATGTAGATATTTTCTATATAAGTGGGAGAAAAATAGGGGGATTCATTCAGATTGTCTAAGACGAATGGAAAATTAATTGGAATTTTATTGTAAATTCGCACAAATCACTTGAAAAAATACGGAAATTTTAGTACAATACCATCAAGATATTAATTCGGACAACAGGAGGGCATTACTATGAACGTTTATGGAACAAAACAGATCCGAAACGTCGTGCTTCTGGGACACGGCGGGGCCGGCAAGACGACGGTCGCTGAGGCACTGGCGCTTGTGACCGGAGTCACAAAACGTATGGGCAAGGTAGCAGATGGCAACACCATCAGTGATTATGACAAAGAAGAGATTAAACGCCAGTTCTCCATTTCCACATCCCTGATTCCATTGGAATACGAGGGTGATGATGGCCCGATGAAGATCAACATTCTGGATACACCTGGATATTTTGATTTCGTAGGTGAAGTAGAAGAGGCCATCAGCGTTGCAGACGCAGCGATCATCGTAGTAAACTGCAAGGCAGGTATCGAGGTTGGTACAGAGAAAGCATGGGAGTTATGCGAGAAGTACCGTCTGCCGAAGTTGATTTTTGTGACCAACATGGATGATGATCACGCAAGCTTCCGTGAACTGGTTCTGAAATTAGAGAGAAGATTCGGAAGAAGCGTTGCTCCGTTCCAGTTACCGATCCGTGAGAATGAAAAGTTTGTTGGTTATGTAAACGTGGTAAAGATGGGCGGACGCCGTTTTACCAATTTAAGTGATTACGAAGAATGTGAGATTCCGGAGTATTCGAAAAAGAACCTGGGTATTGCCAGAGATGCTCTGTTAGAGGCTGTGGCAGAGACCAGCGAGGAGTATATGGAACGTTACTTCTCCGGTGAAGAATTTACTTTAGATGAGATCCAGGGTGCGCTCCGTGAACATGTGATAGATGGCTCCATTGTTCCGGTGCTGATGGGTTCCGGCATCAACTGCCAGGGCTTTAAGACCTTATTACAGGTGATCGACCGTTACCTGCCGACACCGGATAAGTTCGAGTGCGTAGGTGTGGACGTTTCCACAGGCGAGCGCTTCACTGCAAAGTATAATGATGACGTATCTCTGTCTGCAAGAGTATTTAAGACGATCGTAGATCCGTTTATTGGTAAGTACTCGCTGATGAAGATCTGCACTGGTACCTTAAAACCAGATTCTACCGTTTATAACGTGAACAAAGATGCAGAAGAAAAGATCGGCAAGCTGTATGTCCTGAGAGGTAAGGATGCCATCGAGGTTGCTGAACTGAAGGCCGGTGATATCGGTGCAGTTTCCAAGCTCAGCGTGACCCAGACCGGTGATACCATGGCAGTACGCACTGCTCCGATCGTATATCATAAACCGCAGACTTCTGTTCCTTATACCTATATGAGATATAAGACCGTGACCAAGGGTGATGAGGATAAGGTTTCCAGCGCACTGGCGAAGCTGATGGAAGAGGATCTGACCTTAAAGGCTGTCAACGATAAGGAAAACCGCCAGTTGCTGCTTTACGGTATCGGCGATCAGCAGTTAGAGGTGGTAGTCAGCAAGCTCCTCAATCGTTATAAAGTAGAGATCGAGCTGAGCAAACCGAAATTCGCGTTCCGCGAGACCATCCGCAAGAAAGTGGAGGCCCAGGGTAAATATAAGAAACAGAGTGGCGGACATGGACAGTATGGCGATGTGAAGATGTCCTTCGAGCCGTCCGGTGACTTAGAGACTCCTTACATTTTTGAGGAGCAGGTATTTGGCGGCGCGGTTCCGAGAAACTACTTCCCGGCAGTAGAAAAAGGTATCCAGGAATGTGTACTGAAAGGCCCGTTGGCTGCATATCCGGTAGTCGGCATCAAGGCGGTTCTGTTAGATGGTTCTTATCATCCGGTAGACTCCTCCGAGCTGGCGTTCAAGATGGCCGCTACACTGGCATTTAAGAAAGCATTTATGGAAGCAAATCCAGTGCTCTTAGAGCCGATCGCTTCTCTGAAGGTGACTGTACCGGATAAATATACCGGTGATATCATGGGTGACTTAAACAGAAGAAGAGGACGCGTTCTGGGTATGACCTCTGATCATCACGGCAAACAGGTCATTGAGGCGGATATTCCGATGTCTGAGTTATTCGGTTACAATACCGACCTTCGTTCCATGACCGGTGGCATCGGTGTTTACGAATATGAATTCAGCCGTTATGAGCAGGCTCCTGGCGATGTTCAGAAGAAAGAAGTAGAAGCCAGAGCGGATAAAGTAAAGGCAGCTGAAGGCTGATCTTAGCAGCAGGGGGATGAAATGTTATCGTTCATGTGTTGCATGAGCTATGAAAACGCAGTAACATGTGAGGACAAGTCAGATACATAAGTGTAGAAACAGGCCATGCAGAGATGTGTGACCTGTTTCTTTTTTATGTCATAGGAAGCTTCGTCCTCCGTTTCTTGGATTTTCTGTTTTTTCTGGGAAGATTATGATATAATCATTCACGACTAGGATTTTATGATAATTAGGAGAATTTGACCAATGAGAAATTTACGAAGAGATCTGACCTGGATCGGACTGGCCTATGTGGCATATCTGGTGGTTTCGGCATTAAGCCAGACCGGAACAGCCATGATCACCAGCTGGCTGATTCCGTGGATCGGACAGGACGCCTGGATGGTACTTTGCATTATTTTCATGTATCCGCTGGCATTTTTCCTGTACTGGCTGATCTTGCAGACGGTGCCGAAGGCGAGACAGACATGGACCTGTCCTATGGGTACAGGACATTTCTTAGGCTGGTTTGTGATCTGTATGGGCGGCGTGTATTTCGGCAGTCTGATCGGACAGTTTCTGATGGCGGTGGTCAGTGCGATAACGGGACAGCCCATGGTCAATCAGGTGGAAGAAATGATCATGGATATGAGTCTGTGGGCGGTGATCCTGTCTGCTGTGATCCTGGCGCCGATCATGGAAGAACTGATTTTTCGCAAATTGGTTCTGGACCGGCTGGCTGGATATGGCCCGGCGGTGGCGATGTCTGTGTCCGCGCTGGTCTTTGGTCTTGCCCACGGCAATTTTTACCAGTTTTTCTATGCGTTTTTACTGGGATTGATATTTGCCTATATTTACCTGCGTACCGGAAAAGTCCGTTATAGCATGATGCTTCATATGATGGTCAACTTCTGCGGAAGCGTGATCCCGATCCTGCTTATACGGATGGCAGATGAAAATGAAGTGGCAGCTATTTTAGTGTCTGTGACCCAGCTGACCTTCATGGGTGTATTTATGCTTGGCGGACTGATCCTTTTCATCTGTAAATGGAAAGAGATCAGGACATATGTGCATGGAAATACGGTGCGTGGCTGGAGAAGATGTCTCATCACCAGTCCCGGCATGATTCTGTTATATGTCTGCTGTGTTGTGTTGTTCTTTTTGTAAGTCTGGTTTATCATGAAACGATTTTTCAGGCGTATAAAAGGTTGACATGAAACCTGATCTATGATAAATTTATAGGTGGTTTCATAAGAAATACGATGAAAAGGAAGAGTAGCGGATCGGAAGCATCCAGAGAGCCATCGGCAGGTGTGAGATGGCAGCGGAAGGTGCGTGAACTGGCCTTGGAGTAGCAGTCTGAAAGGATCACTGGAGTGGAAGTGTCCATGAACGCATGATCTCAGTAGGTGAGCCGGTGTCCGCCGTTACAGGAAGTGGAATGAAAGTTTTCCGCAGAGTGCATGCATGATGCATGAAGTAGAGTGGTACCACGCAGAATTTTAACATCTGCGCCTCTATCGAGAGATAGGGCGCAGGTGTTTTTTGTTTTATAGGAGATTCCGTCCTATGACACAAAAACGCTCCGCGGGATGTGCACTGCGGCACTGCGAATTTTTAGGATTCAAAAGGAGGGAAATCATGGCTGGCTATAATCATACTGCCATTGAGAAAAAATGGAGAGAGAATTGGGAGAAGAACCCGATCAACGTCAACGACGGCAAGAAACCGAAATACTACTGTCTGGATATGTTCCCATATCCGTCCGGAAGTGGTCTCCATGTAGGCCACTGGAGAGGCTATGTAATTTCTGATGTGTGGAGCCGTTATCAGATCTTAAAGGGTCACTATGTAATCCACCCGATGGGATGGGATGCATTCGGTCTTCCGGCTGAGAACTACGCGATCAAGATGGGTGTTCATCCGGCGATTTCTACAGAGGCAAATATCAAGAATATCAAGAGACAGATCAATGAGATCGCATCGATCTATGACTGGGATATGGAGGTTAATACTACCGATCCTGGATTTTATAAATGGACCCAGTGGATCTTCGTTCAGATGTTCAAGAAGGGCCTGGCATACGAGAAGGAATTCCCGATCAACTGGTGTCCATCCTGTAAGACAGGTCTGGCGAATGAAGAGGTTGTCAACGGATGCTGTGAGCGCTGTGGTACAACTGTAACCAAGAAAAACTTAAGACAGTGGATGTTAAAGATCACCGCATACGCTGACCGTCTGTTAAATGATCTGGACAAGCTGGACTGGCCGGAGAAGGTTAAAAAGATGCAGAGCGAGTGGATCGGCAAATCCTACGGCGCTGAGGTTGATTTCCAGGTAGACGGCAGAGACGAGAAGATCACCGTTTACACGACAAGACCGGATACCTTATACGGCGCAACTTTCATGGTTCTGGCTCCGGAGCACAAGCTGGCGAAGAGCCTGGCGACCGACGAGACCAGAGAGGCAGTTGAGAAATATATCTTAGATTCCTCCATGCGTTCCAATGTAGACCGTATGCAGGACAAAGAGAAGACCGGCGTATTTACCGGAAGCTATGCCATCAACCCGATCAACGGCGCAAAGGTTCCGATCTGGCTGTCCGATTATGTACTGGCAGATTATGGTACCGGCGCGATCATGTGCGTACCTGCCCATGATGACCGTGACTTCGAATTTGCGACCAAGTTCAACATCCCGATCATCCAGGTTATCGCAAAAGACGGCAAAGAGATCGAGAACATGACCGAGGCTTATACCGAGGCAAGCGGAACCATGATCAACTCCGGCGAGTGGAATGGTATGGAGTCCGCAGTGCTGAAGAAAGAGGCTCCGGCGATGATCGAGGCCAGAGGCATCGGTAAGAAGACTGTCAACTATAAGCTGCGTGACTGGGTATTCTCCAGACAGCGTTACTGGGGCGAGCCGATCCCGATTGTTCATTGTCCAAAATGCGGCAATGTAGCGGTTCCGGAAGAAGAGCTTCCATTAAAACTGCCGGAGGTAGAAAGCTATCAGCCAACCGGTACCGGTGAGTCCCCACTGGCTGCCATTGACGAGTGGGTTAACTGCAAATGTCCTCAGTGCGGCGGCCCTGCAAAACGTGAGACCAACACCATGCCACAGTGGGCAGGTTCTTCCTGGTACTTCTTACGTTACGTGGACAGCCACAACGACAAAGAGCTGGTTTCCAAAGAGAAAGCAGACAAATATCTGCCGGTTGATATGTATATCGGCGGCGTAGAGCATGCGGTACTGCATCTGCTGTATTCCCGTTTCTACACCAAATTCTTATATGACATTGGAGCAATCGATTTCGATGAGCCATTTAAGAAGCTGTTCAATCAGGGTATGATCACTGGTAAGAACGGTATCAAGATGAGTAAGTCCAAGGGTAATGTTGTTTCCCCGGATGATCTGGTACGTGACTACGGCTGTGATTCCTTAAGAATGTACGAGCTGTTTGTTGGACCGCCAGAGTTAGACGCTGAGTGGGATGACAGAGGCATCGAGGGCGTCAGCCGTTTCCTGAATCGTTTCTGGAACCTGGTTCAGGACAGTAAGGACAAAGAGATTGAGCCAACCAAGGAAATGATCCGTCTGCGTCATAAACTGGTATACGACATCGAGCAGCGTTTCAACCAGTTCAGCTTAAATACCGTTGTTTCCGGCTTCATGGAGTACAACAACAAGCTGATCGACCTGGCGAAGAAAGAGGGCGGAATCGACAAAGAGACCCTGCGTACCTTCACCATCCTGTTAGCGCCATTTGCACCACATATCGGTGAAGAATTATGGCAGGAGTTAGGCGGAACAGACAGCGTATTCCATTCCCAGTGGCCAGAGTGCGATGAGGAAGCGATGAAAGAGGACGAGATCGAGATCGCAGTCCAGATCAACGGTAAGACAAAAGCCGTTGTATGCGTTGCTGCTGATATCGACAAAGACAGTGCCATCGCAGCAGGTAAAGAAGCAATCGCTGATAAGCTGACCGGAACCATCGTAAAAGAGATCTACGTTCCAGGTAAGATCATCAATATTGTACAGAAGTAAGATAAGTAACTCTTTAGCTGGCTTTCATGCCCGGGGATTAAAAACCCCGGCTGGAAGCCAGTTTTTTTGACATCATGCGGAATAATTTCAGTTTTCCACGGTCAGTGGGAGACATATAACCCACCAGAATTCCTGCCATCAGATCTGTCTCCTGGTCAGTAAAGACCATTCCGGCTTCTTTCGCCTCCAGGGTCAGGGAGAGAAAACGGTTCATCAGCTGGTCTTTGGGCGTTTTCTGGATCTCACAGGCCAGATGGTCGAGAAATGCCACCTTCTCCGGGTTCATGGTGCGGAGCCTGGGATCGTCTTTCCAGTTTTTTGGTTGATTTGGATTCATTGGAAGCCTCCTTCTGTGCAAAAATGAAATGGATGTTTTTTGGCAAATAAACGGGAAAATATATAAAATTACGGAAAATTATAAAATCAGGAAAATTCGTGAATTGCCTGCATCATTAACATGGCGTTCTCTAACTGGTTCTGCTGTTCTTTGGACAGCAGATTTTTTAGTTGTTCCCAGGGAATACGGGAAAAGGCTGGCTGGCGGCTGGAGGTGGTTGTCTGCGGCTGGGGATGGCAGTCATTTCCTGATATTGTGCTCCGATGCGGCTGCCCCGGATAAAGTTGCAGATCAGGTCAATGAAGCTCTGCTCATCGGTGCTTCCATAAGGCTTGATGGCTTCCAGCATATCTAACGTAGAATGAGGAGCCTCCTCTGGAAGAGAGCAGATCCCCAGGGCGGCGTTGTCCTCATTGTGCAGCAGAGACATGGTATGCTGCAGCTCCTGGAATTTGATGCTAAAGGAAAGAAATCTCTGTTGGGAAACCTGGAGATAAGGAAGTGCGGCTTTCAGCATCTGGAGATGGTGGTCGCCTACGATACAGTCAAAATCCGTTAATTTGATGGTGGGATCTTCTGGCATGGGATACCTTCTTACAATACTTTGCTTAACAGTATGAGAAAAGAGAAAAAAATATGCGGGAAAATAAGGGGCGAGGACGCGGGGATGGAAGCGGAGGGCAGCAGCACTTTGCACTCCCACGAGGCAGATTCATAAGATAAGGTATAAGAAAATAATGGGAGAAAGCGTATGTCATTTCGCCTTGTGATAGATGGAAATGCGGTTTATGAGATTGATGAGGATTGTGAGAAGTGTGGGATCAGAGAGTGCCGGTGCGGGAGAAAAGCAGAACCGGGCGATGGCGGTTGTTACCGGTGTGGGGAAGAAAACCGGGGAAAACGGGACGAACAGATAAAACGGGACGAACAGAGAAAACAAAGGGAGCCCTCTTCATGAGGACTCCCCGTGGGTGCTTCTGCTGTCTAGCAGCAGAAGCCATTGCCGTTGTTACAGCAGCATAACAGAAGAATGATCCAGATGATATCATTGTATCCGTTGCCGCATCCGCAGCTATTATGTTCACAACATCCAAATCCATTGCCGCCTCCACAGCAGCAGAGGATCAGGATCAGGAAGATCAGGTTGCATCCGCAGCCGTTTCCATTTCCGTTAGAACATTCACATCCGCAACCACAGTTTGTTGCTGCTACATCACTCATGGTAAAACCTCCAGGAAGATTTTGTTTACACTCCATCTTATGTAGGCCGGCTTGCCAGAGTTTCCAGGAAAATCAGGATTTTGGTGTGATCTGATCTAAAATATTCTGTGAGTCCGATAAAAGCTGTGGATCTGTGGTGTGTTCTACAGCATATTGAAAGTCAGAGACAGCTTCTTCCGCCTGATCGGTGTGGAGATAGCAGACTCCCCGGTTATAGGAGGAAAAATCGGTAAAGCAATCCCCTTCAATGGCGGCAGTGAAGTAAGGAATGGCTGCTTCATAGTCCTCCTCGTCCATGGAAATACTGCCCAGATAGAAATTCGTTTCCGGGAGATAGGAGGTTCCGTTAAGCGCCTTTAAGAGATAAGGCTTGGCATCTGCCTCTTTTTCTAAGTTCATGTAGCAGGAGCCGATGAGGAAATTCAGTTCTCCGTCATCCGGATCGGTGGAATAGTAGTTCAGAAAATCTGTCACAGCCTTATCAAACTCCTCAGTTGAGTAGTAACACACTCCTCTTGCGTAGGCGATCGCGCTGGCGTACTCCGGCAATTCCCTGGCTGCGGTGTCATAAGCCTCGATGGCTTTCTCATAATCTGGCAGCTGCTGGTAGCAGTCTGCGATATACATCAGCACATCCTTCTGGGTGGAGTCCAGTTCATACATCTTCTGGTAATCAGCAATGGCAGATTCATATTCACCCTTTTCATCATAGATCTGGGAGCGGAGCTGAAGTGCATCATAAAGGTCAGGGGACAGGGCAAGCGTTGTATTAAGATCATCTAACGCAAGGTCTCTCTGATCCAGAAGCACATACAGACCGGCTCTTTTTAAAAAATACTGCGGATTGGAACCGTCCATCTGGATAAGGCCATTGATTTCCTTCAGCCCGTTGTCATAATCGCTCTGGGTCACATAATCAGAAAAACGGTCCAAAGCTTCATTTTGGAGATCGACGACCTTTTGAGCCGCTTCCTCGACTGCCTTTTCTTCACGCTTTTGTTCCTGGCGTTCCAGAAATGTCTGCGTCAGATATGGCAATATCATGACTGCGATCAATAAAACCGCGATTTTCTTTTTATGGGCAGCTATTTTCGTGAAAAAATTCTTAGAGGTATCAAATGGATGTTTCATAGGCCGGTTCCTTTCTTAAAAAGCGGATCATATTATAAATTGTATCCTTTAAAGAAAGGTTAACACAAATAATCGGAAAATTCAATAAATTTATTAAAAGAATCATCAACTTAAGAAAATAAAAGAAAAACACGAAAAATATTAAAAAACTACCCGAGTGAGTAGTGTACATTTGAATTTGTATTTGGTAAAATTGTAAAAAAGTCAAGCAGCAGATCTCAGAACATAAGAAATATGATGGTTGCAGAGAGAAAACAAGGGGGATTAATCGCATGACGAAAAAAAATATTGACGAGGTAATACGCCTGACGCAGGAATGTCTGACAAGATACTGGCAGCTGGATATCGACTATATCATCAGCTTGTGTGATGATGATGTCGTATGGATAGGGGCCCTGCAGAGTGAGTTTACCATGGGAAAGGATGCCTTTATCGAGGATCTGACCGCTGTAAAAAAAGAGTTAAAACCATGTCATCTTGTTTCGCAGGAGTATGTGGTGGCACAGAATGCAGGGACTGCCTGTACCATTGCCGGAAGATATCTGGTGACTACGGACGAAACCGTGGAATACTTTCTTCAGGCCCAGCAGAGGTGTACATTTACCTGGGAAATGGTGGAAGGAGACCTAAAGATCAAGCAGCTTCATGTGTCCAACCCCATTGGAGAACTAAAAGTAAAAAAGGGTGAAAAGTTCGTGAATACCATAGGGGAAATGGCACAGAGGTATCTGATGAACCATATTCATGCGCTGGAGGATACCAGGCAACTTACGGTGATCGATGAAAAAGACGTGGTGCATTTTTTATATAACGAGGATATTGTGTACGCGGCAGCAGAGGGACGAAATTGCAGGATCTACACGGTGGATGGTTCGGAAATCTGCGGCAGGCTTAATATGACGGAATTTCAGCAGATCTGTGGGAAGGAGCTGGTGCCGGTGCACCGCAGTTATGTGATCAACCGGAATTACATTTCCCTGATCCAACGGTATGAAGTGGTGATGCTGGATGGCAGTAAAATCCCGATTCCGGTAAAGAAATACAAAGAGATAAAGGATTGTCTGACAGAGATGCATGGTGTAAAAACGGAAAAATGATTATTCGTTCCTCTTAGCAGGTAATTCGTTCCAAGACTATTGTCGAAAAATAAAAGGGAAAGTATAATAAAATTATGCCAATAGCGACATTTGACGTAAGACGTTTGATTTCATAATTGACTTTCAGGTTTGGGAGGAATGGACATGAAGAGAAAACAAAGGAAAAACAGTCGGGAAAGAAAGGAGGAAGGGCTTGTGAAGACAAGGGCAAGAGGTATCCTGCTGATTCTGGCATTGTGCCTGTCCATGGTCGGAACCTCCGTGGTTTACGCAGAAGAAGCTGCGAGTCCACCCGGAGCGTACCAGGATGAAGGACAGGATCAGAGCCAGGACTCGGAAGATACCGGCAAAGACACGGAAAAAGAAGATGATTCCGGGGGCGGCGAGGAAAAGAAAGACCAGAATTCCGGGACAGAAACACCGGGGAATACGGAGAACACGAGTAGTGCAGTGACTTCGGGAACATCAGAGAATCCGGGAAACACGCAGGGATCAGGAAGTACAGGAACACTGGAGAATACGGAAAACACAGGAAACACGGAAACACCGGGAAGTACAGAGACTCCAGGAAGTACAGAGACACCGGGAGGTACGGAGACTCCAGGAAGTACAGAGATCGGGAGCTACGGAGACTCCAGGAAATACGGAAAATACAGGAAGTAACGGAGAACACCGGGAAATCCGGAAAATACAGGAAACACAGGAAGTACGGAAACACAGGAAGTACGGAAACACCGGGAAGTACAGAAACACCGGGAACAACAGAGACACCGGGAAGTACAGGAAGTACGGAAATACCGGGAAATACGGTGACTCCGGGAAGTACAGAGACTTCTGGAACAACAGAAACTCCAGGAACAACAGAAACTACTGGAATTTCACAGAAGTCGGACACTACTGCAGAAACGGGTCAGACCGGAGCAACAGGTGAAGCCGGTAAAGCAGAGACAGGATCGGACAAGACCGGAGAAAACAGTACGACAGCAGAAGCAGCAACAGGAGCTGCAACAGCAGTACCGGTTCTGCAAGCAGTGGCAGCAGCACCAGTGGCAGCGCCGGCGGCAGCCCCGGTTGTAACATCGACAGGGTTGACTGCAGATGAAACGGACAGCACGACAACCGAAATTGATATTTCGAATGTGGAGAATGTCAAGATATCGGTTAATGACGACAAGCAGTTAGAGGTGTATGTAAACAATAGCCAATTCAAAAAGACATATACCAATGCCGGTATCACAAAGGTTAAAATCCAGGCAAAGGATAAGATCAGTTTTAATGACCAGCTGGATCCAACAAAGAATTATGTGCTGAATCTGGCGAAGGCAATCGTGGAGCTTTTAGCAAAGCAGGTAGTCCTTCAGCCAAATACCAACGTGACCCTGAAGGTCAAGGAACTGCAGATCACAGCACAGGATACCGGATCGACAACAGCAGGAGATGTGTTCCTGAATGTGGTCAAGAAGGTTTATGATTCGGATTGCAATTATGTCGGCATCAAAAATATGACGATCACGGCAGAGAACGATGATGACGGTGATTCGCAGATCGTGATCAAGGCAACTAATGCAGTGACATCCAACACGGACGCGAAAGACGCAAAGGATGGCACAACAGCAGATACTTCAGAGACAGGTATCTGGGATACGGTTGATAAAAAGGTCAGCGATTTAGGAAGCTATATTGCAAGCGTTAAGAATATTGAGACGATCATCGAGATTGATGCAAGTACCCTTACAGCAGATACCATCGATCTGGAATCAGTCAATGAACTGAAGATGAGCACCCAGGGCGTAGGAATCGGTGTGGCAGTGAACGTAGCCAGCGCCTCTTCCATGGTTCTGGTGAAGAACAGCGACCTGACATCTACAAAAAATGGAATCAAACTATTAGCAAAATCAGTGATCGAGTCCAAGGCAAATGCTCAGGCGAAGGCAGGCAACGTGGCAGTTGGTGTCTCCGTGATCAGCGGAAGTACCGAAGCCTCCATTACAGGAAGCGGAACCATCAATTCCAAAAAAGGACTCCTGGTTTCTGCAGAGAGCAATGCACAGGCGACCACAAATGCCATCGGCAAAGCAGCCAATGACAATCGAAGCGGAGCATTTGCAGGTGTATCTATCGTAAACTATGATACCAAAGCTAATATCGGTGGAACCGTTTCTGTTCAGGCAACCGAAGATGTGACAGTAAAATCCCAGCAGTATGGAATCAACGGAACAACCGTGACATCGACGAAGAAGTCAGACGATGAGAGCAGCTCCGGTGATAAGAGCAGTAGCATCAGCAGTATCCTTGATACTGTAAGCCAGTCCATCGAACAGCTGGAATTAAAGTCCAAGTTGACAGACAGCGTGAAAACCAAGGTCAAGGATTTATTTAAGAGAGACGAGGTGGAGCAGAAGGTTGACAGTTCTCTGGAATCAGCAGATGACAGCGAAGAGACATCAGGAATCGGTGATCTGTTTGAAAGCGCAGAAGCAGGGATTGCCAACGAGATCAAATTAACATTTAAAGGTATTGATAAATCAGATATTAACAAAGTAACCGTTAAGATCACACCGAATGAAGGAACCAGCGGAGTTGACCGCGCAACAACATTAACAAGCAATACTTATACCGGTGGAGAGTTTGCAGAAGGCTCTTACACCTTATCCATTCTTGTTCCAGCAGGATATGCGGCTCCGGATTCTCAGGTGATCAAAGTGGTGAATGGAAAAAGCTATACAGGAACGGTGACCTTATCCAAAACCAACAGAACGAAGAATCAGTTCGTTGGAGCATTTGCAGTAATGGTTGTAAATTCCAGAAATGAAGCTTCTATTACAACAACAGGAACAATCAAAACAGATGGAAAAGTTCAGGTTCTGGCAAATGCAGTTTCCAATAATACAACTGTAGCGGACGCATCTACGATCCCTGCAGATTTAGATCGGGAAGCAAATGATAACGAAGTAGTGGTAGCAATCGTAACAGAAGATAAGACCACAACACTTCCGGCAAAGGTTTCCTTAACAAAATTGTATGGAAATTCTGATCTAGTAGTTGATGCCATTCATCCATATGACCAGAATTATCTGAATGATAAGAGTGGAATGATCTCTTTCCAGAATGGCGCTACACAGAATAATAAGGGTAATTCAAATGGAAATCAGAGTTTATCCGAAGGCCGTTATAAACTGGTGTTTAAGGTTCCAGTAAGTCTGGGATTTACACCAAAGGATGTAACAGTCGCAAAAACGAAAGAAGAGAAAACAATTGATTCTACCAATTATTATGTGTACACCATGTACATTACCTTATCCAAGAAGGCAGGCAGTGAGGACTTAGAGGGTCTGAAACAGCTGATTCTGATGAAGGCAAACACAACGGATACAGGTTCGACAGGTACTAAGGTTTCAGCCGGTGTCGGTATCGGCGTCAATGTGATCAAGAACGAAAATACTGCGTATATCAAAAACGCAACGATCGAAGCCAGCGGAGTTGATGTGAAGGCTACGACCGGTGGATATGAAGTAACGACAACGACCACAGAAGGTGGAGAAACAAAAACAGCTACAAAGAAGTATGACAACAGATCAGACGTCAGTTCAGCAGCAGGCTTTAACTCCGGTGAGTTCGGATTTGGCGGAGCGATTTCTGTGAACGTAGTCAATGATGTAACAACAGCTTATATTGATGGAGCGAAGATCACGATCAAAGGCAATGGTGGTACAAACAACATTAATATAGAAGCAACTAGTAAAAATGACAGCCATACAACAGCAGGAAGAGAAAAGGATGAGAACAATGCATATTCTTCAAATGTTGGTGTAGGCTCCGGAATTGCAGTTGGTGTCGGAAATTATACCACCACCGCAGATCTGGGAAGTGATGTAACAATCACCGGAACTACAAATCAGGAGATCGGTTCTGTTACGATCAAGGCAACATCCGAGGGCGAGGTTAACGTGGAAGCCATCGCAGGTGTAGCAGGCGGCAAGGCAGTTGCACCGGTGATCGCAGTCAATATCGTAAATGGAACGACAAGAGCAAAGGCAGCAGCGAACACAAGTAACATGCTTGCACTGACCGGCGATATGACGGTCTATGCAAGATCTGACAGAAAGAGAAGAACCACTGCTAATGCAAGTGCAGCTGGAAGCAAGGTTGCAGTCGGTGGAGCGATCACCGTAGCAGCAGGTAACCTTCATCAGTACGCATACATGGAGCGTGGAATTTCCAAATCACACAACATCAGTGTAAAGGCAGAAAGCGGCAACTCCACAGAGACCGTCAGCATCGCAGGAGCCAACGGAGCAGCGGCGCCGAAGGACGATGAAGACAGCTCTGGAAGCAGTGAAGACAGTGACTCGCAGTCGTCCAAGTCCAGTCCGGACGCACTTGTCAACAAGGCATTAGCAAGTGGCAAGAAGGTCGGTTCCGGTACGGACGGTATTGGTGAGACTCCTTCCAAGTCCCCGCAGAAGGCAGAGACGACAGAAGGCAAGGTTACGGTAGCGGCAGCCATCGCAGTGGATATCTGGGGCGATGAGACGAAAGCAGTTGTGACCGGCAATACCACATCCAGTGAAAAACTGGAAGTATTAGCAAATGCAGCAAATGCAGCGAAAGTAACCGCTAACGCTTCTTCCACATTAAGTACCACCGGTGTCGGTGTCAGCGTAGCAATCCTGGTTGGCGATCTGATCAACAAGGCAGAGCTGAGCGGAACCCATAAGACCGGTTATTTCCTGGTAAAAGCAGGAATGGGAAAAGACGGGGAGAGCGACAGAGTCAATGATATCCAGGTCATCAGCATCTCCGGTGCAGGTGCATCCAACGTTGGTGTGGCAGGTGCCGTAGCGATCAATATCTTTGACACGGAATATGCAGCGACACAGAAGGGAACCTTAACTGCAACGAATGCAGATCAGACCAGCGAAGTAACTGCAAATGTGAACCAGAAGGTAGTAACCAGAGCAGGTGCAAGCGCAGATCTGGCAGGCGCCGGAAGCAGTACCTCCACAGGAACAGGAACCTCTGCAGGAACCGGTACTTCCGGTACAGGAACCAGCGGCAGCTCCAAGAAGAGCGTAGGAGTAGGAGCTTCCTTCGCACTGACCATCGCAGATGCAAAGGCAGATGCAGTTGTCAACGGAAACATTAAGACAGCTGGAAACCTTCAGATTGAAGGTATCGTGATCAGTGATGTAGAGACTAAGGCGGTTGCAGGTAATGACGCATACGAAGAACCGGCAGAAGATGGCAAGATCAAGATCACAGTCAAGAATTCTGACGGCGAGGCGGTGAAGGATGCAACCGTCACCATCACAGTAGACGGAAATACAGAAACAAAGGAAACGGATGAGAATGGTCAGGTAATCCTTGACTCTGTAACAAAGGATAAGGAATACACCATCACCATTACAGCAGTGCCAAATGGATATACGGTACCTGGTGATAAAGTGACCTTTACCTTAACAGCGGATGATACAGGGTATACGAAGACCTTCGTTCTGGCTAAGACCAATCAGAAAGAGAAAGACAAGTACGCTTCTCTGGATGCAGCAGTAGCAGCTGCCCTGATCACTAACCGGGCACACGCAGAGGCGTCTGAGACTTCTAATGTAACAACAGGTAAGGACTTCAGACTCCATGCGGAAAGCACATCCGTTACCAATGTGATCTCTGAAGGTGAAGCAGAAGCCAGCAACGTGGCAGTGGGCGCGTCTGTAGCAGTGAACTTGGTAGCAGAAGAAGTGAAAGCCCTGATGGCAGGAACCGCTTCTGTAGGCGGTGATTTCTCAGTCACTGCGAAGGCACAGCCGAAGGATCTGGCAAGCGCTTACGCAACTGCATCCGGACTGGATCTCCAGAGATACAAAGATAAGTATAGTGCGACGATCAGCGATATTCTCAGTGGCAAAGCATTTAAGAAGGATACGACCGGAACGAGCGGAAGCGGTTCTACCGGTTCTTCCGAAGGTACAACCAGCCAGGTAAATCAGAAGGTTGATAAACAGCTGGATAAGAGCAATACCACTGACAACACCAATCATACGAATACCAAGCCAGAAGCAACCAAAGAAGGCACCAGCCTTTCTTCCAAGGTTCTGAATGCAGCAGATGTTAAGACTTCTGAAAATTCTGCCAACACCGGCTCTACAGGCACCACCGGTGATGGAGCTGCCAGCGCAGATAAGGCAAAGGCAGAGGCAACTGCTGGTACGAACTCGACCGGCACAAAGACCGAGAAGCAGACCAATGTATCCGTAGCGGCTGCAGTTGGAACTTCTATCGTGTCCCATAAGGTAAGTGCAGAAGTAACTGGTAAGGTAACCAAAGCGAACAATGTAACCATTAATGCAGAGAACCTTGACAATTTTGAAACCTTAGCAACCGGAGCAGCCGTTTCTAAGAAGACCTCCATCGCACTGGGCGTTGCAGTTGTAGTCAACAACAGTAAGACCTATGCGGCAGTGATGAACAATCTTGGAACAAATGCTGAAAGGGTTGGCGATGTGACCATTCAGGCAGTCACAAAGCATAACACAGATCAGGAGTATCTGACCAAGCTTGGCGCACAGGCGATCGCCGGAGCAGCAAATGGCTCTGAAAAAGGTGGCGCAGCAGTGGCAGGCGCAGTAGCACTGATCGTGTCCAATGCGCAGACCAATGCACTGATCGGTCAGAACGCAGCGATTTATGCGACCGGTGATGTAAAGGTTGAAGCAACAGAGAAGAGCAAATTAGCGGCACGGGCATGGGGCGCAACACTGACCAGCAGCAAGTTCGATGAGCAGAACAATGCGACAGGAAACGGTGCAGGCCAGACAGCAGGAACGACTGCAGGTGGAGCAGCTTCCGGAACAGCAGGAAGCTCCAGCGGCGCAGGCGTTGGTGCAGCATTTGCCATGATCTACGCATATGACCAGACAAAGGCAGAGATTGGTGATAGCGCTCGTATTGAAGCAAAGAGTCTGACAGTCAATGCCAAAAAGCTGGAAGTAACCGTAACAACGCAAGACGCTGTCAACAGCATCGAGATCAACGGTGTGATCACCACAGGTGCAACACAGATCCAGGATGGCAAGATCAAGATCAACACGACCGATAATGCTCAGAGCGAAGAAGAGATCACGGTCAGCGATCTGGCAGATGTGGCATTGAACTTATGGAATCTGCTGGCTAATAAGAACTACTATCTGGAAGCAGTCGGCGGTTCCGCAGCAGATACCGCAACAAGCTTTACAGGTGCAGGCTCCTTTACCGTATTAGTGGCACAGGATACCGTAGAAGCCCTGGTTGGAAAGAATGTAGTTCTGGTTCTGACCGATGGCCTGACCGTAACTGCAGCATCCAAGGTCAATGCAGTACCATTGCAGGTTCTGTGGCATATGGCGGTTCTAAGAGTGCTGGCATTGGTGTCAATACAATTGTGAATGATACCGCTGTTCGTGCAGAACTTGGAGATAATACGAATGTAACTGTGAATAACGGAGATGTACGCATCAGCGCTGATGGTGACTTAAACCTGGTATCCGTTTTAGTAGCAGCTTCCGTATCTTCAACAAAGACAGGAAGCACCAGTGGAACACAGGCAGCAGGTGAAGGCGTTGTCAATATCTTCATCAATGACAACAAAGCAATCGCAAAAGCAGGTAACGCAGTCGTTATCAATGCGCGAAATGGCAATGTAACGGTTAAGGCAGCATCCAAGATCGGTTACACAGGCATCGTAGGCGGACTGGCAAAATCCGGTGGACATGGAATCGGCGCATCCGTCAGCGTTCTGGTTGTCAATAACGAGATCCTGGCGCAGACCGGCAATGGCGTGACCATCACCGCAGGCCAGAAGATCCACGTAGACGCAGACAGCAAAGAAACCATCGTAGCAGTTGTTGTAAATGGAGCAGCAGCTACCGGAGCAAACAGCGGCGTGGCTGTGGCAGTGAGCCCATCGGTCAATGTGATCAAGGGAAGCACCCAGGCGATCGCAGGAACCGGTTCTTACACAGCAAACTCTATGGATGTGACCGCAGACAGCACGACGAAGATCGTGATCCTGTCCGGCGGAGCAGCAGTCAGCACAGGCAAAGCCGGTGTTGGCGGTTCTGTACAGGTGGATGTATTCTTAAAGAAAGTAAAAGCACGCATTGAAGATGGAACAGCAGATGCATACGCAGTCATCTTAGCACCAGACGGTCTGACAGTAAGAGCAAATTCGAAAGAAGATTCTTATCTGTTCGTGATCGGTTTAGGCGGTGGAAGGAGCGCAGCAGTATCCGGCTCTATCGCAGTTGTAGTGATTAACAATGAAGTAGAGGCGAAGATTGGCAATTACGCTAAGGTTGGTAGTGAAAACAGCGTGGTAATGTGACAGTCTCCGCAAAAGACGATATGGTTACAGTCGTATTAGCAGGTGGAGTGGCAGCTTCTACCAGTGGAGCAGCAGTAGGTCTTGCTAATGCAGATGTGATCGCAAGCGGAAGCACGAACGCGCAGATTGGTGACCATGTAACTGTCTATGGAAATAACGTAACAGTAACAGCAGCATCCGATAAGAAGTTTATCAATGTTGTGATCAGTGGCGGCGTAAGCAATGCAAGCGCAGCAGTAGCCGGTTCTGCAGCAGTCGTTGTGGTTGGAGATACCGTAAAAGCAGCTATTGGTGAAAACACAGCCATCAGTGCCAACGGTGATGTGCAAGTCATTGCCCTGGGAAGTACCGATATCATCGATATCGTCGGAAACCTGGGAATCAGTGGCGGCAGTGTGGCAGTCGGTGCCTCCATCGATACCATCGTATATCAGGGAACGGTATACGCAGGAATCGGTAAAGGAACTCAGATCATAACCAGCAATAGCGGCAATGTGATCGTATCTGCAAAGAGCAATGACAAGCTGATCGATCTGGTGATCGGTGTTGGCGTATCCAGCGGCAGCGCAGCAGTCAATGGTTCTGTAGCAGTCATCGTGGCAAAGCAGAACGTATTTGCACTGATCGGAACACCAGACAGCAACAACAAGTATGCAGACGCAGCAGAAACCAGGATCCAGGCAGACGGCAGCGTTCAGGTAACAGCAGAGGCAGAGCAGCTGATCCTCTCCGGAGCAGGCTCTGCAGCAATCAGCCTTGGAACCGCAGGCGTGGGTGCAGGTATCATCGTAGTGACCGATACCCACAGAGCATGGGCAGAGGCTGGCAAAGGCGCAGAAATCAATGCGCTTGGCAAAAAGCCAGTGACCGGCAATTTCGGAAAACTGGTTACCTCTGGAACCAGCGGCAATGTAACTTATAAGAATGGTAAGCATGACCAGATGACGATCAATGGTGTGATCATTGGCGCATTTAATACGACCAACCTTCACACGATCGCAGTCACCGGTTCTGGCGGTTCTACTGCAGGTGTTGGCATTGCAACCGTAACCGTAGTAGAAAAGGCAAGATCCCAGGCAGTGATCAATGATCATGCGAAGATCAACCAGGGAAGACGGACAGGTGCACATCAGAAGTCCAGCGTTCATGTCATCGCATCCAACGACACCGTAGAAAGTGTCTCGGGTGGTGCGGCTTCAGGCGGTGGAACAGCCGGTGTCTCCGGTGCAGTTGTAGTTTATACGGGAATCAAAGAAACAACCGCAAGAATTGGCGATGGAGCACAGGTAAAAGCAGAGAATGCAATCGTGGTTCTGGCACACTCTGACAATCAGATTTATGCAAATGTTGTTGGTGCAGCAGTAGGCGGAACAGCCGGTGTAGGCGGATCTGTATCGGTTATCGTCCTTCAGGACACAACGACAGCAAGCGTTGGTGGAAGTTTAATAGCGAATGCGATTACCGTCAAAGCAGAATCCAACGAATTACTGGAACTTTCCGCAACAGCTTTCCAGGCTGCTGGAACAGCGGCAGTCGGTGCATCCGTAGGAACCATTGTATTTAAAGGCAAAACATTTGCGATTGTTCGTCCAGGAACTACTTTAACTGCAGCCAATGGAGATATTATCGTCTACGCAGACTCTAAGGAAAAAGTGATCATGACTGTCCTTGGAGGCGGCGCAGGTGGAACGGCAGCAGTGAATGGCTCTTTCGCAGTTCTGGTCATGAACGTGACCACTCAGGCGAAGGTAGAAGATGGAACCTCCGGTAATGGAAGCAGTCTTAGCGCATTGAAAGGTTCTGTTACAGTAAAAGCAACAGACACAACAGATTTGAACCTGAATACCGGTAATGTAGTTGGTGGTGGAGCTGCAGCAGTGGGAGCGGCGATTGAAGTGGCAGTTTACCGCAATACGGTAACTGCAATGATTGGCAATTACAACACAGTAACAGCAAAATCCATTCTGGTTCAGGCGATAGCGGACCGTGATATCCAGGCGGCAGCTGTTATGGCAAGTGCATCAGGAACTGCAAGTATCAACGGAAGTATCCTTGTACTTTCCATCGGAGCAGGAACTACTGATCCTGATGCAAACAAGGCAGAAACCAATGGAGGTGGCAATTCCTCTGACAAGGCAAGTAAGGAAGCATCTGAGCGTGGCCAGGCGGCAGTAAATCTTGGATATGGACAGAAGGTCAATGCAGAGCAGGGCAATCAGTACGTCACAGAAGCAAACGGAACCATCAGTGGACTTGCAACAGACAATAAGAATTTGATCAGCGGCTACTTCACCAGTGCAAATGTAGAAGACAAGACTTATGCAGGCATTGGTGATGGCGGTAAAACCACTGCAACGGATGGAAACGTAACGGTTAGTGCACAGGATAAAACAACTCTGGATTCTGTCGCAGGTGCAGCAGGTGGAAGCGGAACCGTATCTATCGGTATTTCCCTGAACCTTGCGATCCTGAACGGAACCGCAGAGGCAAGAATCGGCGGTACGGTAAAGGCAGACAAAGGCAGCGTTGAAGTTTATGCAAAGAATATTCTGAATGTTCCTGCATTTTCCGCAATCGGCGGCAATGGCAGCGGCGCAGTAGCAGTCACAGGTACGATTACCGTATTGAAGGCTGGAGAAAAGGCATATGCGTACATTGCGCCAAACGCAAACGTAGAAGCAGAAGGCAACGTGATCGTTCTTGCAGAGAGCAATCAGGATATCCTGGTTGTGAACGGCAACGTCAGCGCATCCGGTGCAGCAAGCCTGGGTGTGGCAACTAACGTGATCATTTTCTCCAACAAGACACATTCTTACGTTGGCGATGGTGCAACTGTTACTGCCAATGCAAACAAAGGAAATGTAAACTTTGTAGATGGCACAACAACTTCTAATGTAAATAGCAAGTATACGGAATTAAATGATCAGAATACGAATACCGATTATGTATCTTCCAAATCCAACGAATCTGCTCAGTCCGGCGTATTAGTCGGTGCGAAATCTTCTCAGAAGATCCGCAGCTGGGTAGTCAGTGGAGCAGCAAGCGGAGCCGTATCGGTGGTTGGTTCTGTCAATGTACTGACATTTGGCAGCGAGACTAAAGCATGGATCGGAAAGAAGGCAACAGTTACAACAAAGAACAATGGCGATATTCTGGTGATCGCAGTGGATACCACTTCCATTCAGGATGTAGTCGGCAATATAGCAGCCAGTGGCACAGTCAGTGCAGGCATCTCCAACGACACCATTACCTTCCAGAAGATGACCAGCGCCTATGTAGATGAAGGCGCACAGTTAACCAGCGGAAGAAATATCATCATCAAGGCAATCAGTGATGAAGCTTATGTGGTAGTCGTAGTCAGTGCCGGTGCAGCAGTTGGTGCAACACCAACAGGTGCTGTGAATGGAGCAGTTTCTACGATTGTCATAAAGAATGAGACTACAGCAGAGGTGAAGGCCAATACTGTAGTCACCATTCTGACTGCAAACGGCAGTATCGCAATCTGGGCAGAAGATAACCAGGACCTGTATGTGATTGCAGGATCAGCAAATACCGCCATCAGCGCAACCGGAGTATCTGTCAGCGGCGCGGCAGGTGTAGCGGTTGTGAAAGCAAGCAATAAGGTTCAGGCATTGGTTGGAAAACTGGCTCAGTTAGATGCTTATGGAACGACAGGTATTGCTTTCTATACCGGCGAGTTAGATGGCAACCGGAAGAGAAACCGCAAGAAAGCGCCTCGGTACGGCGTTCTCATCGGAGCATTTAATACCAACAATCTGATGGCAATCACTGCTTCTGGTTCTGCAGGTACTGGAGCAGCAGGCGCAATTGCTTCTACGACAGTGGTTTCTAAAACTGAAGTACGGGCAAAAGCAGAACAGGGCGCGCAGATCAACCAGAAGGTAAAAGCAAACCGGGAACAGAAGACATCCGCATCCAGCGTGAAAGTCATCGCCATGGACTCCACAGAGGTTGACACGGCAGCCGGTGGTGCGGCAGTCGGTATCGCAGGGGCAACTGGAACCATCGTAGTAACTCATTTAAAGAAGACCGTAGAGGCCATCTTAAATGGTACGGTTTATGCACCAGGCGGAGTTGACGTTCTGGCAATCAGCGATAACAATGTATTCCTGTTGACAACCAGCTTAGCAGGCGGTCTGGCAGGCGGCGCGGGAAGCGCATCCGTTCTCTACACAGAGAATACCGTAACCAGCCAGCTTGGCGGAACCATTGAGACAGGTACAGCAGCAGTCAATGTAAAAGCCATCAACCGGCAGTACATTACTTCTGGAGCGGCATCTGTCGCAGCGGGAATTACCGCAGTGGGCGGAGCAGGAGCAAGCATCATCTTCAAGAGCCATACCAAGGCGGAGGTACTGAATGGTACAACGATTACCGCAGGTTCTCTGAATGTGACTGCACAGTCCAAAGAAACCATCACCGGCGTGGTGGCAGCAGCAACTGGTGGAAGCACCGCAGTGGGCGGATCTCTGATCCTGATCATTGCAAACGCAGATACAACCGCAAGAATTGGCAACAACGTAAATATCATTTTGAGCGGTGATTTAACCGTTCAGGCAGAAGATATTGTAACCATTGACATGACGGCAGGTACCGTATCCGGCGGCGGAGCAGCCGTGGGCGGAGCAGCAGCGGTTCTGATCTTCAAGAACACTGTTCTGGCAGAGATTGGAACAAATGGCAAGATTACAGCAGCGAACCTGAATCTGACAGCAAACTCTAAACGGAACATTACGTCTTATGTAGCGGCAGGTTCCGGTGGTGTCGGCGCTGTATCCGGCAGTGTACTGGTAATTCTGGTTGGCAGCATGCAGAGTGATGATGCAAAGACGGCTATGAAGCGGGATGACACGAATGATGTAAGTTCCAATAGCCAGAAGAGTATCGATGGTGCCCTGATAAATGCCAGCAGTTTAACTAAAGAAAACCTGAGACTGGATATCACAGCTTACTTCACAGAAGAAACTGCCAATGCAACAACGGCAAGAATCGGTTCTGGAACTGTGATCACCTTAACAGGCGACGCCAAGATCAACGCAGCAGAAACAACCACAGTAACCGCGTATGTAGGTTCTGTATCTGGAGGTGCTTTGGCAGCAGGCGGCGCGGTGGCTATCGCAATCTTAAATGGCACGGTTCAGGCAGAGATCAACGGAACCATCAAGGCAAATGGCACCGTAACCATCAACACAGAGAACCAGATTACCAGCAAAAACTTTAAGGCGGCAGCAGGTTCCGCAGGATTCATCGGACTGGGCGCAGCCGTAGCGTACATGGATGTGACCGGAACGACGAAAGTTCTGATCGGAAGCACCGGTTCTGTAAATGGAAGAAGCGGAGTTAACGTATCAGCACAGTTAATCATCACTGCTGATCCAACAGTAGATGGTTATGCTGGTGGATGGGCATCCGCTGGAATGGCGGCAGCCAGATTAAAAGTAACTGGAACAACCATCGTAGAAGCAAGTAGTGGCAGCAGTTTGGCATCTGACAATAGCAATGTGAAACTGAATGCAACTCAGAATATTACTTCTACAGCAACCACCAAAGCAGCGGGTGTAGGTTATGGAGCAACAGGATCTGTGACTCTTGCACTTGTAGAGGTAGGAAGTATAACAAAAGTAGCAAGTGGAGCCAATGTGACAGCATCAAAGGGTACTTACGATATTCTGGCCCACAGCATTTTAACTGCAACAGCAAATGCGTATGGTTTGTCAACAGCAGTAGGCGGATCTGTTCAGGCGGCGATTGCCAGACTGACAGTGAAACCGGTTGTATTGGCATCGGTTACTGGCGGTAAGATTCAGACTAAGAATATAAGAGTACGGGCATTGTTCAATGTCAATGATAATAACTCTTATAGCAATGCTGGTAAGTTGGAATCCAATGCATATGCAGGAGCAGCCAGTGGTCTGGTAAGTGGTTCCGGTGCATCTTCGGAAATCACCGTAGACGGCAGTGCAACCGCGGAAGTAACGAATGCAACTCTGACATTGACAGAGGACTCGCTGGTACTTAGCAAAGCCAACGGAAGTTTAACCGGTAACGGAGCAGGTTTAGCGGCGGCTGGTGGCGCGGCAGTCGGTGGAGTAGTGGTGAAGATCAATAACACATTCAAGACCATTGCACAGATCACCGGAACAACCATCACTGCAGCAAGAAACGTTACCGTTCTGGCAGATTATGACGGAACCGTAAACGGAACAGCCAAAGGAACCGCAGGCGGACTTCTGGTAGCTGGAACCGCACAGAGCCTGTCCATGACAGAGGACATTACCACAACAGCCAATATTGCAGGCAACAGCAAGATAGACGCAACGGGAACCGTTTCTGTATTGGCACAGGATGAGCATCAGGTTGGCGGAAAAGCAACCGGATATAGCGTAGCAGGTTTTGCATCTGGTGGTCTGACAAAGATCACAACGGAGATTATCAACAAGACGACTGCAGGCGTGAATGGAAGTACTGTTACGGCACAGAACATTCTGATCAAAGCAGGAACAGCGATCAAGAAGGACACGACCGCAACGGCATCCTCAGGAGCCCTTGGTGGATCAGCAAATGATGTCAGCGATAATACGACTGTATCCAATCAGACTTATGCAGAGGTAGGAAGCGGAAGTAAACTGACAGCGACGGACAACAATCTGGATGATAATGCAATCGTGACCATAGCAGAATCTGATAACTCTTATAAGGGTTATGCAACTGCGATCGCCGGAGCGATCATTGCCAAAGGTGTTGCCAGCGCGATTCAGACAGTGACTGATGATGTACGAGTGAGAATATCTCCATCTACGATCATTGCACAGCAGGGTAATATCGTCATCCACGCATCAGCGAAAGACATTACCTCCAACTTAACCGCATACGGCGGTGCAGGTGGAGTGGCAGCAGGAACAAATGTTAAGGCAGAGGCAGTTACAAATGCTAACGCAATTGTGGAATTCATCGACGGATCTTCTGGCAATCATGCGTCAGTTAATGCAAAGACCGGAGACACAACGATTGGAACAGAAACCGATACGGAAGCTAGAGTTTATGGAAAAATCAAGTTCACCGTAGACGGTCTCAGTTCAATTTCCACAGATGTTAAGAATACGATGAGGATCAATTCCAAGATCGATCTTGGATCGTACACAGAAGTGTCAGCGGCGAAGAATCTGGATATCCAGGCACTGATCAAGAGAATCTACGCATATGCTTCTGCATATTCGGAGACTGGATCTGTGATCAATACCCAGTCTAAGCCAAATGCAACCGTCGATGTCACTGCATATGCAACGGTTACAGGAACTGGCGTGAAGCTGCATGCAGGTGAAAGATTAACCCTGTACGCGATTTCAACCAATGATATTTATACAAATGCTTACAGCTATGGATATACTGCAGGTGGAACCGGTTCTGTTATTTCAACAGCAACCAACAACACCAGAATCTATGGCAATGTAGAGATCAAGGACAGCAGCTCTTCAATGAACGCAAGAGACATCGCAATTGGAGCAGCAACGAAGAGTGAGAGCGAAGTATCCTATACAAAGAAAGCAGAGTATAAGGCAGTCACAGTAACCGAATTTATAAAAAAGACGGTTACAAAGACAAAGAATGTAATCGAAAAAGTTTCTGCAAAGATCTGTAAGAAACTTCCATGGCCACTGAATAAGATCGTGAAATGGATCACAAAGACGATCGTAAAGGTGATCACCTGGGTAGAGGAGATTGTAGTAGAAAAGATCCTTCAGAGTGAGACAGAGAAATATGAAAATGGTTCTTACAGTTCGACAAACAATGTAATCTTAAACGGTGATATTTATTATGGAAGCAACGCAGCTGTGGACATTATCATTGATGAACAGGGAAACATCGCCAATAAAGATGTGACCTATGAGACAACCGATAATGATGTCAAGATCAAAACCTTCAGCTCTAAGGCCAACGGAAGCTTAAAAATCGAATCCGCATATGGCAAGGTAAGTGGAAATGTGAAGGTTCACAGTAACAACGTGATCACCAAATTGAATATTACCAACAACTCGGCTAAGAATTTGATCTTAAAGAACATTGATCTTTTAGCAGAGTATGATCCTGAAAGCTGCGCATATACCATTCTCTGCAGTGATTATTCGGGATTTGTGATGGAGGACGTGGTTGATAACATGACTCAGCCGGAAGTTACCATTACAACGAATACTGGAAAGAATGTTACCTTTGATGGCCTGTTCTCTTACTATACAGCGATCTTAAATGTTCTGTTCAACGGAACGAAGGGAAACGTATACTTTGGAGAAAATGCGAAGCTGGATGTATCGAAGTTAAATATCCAGAATGCAAATAATGTAGGAAATGACGGCAAACCGCTTCATGTCAATCTGTTTGTGGCAAAAGATAACAACAACCTGAAACGTCCGGAACTGATCGTAGATGCAGCTGGTAATGTCTATCTCCAGGCGGGACTGAAACGTTATGTGGAGGTTCAGGGAACGACTTCTGCACAGGCGAAGGCACTGGCAGATGCAGAGGCAGCGAAGATCAGCAATGTGGACAGGGCTCTGATCCAGTCCATCAAGGGCAAAAAGATCCACCTGACACTTGATCTGCCAAAATTGGTAGTAGGCGTACTGGTTGAAGATCCGGTGACTGGAGCATATAAGTATACAACGACAGAATCTGTTTCTACCGCATTAAATATTGTGGTAACCAGCAGTAAGACAGAAACACAAATCACTGATACCTTATATGAGAAAACAGAACTGGATGCAGCAAGTGGTGAGTGGAAGACCCGGTATTATACGGATTCTGCATGTATGAACCAGTATCAGGTCGCAGCCGGAAAACACGTAGAAGAGCGTTATGATACGGAAGGCTTTGAGTACTATCTGGTAACAACCGTTGCGGATGATCAGGTAACCTATCAAAAACTGGATCAGCCTGCAGAGTATCTGAAGGATGCAGATGGAAACCCAACCGGTCAGGTGAAAGTGAAGATCGGCGGCACAGAGCAGACGATCACTCTGGGAAGCACGAATGGAATCCAGTATCTGAAGAAGTTAGAAGATGGCACCTACACAGAGGAGATTTCAAAGAACTACTGGCTTGTAGATGATGAGGTAACTCTGCTTTACAAACCGGCACCAGGAAGCACAGATGAGAATCAGTACGATGAGATCCGTTATAACAAGAATACGAAGAAATATGAAGTTGTGAAGGCGGGTCAGGTGCTTAAGCAGTATGATTATATTTCTTACGATGAGACATCCAGTCAGTATGTAGGTGTAACGGTTACAACCGTTGAAAAAGAGCAGGATGTTACTGGAATGACAGAGGGTAAGACAGTTGAGTTTGAATACGACAATCTTGGAACTTACAATCTGAATACGATCACTGCTGAAAATGATGTCAAGATCCTTGCACCTGGAACCGAGGTTAACCTGACAGGAACAATCATGGCGGGCACTGATCTGACTTTGACAGCAGATACCGTGACAAGAGAAGGTTCTCAGAATATTGATCTGAAAGCAGCTGGCATGAAACTCCAGGTAACCAAAAGCTTTGGAACAGCTGCAACACCGATTCGTGTATCCGTCGGAGAAAGAGGGTTATCTACAACAGATCTAAACACTGGATCAATCTATCTGGCAGCGAAGGAACGAGATCTGGGTATTGGCTCTATCATTTCTGACAGTGTCGTAGAGATCCGTGCAGATCATGTAGTGAAGGCAGTTACCTTCGAGACGAACATCAAGGCAGCCGCTCTTCGAATCTTAAAGAGCAGTGCGATCGGAACGAAGGAGCAGAACCTGAGAACAGAGATTTCCGGTAACATGGAGATGATCTCTGCCGGTGATATCTACGCAACAGAGCTGGGTACAGCTAATGTGAAGAATATCAGAAGCACCAAGAACGAAGGAAAGGTTTCTCTGACAGCAGCCGGTATGGTAAACTGTGCAGAGGGCGGCAGTGCGGCGATCACTGCAGACAATATTACCCTTCATGCAACTGCAGGAAGTATCGGAAGTTCTGCAAAAGCGATGGATGTGGAGGTTGGAAGCGGTACACTGAATGCAGTAGCGGATCGCGGAAGTCTGTATCTGACAGATCTCACCGGAAATGTGATGTTAGGACAGCTGCAGGCAGTTGATAAGATCGTCTTTAAGGCAGCCGGAAGCATCAGTGGAAAGACCAGTGCAGCAGGAATGGCTGCTGTGACTGCAGCAAATGCAGAAATCACCAGCATCAATGGCAACATCGGAATGAAAGTTCAGCCGTTGAAGACGAAGGTATCTTCTATGACTGCATCTGCAGCAAAGGGAAGCATTTTCTTAGACAACACGGAAAAGAGCGGCTATTTAGCTCTCGTGGATATCAAAGCAAAAGAAGATATCCAGATCAAGGCAAACAGTCTGACTGGAACCGCAGCTGGAGATGAGCCGGAAGTGACAGGCAGAAATCTGAAATTGACTGCAGTGAATGGCGATATCGGAACCGCAGAACGTGCATTGAAGGTGAAGGCAGATACACTGGATGCAGATGCAGCAAAAAATATCTGGATGAAGTCCATTGGCAGCACAACAGTGAACCATCTGACCGCTCCGGAAAGCATTCAGTTTACGGCAACTGATAAGATGACCGCAGGAGCAATCGCAGCGAACGAAGTACATGTAACAACCAAGAAACTGGATATCACAGCAAAACAGATCGCGGAAGACACCAATTACCTGAAAGTAAAAGGATACGGAAGCGACGCTGAACTGGAGCTGCAGGCGAAAGCCAAGACAGGCGTATATATCCAGGACAACAGCAAGACTCTGAAACTGAAGAAAGTTTCTTCTGATAGCAATGATGTGAAGATCAAGACGACCGGAGCTATGGTAAATGGTCTGGATGACACAACTGCCAATGTAACTGCCAAGAACATTGTTCTGGAAGCAGATACGGTTGGAACAGACGAAAAGGCGTTGACAACCAATCTGATCGTAGACAAGAGCTTACCTTCAGAAAATAATGCGCTGATCGTAAAGGCCAAAGGTAACATCAATCTTCACGACATCGGAACCGAAGGAATTCTCCCGATCACCGAGATGAGTTCCACAAACGGCGATATTTCCTTCCGTGCAGAGCGCAGCACTGCTATTGAGACCATCAAGGCAGAAAACGGAAGCATCACCAGCCGGGTAAATGGAGATTACTCCATGAACAACTTAAAGGCTGGCAAGATGGTGAATATCTATGCAACTGGTAAGATTACCGGTAACGTAGATGGCAATTTAACCATCGGTCATGTGGAAGCTGGAAGTGTAGGTGACCGCAAGGACATCACACTTACGATCAACAACGGAAACCTCTTAAGCGGACTGGAAAGCACAGAAGCAGATCAGACCAATTTGAGAGGACAGAATATCACCTTAACGGCAAAGGCAGGCGCAGCAGAGGGAAGCGGTAATCTTGGAACAGCTGAGAAACGGATCACCGCAGAGGCAGATGGAAAACTGAGCGTTACCGCATCGAAATCCATCTATCTGCACGCACCGAAGGATACCGTCATGAGTGAGCTGAATGCGGAGTATGCAGATCTGCTCTTTGACGGCAAGGCGGACATTACCAGCAGCACTTCTGTAAACGGCAAGATCGACGCAAAGGGATTGAACCTGACAGCAGAAGGCAGCGTAGGAAATGCCCAGAATGCTACAGAGATCAATGCACATGGCGAGAAGCTGAACATTTCCGCAAAGAATGACATCTATGTAAATGAAGTCGATGCAGCAAGCGGAAAGACAGATATTGGAACGGTAGCAAGCGAGAATGGCAATGTGACTTTGACAACAGCTCAGAATACCGTGATCGACAGCCTGAAAGCAGCAAATGGCAATGTAACCACAACTACCGCAGGCAGTCTTGCAATCACAGATCTGACAGCGAAGACGGCAGATATGACAGCAGCAGGAACCCTGGAAATCGCAGAAATCATTGCTGACAGCTTGAAGGCAGTGGCTGGAGAGCTTCTGAAAGTGGCAACCAGCAAAGACCTCCATGCAGAACTGTTACGGGCAGACCGCGTAGAGGCAGAGGCTGCAGGTGAGATGGTGATCGATGAGCTTCTTACCGATTACGCAAAACTGACAGCTGACGGAAAAGCAGATGTGACAACCAGTGGTGATCTGAGTGCAGGAACCATTGAGGCGGCCAATATCCACCTGAAAGCAGCAGGTGATCTTGGAACCAGGGAAGAGGCATTGATGCTGAAAACTGGTGACCGCGTAGAGGCAGAAGCTGGCGGCCTGATCAATATTCAGGAGACCAGCACTGAGCCTGGCAAGACCACGATCACTGCCAAGAGTGATAAAGACGATGTAACAGTGGAAACCAATCGTGATCTGGTTCTGGAAGATACCCAGGGTCAGAATGTGAATGTGACCACAGGCGGTAAGTTAGAGGCGAAGAACATAGAAGCAGCCGAGAATGGCAGACTCTATATGGAAGCGGAGAAGGATATCGTCATCAACAATGACGCCCAGTCCGTATTTGGCAGACTGGTATCCAGAACCGGCGGAATCGACCTGACACAGGCAGGAAACATTGTTGTTGAGTCTCTGGCAGCAGCAGGCATTGTCAATATGAAGACAGATGATTTCATCAAGGTGATCGCAGAAAGTATCCTTTATCTGGGTACCTGGACTGCAGACCAGCTGATCGAGATCACTTCCCAGTATGACATCTTAAGCGGCCTGAATGTGGCAACTGCATGCAACGCAACTGCAGAAACTGTCCGCATGAATACCTCCGGCAATATTGGTTCTGCTGAGAAATCTGTAAGAACCAAGGCAGAAAATGGCGGATTCAAGGCAGAAAACCTGTATCTGGACAATGACGGTTCTCTGAAACTGGAGAACACGGACATCGGAAAAGATGCGGATCTGACCGTGAATGGTGATCTGACCAATGAAGACGCAGTTCTGAAAGCAGAGAAGCTTCATGTGAAGGCAGAACATGCAGATCTGACAACGGATGTAGATGAGATCGCCGGTGAAGTGGCTGAGAGCATCGCCATCAGAAATCAGAAGGGCATGAAAGTAACCGAGCAGCTGACTGCTGGTAAGGAAGTATCGATTGAGACACCGGGTGGAACCATCGAAGTAAGTGGAATCATCGCTTCTCCAAAAACCATCTTAAAGGGTGCGGACCATATCATTGTCCGTGTAACGGATAAGATCGGAGAACTGGATGTAGAAACTGCAGAGAAGAAGGATACCGGTGAAGAGGATACCGATGGGACTCTGGATCAGCCATCGGTTGATCTGACCATGGAGTCCTCAAAGGATAACCAGCAGATCCACGTAACAACACCTGGAAGCTTCAAGATGACGACTACAGAAGCTGACGAGATCATCCGTTTCTTCGGAGACCGGATCAGACTTCAGGGTGGAACCAATGACGCTGAGATCTGGTTCAACCTGGCTCCTGGTACTGTCGAAGCCATCGTTCCAGGTGGCAATAACCTGATCGACATCGTAACAACCATGGCACCGACTACCATCACCACAGGCAGCGGAGATGACACATTCATTCTTGGCGGCCCGGTGGAAGATGAAAAAGACGCAGCATACAAGTTCCATGAAAATGGAATCACCGGAGAAGAAGAGGGATACTTAGGAGCTGGCAATCAGCATGAACTGAGAATCTCTACCGAAAGCGGAACCAACACCTGGCATTTATGGATGAGCGGAACCGATTTCTATCTCGAAGGCGGTATGGGCGACGATACCTACATCCGTCACGGCTTCACTTATGAAGACCGGGATGGCAATATAGGCTATTTTGCAACCAATCATTATCACATCACCGATAAGGGTGGTTACAACACTTACATCGGATTCCCGGTAGCACGGGAAGAGAAGGATCGCAAGCATGATCCGGAGGCCGGTTTGAAGGGCAGATGGATTCAGACTGCGGACGGAAACTGGATGTTCAAGATGGATGATGGATTCGCAAAGAGCATGTGGGTGAAGGTTGGTCAGAAGTGGTGGTACATGAATGAAGACGGTTATATGCATACCGGCTGGCTGCTGTACAACAACCAGTGGTACTATCTGATTCCGGGTGAAGGCTCCATGCATATGGGCTGGATCCTGATCAATGGAATCTGGTACTATCTGAATCCTGTATACCAGGAAGGCAGACCACAGGGTTCCATGTACTGCAACGAGTATACACCAGACGGATATTTCGTAGGAGCGGACGGAGCCTGGATTCCATCCATTCCAAGATATCTGGGACAGAAAACTGCATAAAGAGATAGAATAAAGCCATATGGCTCTGATTCGATCAAACAAAGAGAAGAGGCGTTTTCAAACCGGGGAACCGGGGCGGAGACGCCTCTTTTTTAGGACATTGGCCTTTGCTATCAGCGCTTGTCATTGAAGAAAAATATACAGTATGATACAATAATATGGATTGAAAGAGAACTTGCTGGCAACAATGAAATCGAAGAAGTGAGGTGGCAGGTATATGAAAATTAAAAAATTGACTTTAGATAATTTTATGGCTTTTGGAAATGCACAGATTGATTGGTCGGATAATATTAACATTATTTGTGGAGAAAATAGCACCGGAAAAACAACGCTTTTAAAAGTAATGTATTCTTTGATAAAACCGCTTAGCAACGAAAATCGAGAAACATTAACAAAAGAGATGGAAGAGCAGCTATTTGTAAGAAAGATTCAGGGGATTTTTCGTCCAGATGAAATGAAAATTGGCAGACTTGTGAGTCGTAGACAAGGAAGCAATCGCACGGATTTTTCGATTGATTTAGAGAAAGAACAAAGAATTTCAGTCGGTTTTGGTAATCGGCAGGAGAATCATGCAGATGTTTCTGTTGAGCGTGGTGAGAAAAACGGAAAATACGATGTGATTTACATTCCAACGAAAGAAATGATTTCTACAGTAGAACATTTTGTTTCTTTGTATGATGAGTATCATATTGATTTTGAAGAGATGTATTATGATCTGGCAAAGCTTTTAGACCGTCCGCTTTCCAAAGGTCCTAATACAACAGAACAAAATCAGGTATTAAGTAATCTGGAAGAGATTATGAAAGGACAGATTGTACAGAAAAATAAGAAGTTTTATTTCAAAATAAAAGGCGAAGGCGAATTTGAAATGGGCTTACTTTCTGATGGATATAGAAAACTGTCGATGATTATTTATATGATTCTTTCTGGAAGTCTGAATAAGAATACGATTTTATTCTGGGATGAACCAGAAACGAATATGAATCCTAAAATGATTCGCCCGATTGTGCAGGCCATGATCGCGTTAGCTCAGATGGGTGTACAGATTTTTGTTTCAACACATGATTATTTTATTCAGCAGGAATTTAATATGATTGCGGTTTATCCAGAATTAAACCCTAAAAAAATGGATATTCGGTTTATTTCGTTATTTCGAGATGAGAAGACACATGATGTTCAGTATGAGATGAAAAATTCAGCATCTGATTTGGAACATAATGCAATTATGCAGGAATTTGACGCCATGTATGATAGAGAACAGAGGATTATTTATGGAGAATAAAATCAAGGAAGAAAGTGGACTAAAATTTCTTTTTCCCCAAAATGATACAGTAGTTAAATTCGATGATACAAAATTTTATCGAGATTATTTCAATAAATTGCCAGAAGCAAAAGGTGTTGATTTTATTTCTGTTGATAAAGATAAGATTGCTTTTATAGAAGTAAAGAACTGCACTGGAGATGAAAGCAATTGCCGTTGGAGAATTGCGCCGAATAATCAGAAAAAAAATACAACGCACACAGTTGTCAATGTGGAAGGTCGAGACAGTCTGGATATTGAGGTGGCACAGAAAACTGCAATGACGGTGGCAGCTTTGACCGGAGCGAAATCTTTTGGAGATACAAAGGACTGTTTGGAGGAATTAAAGGAATACATTCAGTTTCTGTCAAGTGATCGTTTTTCGGATGATTCGAAAAAGAAATATGTGATTTTGTTTTTGGAAGGCGATTTTGGAAGCAGGACAAGATCTAAAAAAATGATAATGAAAGAGCTGCAGGATAGCATGAATAAAAAATTACAATGGATTAACTGCAGGGTGTCTGTAGTTGATTCTGATACATATAATCCCAAAATATTTCGGATCGTAAGTTAAAAAAGCAGCATGGAATGGAGAAAACAGCAATCATGGAAAAATTATATTATGAAGATCCCTATCAGAAAACATTTACTGCCCAGGTACTTTCCTGCGAGCCGGGCAAAAAGGGCCGCTATCAGGTGATCCTGGATCAGACTGCATTTTATCCGGAAGGCGGCGGTCAGCCGTATGACACCGGTATGTTAGGCGGGGTGAAGGTCCTGGAGGTGCATGAGAAGGATGGTCATGTGGTGCATGAGACAGAGGCACCGCTGACCGTAGGCGGAACTGTGGCTGGTGAGATCGACTGGCAGAGACGGTACGACCATATGCAGAATCATTCCGGGGAACATCTTTTCTCCGGCCTTCTTCATCGTCATTATGGTTATGACAACGTAGGCTTCCACATGGGCGAGGACGAGATCACCGTAGATTTCAATGGTCCTCTGACCATGGAGCAGGTGGAGTCGTTAGAGAGGGAAGCCAATGAGGTAGTTTATGCTAACGGCCCGATCCGGATCACCTATCCGACTTCTGAAGAGTTAGAAAAACTGGAATACCGAAGCAAAAAGGAACTGACCGGTCAGGTGCGGATCGTGGAGGTCTGTGGGGCTGATGTCTGCGCCTGCTGTGGAACTCATGTGAAACAGGCTGGAGAGATCGGTCTGATCAAGATCTTAGGCATGATCAACTACAAAGGCGGCGTCCGCATCTCCATGCTCTGCGGAAGAAAAGCTATGCTGGATTACGAGAGGAAGCAGAAGACCACAACTGCCATTTCCGTCCTTCTTTCCGCAAAGCCAGATCGTTTAGTAGAAAGTGTCGAGAAATTAAAAAATGACAGCCAGGCCAAAGATGCTGCTATTAATCAGCTCTATCAGAGACTTTTCCAGACACTGGTGCAGGCACGACCAGACAGCGAAGACTGGCTCTTAGTGAAAGAAGATAATCTGACTCCGGTTCAGCTGAGACAGTATTGTACGATGCTGTATGAGCAGAAAAAGGGAAAAGTTGTGCTGGTGTATTCTGGTGAGAATGAAGAGTGGAAATATGCGCTGGGATCAGCGGATGTGGATATGAGGGAGCTTAGTAAGAAATTAAATGCGGTGCTGAATGGTCGAGGCGGCGGAAGTAATCTGATGGCGCAGGGAACATTCCATGCGACGGAAGGTGAGATAGAGAAAGCCTGGGAAGAGATTGCAGAAGCATCGTGTAGAGACATAGAATGGAGTTGACCCAACCGGGTTAAAGGTCCGGAGTCAGTGGACATGCATGGGCATGCGGACGCACATCTGCGGTCTGCATGCCCATGTCTCCTGGGTTAGTGCATGTTCGGCCGGAACGTTAGCCAATGAATTCACGCAGTCAGAATTCACTTAGTCAAAATCAGCGTGATAAACTTTGTCGCCCTCGTGAATATCCACATATCCAAGATTAAACTGATCTTCCATCACATCGACCTGATATTCAAAAAATACATCGTCCGTTTTCTTGGACATCAGCAGATAAGAACCCGGTTCTTTGTCTTCAATCTGGTCGCAGATATCTTCATAGATATCCTGTCCATCGATATCTCCGTGATATCCTGTGGCTTTAATGGTCTCCTCAATCATTCGATACAGTTCTTCCATCATAATCCTCCTTAATATCTTTCAATAATGCATAAGAGATCCGTAGTCCTCCGCGTCCGACGCCGATGTCGATATCCGGCTTATTGCTGCCATGGAAATCGGAACCACCGGATGGAAGCAGACCGAATTCCCGCGCAATCTCCCGCAGCTTGGAGCTCTGGTACGGATTCTGGGATGAATGGTAGACTTCCAGTCCACGCAGTCCCTGCTCTTTTAAAGAGCCAACTAACACCCGGATCTGGTCATAGCCCAGATGGTACTGCATCGGGTGTGCCAGACATGGCCATGCGCCGGACGAGGTCAACAGTTTCATGGCCTGCTCCGGAGTGACCACTTCCTTTCGCATGCAGTATTTGCCTCCATATTGCAGATACTTGTCAAAGGCCTTACCCATATTCGGAGCATATCCCTTATCCACTAAAACTCTGGCAAAATGCGCCTGGTAATGACCGTATCCGGATTGCCGCCGGTCAGATCCTCCAGCGTAAACTGGAATCCGTCATCCTGGAACCGCTTTAACATCACCTCATTCCGCCTGGTGCGGATATCCACCAGATGTTTCAGTCCTTCATTTAACACTTCCGAATGTTCATCAATAAAAAATCCCAGAATATGGATCTCTGTCGCCTGGTAAAAGCAGGAAAGTTCAATACCGGGGATCAGCTCGATCCCGCACTCCGCTGCAGCCGTTTCAGCCTGGGTGATCCCGGCAATGGTGTCATGGTCGGTTAAAGCCATGGCTTTTAACTGTTTCGATGCTGCATACCGGACTACTTCTTCGGGACTGAGCGTACCGTCCGAGGCGTTGGAATGTACATGCAGATCTACATAATTCATGTCTTTCTCCTCCGTGTAATAGATTTGAAATGTTTTGAAACGCTTTTGAAATGGTTTGGAAACCCTTCGGTAATAGTTATAGTAACACGTTTTGGAAAATATGTAAAATGGGAAAAAAGCCATTTCTTTTTTAAAAAAGTATGCTATAATTGAAATCCGAAATCCAGCATAACAGGATGAATCAAGAATAACACTATGAAGATCGATTGAATAGAGCAAGGGAGACAATATGAGCACAGTTAATCGTTCCAGCGGAACAGGAAGGAGCCGGGACGCAGCCGGAACCACAGGAACCGGCACACGCAGACAGACAGGTGCGGGAAGTGCATCTGGACGCGCTGCATCATCCAGGACATCATCAGCACGGGCATCTTCAACAGCGCGTCAGGCATCAGGCGGAGGCAGCTCCGCAGCCAGACGTCAGACTTCCACAGGAAGTGCAGCCAGACGTCAGACATCATCAGGCCGCGTTTCAGCTTCCAGAAATACCTCTTCTTATAGAAGTCCGAGACGACGCAGAAGAGACCCTAATTATGGGGTGATCGCCATTGTGGGCGTGATTTTGATGATCGTGATCGTTTCTGTGGTCTACGGTATGCAGAGCAGCGGCAGACATAAGCCGATCCAGCAGGAGACAGAGACGGAAACAGTTACAGAAGTACCGGAGACTGAGCTGGAGAAGGAAGTGTCTGTGGATGGCATTTCCATCACCGGAATGTCCAGGGAAGAGGCAAGACAGACCCTGATCGACCATTATCCATGGGCTATGAAAGCCCAGTATCAGGATGATACTTATGAGATCACGAATCTGATGACCGTGAAGATCGATGGCCTGTTAGATGAGATCTACAGCAGTGAGCCAAAGAACATTTATACATTGGATACTTCCGGTCTGGACACTGCCGTTGACCAGGAGATTGAATCCATGAAGGCCCGTTGGAATAAGGCAGCGAAAAATGGTTCTATTTCCTCTTATGATGCGTCCAGTGACAGCTTCACCTTTGCGGGAGAACAGACAGGAATTGCGATCAATGAAGAACAGCTGAAATCCGATATCCAGTCGGCGCTGTCAGCCAAGCAGTTTGACAAGGTGATCACCGTGTCCGCCAGTGAGGTCCAGCCGGAATATTCCACGGCGGCAGCGAAACAGAAATATAAGACGATTGGAACTTATACCACCAACACCACCTCCAACAGCAAGAGAAACACCAACATCCGTCTGGCAGCCGCGGCTTTAAACGGCACGATCGTGGGACCGGGACAGGAAGTTTCTTTTAATGATACGGTAGGGCAGCGTACCGAGGCTAAGGGTTATCAGGGCGCTGCAGCTTATAATAATGGAGAAGTGGTGCAGGAGATTGGCGGAGGTGTCTGCCAGGTATCCACAACGTTGTATAATGCGGCATTAAAAGCCGGTATGAAGATTTCCATGCGCCGTTCCCATACCTTTGAGCCGTCTTATGTGACTCCTGGTATGGATGCGACCGTCAGCTGGGGCGGACCGGATTTCCGGTTTATCAATACCTCCAGTTCTGCTATCGGCATCAAGGCAAGCTATTCCAATCAGACAGTTACCGTATCCATTTACGGAGTTCCGGTTCTGGAGGATGGCGTGACCTATTCTCTGGAAGCTACCAAGACAGAGACCTTTGATCTTCCGGAGCCTCAGTACGAGGAAGACCAGACACTGCAGCCGGGTCAGGAAGTAGTAAAGAGCAAAGGAACCCAGGGAAGCCGCTGGCAGGTAAAACTGGTGGTTAAAAAGGATGGCCAGGTGATCAGCAGTGAAGTCGATCATACCGCCACATATAAAGGTCATAATCCGGTGATCCGGAGAAATACTTCCGGTGTGGTGATTGGAGGAGAGACCGAGAGCGCCGCTGAGAGTACATCACAGACGACGGAGACTACGGCAGCAGCCGAGACGACCGAGGGAGAGGTAGGACCAGGCGTGGCACCGCCAACAGCGCCAGCAGCACCAGCAGCACCAGCCACGACAGCGGCAGAGACTCCCGTTTCTGAACCGGCAGTAAACCCGGATCGTCAGTCTGCTGCTGATGGAATTGTAGCGCCAAAACCGGCAGACTAAACAGGAAGCAGTGGATAACGTATGAAAAAAAGAGCAATCAGTTATCTGTTACAAAGTTAACAGGACGGATGGCTCTTTTTTTATTGATTGTATCTAATTAAATACGATATTTTATAGTTTTTTTCTTTTCATTTTGAGAAAATGTTGTTATAATATAGTCAGGTCAGTGTGTGTTTCAGGTCTAACACACACTTAACTGTATGCAATATTCACATTTGTAGGAGGAAAATCAAATGGCAAGAAAAATGAAAACCATGGATGGTAATCAGGCCGCAGCTCATGCTTCTTATGCGTTTACCGAAGTAGCAGCTATGTACCCGATCACACCATCTTCCGTTATGCCAGAGCATACGGATGAGTGGGCAACTGAGGGAAGAAAGAATATCTTTGGTCGTACCGTTCAGATCACAGAGATGCAGTCTGAGGCAGGTGCTGCTGGTGCAGTACATGGTTCCCTGACAGCAGGTGCCCTGACAACTACTTATACCGCTTCCCAGGGTTTGCTTCTGATGATTCCAAACTTATATAAAATTGCAGGTGAGCAGTTACCAGGCGTATTCAACGTATCCGCCCGTGCAATCGCCAGCCATGCACTTTCTATTTTCGGTGATCATTCCGACGTATACGCTTGCCGTCAGACTGGCTGCGCGATGCTGTGCGAGTCCAGTGTACAGGAAGTTATGGACTTAACTCCAGTTGCTCATTTAGCAGCAATCAAGGGCAAAGTTCCATTCATCAACTTCTTTGATGGTTTCCGTACTTCTCATGAGATCCAGAAGATCGAGGAGTGGGATTATGACGATTTAGCTGATATGGCTGATTGGGATGCGATCGCAGAGTATCGTGCAAGAGCACTGAATCCAAACAACCCATCTCAGAAAGGTTCCGCTCAGAACCCAGATATCTTCTTCCAGGCAAGAGAGGCTTGCAACCCATATTATGATGCACTGCCAGCTCTGGTTCAGGAGTATATGGACAAGGTTAACGCAAAGATCGGAACAGATTACAAGCTGTTTAACTACTATGGTGCTGAGGATGCTGAGCAGGTTATCATCGCTATGGGATCTGTTAACGATACCATCGAAGAGACCATCGACTACATGGTTAAGACATCCGGCGCTAAGGTTGGTGTTGTAAAGGTTCGTCTGTACAGACCATTCTGTGCACAGGCCCTGATCGACGCAATCCCGGCAACTGTTAAGAAGATCACTGTATTAGACAGAACCAAAGAGCCAGGTTCCTTAGGCGAGCCTCTGTATCTGGACGTTGTTGCAGCATTAAAGGGCAGCAAGTTCGACCAGTGCGAGATCTTCTCCGGACGTTACGGTTTAGGTTCCAAGGATACAACTCCAGCTCAGATCGTTGCTGTTTATGGCAATAATGAGAAGAAGAGATTCACCATCGGTATCAACGATGATGTAACTGGTCTGTCTCTGGAACTGGGCGCTCCATTAGTTACCACACCAGAAGGAACTACCAACTGTAAGTTCTGGGGTCTGGGCGCTGATGGTACTGTAGGTGCAAACAAGAACTCCATTAAGATCATTGGTGATAACACAGATATGTATGCTCAGGCATACTTCGATTATGACTCCAAGAAATCCGGCGGTGTGACTATGTCCCACTTACGTTTCGGTCATAAGAAGATCAAATCTACCTACCTGATTCACAGAGCAAACTTCGTAGCTTGCCACAACCCAGCTTACGTTCGTAAGTACAATATGGTTCAGGAGTTAGTTGACGGCGGTACATTCTTACTGAACTGCGCTTGGAATGCAGAGGAACTGGAGAAACATCTGCCAGGACAGATGAAGAAGTACATCGCTGATCACAACATCAACTTCTACACCATCGACGGTGTGAAGATCGGTATCGAGACTGGTATGGGACCAACCCGTATCAACACCATTTTACAGTCCGCATTCTTCAAACTGACTGGCATCATCCCAGAGGAGAAGGCTATCCAGTTAATGAAGGAAGCAGCTCAGAAGACCTATGGCCGTAAGGGTGAGGACGTTGTTAAGAAGAACTGGGCAGCAATCGACGCAGGCGCTAACGGCGTTGTGAAGGTTGAGGTTCCAGAAAGCTGGAAGAACTGTGGAGACGAAGGTCTGGATTACAAGACCGTTTCTGGCGCAAGAAAAGACGTTGTTGATTTCGTAAACAACATCCAGTCCAAGGTAAGCGCTCAGGAAGGTAACACATTACCAGTATCTGCATTCAAGGATTATGTAGATGGTAACACACCATCCGGTTCTGCAGCATACGAGAAACGTGGTATCGCAGTTAACGTACCAGTATGGCACGCAGAGAACTGTGTTCAGTGTAACCAGTGTTCTTATGTATGTCCACACGCAGTTATCCGTCCAGTAGCTATGACCGAAGAGGAAGCAGCTAACGTTCCAGCAGGAACACAGGTTGTTGACTTAAAGGGTATGCCAGGATACAAGTTCACCATGGCTATCTCCGTACTTGACTGTACCGGATGTGGTTCCTGTGCTAACGTATGTCCAGGAAACAACAGAGCAGAGACTCTGACCATGGATAAATTAGAGAAACATTTAGATGAGCAGCCAGCATTTGACTATGCAGTAACTCTGCCGATCAAGACAGAAGTTGTTGACAAGTTCAAAGAGGCTACTGTAAAAGGTTCTCAGTTCAAACAGCCTCTGTTAGAGTTCTCCGGAGCTTGTGCAGGTTGTGGTGAGACACCTTACGCAAAATTGATCACACAGTTATTTGGTGACAGAATGTACATTGCGAACGCAACTGGATGTTCTTCTATCTGGGGTAACTCCTCACCATCCACACCATATACTGTAAATGCGAAGGGACAGGGTCCTGCATGGGATAACTCCCTGTTCGAGGATGCAGCAGAGTTCGGTTACGGTATGTTACTGGCTCAGAACGCAATCCGTGACGAGTTAAAAGAGAAGGTAGAGAAGGTTGCTGCAAGCGATAAAGCTTCTGATGAAGTGAAAGCTGCCTGCCAGGAGTACTTAGATACATTTGGTATCGGCGCTCTGAACGGTACTGCAACTGACAAGCTGGTAGCTGCATTAGATGGCTGCGAGTGCGATACCTGCAAATACATCGTTAAGAATAAGAACTATCTGGCTAAGAAGTCCCAGTGGATCTTCGGTGGTGACGGATGGGCTTATGATATCGGCTTCGGCGGCGTAGACCACGTTCTGGCTTCCGGTAAAGATATCAACGTCATGGTATTCGATACCGAGGTTTACTCCAACACAGGTGGACAGGCTTCCAAGGCTACCAAGACTGGTGCGGTTGCTCAGTTCGCTGCTGGTGGTAAAGAGACCAAGAAGAAAGACCTTGCAAGCATTGCAATGTCCTACGGTTATGTATATGTAGCACAGATCTCCATGGGTGCTGACCCGGCACAGACCGCTAAGGCTCTGGCTGAGGCTGAGGCATATCCAGGACCATCCTTAATCCTTGCTTACGCTCCATGTATCAACCATGGTATCAAGAAGGGTATGGCAAAAGCTCAGACTGAGGAGAAACTGGCAGTTGAGACAGGTTACTGGAACAACTTCCGCTTCAACCCAGCTGCTGAGAAGAAGTTCTCCTTAGACAGCAAGGCTCCTAAGATGGAAGGCTATCAGGACTTCTTAAAGGGTGAGGTTCGTTACGCATCCTTAGCTATGAAGAACCCTGAGAGAGCTGCAAAACTGTTCGCTAAGAACGAGGCAGAGGCTAAGGAGAGATACGAGTATCTGTCCAAGCTGGTTACTCTGTACGGAAACGACTAATTTAGCGATGAAAGTCTCGGACAGTAGTTATGGATGAGTCATGCTTGCATGAACGAATTCATAACTATTGGACGAGCTAAACGGCATGAGCAAGTAGGGCGGTAGCCCGGATTGCGAATGTCGTTGTCAACTGCGGGAGTGCAATAGCACGGAGCAGTTGACTTTCAAATATGAATATAGTTATTTGTGTCCAAACGGTGTGGGGAGCCCCATCTGTTCCGTGAGATTCGCGGGAGAGGTGGGGCTCCCCTTTTTTGCCAATCTTCCGGTTGAAATCACGCCAATCTTCCGATTTTTGACATCTTGTGCAGAAAAATGACATCTTGTGTACATTTACTTGACATATCGGTCTGGTTTTTCGATAATAAAATTAGCAAATTAGCCGAAAATGGCTTTTCAGAATAAAGAGCAGAAAAGGGAGATGGGCGAATGAAGAATACACGAAGAGCAGCGGCGGCATGGATGACGATGTCGCTGGCAGTATCGACAGTTCTGGGAAATACGGCATGGGGAGATGTGCTGCAGGAGACAGGAAAAAATAGGTGCGTTCATGTGCATACGGCAGAGTGCTATGGAGATGCAGATGAGACAGCCACCATGTCCCAGACCGGGGAACTGGAACCAACGGAATGTACCCATGTCTGCAGCGTAGAGAGCGGCTGTATACTGGATACAGAAGATCTGGAAAATAACGATGCTGACGCATGGAAAGTGGGAACTCCATCCAATGCGGAAGACACTACAATCAATCCAGGTGGAACGGTGACACCTGCTGTGCAGACGAAGATCCTGTCCTGGTCCTGGTTTGATCCGGAGGAAAATCTGCTCGATGGCAGGCTGGAGCTGACCGGAATCACTGAGGAAGCCCAGCCATCCTTTACAGAAGTCATCGAGTATTTACCACAGGCTATCATCGCCCAGGTGGGAGAGGGTGAAGACTGGGAAGAAAAGAATCTGCAGATCACCAACTGGGTTTGCACGGAGTATGTGCAGGACGAAGAAGGACGTTGGCCACTGGAAGGCACCTATGAGTTCAAGGCAGAACTGGAAGAGGGATATGAGCTGGCAGAAGGCGTGAATGCGCTGGTGGTGGAAGTGTCTGTGGTGGGAGACCAGGCAGTAATGCCTGTAACAACGCCGTTAATGTCAGTAATGAAAGATGGAACTGAAAAATCTATTTATTGGGATGGAAATAACTACTCAGGTTCGTATAATGAACTAGCGGGTATGGGAATCCGTCTTAGTTACGCAAACGGATCTCATTATTTAACTTTGCAGAATGTAAACATGAATAGTTTGTATTTGAGCAGTTGGTCAAACTGGACAATTACGCTAGTTGGAACAAATACATTAGATGTAACAACTTTAAAAACTAATGGCACTGATGCGTTCTACATTAATGATGAAGCGACGGTAACCATTAAAGGTGATGGTACTTTAAATGCGCGTGGAAGGAATACGGGATCTGGTATCAATCTTGGAGGAACTTTAACCATTGAGAGTGGTACTATTAATGCAAGTGCATCAAAGTGGCTTGGAGGGCGTGATGATGGAAAAGTATCGGGAATTCTGATTGGGTCGACAGGAACGTTACTGGTTAAGGGTGGAGATATTACTGCAAGCGGAACCAAGGCTGGGGGAAAGATTAGGTATGGCATGTATGTAAAAGGCCGGTTTAGCATGACTGGTGGTAAGATGAAAGTAATAGGAAACGATTGCCAGGGATTGTATACAATAGGTAAGTTTGAATTATCCGGAGGCGAGATGGCTGTTTCTTCAGAAGCTAATCTCTTAGGGTTTGTTGCTGGTGGAGATTCCACAGTGATTAAGAATTCAGGAAAGTTAACGGTGGATATTCTTGATGTTGCTTCTGGAAAAACGATGACGGTAGAGAAAAACGCAACTCTGACTGTGGATGGAGTAAAGCTTGAAGAGGGAAGTACGCTGATAAATAATGGAAATTTAACTGTAAATCGGGAAGTGGATGCTAGCGAGGGTGGAACATTAGAAAACAATGGCACAATTAGTGGAAATGGAAGTATACCAGATTCTGCAAAGCAGGAACCGACAGAAATAGCAGGTTTTACAGCGAATATACGTGCCGTATATAGCGAAAACACATCGATCGATGTACAACAGCTTGCCAATATTCAGAAACCGGCTAACGCCGGAGCTCTGCAATATAAACTCGTTGGTTATACAGGAAGTGAATCTAAGGGTGAAGGAACGATTGACGAGTCAAAAGGTTTGCTGACGGTAAAAAAGGCTGGAGTTTTTAATATACAGGTGAAAACACTGGCGAGTGGACTATATAAAGAAGGTACGCCGGTTACGATAACATTGACTGTTGATAAAGCAGCCTTTCCTAATACATGGACAGTGAATTTAGATGCTGCTAAGGGTGTATATAATGGTGCTGAGGGATATCCAGCAGCTGCAATTGAATATAAATCGCCTGATATCCCAGCGGATGCAAGGTACGAATATCAACTGGCTGCAACAAAGGATAGCAGTACGTTACTAGAAGATCAATGGAAGTCAGAGTGCCCAAAGATTATAAATGCAACGTTTGATCAGTATGTATTTGTAAAAGTGATAACGGATAATTACGAGTCGAAAGTATTTCGTTCCAACGATCCAATAAATATTGAACGACGTGAGTTTACGAAGGACAATGTGGCTGTAACGGTCAATCCACAAACGGTCGTTTATAATGGAAAAGTCAGGAATTCGGAAATAAAAGTAGAAGTGTTTGAAAATTGGTCAGGTTTTTCTGGAAATAAAGTTGACAGCACGGATTATACAATATTGGGTTGGACAGATCAGGATGGAAATCCAGTTGAAGAGTTAAAGGATGCTGGAACATATATCGTTCGACTGATGGGAGCTAAAAGAAATTACTGGGAAAATGTGATGGACGCTTCATTTACAATCAATAAGTGTAAATTAAAATCACAAATGGAAGGAGGCCCGCTAGATAAAGTTTACGATGGAACTACGAATGTTACAGAAGAGCAGAAGGTACTTGTTACGCTTTCCAGCGATTCTGGTGTGCCTGCTTTCCAGGATATTCATGTGGACCAGGTCAAATATGCATATCAGAGCGCAGATGTTGGAGAACACTATATAGATGCGACAATTATTACTTTAGCAGGTGATCAGTTGGATAATTATGAGCTGACAAATGCGACTTCATCACTGAAGGGCGTTATCAAGCCTCGTGATTTCGCATCCATGACCGTATCCGCAGCCCCGCTCACCTACAACGGTACCGAGCAGCAGCCAAAGATCAATGCTTCTGTGGAAACCGGACTTGAAAAGGTAAGCCCGGATGCGGTATTTACCTACTCCAAGGACGGCGTTAATTACCAGAATGAGATTCCGGGCTTTACAGAGGCGGGAACATATCTGGTATATGTGAAAGCGTCCATGGCGAATTTCAATGACGCGGTCAAAACCGTTGCAGTGACGGTGACTCCGAAGGAAAGTTCATCCGGCGGTAATTCCGGAAATGATTCTGGAAACAATTCCGGAAGTAATTCTGGAAATAACTCTGGAACCAGCACTTCCGGAGGCAGCAGTTCCAATAATGGAAGCTCCAATAACGGAAACTCTGGCAGCGGAAATTCCGGTAATGGCAGTTCCAGTTCTGACCGTGACGATTCCAACGCAAGTGTTGTAAAAGTAAGCCCAGGCCAGTCCGGGAAAGTAACCAAAGACAGCCAGAAGGGATACCGGAACGAGGAACAGGGCGTGATCACCGGCGCAAACAACCAGGCAGTGAACGATGGCTACAGTCACTGGATGAAAGACGCCAAAGGCTGGTGGCTCCGCTACAGCGACGGCACCTGGCCAATGGGCCGCGCAGGCGCATATCATTGGGAGAAGATCAACGGCAGATGGTGGGCATTTGGCTCTGACGGTTATATAAGCAGCGGCTGGATCTATGATACCATTTACCAGGGCTGGTTCTATATGGACGAAAACCAGGGTATGCTGACCGGATGGCAGTTCATCAACGGAAAATGGTACTATCTGAATCCCAACTCCGACGGCACCGCCGGTATTATGTATACAAAGCGCCGGACACCGGATGGCTGGTATGTGAAAGAGGACGGCAGCTGGGACGAAGGGGCCGGAAGATAAATTCAAGTCGAACGTCCGTGAGACTTGGCGTGTGATTCTGGTCAGCGTAGCTGACATATTCTTTACAGAATCACTGCGCATCTTCGCGGAGCGTTTATCTCAGTCGGAGACCCACCTTCCACTGAGACTAATTTGTTATTACTCACCACCTGAAGAGGTGGGAGTCTTCTCGACTGAGATAAATATTTAGGAAGAAAGCATTTCCCATAGCGGAGATGCTTTTTTCGTTTGATGGAAAATATAGAATTCCTCTGTATCTTTTTCTTGAATTTTTTGTTGAATCAACTTTGATGCCAATAGATTACTGATTGTCTCTGTAACTTATATTGTTTCCTATAATACACAGAGACATTTGAATTTTAGAAATGTTATCTTTTGTTATAGAAAATTTTATTCTTTTCCTTACATCCGGCTGATAAAATCCTTCAGACTTTCTGCCTTCGCCGCAAGCTTCACCCATGCACTGAGCTTATCCAAATCCTTTTCCTGATCAATCTGCTGAATAATTTCATCAGGCAATGTACCAAGAGGACTTAACATATCCCTTAGCAGCTTAATCATAACCTGGCGACCTTCTTCTTTAGCATCGTCAATTATATCCTGCCACATCATATATTGCCTCTCCTTTCCACGATTTTCCTTAATTTGTCGAATCGTATTCTGAAGCCTGGTCACATATGTATCTCCAAAATCTTCAAAATTTCCATCTTGTCCTGCTCGTACAAACTCCAAAAAAGATACCAACTCTTCAGAAACTTCATCTGGATTCTTTCCTCTGGTGTTTAAAAAGATAGTTTCAGCACCATCTTCCAATATTTTTCCCGTTTCCTTACATACATTCCGAAAACGGTAACGATACTTTCCGTCTGAAAATGGATCAAAATCGCAGATAAAAATCACATAAGTATTTGGTAGGTTTTCATATTTTGCTCCGCTAGTCAAAAGCTCCATATCCATCTGGCTGTGATAATATCTGCTACGTTTTGGAAGCGCATCTCGTTTCAACAACTGCATCTCCACATCATAATGTGTATTATTCTCGTCTTTTGCATATACATCCAGACGTACTCCCTTACATTTTGGATGGTAGATCATACTTTTCTCTTTAATGACCTCCACCCGGCTGATCGGCATTTCCAACACACGTTCCAGTAACTGACGGCAATTATCATTTTCCATCATCACCGAACCGAACATGTAGTTATCACCAATGGTTAGATCCTGAAATTTTCTGGTTTGTTTCATACAACTCCTCCGTGATACAGAGGAATTCTATGAAATTATTTTATCACATTTTTTATGAAATATCGCCTGTTTTTTTGATTTTCCAATTCCATCTTGACAACTGTATGAATCTGTACTATAACTGTATTAAGATGATTAATACAGTTAAACACATCATACAGTTCATACAGAAAACATGGAGAACGGTTGCGGTGTTGGATTCAAAAAAGGAGGGACTTTATGATCATACTGGATTATCGGGACCGGCGTCCGATCTATGAGCAGGTGATTTCCCGGTTCCAGGAGCTGATGCTGACAGGGGCGTTGGAGAAAGACAGCCAGCTGCCATCGGTGCGGAGCCTGGCCATGGAATTGTCCATCAATCCGAATACGATCCAGAAGGCTTATGCGGAGCTGGAACGGCAGGGGTACATCTATTCCATCAAGGGAAAAGGAAGCTTTGTGGCGGACAACGGCCATGTGAAGGAAGCCGGGAGACAGGAAGTGCTGCAGCGGCAGGTGGATCTGGCTAAGGAAGCCTGTGCCCTGGGGGTGACCAAGGAGCAGCTGTGGGAGCAGATCGTCAGGATCTATGAGGAAAATGAGACAGAAAGGGAGGCGTAAAGCGTATGATAGAGGCGAAAAATCTGACCAAACGGTTTGGAAGCCTGATGGCAGTGGACCATATAAATGCCCAGATCCTGGATGGCAGTGTATTTGGACTGATCGGCACCAACGGAGCAGGCAAAAGTACCTTTTTGCGGATGCTCAGCGGTGTTTTGAAGCCGGATGAGGGCTCCGTGACCATCGACGGGAAGGAAGTATATGAGAATGTGGAGGTGAAGTCACGGTTTTTCTATATTTCCGATGACCAGTATTTCTTCAGCAATTCCACTCCGGAGCAGCTGATGAAGTTTTATATGGGCGTTTACCCGAAATTTAATAAAAACAGGTTCATCCATCTGATGGACAGCTTTGAACTGGACCGGAAACGGAAGATCAATACATTTTCCAAAGGTATGAAAAAACAGGTTTCCGTGATCTGCGGCGTGTGTGCCGGGACGGATTATCTGTTCTGTGACGAGACATTTGACGGACTGGACCCGGTGATGCGGCAGACAGTGAAAAGTATTTTTATAGGTGACATGGAGGAGAGAAACCTGACGCCGATCATCGCTTCCCACAACCTGCGGGAGCTGGAGGATATCTGCGACCATGTAGGGCTGCTGCATAAAGGAGGAATCCTTCTTTCCAAGGATCTGGAGGATATGAAGTTAAATATCCATAAGCTCCAGTGTGTGCTGGTTCCTGGAATGAATGTGGCAGATCTGAAGACTTTGGACATCATCCATGCAGATGCCAGAGGAAGTCTGTGTACCTTGACGGTGCGTGGAACCAGGGAAGAGATCGAGGCGCGGATGGAGCAGTATCACCCGATCTTCGCGGAGATCATTCCATTGTCCCTGGAGGAGATCTTTATCAGTGAAACGGAGGTGGCTGGTTATGACATCAAAAAACTTATCCTTTAAATTAATGGCAGAGGATTTAAAACGGCGTGTCTGGGCCATTGCGCTGACAGTCCTGGCTCTGATCTTTGCACAGATTTTCCCGATTGCGGTCAAGTGCAGTGAATACGCAGAGCAGGCAGGAAAATGGAATGAATCCACCAGAGAATACATGGAGGCGAATATTCTGTCCCTGCTGAAGGTAAATCCCATGGCTGCGGCAGTTCTGATCGGGGCGGCAGTTTTGTGGGCAGTGACCAGCTTCTGTTATCTGCATAACAGTAAAAAGGTGGATTTTTATCACAGCATTCCGGTGAAACGCCATGTACTCTATATCGCCAATTATTTCAATGGAATCTGGGTGACAGCGGCGGTTTATCTGGTATTTACGGCAGTGACCATTCTTTTAGCCGGAAGATGTGGAATCAGTGGCGGCATTCATACAGGAAGAATCTGGATGGGAGCGCTGATCAACGTGGTATTTTACAGCCTGCTTTACACGATGGTATCTGCGGCTATGATGCTGACGGGCAATATCGTGGTAGCGCTGCTGGGAACTGTGGTATTTTTCTCCTACGGACCGGCGGTGGTGGGACTTTCCATGGCGTATATGGACACATGGTTTAAAACCTACCGGGAGACAGCGGCTATCAGTGATCTGTTTGAGAAGCTGTTGGAAAGGACATCACCATTTACGGCATATGTGTACGCCCTGGGGAATTTTGGTGAAGGACGGAATGTGACCGGAGCGGTGGTGACGGCGCTTCTGGTGACAGTGGTCCTTGCTGTCGGTACCTATTGCCTGTACTGGCTGCGCCCATCTGAGGCGGCAGGAAAGGCTATGGCATTTCCGAAGACAGAAAATGTGATCCGGGTTCTGATCGTGATCCCGGTGGGCGTGGTGTTTGGTATGTTCTTCTTTGCGCTGAGAGCTACGGTGATCTGGCTGTCAGTGGGAGCGGTAGTTGGTACGGTACTGACACACTGCATCATCGAGATTATTTACCGGATGGATTTCCGGCGGCTGTTTGACCGGAAAATCTATCTTGCGGGCTGTCTTCTGGTGACTCTGGGACTTTCCATGGCAGGCTTTAAGGACTGGTTTGGTTATGACACCTGGATGCCGGATACCGGGAAGATTCAGAGCATGGCCATCAATATGGAAGACGATGATACCTGGGTGACTTACGGACAGGTGGAGATTCCGGAAGATGAATCAAAGCAGCCGCATTGGGATTATGGGGATGAAAATGTATATCTGCTGGAACATATGGAACTGACTGATTGTTATCCGGTAATGGAGCTGGTAAAAAATGGAATCCAGGTGCAGAAAGAGCTGCGTAAGGCGAATGGACGGATCGGAAGCATCTGGGATGTGGAAAGACAGGATGATACCTGGAAGACGATCACGGTGCAGTACCGTCTGAGCAGTGGGAAAAAGGTCAACAGAACCTATACGATCCGTATGAATGCAGAAGCAGAGGAATGCTGGACCCAGATTTATGACAGTGTGGAATTTAAAATGGGAAAATACCCGATTTTAAGCCAGAGCTCCCAGGACACCGAAGAGATCTATTTCCAGCAGTATAACCAGGTACAGAAGGTGGAGACCGACCACCAGATGCAGGAGCATCTTCTGGCGGTGTACCAGAGCGAGTTAAAGGCCCTGACCATAGAAACCAGGAAGAAGGAATATCCGATGGCAACGATCCAGTTCCGTACAAAGAACCAGTGTGAAGGAATCAGTCGTGTAGAAAGCCTGAGAGAACTGTCAGACTACTGGTATTCTGCAGAGTATATCAGTAATCGGTGTTATTATCCGGTGTATCCGTCCTTTACGGGAACGATTGCCCTGTTAAAAGAGGCGGGAGTGGACTTTACAGAATTAAATACAGAGAATGTTTCTGGTATCCAGATCACCTCCTATCCGGAAGGCAACGGAAATCGAAGCAGGACGGTCCTGTATCGTGATGCTAAGGATCTGGAGGCATTGATTCCGGCATTAAATTATCAGGATTATGTCTGGATGAATGACATGTATTATGAGCAGACCATTACCGAAGCAAGTGCCAGTGTTCTGTTTGTGGGTCATGATACAGAGGATCAGCAGACTGTGGTGTCTGAAGCAGAGGACACAGAAAACTGGTATCCATTTTACATCGATCCGTCTAAGCTGAGCAAGGAGCAGAGAATGAAATATCTGCAGGAATAGAACGGCATGTTACTGTACACGGGTAGGCATTTTCTGAACTGAAAATGCCGTATGATACAGTGGTGGTAACAGATTTTGCCGATTTAGAATGCGAAGCATCGGCAAATCCGTTGCTGTTTGCGCAACGCGTGA
>QUFC01000028.1 GCA_003478355.1 Lachnospiraceae bacterium AM48-27BH
TCAAACTCTCATGTTAAAAGTTTGTATCCGGGTTTAGAACTTAGCTTGGCTAATGTTTAAACCGTTCTACTGTTGTTTTGGTTTGTTTTTGTTCTGAATTTTCTCATTCAAAGACGTCCAACCAGGACTCTTTTTTATTCGAATTTTCAGGGTTTTACATACTGTTCAATCTTTGATTTTCAAGGTTCTTTGTTGTTGTCTGTCTCAGCAGTAACTCGTTTAGTATATCAGATGCTGTTCTGTTTGTCAACAACTTTTTTTATTTATTTTTTTGAACTTTTTGAAGGTTCGTGCCCCGTTCACACGGGGCGAGTATTATAATAGCAAATGTGGAGTTAAATGTCAATAACTTTTCCAAACTTTTTCCAAACTTAAAAATGTCAACATTAAATTCGACATTTTTTCATGTTTTTATTGTTTTGCCGTTTTGCACAATACGTAGCCTGTTTTATTGTATATTTTCACTTTTAGGCAGCGCAATAGTAAGGCTGCCACTGCTGCCAGCCTCTCACGCTCCCTATTTCCGTTCTTATGCAAGCTGCTTTACCTCTTCCTCGAATAGTTCCCCTGCTGAATGATAGCCATGTATTTTGCGTGGGTATCCGTTTATCCAGTTCTCTATACTCTCTACCTCTTCCTCTGTCCTGTCGTCAAAATTTGTGCCTTTCGGTATCTTCCGGCGTATCATCTTATTTGTTACCTCATTTGTGCCACGCTCCCAACTGCTGTACGGGTGGCAGTAATATACCTTTGTCCGCTTTTCTCCCTCGTTGATAATAGAACGCTGTAAGCCCTCTACATCTGCAAACTCGCTGCCGTTGTCTACTGTGATTGTCTTAAATACCCGCTTAAACATATCAGCGCCCCATTTTCTTTCTAATCTATCCAGTGCCGCTACTACTGCCTCGTCTGTATGGTCTGGCAGTTTAAATATAATCTCGTTTCTGGTTTTCCGCTCTGTCAGTACCAGCAACGTATTTTTTGACTTTCCCCGCTTACCTAAAACGCTGTCCATTTCCCAGTTGCCGAACTCTTCCCGTGTATCTATCTCTTTCGGGCGTTTGTCTATACTCTCTCCTGCTGCCGCTCTTTTCTGTTGCCTCTGTACTTTCTTATAATTTCTCTTCTTATTCTTCTTTACTGGCAAATTCTTATTAGACAACTTAAGGAAAATACCCTTATCAATGTAGCTGTATAAGGTCGTTACGCATACTGTTACGGAAAAGTCCCCCTCTTTCCCCTGTGCTTTCAATTCTCCCAGTACCGCAGCTGGGCTGTAATCTTCATTTACTATTTTATCCTCTATATAATTTGCGTATGCAATATCGTTTCCTATTTTAAGCTGTGTACCCCTTGCCTTTAAATTTTCCTCTGCTTTCATTTGTGCCTTGTTTGGGCTATAACTTAATGTTTCTGTATAGTCGCTATTTCTGTGCATATATTCCCCTCGCTTAAGCTCATTGTATATAGTGCTGCGGTGTACGCCCAGCTGTTCTGCTATCTCTATCACGCTATGCCCTGCTTTTTTCAATGCCTCAATACTTATGCGGTCTGTCCATGTCAGCTGTCGGCTGCCTTTCTTATTCGCCATTTCTGCTACCTCTCTTTCGTTCCTGTTCTTTCCCCATATACGACGAAAAGCCGCAAACTCTTTTACAAGTCTGCGGCTTATGCCTTTACCTATTTACAACACTTTTTACAAGCGGTGTATTTCTTCTTTGCTTGGCTTAGCGGTATGCTCTTTGGGTTTTTCATTCCCGAACAGTTAGGCTTACTATGGTATTTTTTGTTGCTACGGTCTACATATACTGTAGTTTCTCCCGTATGCTGGCTTACGCTGGGCGTTGTGTCCTCGATTACGTCAAGCTCTATATTGCACCCGAACGTCTGTACCCCCCCCCCAGAAATTTCCAGTATTTCTGCGGTGTAGCGGGCTTTCGGGTACTTTCTCGCTAAGTCCCCCGCCAGCTCTGCCGATAGATTGCCTATTACCTTATCGCACCACTTTACGTATGCGGCAGGCTCTCCGTTGTATGTATACTTTTCTACTGTAATATCTTCACTGCCGGACATTCTGCTTAAAATATCCTGCCTGTTTTCTCCGTCCTCATTATTAAACGTCACGCCTACTACTTTCGTTCTGATTGTATCTAAAATTCTGCCACCAGATACAGCGGCAGGCGCTGGCGTTCTGTTTCCGTTCTCTTTTCCTGCTCTTTTCTTTTTTAGTCCAAAATAGGCGCATACTGCCGCAACCACAATGCAGCCCACCCCGCCTGTTATATTTCCAGACGGCAGCGCCGTTAAGCCGCTTACTGCAAATAATGCAGCCGCTGCCAATAAAATTACCTTTTTCTTTGTCATAGTAAGCCCTCGCTTTCGTTTCTACTTCAATTCTAAAATTTCATCAGCAGAGGCGTTAAGCTCTCTGCAAATTTTCGCCAGTGTTATTGCATTTGGCGTAAGCTCGTTGTTTTCCCAGCGGCTTATATCTTTCTGGTATACTTGCAGGCGCTCTGCAAGTTCCTTTTGCGTCACGCCTGCCGCTTTTCTCGCCGTTTTATGTTTTCGCCTAAATTCATGCCTTACCTCTCTTTTCTCTTGCCCTCAAAATGAAAGCAACCAGCAGCTTTACCAGTCCTACTGCTACTAAAAATACTCCTAATTTTAAAAGCATACTCTTTACTCGGCTTTGGGTTTGTGTTATATTTCTTATAGGCGGCGGGCTTATTGCCCGCCTGTTGGTTAGGGCTTTCGCCCTAACCTATGTACTTACCAATTATGATAAGTATTGTTCCTATGATTAAGTCTATCACTGCACTGATTGCCAATTCTTGCCAGTTGATAGGCTTTTTCTTTTGTTTCTTTTTCTTACCCATTGTGCCGTTTCTCCTTTCCAGTGGCTTTGCCTCTTATTTGTTCTTTTCTCCTTTCCATGATTTTATTATATACCTTTTTCGGTATATTGTCAACACTTTTGTATAGATTTCTAAGAAAATTGCAAAAAATAGAGGGCAGACAGCAAACCGCCCACCCTCGAAAACTTAAGCTAATCTTGTGGCATAATCTAAGCTAATCCAGCCTGCGCCACTCTTCAAGCGTCCCCAGCCTGCGCTTGCGCCCTGTCCGGCTTTCACTTCCACAATGGTAAATACTCCCTTTCCTGTGGTTTCTCCTGTCTTTGCATAGTTCGTGCCTGCTCCCGTTCTGATATTAAGGTCTAAAATATCCACCTGTACGCTAAACGGAACGCCTGCGCTTGCCTGCTGCCCCGCTGCGGTATATACCGCCTTGCCGTTATCATCATATACAGTATAACCCGCCTTGCAAGCGCTCTTTGCATTTTCCAGCGACGTAAACGCCTCCAGCTGGCTTGCTGCGTCCGTCCAGCTCTTGCGCACTCTGTAATACTTTGTACCGTTTCCTGTTGCATACTTTTTATAGTATCCCTCGCCGTACTCTGCACGCTTTTTCTTTGCTGTTTCGCTCTGGTCTGCTGGCTTTTCATATCCAGTAAGAACGGCATCAGATGCAGCACGCACGCTGCCCGCCTTTTTCAGTGTGTCCATTACTGCTGTGTATCCCTGCAATTCTTCCCATAAAAAGCCCAGCTGCATATTAAGGTCTGCAATGGATACGCCCGCCTGTTTTGCATGATTAAGCAACGCCTGCTTTCTGCCCCAATACGTCCACTGCGCCAGCCCATAGCCTGCACTGTCCTTTACAAAATTGCCATAGCTGCCATTATCCACCGCTGCTGTATATTCTGCGTCCGTCTTACCCAGCTATTGTTATAGGCGTTCTGTAAGTTGTTCGGCATAAGCCCGCTTTCAGCATACAGATTACCCATAATACCAGCCACGGCATAAGCATTTAAGCCCTTTCCTGTAAGAAAATTCCAGATTGTTTTTTCATTGCCGCCCTGCGGTGTTTCTGCCTGTCCGCTGATTTTACGCTTAAACTCGTCCCATGTGTGGGCGCTGGTGTTATATACATACGGGTTAGGGCAAATCTTGCCCGTTACGTCGTAATGTCTGATTACATGAGATGCAGGCACACCGTATTTATTCATAAGGTAACGGGTAAGCTCTGCCGCTGCCTCTACTGTTGCGTCCTCAAAATACCAGTCTTTATCTGTTGCGCCCATGCTCTTTGTGTTTTTCTTCCTTACGCACATTTCAATACCGATACTATTAGCGTTTCGGCACTCTGCGTGCTTATAGCTCGACGCTCCGCAATGCCACGCTATATTAGCGTCCTCTACGCACTGCCATACCTCGCCGTTAAATCCTACAAAGTAATGCGCCGACGCATTTCTATTGCCGCCGCCATAATATCGGCAGTTGTCCTCTGCGCCGCCCAGTGCGCCTACATAATGGATAACAATATACTTAATTCTGGAAACGCTGCCCTTATTGAAATTGTACTTACTTATCTTTCTGTTAATGTTCATATTTCCTGCCTTTCCGCATACAAAATAAGCGCCTGCGGTGTCCCGCAAGCGCTCTTTGCTGCTATGTCCTTATTATTCTTATCTTTCCTGTGTCCTGTGTTCCTCTACGTTGCCTGTGGTGCTGTCCCCGTCCAGTTCGTCTGTGTCCGGCAGTTCGTCCGTATACTTCGCCAGAAACTCCCGCACCTTTTCCCATACCTTTTTTACGGGCAGCCCGCATAATGCCATATTCTTAAAAATACTCACTACCTCATAAGCAATGTAAAGCAATGCGAAAAATTCAGCCACGCCCACGGTATCAAGCCCTAAATATGTACGTGCCTGCTCCGGTATAAATCCGATTAAGTTAATCTTAATCAGTACGTCGATTGCCAGCATGAATACCAGAGAAATAAGCATACCTACTTTTCTGATAGCCCCGTCAATGCCTGCGCAGCTGTTAAATTTCTTCTCTTTGATTGCACGCAGCACGCCAAAAACCGTGTCGCACACAATCGCCAATACTACCAGCTGGATAATTTTGTTATGTGCCGCCGCCTCAATAAATTCTGTAATAGTCATGTTCATAAATCCTGCCTTTCTCTTAATTGCAAATTTTCTGCCCGCTCTTTCAGCTCTGCGCCGTCGTAGCCTGCTGTCTGCTCCCAGCTTTCCAGAGTGGCTATTAAATCAGCAATAAGCCTGCTTTGCTTTTCTATGGTTTCCTGTTGTTCTTGTACTACCCTTAGTAAATTGCTACTCATGTACTCGCTCCTGCATTCTGCCGCTTAAGCAGCCTTTTCTATGGCTGCCTCTGCCAGCGTTTCTATTTTCTTTCGTAGGTTATAACTGTCGGCGTGTCCTGCGTGTCCCGTCCAGCTCTGTATGCTCTTTTGTAACTGCTCTTTTGTGATTTTCCCGCTCTCGCACTTCTTGATAGTACGCTTTATGCGCTTTATGCTGTCCTTTCGTACTTTCCTGTGCGTTGCCCTGTGTTTGTAGCCTACAAAGTCTATACCGTTCTTTGCTGCCAGTATGGTAGTTTTCGGGTTAAACTCTAACTTAAGCTCTTCCCGTAAGAATTGCTCTATCCGTGCAAGCCAGCTGCGCAGCTGTTCCTTGTCTGGGCTTAATATTACAAAGTCGTCCATATATCGTATGTACGCCTCTACGCCCAGCTCATGCTTAATAAACTGGTCTAATGCGTCCAGATAGATATTTGCAAATAACTGACTGGTAAGGTTTCCTACTGGTATCCCTACGCCGTCCGGCATATTGCCGTTGTGGTCTATTATCCTGTCCAGCAATGCCAGTACCCCAGCGTCTTTTATAACCTTACGTATTTCAGTCTTTAATACCGCATGGTCTATGCTCTGGAAATAGTGGTGTATATCTGCCTTGATAGCATAAAGCGGCTGGTCTGGGTGGTATTTGTTCCACTCATACAGCCACTCTTTTAGCGTATCAGACGCAGCGTGCATACCTTTACCTTTCCGGCAGGCGTAAGACTGCGATATAAACCGCTTATCAAATATAGGCTCTAACACGTTGTTTATGGCGTGCTGTACCACCCTGTCATAGAACGGCAGCGCCATTATCTGCCGCTCTTTCGGTTCGTACACTTTAAAGTAATGGTATTTGCTTGGCTCATAGGCAAGGTTTATAATATCTTCCCGCACCTTGTCTAAGTTTTCCTCTTTGTCTTTCGTAAAAATTAGTACGTCTTTTCTGTGGCGTTTACACTTTCTGGCTTTGTTATAGGCTTTCTGTACGTTTCCATAGTCGCCCATAGCCTCTAAAAGCGTAATGCGCCGCCCGTCCTTATCGGTAATGTATCCTACTCTCTTCAAGTATTAAGCTCCTGCCTTTCGCCGTAGCTACTAACCAGCAGCCGTATTTTTTCTCTTTGCCTCACGGCGGGACAGCCACTCTGACTATAGGATATTAAACACTCGGTCTTATCCCTTTCTAAGTCCTTGCCAGTATTCCGTAGAACTCTGTGCCTGTAATGTTCTCACTAAGTCACACGCCCCACGAGCGCCAATGTTCGTATTGACATTCCACGGGTAATTGTTGCAATTCACGGCACGAGCGCCGCAATTCGCCCCATTGTTCCAGTTGCCGCCCGCTATCAGCGCCGCCAGAGGCTGTAAGTAAGCAGCTGCCCCATATCCTGCTATTTTCTGGTCTTTACCTCTTCTATCAGTTCGCCCAGCATAACGCCTATTTCTTTCAGCTTGCGACAGCTCTCGCCGTAGTGCCGTGCGTTCATGGCGCTATATTTCAAATCGTGCGCCAGCCGCAGCAATTCTTTACTTTCCTGCAATGCCGTATCTACCGTGTATAAGTGGCTTTTCGTCGCCGTCTTATCCCACTTTATAACCTCTTGCAGCATTTCAAGAATTGCGTTTCTGGTCGCCGTCTGTAAGCTGAATTTCTCATACTTCGGGTACTTCGTAAGTAGAGGATAGATATATAGCAGAAAATCGTATATTTTCTGGTGTATAATATCTGTTTTTGTCTGTATGTCCATGCCTTACCCCCGTTTATCCGGCTGGGCTTTCGCCCGCCGTCTACAGAGAGTCACACGCCCCACGAGCGCCAATGTCCGTACTGACATTCCACGGGTAATCGTCGCAACTCACGGCACGAGCGCCGCAATTCGCCCCACTGTTCCAGCTGCCGCCCGCTATCAGCGCCGCCAGAGAATATGCGTAATACTGGTAAATGTTACCAACGTCGTAAGACTTCTCGCCTGTGTTCAATGGGCTTTTCTTGTCCCAGCCCCACGCTACGCTTGCGTGGTAGTCTGCATTTGTGGCGTGTTCCGCTCTTGTAATAAGCTCGTCCAGCCACTCCCAGACACGCCCCACGGCATCTACAACGCCCACGGAAGAAACGGCATTTACCACACTGCCTGTTACGCCCCTGCCTGTGTTGCTGGTGGCGCTCCATGCGTTTGTATTTGCGTTATCCAGTCCGGCAGGGCTGCCAAAAGCATAAGCGCAAAATTCCGCATAGTTCGGCAGGCGTTTACCGCTCTTTGCCAGACGTTCTACAAAGTTATACCAGTTCATGCTTTCTGTACCCGTCATAGGTGCGCAGCCGTACTCTGATTTCAAGCCCTTTGCTCCGTCGTCAGAATTAAGGTAAATATCTACCCATGTGCCACCGCCTAAATATACCATACCCTCTGGGCTGCATTTCGGGCGGTGTCCCAGTGTCCATACAGAACGTGGTACAATGCCGTTGCTTACTGCGCTTTCCCAGCCTGTGCCAAAAATAACGCTGCTGCCATTAAGCGGCTGTAAATTGCTGTCCACCTTGCGGCAGCGTCCATAATGAAAGCCGCCGATTTTACGGCTGTTTGTAGCGTTCCAGCCCGTCGGGTATGTAGAGTTAAGGGAAATTACGTATTTCTCGTCTGCGCTGTCAATTCTGCTATCGCAGATATATACGTAATAGTCTTTACCTACCGCAAAAGCGCTGCCTGCGTCCAGATTAGCAGCCGTAAGAATGGTGTTTGCTGTCTTGAAAATTCCAGCACCACCCACGGCAATTACGCAACCCTCTACTACGGTCAGTTCATTTGCTCCGCTGGCGTAAATGTACTCATTGCTCGGTGCTACAATATCGCTGATTGTAGCCATTTTATTTACGTTCAAAAGCGCCCTTGCGTCGGTCTTTGTAACGTCGTCCACTAATAATCTACTCATACTGCTTTAATACTCCTTTCAGTGCTGCAATGTCGTCTGTTGTCATTCCTGCCACGGTGTCTGTGCGTTCCAGCGCAATTACCTTGCAGCCCGCTTTTACCGCTTTGGAAAGTGTAAGGGCTGTTCTGTCGTTTCCTGCCTCTCCTGCTGCCGCTGCCTCGTCGGTCTGGATATGTGTTACTCCCTGCACCGTGCCGGATACGTCGCCCGCTACGAATTTCATACCTACCGCTGCCTCGTCGCAGTAATATACCGTAACCGCCTTTTTCTCTTCCTCTACAGCTGCTACGCCGCACTCAATATAACGCTGGTTCTCTGCGCTCTCGATTTTTGCCAGCAAATCCGCTGCCGCCAGTTCTCCGCTTGCTACCATAGCAAGGCAGTTGTAATAGTCCTCTTTTGTCTTTAATACTTTAGGAAATCCTTTCATGGTCTGCCGCCTTTCTAAAATGTATTTGCAAGATAGGAATTACCCACGTAGGTAACCCCTAACACTGCCGTTTCTACTGTTCTTTCGTAATGCTGGCTCATGTATGCCGCACCCATGTAGCACAATCCCAGTACAGCATCATGCTTATAGTCAATGCCCCAGCCGTTTTCTACTCTCTTAAGTCGCTCGTCCAGCGCTGCTATTACCTCTTTGGTTTCTTTCGTGCCCGCCTCTGCCTGCTTTTTCACTTCCTGCATGGCTGCTGCCAGCTCTTCAATTTGCAGTTGCAGGCTGCCTGCTATGTCCTCGCCCAGCTTGTCCTTGATACTCTCAAACCATGTGTTAAATTCGTTTTCAGCGTCCGACTGGAATAGCTTAATTTTTGCCATAAAGTCTGTATAGGCGTTTAAAAGTTCCTTATCCCAGTTGTCAAGCGTGCTTTCAAAACTGCTGTATCTTTCATTAAACCGGCTCTCATACTGCGCAAATAAGCCCTCTGTCTTGCTTACGTAGCTGTCATATACGCCCGCAATCTCTGTAAGGTACTTTTCCATACTCTGCTTATATGCGCTGAACTCGTCCAGCACGGCTGCGCTGTAGGTGTTGAAAAAGTCCGTAAACTGCTTTGTAAGCACGCTTGCGTCTATCTCTTCCACCGTTCCTGTTACAATGCCGCAGACTGCGCTATTAAACCGCTGGTCTGTGATGTTCTGCGTCTGTATCCTTGTTACACCCTTGCCTACGTAAATATCTGCAAGCGCAAGCTCCCATATTTCCGTAGTGCGTGTTACTGCCGTTGCTGTCGGCTTTGCAGACGGTGTGCCTTTCAGCACCGCAATATACATATCTCTTTGCGGCAAATCCCAGCGAACTACTACCCTGTCCACCCTGTTAAGCGCTCCCTCTGCCGTATCCAGTGTTACGCTAAGCGTTGCAGGATTTCTAAAGGCGTAGCCGTTTATAAAGGCATAGCTGCATTTACTCTTATTTCCATGCCGCTGTAAGCTACCACCTGTAGCCCGTCGCTCGGCTTTGGAAAAATGCCGTTTGCAATGAAAGTAGCAAAGTACCACGCCCAATCCTCGGCTTTATATACCCTGTCGTACTCTCCGTCTACTGCCACGGCATTAAACGGTAAGCTGTTTGCCATTTCTGCTACCTCACTTTCCTAATCTGGTCTACCAGTGTCGGCAGGCTGTCGCCAAAAGTCGCCTCTACGGTTTCCTTGCCTTTCTGGTATGTTTCTGTTACTTCTGTAATACGTGCATCTATCTGTATGCTCCACTTGGTTTCTTTGCAAGTAATGCGGTCGCCTAAATCAAAATCAGCCTTAAATTTCAAGTTTGAATTTGTATTTATGGTACTTACAAAATTTATGTTCTTTCCGTAGTTTTCCAGCTCTGCGCTGCCTCTCGTTTTCAGCATTGCAATATAGGTATTCAGCGGTATTGTTACTTCTGTTTCCCCCTGCTGGTATTTTCTGGCAATGTCCGTAGCGTCGCAAAATACCTCTACCAAATCCAGCCCCGCTGCGCCCTCGCCGTCCACTGTGGTTACTGGCTGGCTGCCGCCGTCGTCAGCTGCTCCCTGCACATAAATAAAGTTGCCGCAGTTCTCTATACTTGCTGTATATTCCTGCTCATTGACATTATCAAAATCTTTTGAAAATATGCAGGGCGTGTTACCCTCAGTATTTGTGGCTGTAAGGTCATTGCCCTTATACAGATAAAAACCAAACATTCTCTCTCTTTCGTTAAGCAGAATGTCGTAGCCCAACTTTCCAGCCTGCGCCCTTGCCTTTACTTCCTGCCCCAGCTGTGCGTATACCTCGTTTGCATATTCAACCGCCACGCCATCAATGGTTTCCTGCGCCAGAAATGTAAACAATGGAAAACGCCGCTTTGTGCCTGCCTCGCTACCGCAGTTGTTCTTTACCATAAGGTTTATAAGGTACTGGTTTGTACCTGTTGCCACAATCTGCGGATAAATGCAACGCTTATTAAGCCACCAGCTAAGCATATAGCCCTGCGCCTCTAACTGCTCTACGCCGTTCTCGTCTTTGGTAATGTGTACATAGGTTATCTGCGCTGCCCTGCGCCATACGCCGCCGTCAGCGGTCTTTACTTCCTTTTTTCCGTCGTGCTTTGTTATCAAATTGCCCTCTACCAGCAAACGGCTGTTATTGTCCGTAATCGGCGCAAGCAGGCTAAAAGTTCCTACGTCAAAATATTTTGTATGCCATATCAGGCTTGGCAGTTCGTCTATAGCTCCCAGCGGCTGTACTGTCTTGTCAAATACTCTAAGCTCCATACCGTCACACTCCTAAAAATTCCTTGCTGTAGAATATGGATACTTCCAGAGAATTTACGCCGCTGGCTGCATCATACCTAAACATATTGTCGCCTATGGCAAGCTGCATAAATGTACTGTCTACATCAATGTAGCGGAAATAGTCGGTTTCTACGCCGTCCCTTATCAGCTTAGCACCCTTGCTGCCGTACTTCGTGTTAATCTCTATCACGTCGCCCGTTTTCATAGTGGCGTTAATCTGTATAAATTCCTCGGTATCCACATTAAGCAGTATCGGGTTTGAAACTGTCCCCAGTGCTGTAAACCTTATCCTCATTCCCGTTGATACGTCGCCCTCGTTGTAGCAGTCCACTATTACGCTTTCCGCTCGGTATCCGTATATCATGCTCTTTGTGCTGTCCTTTTCGATAACGCAAGGGAAATGCCACGCAGCCACCCAGCTTGCTATATCCTCTTTTGTTTCTTCCTCTTCCCGCCAGAACGGGTTAAGGCACTCTATTTGTAAATCAAACTCATAAAGTACCTCTTTCTTTAGTATCTTAGGCTCTCCATACGCCCTACAATCAATCACGCGCTTAAAGCCGCCGTACTCATACACCAGCGTAGCGCTAAGCTCTGGGTTAAATATCTTAAGCATACGGCGGCGCAGTTCCAATGCCTGCGCCTTGTCCCGTGTGTTGATATGTCCCACTACGTCTATGTCCCTCGCCTCGATACGCTGCCCTACGTAGGTGTCGCCGTGCTGTCCCATACTGTTTGTGCTGTAAATGACGCTCGTAACGCCGGAAATGCCCTCTACGTCTTTACTTATATTGCAATGGTATACGCTGTCTACTCCCAGCTCTAACCGCTCGCCCCTTGAATTTATGTAAGTCAGTTTTTCATTTTCCATGTGTTACACCGTCCTTGCTATCATTCTGAACTGTCGAGCTGCCTCTTTCTGCTGCTTTGCATAGTCCGTGGTATTCGCATAAATATACTGATTGACAACTACGCCGCCTGCTGCACTGCCGCCACCTCTCGGCTTTGGCTTTTTGTCGTCGTTATCATACTTAAATTCATTGCCTACATTTACCTTTGCGTCTACGTCAAACTCCTGCGGTACGCTGTCCTCAATCATTTTCTTAACGCCGCCGATTTCATTAGAAAAGCCAACGCCGATACCCTGCGCCAGATATACGCCGATTTCGTCACGCATCAGCTTAGACGGGCTGGCAATTCCGAATAAATCTTTAAGGAAGTCGGTAACGTCTCCTACCCAGTCGCTTATTTTGTCTTTTATCCACCTCGTAGCGCCGCTTATGCCGTTCCAGATGCCCTCTACCATGTTTTTACCGAACCCTGCAAACGTACTGCCAATATCCTTAAATACGTCTGTTATTCCAGTAATTACATTTTTCATGCCCTCTACGGCTTTGTTCTTTACTTCTGTACCCCATGTAGCCACTTTGGAAATTGCACCAGAAATGCTGTTATAAATCTTTTGCGGTATTTCCTTAACAATCGTAACAATGCCCGTTACCATGGCGTTCATTACCTCTTTGGCTTTCGTAAGCATATTGTTACCCCATGTAGCCACTCTGGTTACTGCCCCTACTATGCTGTTCCAGATTTTCTGCGGCAGTTCCTTAACAATCGTAATAACGCCTGTTACCATGGCATTCATTACCTCTTTGGCTTTCGTAAGCATATTGTTACCCCACGTAGCCACTCTGGTTACTGCGCTTACTATACTGTTCCAGATTTTAGCAGGCGTTTCTTTCACAATCGTTACAATGTTCGTAAGCATTGTGTTCATTACTTCTTTGGCTTTGGTCTGCATATTTGCGCCCCACGTAGCCACTCTGGTTACTGCGCTTACTATACTGTTCCAGATTTTCTGCGGCAGCTCCTTAACAATATCTATAACTTTCGTTACAAAATCCGTTATAACTGTGCCGCCTTTTTCCTGCATATTTGCGCCCCACTCTGCTATTTTCTCAACGCCCGCAACGATTGCCTGCGGTATCAGAGTAGGTAGCTCTTTTATTTTATTTATGATTGTCGTTACCAGCTTGCCTGCCGCCGTCAAAATCTTAGGCAGCCCCGTAATCAGTCCTGTTACAATGGCTGCTATAATTTGCGGTATGGCTGCGATTAAAAGCGGTATTGCATCTATGATGCCGTCAATCAATGCAACTATAATATCGCCCGCACTTTCGATAATAAGCGGTATGCCCTCAACCAGTGCATTTATGATAGCCGTTATGATTTCCGGCAGTGCCTCAATCAGTACAGGCAGCGCTGCTACCAGTCCCTGTGCCAGCCCCGTAAGCAGCTGTAATGCTGCTGTAATCAGCAACGGTATATTTTCTATCAGCATGGTTACAATGTTCGTAACCACCGTTACGATTGTTGGCAGCAATGTAGGTAACGCTTGTGAGATACCTTGCGCCAATTCCGTAATAATCTGTACACCTGCCTCTAAAAGCTGCGGTAAAATGGTAAGTAGCGTATCTATGATTGTCGGTATAATCTGCCCGATTATGCTTATCATTTCCGGCAGCATTCCAACCAGCGTATTAAGCAAGTCCTGTACGCCGCTCATTAAAGGCGGTAATAACTCCTGTATAACCTGTGGTATATACGTTGCAAGCTGCTCTACGATTTCTCCCAGTCCGCTTACCAGCCTCGGCACTGTTTCTATTACCCTCGGTGCTATATTCCCTACCACTGTTACAATACTGTCTACCAGATTGCTTGTAAGCTGTGAGAAATTCGCCTCGCTGTCTGCCATTCCAGCTACCCAGTTGTCCCACGCTGAACTCATAGAACTAACCGAACCCTCTATTGTTGTACTTGCCTCTTTTGCCGTTGTCCCTGTTATGCCCATTTCCGTCTGTACGACGTGAATAGCGTCTACAACGTCTGAATATGATGAAATATCATACTTAATGCCGGATAGCTTGCTTGCATCATCAAGCAGTCGCTGCATTTCCTCTTGTGTACCGCCATATCCCAGTTTTAAGTTATCCAGCATGGTATAATTCTGCTTTGCAAAACCGTTATAGGCGTTCTGTATAAGCGATATATCAGTACCCATTTTATTTGCATTGTCTGACATATCCGTAATTGCCACGTTTGCCTTTTCTGCTGCCGCTGCCGTGTCATTATTCATACTGGCAAGCAGCGACGCTGAAAAGCTGGTAACTGTTTCCATGTACTCATTTGCAGACATTCCGGCTGTTTTATATGCGTCGTTTGCATAACCAACAACCGTATCAGACGACGTTTTGAAAAGAGTTTCTACACCGCCTACAAGCTGTTCCTGTGCTGCGTATCCCTCTATCGCTTTTGTGGTAAGCGCTCCTATGGCTGTTGCCGCTCCCGCAACTGCTGCCGCCGTCGCCGCTGCTGCTGCTTTAAGCGCTGTACCCATTCCACTTAGCACGCTTGTAAATCCAGAAAATTTTCCCTTTGCGTCGTCTGCCTGTTCCCCGCTGTCTTTTATTTCCTTTCCCATTTCGTCAGCGGCTTTTTCTGCTTTTTCCATTTCGTCAGTCGTTTTGCCTAATTCCTGCTCTGTCTTTACAAGCGCTGCTTTCTGGTAATTTAACTGGGTTTCAAGTTTTTTACTTTCTTCGCTATTGTCTCCTGTTGCCTTGCGACATTTTTCTAAAGCCGCCTCGGTTTCTTTTACCTTTTTTGCCTGCTCGTCGTATGTTTTCTGTAGTACCGTCTGCTTTGCTTTCAGCGCATCTACGCTGCTTGCATTGTCCTTATATTCAGCCGTTACAAGTTTCATTTCAGAATTAAGCACTTTAAGGGTGCTGTTAATTTCCTTGCAGGCTGCTTTATACTCTGCCTCTCCGTCAAAACTTAACCTTGTTTTGACGTTCTGCGTCTTATCTGCCATAATTAAAAGCCCCCTAACGCTATGTCTATATCGTCCATGTTTTCTGTGGCTGCTGGTGTCCCCGCCTGTTTCTGTCGGAAAATGTGCGGGTTATATTCCTTGTGATATTTAAACAGTGTCGTTATCTGGTATGATGTTTTTCTCCACGCCTCACGTTCCCTGTATCTCAAAAGCACTACTGCAATATACAAAAGCCGTGCAGTATCTAATTTTCCTGCACGGCTGCCCTGTTTCCCTCTTCTGTTGTTTCTTCTCCGTCGTTTTCGTTCTCTGTGTCGCTGTTGTCTCCCGCAGTTCCTCTGTAGAACGATTTAAAAATAGCGTTCTGTACTTCCTGCAAATTTCCTGCGTGTATCAGTCTGCCTACCCTTTTCTCTTCAAGCAGCTGGGCGTTTTCGTCCTCTGCTAAAAGTGCCTCGTTAATAAGCAGCGTAAGTAACCACCTTGTATCTTTAAAAAGGTTTGGGTTATCTTTATTGAATACCTCGCTTAATTTGTCGTAGCCCCCAAACTTTTCCTGTACTTCGTCTAATGCGTTCAGTGAAAAAAGTAAACCATATTCTTTGCCGTTCAGCTCTACGGGAAAAGCCCCGCTCTTTAATGCTCCCATGATATAAAATTAAGGCGCAGCCCATGCTACGCCTCTCTCCTTTCCTGTTTTATACACTTTCCATTGCTGCTGCCTTTTCCGGCACTGCTGTAAACCACGTTTTAGCCGCTGCGCTTTCCTCTGTTCCCACAAAGTCTGCTTTCCACAAGTTATCTTTCTTTCTTGTTGTAAAAGATGCCTCAATGTCCGGCGTGTTAAATTTGATACTCTCGCCCTTTGTTTCGTACTTTTCAGACGGTACTTTAAATTTTGCTTTAAGCAGCCATACGTAACGGTATTTACCACCCGTTTTCTTAGCTCTGAACCCTACAGCAACATACGGCGGCTCGTCCTCTTTTCCCGCCCATACTACGCTGTTCTTATCTACTGCCTGTCCCAGCAGCTCTGCCAGCACTTCCGGCGTAAGGTCTTTAATTCCCAGTTTAAGCGTTCCGCTTGCAAACTCCGTGACGCTCTCGCTTAATGTGTCGTCTGCATACAAGCTGCCGTCTGCTGTCTTTACGGATAAATCTGCGCTCATTGCCTCTGCCATTTTCTTAGGTGTCCCGTAGCTCTCTGCTCCGTCTGCCTCTGTGCATACGGCGTAATATAAATCTTTCAGTCCCAGTGTCATTGTTTAATCACTCCTCTTTCAAAATCTCGACTGTGATAGGCACTAACCAGTACCCCGTTTCTGTTTCGTAGCTTTCTGCGTCTATGCTGTTGATATAAACGCCTGCTGCTTTCAATACCTCTTTTGTCTTATCAAGCTGCGCCTCAAAATCGCCCTTATGGAAAAGCGTAACTCTATACATTTCCCTGCGCTCTTTCTCTTCGTCGTCTGCATTTACCGCAGGCGTACCCAGCAGCCGCAGAAACGTATAATATGCGTCTGGCTTATCCCGTCCAGTGTAAACGCCTCTCTGGGCTGGCAACCCTGCGCTTTCTAAAATCTCCTGTATACTCATTCGCCTGTTTCACTCTCCCATATACTGCGCTGTGCCTCTACTACCTTTTCGTGCGCCTTTTCGTTTGCCACTGTCATATAAGGGCGTGCAGCGTGGCTACTTGTGCCGTACTCTGCCACAAAGCCGATTGTTGCATAGCGCACCTTGCTTTTATCTCCTTTTCTGTCGTTTCCATGCTTTGCCCGTCCCTGTGGTATATCTCTACGTATTTCTCCGTATCGTCGCCCTTTACGTCCGTAGCTTTTATGGAATTGATAAAACCGCCCGTTTCATTCAGTCCCATTGCCTGTGCCTCTGCTCTCTGTGCCTCTATCAGCACATCAGCACCAGCTTTAAGCATTTTGGGGACTGCCTCAACTGTAGCCGCCTCTCTCCGGCTGAAAGCGTCTATAATATCTTCCAGCCCGACTGTGTTAAACTCTCCCATGCTTACACCTCGTTTCTGTGGCGTAAATCTGTAAGCGTAAGCTCTATGGTGTCTGTTCCTGTATCGTAGGTCTTAAGTACAAAATAGCGCCGCCCGTTTACTTCTACTACGTCCTCGCCGCCATAATCTGCCTTATGTACCTCGTACTTTGCCTCTACCAGCTTTCCTGTCTGCTGGCTCTTGAAATACTCGCTATACCCCACTGATTTTTTATTACAAAATACAGTACGGGTGCTTTCTTTCGGCTTTGTCGCAAATCCGTTTTTGTTTACCCTGTCTTTTTCGCTTACCTCGCTTATCAGCGTTATTTCGTCTATCCAGTCCATACCTTACCTCTCTTTTAGGTGTCCGTTTCGGACACATAGCCCAAATAAACGCTACCGCAATAGCAGTTACCCAGATATGCAGCATCTGTTTTATGCTCTAAGGCATCTATGCGCCCGTCCAATGTTTCCATGTTTTCGTAAACTTCTGAAAACGTATTATTTACAGCCTGCATATTGCTGCTTTCTCTGGCTTTCATTTCCTGTACCAATGCCTTTAAGCTGGTAAAGCTAAACCACCTCATGCCAGCGCCTCACTTATGCAAACAGGGCTTTTATTTCCTGCTGCGTAATTTCTGTAAGGTCTGCTGCTGTCAGTGCCGTTATTCCTTTTGTGGCTGTAAATTTGCCTGTTTTGTTATCATACGCAAGCCCTGTAATCACATTGCCTGCGCCCGTAACTGTTACGCTTAAGTCGTCCAGTTGGATAAGTCCCGCTACTGCCTCGTTGATTGCTTTTGTTACGTCTGCGGTCTTTGCGTATGTTTTCAGTGCATTTGCAATGGCTGCCGTTACTTCCGTAGTCTTTGCATAACTGCTTAAGTCTACTTTCCAGTCTCCCACCTTTTCCAGTTTACCGTTAATTACCATGTATTCGCTGTAAAGGTTCCTGCCTCTCCACTGGCATTTTTTACCATGTAAATTTTCTTTTCTGCGTCGTCCGCTACTGTATCAATATCTCCCGTGCTGTCTACCATTACACGGCTTAAGTGGTCTGTCCCTGCAATCGCTGTGGAAATAGCGGCGGCTACCTCTGTTGCGGTCATTCCGTCTTTAATTCCATAGCCTGCAAGTGTTGTAGCTGCATCTGCTTTCCCGTTTATAAGGCTTTTCAAATCTTCTGTAAGATTTTCTACAGCTACCTTATCAAGCCCCCCAGCGCCCCTATGTCTCCTTTTTCTGCATAGCGTTCTTTAATTTCCGCTACCAGAAATTTAAGGGTATCGTATGTAACTCTCTTAATTGCCATTACTCTTATTTCTCCTGTCCAAACAAATTCTTAATATCCTGCTCTCCTACTTCGTCGTCCGCAGTATCTGGCGTAACGCCGCCTGTGTATTCACTGGATAGGCTTAAGTGCATTTTAAGACACTCGTAAGATTTCCAGAATTGCTCTGATTTATCAGAGTATCCAAATTCTGCCTTGCAGTATAGCGTAATGGCTCTAATAATCAGTGCGTCTGTTTCTTCCAGTTTCTTTACGCCTACGTCCTGCAAATCCATTTTGCAGGCGGCTATACAGTCGTTTATTTCCTCTGTGATTTTCTCACTGGTGCTGCTGATACGCAGCGCCGCCCGCATTTTCTCGGTTAATGTTGTGGTATCTGCTGCCATAGCCTGCACCCTCTTTCTTACTCTTCTATTACTGCTGCTACGCCTGCCTCTTCCAGAACTGCTGCACGTTCTCTGCTTACTGCGTATTCGTCCCCAGTATCCTTAATCTGGTTTAATTCCTTGTCAAGGAAACGGCGCTGTGCTTTTACTTTTACAAGCTCTGTGGCTGCCTCTTCCTCTTCGGCTTTCGCTGCTGCCTTTCTCTCTTCCTCGGCTTTTGCTGCTGCCTCTGCCGCCTTTCTCTCTTCTTCGGCTTTCGCTGCTGCCTCTGCTGCTGCCTCTGCCGCTGCTCTTTTATCCTCTTCTGTAAGCTCGCTTTCGTCCGGTATGTCTACCTCAACCGCTGCGCAGCGTGTAGCAATTTCTTTCTTTGTTCCCTCTGCATCTACACCCAGCTGCTTTGCCAGTTCCTGCAAATCTTCTTTCTTGTAGCTTTCCAGTTCTTTAGCGTCTAAATACCCTTTCATGGTCTACCTCGCTTTCTGGCAGCCAGTGTTTATACACCAGCTGCCTTGTTAATTACACTGCTTCGATTTTCTTTACAACTACAAGGCTGTTTTTGTCTACTACCTTGCCGTCTACAAGCATAATGCCCTTTGTAATCTGGTCGTCTGTGTCGTTGTCCTCATACTTCTTTACGCCCATAGAGTAGTTTGTATTAAGCACGTAGTCCTTGAAATTGAAAAGGAATGCAAAAATTGTATCTTTCGCAAGTGCTGCGCTGTAGCTTGCTACGTAATCGCAAAGTACAACTGTTCTGCCTAAAAGCGTTCTCTCCGGCTTTCCAGATGTTCCATAGTTCACTTTTGCGATAGGCTGCCCGTTCTTATCTGTCATGCCTACATACTCCATAAAGGTCTTTTTACTCATGCACCACACAGCGCCATTTTCATAAGCCATAGGTAAAGCACCCTCTGCCTTAATCAAATCACTGTAAGACGGTGCGGCGCTCTCGATTGTCTGCCCGTCGGCTGGTGTCTCTGCTAAAATTCCTTTCGGTTTTCCTGTTCCGTTTCCGTCAATGATTGCCTGCTCTAACGCTTTTGTCATTGCCTCAACAATATTGTTAATAAGCAGTGTTTCAAAAGCGCTGATTGCCATTGTATCTACTTCCAGAGATACGGCTACTGCGCAGCGCAGCTTATGGTATGCAAAAGTAATCATGCCGTCTTTTGCAATATTCTTTTTCTGCTTGTCGCTGCCTGCTCCCTCATTTACCCATGTTGCAGTAGGCTTTACAGTAGATACAGGGATAGAAACGCCGCCCTTGTATGCAGTTCTGGTTACAAGGCTAAAATCATACCTGTGCTTTCCAGCTTTTCTACAATCTGGTTAAGCACTGTGGTAGGGATAACTGCGCCTACGTCTGTGCTTTTGCTTACCGCATCTGCTCTGTACTCTTTCGGCAGCGCCTCGCCTCTGCATACATATTTCATAAATGCTTTGCGGTATTCCATGCTGCCGTATTTGTCGTCGTTATCGCCCTCGCCAGCTGCTCCCTTGAAATTTCTAAGCACTCTCTGCTGTCCGCTGCCGTCTCCCTCTCCGTCGCCTACGCTTTCGCCTGCTGCAATTCTCGCAAGCAGTGCGCTACGCTTTTCTGCTGCTGCCTTAATTGCCGCTCTCTCTTCCTGTAAAGCTGTTACCTCATTCTCCAGCGCTGTAATTTCTTCCTCTTTCAGCTCCGCTGCTCTTGTGGTAAGCTCGTTTTTAATTGCTGCTAATCTTTCCTCAATTTCTTTTAATCTCATTGTTATGTTTCCTTTCTGGTCTTGGATTTTATAAGCTCGCTCTAATCTTTAGTATTGCTGCCCGCCTCTTAAGCAACTCCTGCCGCTCCCGCTCGTAACTCCTACTCGCAAAAGCACGGGCGCTTATTTCAGTATCTCCGTTTGCTGGAATGCTCACGGCTGATACATCATAAACTTTCTTGATTTTCAAAATCGTCCTTGTATGTGTTTCTCTGTCGTAGCTTTCCTCTGCTACGCTAAAAGCCCATGACATTTTATTTATCATGCCCGCCTCTATGTCTTGGTATAGCCCACGGGCTAAATCTGTCTTGCCTAAATCAGCCGCCACCTTAAGCCCTTTATAGTCCGGCTGTAAAATCAGTGTCTTATTTGACTGTCTGGCAAATACCCTGCCCTCATGGTCGTACTGCATGATAACGTCGCTCATGTCTGCACCGTCTAAAGCGTGTGCGTCTATTCTTTCGTAAATCTTTGTGCCGTCCTCAAATTCATACAGCAAATATGGCGTATCAAACGTAGTGGCGTAACCCTCTACGTAATACTCCGTCTGTATCAATTTCGTTGCACTCTGCGCTGTCAATGGCGCTGCCAGCGCCCTATATTCCCGCTCTTTCTTAATCGGCATTATTTACACCCTCTTTCTCTCCCAGCCCGCCTGCTGGTTCGCCTGCTGCCGCTGGCGGTGTCTGCTGCGGCTCTGCCTGCTGCCCCGTTGCTATGGGCGCTTGCTGTATAATTATCTGTGGCTTTCCATTACTGTTTTGCAGTTCGCTTACCTCGGTATACTCTTTGCGGATATAATACTTTTCCCCGTCCTCAACGTGTGCCATGTTCCATATATCCATAACGCCGTTTCTGTTCAATAGCGCACGGTCAAAAAGCTGTGTGCTTACACTTAACTTTGTGGCGTTGCTGGCATATTGCAGGCGGTTTGCTGAAAAGAAAATAGCATTACCGCAAGCTCTTTCTCTCTCGGTAAAACTCATATTTGTCATAACAAGCGATAACTGTATTGCAAACGGTTCTATTTTCCCCTCGTAGTAAGCATTCCACGTATTTTCATCAAATTTATTTTGTAAAATATCCATGTTTGTACCAAAATGCGTGCATACATTTTCCTGTATATTCTGCATCTGCAATGCGTTTGGCGTGTATGGTTTGCTCTCTACCTGTTTCAGCTCACTAAACTTGTTATCATAAATTATCATGCCGCTATCGTTGTCTGCGCTTAAGTTATCCTCGGTAAAACGCTGTCGCTCTTTCTTTATATCCTCTGGTTTCAACATATTTGCCACTTTTGCCAGAAAGCGGATATTTGCAGAATTTTTGACAGCGTTTATAATTCCCTCGTTTTGCGTATGTATCAGTTGCATTGTTGGCTTAAGTGTTCTGTTGTCCTCTCCGAAAAGGTCGTCTGTGTATTCAAAGTCTGTCATAATGCCTACACGTTCAAACTCTATAGCTCCATGCTCGCCATTTGCAAACAGATACCGTAAATACACCTGCCCTGCTGCCTCTACGACTTCGCAGCGTTGCGCTCTCAATGGATACCAGCCACAAAGCCGCCCGTACTCGTCCTCGATAGGTATAATAAAAGCGGTGTGTTCCACCGCTACATACGTTGCCAGACGCTTAATAAATTTTGTTGTGTCCATAAAATAGTTGGGCTTATGCTGTAGTGTCTTTTCCAGTGACTTAAGGGCGCTGCCCTCAATCTCCGGCTTAAGTTTACTGCAATGTGTCGCAAAGCTGTTTACTGCCGTTCTGGTTAAATCCATTTCATATACGCCGCCGTTATAACTGGTAAACGTCGGGCTGTATCCGTTCAGCATTTTAAAATAGCTGTCGATATATCGCAGCTCTTTACCATGAAAAAGATAATCTAAAAATTTCATGCCGTTTACTCTCCTTTCTATGCGGCATTTTTAAGCAGCTCGCCGCACTCTTCCCAGTATTTCTGCCGCACGGTCATTGCATCTATGACAGATACAAAGCCGTCGATATGCGCCCGCTGCTCGATTTTTATAGGTCTGAATTTTCTTGTTTCCATGTTGTGCTTAAGCGCAACATTTAAGAAATGTGTCTTTAGTAAATTGTTGTCGGCTATCTTAAAATCGCCGTCTTTTATGATGCCCTCAAACTCCCTTATAACTGGTGTAAGGTTTTCGCCTTGGTAAACGTCGTCCATGTGAAAACCATAATTTGCCATATCGGTAATAAGGTACTGAGCGCTGTATCTGTCGTAGCCGATTTTTAAAGGTCGTATGCCGTAATCTTCCAGTAACATAGTAAACCAGTCGTAAACGTCGTGGTAGTCTACGTAATTCTCGCCGCTTAAGGTTATCAGCCCCTTTTTAACAAATATGTCATACGGCACGCCGTCCGTAGCCTGTAAGTATTCCAGCCTGCCCCGTGGCATAAAGAACTGTGTAAACGCATACAGTGTACCGTCTTTCTGAATAACCACACTGGCTGCCGTTAAGTCCGTTGTCTGGCTTAAGTCGATACCGCCCACTGCGTAGCAGTCCCTAAAGTCCTCTAAGGTCTTTTCTACTCCGGCGTTCTCTACTGTCTGATATTCCAGCCATGCAATAGAGCTGTTCTGCTTGATATTGCAATACTTTGTAAGGAACTCTGCTTTTTTACTTAAGCTGCCCTCTGCTACGGCTATCTCGTCCATAAAGAAACTTTCTTTTACGGATACGCCCATGTTAGGGTTAGCCTTTTTCAGTTCGTCTATGTCGTTCCACTTCTCCACATCATCAATCATGTAAAGGAATGGTAATAGCCTGCGCTCTTTGCTGTTTCCTTTCAAGAAACTTGTGCTACGTTTCATTAGTTCATCATAAATACTGTCGTTGATATATCCGGCAGTGCTTATGCTTAATATCATAGGTTGAGTACGTGCGCCTAAAGCGGATTTCATAACCTCATACTGCTTTAGTCCAGCGTCCCCGCTCCATGCTGCCATTTCATCACATACCACAAGCTGCGGGTTAAATCCGTCTGACTTCTTGGCATTAAAAGCAATCGGTTTTATTACCGTGTTGCTCTCCGCAATATAAATATCGCTGCGCCGTTTCTTTGCCAGCTCCGCTAACTCGTCCTCTGCCTGTACCATTTGATAAAATCCGTCATACACCAGCGCCGCTTGGTCTAATTTCGGCGCTAAGCAGTATATTTCTTGTCCATACTCCGGCTCTAAGTACGCCATATATGCAATAATCGCAGATGCAAATAAACTTTTTCCGTTTTTTCTGCCAATTACAATAAAAATTTCACGGAAAATACGTATTTTTTCTGCGTCCTGTATGCCAAAAATAACAGAAACTATGGCTTTCTGCCATAGCTCCAACTTGATTAAATCATTACGTCCCTTGCTGTGGTGGCAAAAGTTCTCTATGAACCGTATAGCCTTATTCGCAGCCTTTGCATTAAAAAAATACTCCTGCTTTTGCAGCCCGTTTATAATGATTTCGTATATTTTCTTTATCCATTTTCCCGCTATGATTTCGCCGCTTGTAATCTTTGCGTGGTACTCATAGATATAATTTCGATAAGGCGGCAATATTGCTTACTCTTCCCGCAAAGCCGCCAGCCTGCTTGTCTTTCGTTTCGCAGCTGGTACTAATTCCGTAAGCTGCTTAATCACTGCTGCATAGTTCTTACTAAGCGCTATGTAAGTTTCTGCCTCTGGGCTTTTCTTTGTTCCCCACTGGTTCTGCCCGTTCTGGTACTCACTCGTCCAGCCGTCTTTTTCAAGTTTCGCCTGCAAGTCGTCCAGCTCAATGCTCATAAATGCAGCCTTTTCTATCAGCGGCGTTACTAATTTTCTTTTGTTTTCGTCTAAGTCCTTGAAAATTCCCTTAAGTCTGGTCTTTTCGGTCTTTATCCTCTGTTCTTTGGTTTTCTCTTTCTTTGTTGCCATTCCTTTACCCCGCTTTCCATTCCTGCGCCGCACCACACCCCCTACACCACCCGTGCGCACGCCCGTAGGGTAATTTTAGGGTATCCCCCTCGGTATTCGCCCCCTTTAATTATTTTTCTGATATGGGGGGAGTATGCCGCCGTTCTCGTCGAACCGATACCGCTTATGTCTCTCCTGTTTGTGGTGTTCCTTGTTGTGGCAGTCTTGGCACAACGCCTCTAAGTTATCCCAGCACAACGTAACGCTTATGTCGTTTATGTTCTCTCTGTTAAGCCAGCGCTTATGATGCACTATCTTTGCTGGTTGCCCGCAGCGTTCACAAATATAATCTTGTGACATTAAATAAGCGGCTCTGGTTTTTTCCCATGCCGCTGATAAATAAAAACTCTTAGCCCATGCTTTCATACTGTCCCCTCTCTTTCTTCATTCCCCAGCGCCCTAAGTTTCATGCGCTGGGTGGAGGCTAAAGAATGAATAGAAAAAGAGTAGGCAACTGCTGCCGCACATGGCTTAAGCTATCGCCTACTCATTTCATGCTACCATTGTATCTCTTTTGTTTTCCCATGTAAACACCACGTTTTTACCACGATATTACCCGCTGCTGCTCTGTTATCATTTCTCTTACTGGCACGCCTGCTGCTCTTAGCTGCTCGTATATACTCCTTATCTCGTGTCTAAACCAGCCTACATACTGCATGGGTACTGGCTGATATTGCCGCCCCATAAATGGGTTATCTGCATACGCTGCCACCTGTGAAAACTCATATAGCAGCAGTGGCTTACTCTGGTCTAATAATAGCCGCAATATATATGCTGTCGTTCTTCCGTGTAGCCGTCCCTCTGGCGGCTGCCATATCCCAGTTATTATATATAACCTCTGCCACTCGTAAAGCTCAAATCCTAACGCCTGCTCTATATGCTTTATCAACCTGTCTGCCGCCTGCTGTTCTCTCGCTGTTTCCCGCTTTCTTTTTATCCATGCTTTTATTTTTTCAAACACTTACTTTACCCTCTCTTCGTCAATCCCCCACAATAATACTGACAGCTCGTTTATGATGCCCGTAACCCAGCGCCTCGGTGTGTTCTTTCCTGTGTCCAGTTCCTCTGCAATTTCCGCATAGTCCATACCCTGCATGAAATACATTTCAAAAGCCTTGTACTCTACGCCTCTGCCTGCTGCCTCTCTGCGACGCTCTATCTCTTCTACTGCCTTGTCTATATGTGCTGTCATTATCAATGTCTTAAAGCGTGTGCGTCTGATACTCTCTAAGTATGTACGCTGCTGCTCGTCCGTCATGCCCTTAAGCTCTAACTGCTGCCCGTCGCTTATGGCGTTCTCGATATGAAAAACCGCATCACGGTAACATTTCATAAGCGTAAAAGTATTGTGGTATTTCTCTTTCTTCCTCTCCTGCTTTTCCTGTCGTTTCAGTTCCGTTATTGCAGCCTTTGCCTGTTTCTGCATCAGCTCTGTTAATTCGCTTTCATGCAGCTGTACCCAGCTTTCAGCCTCTGGCGGCATTTCTACCCCTGCCGCCGCTGTTGTCTTTGTTTCTTCCTGCTCCATGTTCTGTACCTCGCTTTCTGTTAATTAAACGGTAGCTCTTCGTCTGCTCCCTCTGGGATATTCATAAACCCGTCACTCTCCGGCAGCTGCTGCCCTCTCGCCTCTGCCTCTGCTTTGCTCTCTCCAAAGCCTACGCTATTTGCCACAACCTCTGTGTAATATACCTTACTGCCCGTGCGCTGGCTCTCGTAGCTGCCTGTTTTAATCTTGCCAGTAACCTCTACCCTGCTGCCTTTGCTTAACCATTTCTGCGCCCATTCCGCAGTACGTCCGAAACACTTAATATTTATAAAATCTGTGTCTTTCCCGTCGTCTACTGCAAGCGTAAAGCGGGTAATAGCTGTGCTATTGTCCCGCCCGCCATATCTAAGCTCTGGCTCTCTTGTAAGCCGCCCTGTAAGTGATACGTTATTCATTCTCTCTGCCCCTCTCTTCCAGTTTGTCCAGCTTTGAAAATATAGCCAGCAATTCCAGTGCTATAATTCCCAGTAAAATATTAGTCATTTTCTACCGCCTCGCTTTCTTCTCTCAATCCTGCTGCCATATTGCTAAACGCCGCTGCTACGTTCTCGCATAATGTCGCCAGTGCTGGCTTTATACTCTGCACCCAGCGGTTAATAGCTGCCGTCAATGTTTCTGCTGCTGTTGGCAAGGTTTTATTTATCTGTCTTGCCATTTTTCTTGCAAGCCTGCGCTGTTTTCGCTTGTCCAGCTCTAACGGCGGGTTTACTCCATGCTTTTTCTTATAGTTCTTTTTCCACTGTCTGTATTTCACTGCTTACGCCCCTTTCTCCATATCGTATACGGCAGCGCCATACTGGCGCTGTTATTATCAACGCCAGTTTAGCTACGCATATCAGGCAATATACCACCCCGTCTACTACTACCTTTCCCGTTTCTTCCGTCGCATCTACTACGCCGTCCATAAACTCAAACATTTACCGCCCCGCTTTCTGTGTCCGTTTCGGACACCTTACCCGTATAGTCTGTTACTCTGATACCCAGAATACAGTAGCCCTCTGTAAGCCCTGTATAATCTTCCAGCATATAAATAATATCTGCATCAATCGTGCGCCCTGTATGCTTACCGTCCTTAAATTCCAGCATTTTAAGGCTGTCGCCCTGTTTATATCCTCTGTCATTCTTCCGCAGCTCAAAGCTCTTTTTCCCGCTTATTACGTCCTCGTAATCAGATGCCACTATCTTTAATTCATGTTGCTTATGCTCTATATTCCCCTCGCTTGGCAGATGCTCCATTTTTTCTGCGTCTGCCCGCTCCTGCAATTTCTTCTTTGTCTGGCGGTCTATAGCGTCCTGCTCTTCGCTGTACCGCTGTTCGTCCGTCTTTTCAGCCTCTGCCTTGTTTATGTACTGGTCGCATTTCTGGCACGTTCCCGTTTTTACGTTGCAGTCCTTGTATTTCTGGCAGGAATAGCACAAAGACGTTATGCTTTCTGGGTGCGGTGTTTCGTAATCGTCCCCTGCCTTTTTCTCTGCTACCTTTTCCGCTATTTCCTTTGCCCTCACATTTTCGCCCGCTGCTGCTTTTTCCGCTATTTCTTTCTGCTCGTCCTCGTCCAGCTTTGCTGCCTCGTATGCAGCAGTGATACCTAAATTGCCCTCTTTCAGCTGCTCTTTAATCTCCGGCGTTGCGTTGTTGTTGATTGCGTCCATTCTGGCTACGTTTGTGCTGCTTTCGTTTATCATAGCCGCCACTAAATCACGCATTTTGCCTTGTATCTCTAAGCCGTCCTCTTCCTTGGCTCTGATAAGTGCAGCTTTGGTGCGCTCTACTAATCTGGTTTTTTCATAGGCTGTAAGTTCCTGCGTATATCCGTTGCCCGCCAATAAGCGCAGCTCATACATTGCCTCGCTCATATCCATAAAGCGGTAAAGCACTTTCTCATACTCCTTATGCCCCCGCTCTAAGTTCAAAATATTTGCCGCATTACGTCTGTGTCCGTCGATTATACGGTATTCCCCGTTTACTCTCGCCAATACTGTAGGCTGTTCCTGTCCTACGTGTAAAAAGCTGTCTGCCAGCTCTTCTATGTTCTCTAATTTCTGGTGTGTATTCTCCTGCGCTGCCTTTACCTCATAAGGGCTTAAATAAATCTCTTTGTATCCGTCCGTCTGTGCCTGCTGCCCTGCTGCTTTCGTCTTTGCGTTCAGAATGTCGTTAATACCAAACTTTGCCATATTCTCTACCTCGCTTTCTCAATCCTTTGTTTTTTCTTACACTGTCCCATTACTCCGTTGCACATTTCGCACGTTCTCCAATGCTCGCAAGCGTCGCTTTTCGGGCATTTCTTCCCTGCAAATTTGCTGCCCCAGTTCCAGCACTCCGTACCGCCAGTCCTGCGGCAATGCCAGTAAACGCATAATCTCTCTTTATGTGCCACGCTTGCTACCTCGCTTTCCCTGTATACGCTGTTACAAATTTCTTGTACCCCTGCGCCGCTCCGCAGCATGGGCTATACTCATAAATCGGCTTACGCATGAAAGTATTTTCTGCTACTTTCTTGGAATACCGAATAATACCCAAAATATTAAAATCTGTCTTTTGTCCCAGCCACTCTACGCCTGCTGCCTCGCCGTCTGTGTTCTGGTATGACGTAATCAGCACGCCTGCCAGCTTTAATGCTGGGTTAAATACCTTTGCGTCCTCTATCTGCTCTGTCACAATGTCCAGCCCCTCTAAAGCGTCCTCGTCCACCTTTACGGGTACTATTACCTCGTCCGTGATTGCCAGCGCATTTACAACATTAAGCCCAATATCCGGCGGGTTATCAATGATGCAGTAATCATACTTGCCGTATATGGTGCAATCTCCGTAATACTGCATCTTTGCATATACCAGCGCTTTATATCTCTCTATCTGGTTTTCGCTGTCCTCTTTGGTTAAATTCCATGTAGCCCCAAAAAGTGACATATTCGCCGTTACAATGTCGATACCCTCATACTCTGTATGCTGTATCAGCTCGTCTGCGTTTTCCCAGTCCCCAGCCAGTAGCCTTGTAACTGGTGCTACGTTCTCTGCATCATATCTGCTGTACGCCTTGCTTAAGTTTCCCTGCTTATCGTTGTCAATCAGCAGCACCTTATAACCTCGCCTGTAAAGCTCATACGCCATGTTTGCCGCTGTAAAGGTCTTGGCTACGCCACCCTTTAAATTCAAAATGCTTATTGTTTTCATTCTTTGCCTCTCTTTCCTGCGTTCGCCTCTAACGCATGGTTACTGTTTCCTGTTCTTTTGTAAGCTCGTCTGAATGTAATAAATACTGCTCTATCAGCTGCGCTGCTGGCTGCCAGCCGTAGCAGACGGCGGTATAATAGCCCTGCTGCCGCAGATACTCTAACCACTCTTTTTGTTTCTTGGTCGTCGTGTTCTCGCCTGCCTTAAGCTCTATGTAAAGCCCATGATACCCAGCCCTTGCAGCTGGTAGCATAATGTCTGGCACGCCAGCCTTTACGCCCTGCCTCTTAAGCACCGCTGCTGTTGCTTTATCACGTTTGCCGCCGTTTGGCACATGATACATATATTGCAGTTCCGGCATAAGCCCTGTTCTGTATGCAGCCCAGCTAAATAATGCCTCTTGATGCCCGCTTTCGTCGTCCAGTCTAAAGTTTCTCATTTTCTCGCCTCGCTCTCTGTTTAAATTCTACATACTGGCAAATTCTAAAAAGCAGCCCGTCCTTATGCGGCTTGCTGTTCTCTATCGCCAAAAGCGCTATTGTTTCCTCGCTTTGTAGTCCTGCATTTCCCAGTACGTCCCAGCGGCATATATCGTAGTATCTGCACCATAGGCAGCAGCGCTTACAGTCCTTGCCTTTCTGGAATAACCAGTATTTAATTTTTTCTATCATGTTTTCTGCCCTTTCTGCTGCCGTTGTCTTTCCAGCTCTCCTGCTGCTCAAAAATAGCCGCTGCAATTCTAAACGCCAGATATGCTGCCACAATCAGTGCCAGCAGTCCGGCTATTATCAACACTGCTGCAATGGCAACGCCCTTGATTATCTGCATTTCAACCCCCCTATCTGTTATTTTTACTAATGTGTATCTTAAATACCCGTAGCCGTAATACTCTGGACTGTGTACCCCCATGCTTACGCTGTTCTTGTCCACGTAATAGCCCTTTATTGCTTTTGGCTCTTTCTTGAAATACTCACGGTCTGAAATTATGTGGTACTCTGGTTCTGGTCTTACTAAATTCTTGCTGCAATTCCAGCGCTTGCCCTGTAATGCTCCGTCAGTACCCTTTTTGTGCGTTCCTGTGTACTTGATTAAATAACTTGCCAGCTCTGCATAGTTGCCGCTATCGTCCAGTGGGAATACCTTAACCCTGTTATGCCCCTCGTATGCCTTATACCAGCAGCGTTGTAAAATCTCTGTATCAATTTTATTTACTACAAGGTGGTGATGCCTCGCACCTTTCTTGCCTATCTCCATAACGTGTATGTATTTGAACTCTAACCCTGCTTTTCTGTACTCCTTTCTGCACTCTCTCAAAAATACGTCTATGTCCTGCCGCATCTGCTCCGGCGTTCTGTCCGGTTCTCCTTTCCTGCGGATATAGTCAAGCACTAAATGGTAGTCCCCATAGCCATAGTTTGCATTTATGAGTATCCTTAACTTTCTCTCTGCCTGTCTGGTGTTTACTTTCTCCTGCTCTTCTTTTGTTGGCTTTACTTTATCCCCTCTGCTGATACCTTTCTTTTTGTACCTGCTGGTAAAGTACCTCTCTATCTCTATCGTATTTCCCGCTTTTGTTACCCTCTCTACGTATGGCATATATCTACCTCTCTGTCGGTTCGTTAATACTTTTATCAAGTGTTAAAACGGGCTGCCTGCCCGTTAAATTTCTTGACTTTGTGCCATACATAGCTTATAATTTTTATAGTATTTCAAAGCTGTATAGCTTAGCGCCTATGGTGTTTCCCCACCGTAGGCGCTTTTATTTTTTCATGTTTCCTGCCGCTCTCTTATGCGGCTTAAGGCATACTCATAAGCCCGTCTGTACGGCTCTCTGCAATCGTAGCCCGTGCAGCTGTATGATTTGCTGCCCTTGCAAAATTCGCAGCTATGCAGCTTTGCGTAATCGCTCGCCGCCCTCTCCTGTAGCTTTTCCTCATATTCCAGATGCCGTTTAATCTGGTTTGCATCTATAACCGCAATTCCCAGCATATTTGCTGTATGTATTTCTCTGTCCATTCCCTCTGTTATGCCGTATTTCACACCAGCAATAACAAAATCGCAGCCTTTCAGCAGCGCAAGCCCCGCAGCCATGCCCCTTGCCCGCTCTTCCGGCTTTTTATCGTCCATGCACTGCGTCATATATAAATGCGGCGTAATGGGTGCTAAGCCCGCCTCTAACGCCTGCCGTGTCAGCTGCTGCGCATAATCTATGTTTCTGTCCAGCTCTGCGCCGTCTTTCGCCCTGTATGGGCTGCATATATAAACCTTTCTCATGCCTTTTTACCCGCTTTCTGTTGTGCCTCTGCCCGTGCCTGTTCATTTCCTGCCAGATATGCTGCTAAGCACATCAGCTCGTCTGCTCCCTTTTGGTCTATAAAATTACAATCAACGCAGCATTTACAGTACCCCGTAATCTGTAAATATCTGTCGTATACTTCCTGTGGTGTCTGGCACTGCTTTAAACTGTCCACCATGCCTGCAAGCTGCTGTATTGCCTTTATGCCTGCCTCGCCGCCCTTTCCGTGTATCCCTACTGTAATCTGCTGCATTTTTGTTGCGCCGTCTGCTCCTAAAATTGTTTTACTCTTCATTCTGTGCCTCGCTTTCTTCCTTAAACCCAGCCAAAAGCATAGTCATTGCATCTATCGCTGTATCAAAATGTTTTCCCAGCTCTGCTGCGTCAATAAGCCCCTGCTTTGTGTTTCTTCCGTTCCCTTTCATTGCTTGCGTTTGCAAAATAGGTTTTAACTGGCTAAGCCCAGCTATGCTGTTCTCTAACTCTTCCTCACTCACGCAGATTTTTACATAGCCCTTGCCGATATGTTCAACACTCATTTTCTACCTCTTCCTTTCTTCTAATCAGCCGTACCGATACCTCATAAGCTGTGCGCTGTTCTCTTTCTCCTGTGGCTGTATCAAGCACCTTTTCATACTGGCGGCTCTGATACCGTCCCAGCAGCTCTACAGTGTCGCCCTGCTGCCACTGCGCCGCCTCGTCTGCCTGTTCCTGCCAGCAGATGCACGGTAAAAAGCAGCTGCCGCCTGTAAGCTCATTTCTTACCTTTACCGTAATATCAGTAATGCGCTTGCCTCTCGGTGTTTCTCTGTATGTTGGCTTATTCGCTATAACGCCTCTTACTGCTGCCTCGTCCTGCTCTACTGCCTTTTCCGATACCGCCACAAAATCTGCCAGAATATATACCAGCAGTCTACCGCTCTGGAAGTCCTTAAGCGTCTGCACCTTACCTGTCAGTAAAAGCCTGCTGCCCTCTACAAATTCCTGCATAACGTCAAATTCTATGCCGTTGCAAGCCCTGTATGGTACGTCCTCTGCAAATACTACCGTTACCTCGTCCGGCACGCCGCTTGGTCTTACCGTTTCCAACTTTGCCATATAACCGCAAAACGGCAGCCGCATAGCTGCTTAATTTTCTTAATCTGTGTAAGCGTTCCTACCAGTCCCGCTGCATTTCCCTTGATACCGCCACCTGTAAGCTCGTCCATGATTGCAGTATCTAAATCCCGTAAAAAATCCGGCTTTTTCTTTGTCATACTTCCTGCTCTTTCCTTTCTTATATGTAAATGGTGTAGTAAAGCGACATCTGCAAATCACTAAACTTATACTGTGCTGTCTGGTCTGGCTCTAATGGTTTCAAAAGCCCCAGCTCTTTCCAGCGTCTGTGCGTTATCTCCGGCACTGCTCTAAACTTCTTTACCTCATGCCCGCTGTATTTTCGGTATTCCTCGCTTATCTCATGGTCTGCAAACGGTTTGAACGCTGCCAGATACCCTACGTAAACCTCTGCTTTGCCCTCGATAATGCGCAGGCGGTCTGAACTCTCCAGCGTGCCTATAAATTCCTTTACTGTCACTGTCCGCCTCTCCTACTTCTCTGGCATTTCGTACAGCCTCGGTATTACTGCTGCAAACGGCTGTACGTCCATGCCGCCCCTTATTACAGCTGCACCGCCAGCCGTAAACAGATAGCTTACGCACGCTTTCTGTATCTCGTCCAGCACCTCTAAGCAGCGCTCTTTTGTGGCATACTCTCCAATTTCTTCTAAACACCCGTCACTTATGCAAATTACGTGGCGCTTTTTGTCTGCCTCTGCGCCGCCTCTCTTTTTCTTTATGTCCTCGTACTCTCCATACTCTACGCAGGCGTAATTACCGCCCAGTCTATACAGCTTTTCTTTATTCTGGCTGCGTATATATACCTCGCTCATTGCCTTTATCTCCTTGCCTCTAAGTTTTCCATTTCAGAAATGCAGTTTGACGGTATCAGCTCATAAGCTGCCGCCTCTATTTCTGTAAGCGCCTCTTTGTACTCAATGTATCCCCACGCCTGCCGTGCTATCTCTGGTACGTTCTGCCGTTCCTCAAAATTTTCTATATGCAAAATCTCGTTTCCCTGCGGCTTTGGAAATGTTCCCAGCGATAACGGGCGTAAAGGGCTGTAATATCTGTGGCTCATTCTCCCGCCCTGCTTTCCTCTTTATGTTCTTGGTAGCCCTCTAAATAGCCTAATGCCTCTACGTCAATTTCCTTGCCGTCCTTACCGTCGCTGTTTATCCGAATTTTGCCGTAGTATGAATAAATACAGCAGCCGTCATAGTCGTATACTCTTATACTGCCCTCTGTGGCTGCCTCTGGTGTTTCAATAACCAGCGGCTCTGCCTGCTGCATCTGCGCTGCTACCTGTTCGTCTGTTACTGGCTCGCTGTTCTTTCCTCTGTACCAGATAGCCAGCATAAACAAAATGATTGCCAGCACGCCTACCGCTATAACGGCTGCGCACTGTATCAGTTTCTTAACTGCCTGTCGTTTTCGTTTTCTCATTTCCCGCCTCGCTTTCCTCTATCATTGCAGCCCTGCTACGCCGTTCTATCCCCGTAGCCATAAACGCTATTTTCATATCTCTTTCGTTAAATTCGTCGTAGTCTCCTACTGGTGCATCTTCTGGGAAAATCTTCTGTGCCTGTATGAAAGCGTCCATAAATGTACTTAATTCCTCATAAAATACGTTTCTGTAAAATTCAAACTCTAACTCTATTTCGATTTTCTGCGCTTTCGTGCAATATATGCCGATTTTCTGCCGCCGTCCGTATGGCTTGTATGCTGTTCTGTCAGATTTAGCACCCATGACCTTATACATACACTGCCGCAGCAGTTTTATTTCGTGCTTTCCGTTGTAGGAAAATATCGTATATTCATACTCTTCCTTTTGCAGTTCGTCTAAGGAATTTATACCGTTATCCTTAAGCAGCTTTGCAAGTTTCTTTTGCACTGTCGTTTTCTCGCCGCCTACGCCCCGCTCTGCCAGTGCTTGCAGCTTTTTAATACGCTGTATTGTTTTTTCGTCCATGTATTGCCCTCTCTTCTGTAGCAAAATAGTAGTTGTCTACTATCAGCATTTTTTTACTGAAAAGGCACATAAGCCCCAGCGATACGGTAATAACCGCTATTGTTATGTCGCCCTCTGTCGCCCATGCCGCCAGCACGGTAACTGCCAGCATTGCAAGCCCGTAGGCTTTCTGCTTAATGAAATACCAGCGGCGGGCTTTCTTTGCCTGCTCCCGCTGCCGCCTCTGCTCTTTTTTCTTTCGCATATCTGCTATGGCATCTGCATAGCCTCTCTGGTATGCGTCCTCTACTATCAATGCCTCTGCTGCCATTCTCTGCCTCTCTTCCTTTCGGCGGCGCTCTCTGTCTTTCCATGTGTGCCGCTCTCCTGTTCTGGCGTTTGGTTTTACCGTGCGGGCTGCTTTTCGCATTAAAAAGCAGCTGAAAACCTGTTGACTGTCCACATACTTTCTGGCTGGTATGACCGCCGCTATTTTTCCACGGTATACAGATTGCAGCTATTAGCCTGCTGCCCTCTGCCGCAGGCTCGCCATGCCTGCTACACAATGTGCCGTGTGGGATTTGAACCCACGACTCGCCGCTTATGAGGCGGCTGCTCTAACCGCTGAACTAACGGCACTCGTGGCGGCTGCCGCCGCCTACTCATTAAATAAAAAGCCTTTTTCTATTAAAAATCTTATCCAATCGCAGCCCGTTACGTCGTCCCGCTCAATGAATTTGTAAAAGCTCTCTGCGTCCTCTATTCCGTATTTCTTCAAAATGTTTCTTGCGTTCTTTGCTGCTGGCGTAGTAAAAACATTCTCTGCGTAAAATGTAGCCTCTATAGTCCCGTAGCTGTTCTTTCCTGCTGGTGTTCTCATTTCCACTACGACTACATTCTTTTTGCTTTTTCTTCCTACGCCCTTTCTTATTACTACTGCCTCACTGAATAACCAGCCATTCCAGCCGCTACGCATAGGTGCAAACTGTGTGCGTGGCACTTCTACTAAGTCGCCTGCCTGCAATTTATTAAAATCTACTTTTTTCATGTGTCTTACCTCTCTTTTGTTATTCTTGTTTATAACGCCTGCTGCCCTGCTGCCGCCGTGTAGGTTTTCAGTGTGGCGTTGCAGCGTTTGAACTCCCTATAAATTGTGTCCCTATGCGTTCCCAGTGCCTCTGCAATATCACTTACACTGCTGCCCTGCTTACTCATAGCCTCTATGGTCTGCCTGTCCTCGTAATGCAGACGCTTGTACTTTCGTTTCGCCATGTTCTATGCTCCTTTCCGTCCTCATTTGCTTTTATGGTAAAAAAAATAAGCGTGTCAGAGTTTTTACGCTCTGCACGCTCTTCTTTTCTGCTGTTTCCTATAAAAAAAGAAAATCGGCAGAGGCTTTATAACCTCTTGTCGATTTTCATTCTAAAACTTATCAACTTTTTCCAAACTTTTTCAGTTTTTTACGGATGTGTTTCCATTCAGAAAACGCCTGCCCATGTACAGTAAAGTAACACAGACGCTTCTTTTACTATGTCAAAATTCCATGAAGAATTCCCAATGCAATCCTGCTGATCGGATTTATATGATAAAGAATGGAGAGCCAGGTACTGGTCTCAATCTGCATCAAAAGAAAGCTTCCCCAGGCAGTTGTGGCAAAAGCAGTCAGCAACAGCGCTGCAATCCAGAAAAAAAGCAGGCCCTGCACACCGCCTAAAATAGCTCCTGCAATCTTATTCATGCCAGAAAGAATGGGAAGTCTGGTTACAATGTCTAACCAGCTTACCAATACCTTGATCAGCAAATATACTACAATCAGCATCATGACATAAGCCACCACATTTAAAATTGTATTGGCAATGTAGCTTCCAATATATTCTTGAAACCTTGTGACCCCGAGCGCTTCATAAATCCGGCTATTATTATTTTCAATCAGAAGATCCTTCAGGGTATCTGGGAGCCGCATTTCTTCAATGATCTGCCGCTGCTGCGCAGGCATCTGGACATCTTCTGGTATCAGCGTATTTTTGACCCCTTCTTCAATCATAGATACAACAGGCGTGTTATCCTTAATAAAGGTACACGCCTTGGGCATTCCCAGATTTACGATTGCAAAAGTAGCCACCAGAGCAAACATGGATACTGCCTGACGGATAAATCCCCGATAATGGCCATATAATACCATCCCAAGTAAATACACGCCAACCGCAATCTCTACCCAGTTTCTCACTTATTCTCCCCGGAAAGCACCAGTTTCTCGATAGCCTGAGCCACACCAGATTCATCGTTGGTGGCTGTTATAAAGTCGGCAATCCCTTTTAAGTCAGGATCTCCATTTTCCATCACAACACCAATTCCAGCATCCCGTATCATAGAAGCATCATTATTACCATCGCCAAAAGCCATGGTCTCCTCCCGTCTGATTCCAAGCATGGAAGCAAGGCGCAGAAGTCCTTCCCCTTTAGACGCCCCTGGTCCATTGATCTCCAGATTATTGTATAAAGAAGTGCTTACCAGAATATCATCTTTCTGCTTCAACAGCTCCCAAATCTCCTGGCGCTCCTCAAGATCGTCAAAAAAGTAATTGACTTTATCAATCATGCCATTCCATTTTTTTACATACTCCACAATACTCGGAACCATGATCCTGGTTTTTTCACCAGCATCTGTATCTCTGGTGTAATGCGATAGTCTTCCAGATGATTATAAAATTTGTCCTCTGAAATTCCCTGTCCTCCTATATAGGCGTCATACATGATATGACGGTCTTTCACCAGATCGATCAATTCCAGCGCAGTTTCTTTCTTTAACAGATGCTCATCCAGAACCTTGCTTTCCTCCATATCTTCGATCATACCGCCATTCACTGTAATCGCATAACGGACACCCGGAATTCCTCTGACGAAGTCTGGAATACCCATGGAAGTCCGGCCTGTGCAGGGAACAATCCAGATTCCCTGCGCAATACAGGTTTCAAGAGCCTTTCTGTTTCTCTCCGTCAGTTCTTTTTTACTATTTAACAGCGTTCCGTCTAAATCTAACGCAATTAATCGGATGCTCATATCTTTCCTTTCAAAAATAAGATCTTTTTAAATAAAATGCTCTTCTTTCAGAATCAGCAGACCATCTTTATCATATTTTGAAGAAAACAGACCTTTAATCCGTTTGCCGAGAGATGGTTTCTCTGCCTTATCTGCCGCCTCTTCGATCAGCGCTTCCGCATTCGCCTTTGTCAGCGGAATTCCATCCTCTTCCATAATTTCGATCCGCTCATACAGAGCCAGCATGCTCTTATCCTTCAGGCTGCAATCGATCGATCTGGCATAATCACAAGCATAGTTGGCAAATGCATCCAGATCCATCTCTGTGTCATCCTCTGGTTCTGCATAAGTCTCCTCTGACTGTTCTTCTTCTGATTCTGGAGCATCCTCTTCTTCCTGATCCATTTTCTCTTCAATCTCACCAGCAGCTTCCGGCTCCTGATCCATGATTTCCTCGTTTTCGGAATATTCCTCTTCTGAAGCCAGCTTCTGGACTTCCTCTGAATTTTTATCCGTGATCTCTTCCCGTGGTCCCTCTGTCTCCGGTCCTTCTGCCTGTCTGGAAAGCTCTTCTTCTCTGGCGATCTGGGTCTCCAGTTCAATCTGTTTCTGAACCGCACGTTCAATGCTCGTCTGAGTATCATCTTTTTCACTTCCAATGCACTCAAACTGAGCGGCCAGCCCCGGATTCTGCTTATGCAGCTGCTCCATCTGATATGGATTATCAATCAGGACAATGATCATGCCGGTCTCGTCACGGCTGATCAGCTTCTGCAGTGCCTCTAACTCGTTTTCCTGCAGGTCGCCTGCTTCTTCAACAATCAGATCTTTTCCAGCCAATTTGTCAGCAATGGTCATCAGACCACGCTGGTTCAATTTCCCTGCGCTGATTTTTACGACCTGGTTATTACAGCCAAGTTCATTATGGATCTTTTTCAACGCGTCAATCGCAATCTGAAGACCCTTTTCTGGTGTTTTGGCTTCAATCATCAAGTGGTTCGCCATCATTGGCTGCATGGCCGGTTCCTCTTCGACGCCGTCGTCTTCGGTACCCGGAGCATTCTGAACCTCCATGGCTTCTGCCGCCATTTTCGTCACAGGCTTAATGTTATGTAAATCCCTCTGCGTTCTTACTGGCTCCTCCACAAGTTCTTCTGTTTCCTGGTCTCCCTTTTCTGTCCGGTCTTCCTCTGCGATTTCCGTATCCTCTGTTACAACCACCTCTGGTTCCTGATAATCATCATATTCCGGCTGGATCTCCTCCGGCTGCTGCTCATCATACGATGGCTGGGCCGCATATGGCTCTTCCTGGGTTTCTGCGTACTGCGGCTGCGTCTCATACTGGGCTACATCAACATACTGGCTCTGATCTGCTTCCGTATACTGACTCTGGTCCACATACTGATTTTCACCAACATACGATCCCTGATCTGCATACGGATCCTGATCCACATACTGCTGCTCCTGCTGCCCATATTCCGGCTGGTCCTGACCCTGATCCTGGAACTGATCATCAGGCTGGAACTGGTTATCATACTGGCCTTCATACTCTTCTTCAACAGCCTTTAATTTCGCCTCATATTTATCACGATTCTCTACAAGATCCACCTGGTAATCACTAAGTGGTGCAAACTGGGTCTTTAATTCCATAGCCATGTCCACGTACTTGCCAATGCCAAACATCAGCATGATCCGGTCGCACATCTGGATACACTCCGGAACCATATTGGCTCTTGCATACAGTGACGCCAGCTCATACATCCACTTTTCATCCAATTCAGTGCTGACATAGCACTCCAGTGAATGGATCAGCTGCGCATCGCTCGCTTTTTTCTCTTTTAAGATCATATAACGGAGCAGATGCTGTCTGGAATCATCCGGAGCCATATCACAAAACTCCCGGTAATAATCCTCTGCTTCCTTGACGCTGCCCTCTTTTAAAGCCAGTTCCGTCAGTTTATATAACAGACGTTTGCCGATCGGCGCACGTTCAAAGGCCAGAAGCAATACTTCTTTTGCCTCAGAATACTCACCATTTTTCTCATATACCTGGGAGATCATGGCCAGAAGATTGGCATTACGCACTCTTCTCCAATCGATGGTATCTGCGATCTTCATAGCAGTCTCGAAGTCGCCTTTATTGACCAGTTTTTTAATCTGTTCAACTTTTATGTTAAACTCATACTTATCCATTGCTTTTTCTCCTAACTCTCTTCATCGGCGGTTACAGCGTGGTACGCCCTTCCAAAGCCCGAAGCAGGGTCACTTCATCAATATACTCCAAGTCTCCGCCCACAGGAACGCCGCTGGCGATTCTGCTGACTTTTATTCCAGTAGGCTTGATCAGCTTGCTGATGTACATGGCTGTTGTCTCTCCCTCAAGACTTGAGTTGGTCGCGATGATCACTTCTTTCACATCTCCCTGAAGGCGCTGCATCAGCTCCTTCAGCCTGATCTCTCCCGGGCCAATTCCCAGCATAGGGGAAATGGCGCCATGCAGCACATGATAGACGCCATTGTATTTCCCAGTTTTTTCATAGGCCGCAAGGTCTCTGGTATTTTCCACCACCATAATGGTCTGGTGGTCGCGCTTGTCGCTGCTGCAGATGGGGCATAATTCCTGATCCGTCAATGTAAAGCACTCTTTGCAGTAGCGGACATTCTTCTTTGCATCCATCATGGCACTGGACAGACGCTCCACCTGCTCCTGTGGCATGTTAATGATGTGAAACGCAAGTCTCTGGGCTGATTTTGCACCGATTCCCGGAAGTTTGGACAGTTCTTCAATTAACTTTGTGATCTGACTGCTGTAGTAATCCATCTTAGAATGGGAATCCTCCTCCTAAGCCGCCCATGCCGCCAGTGAGTTTTGACATGGCATTGTTGTTTGCTTCCTCCAGCTGGCGGAAAGCTTCGTTAGTCGCTGCCATGATCAGGTCCTCTAACATCTCTACATCATCTGGATCAACTGCTTCTGGGGAAATCTTCACTGCAGTCACTTCTTTTTTACCAGATACGGTCACGCTGACTGCGCCGCCGCCCGCTGCTGCTGTATACTCTTTGGCCTCCAGTTCTTTGGTTGTCTCCTCCATCTGTCTCTGCATGCGCTGTGCCTGCTTCATCAGATTGTTCATATTGCCAGGCATTCCTCCTGGGAATCCACCACGTTTTGCCATTCCTTTCTCCTCCTGAAATTACTCTTCTTCGATTGCAATATCCATATGGATCCGTTCCCGCAGCTCCTCATCGCTGACGTATACCGTATCCATCCGTTCCCCGGTTCCCATGAGCCGGGCTTTGAAATAAATATCTTTACCGTAAGTATTCTTGACGTACTGTTCCAGTTCGCCCATGATCGTCGGTCTTCTTCCGATCTCAAAATTATCCACACTGGCAAAGACCACGCATAAGCAGCCTTCGCCGCTGGGTTCTACCACCGTATCACGGAAGCTGGAGCGAATCACACCGCCAAGGGTGCGGACGATCTTGCCCCACTCATTGCGGATCAGTTCCAGGTCTTCGTACTGGGCCTTTGGAAGTGCCACCTGTTCTCTGGGAACTTCCGGCTCCGTAGGACCCACTGCCTGGCTTACTGCCATCTGGGTGACAGGAGATGTCATCCCGGCTAACATGGATGGGTTTACCGGGACGCCTTCCTCCAACTGATCTTCGATTTTATTTAACCGCTCAATGATGGAATCGTAGCTGTGTTCCATCTGCGGTTTTGTCAATTTGATAAATGCCAGTTCCACCAGCACACGCTTCTGGCTGGCATATCGGATCTGATTAGACAACTCGGAAAATACGCGGATATAGCGCATCAGAGTCTCCCCATCTGCCATTTTCGCGTCTTCTTCTAATAATTTGCGGTTATCCGTGGACATATCCAGAATATCTTCTGCGTCATCCGTTGCCTGGATTAACAGAAGATTTCGCAGATACCAGATAAAATCTGTCACAAACTGTCCCAGCTCCCGACCCTGCAGCACCAGCTCCTCCAGTTCATAAATGCACTGGGTAGTCTGCTCCTGTCTGACCGCCCGGAACATCTTACTGAAAATGGTGGTGTCCACTGCGCCTAAGATATCCAGCACATGGTCATACGTAAGCCTCTCTCCAAAATGAAACGCCACGCACTGGTCCAGCAGGCTCAAGGCATCTCGCATGGAACCATCTGCCGCCTTAGCAATATAAGTCAGAGCTTTGTCCTCCACATCGATTCCCTCTGCTTCAGAAAGCTCCTTTAACCGGGCTGTCAGCGTCTGGATGGTGATCCGCTTGAAATCGTATCTCTGACATCTGGAAAGCACCGTGATCGGTATCTTATGGATCTCTGTGGTCGCCAGAATGAAAATCACGTAAGACGGCGGCTCCTCTAAGGTCTTTAACAGGGCGTTAAATGCTCCTGTCGAGAGCATATGCACCTCATCGATGATATAGACGCGGTACCGGCCTTCTGTAGGCGGGTACTGCACCTGTTCCCGGATATCACGGATATTTTCCACGCCGTTGTTGGACGCAGCATCGATCTCCACTACATTCAGGGACGCACCGGAAGCGATATTTTTACAGGTCTGGCACTCCCCGCAGGGACTTCCGTCCACCGGGTGTTCACAGTTGACCGCTCTGGCAAATATCTTCGCGATACTGGTTTTTCCTGTTCCTCTGGTTCCGCAAAACAGATACGCATGACCGATACGGCCGGATGTGATCTGATTTTTTAATGTCTGGACAATATGATCCTGTCCTTTTACATCCTCAAATGTGGTTGGACGCCATTTGCGGTACAATGCCATATATGACATGGGATAACTCCTATCTATGACCCTTATTCATCACCAAAGCTGATGCCCAGCATCTTAGCTTCTTTGATCGTGGAACATTCTGGATCTACTGTTTTTAATTTTCCTGCAACTTCTTCTAACGGAACCTTGCTGATCTCGTTATTCTCAACACAGACCATATAGCCATATTCCTTATTCAGGATCAGGCCCGCTGCCTCTGCACCCAGTCTGGTCGATAATACACGGTCATAAGCACATGGCTCGCCGCCTCTCTGAGTATGTCCAGGAACCGTCACACGGACTTCCTGTCCAGTCAGCTCTTCGATCTTGGCACCCAGCTCATATGCAACAGACGGGTATACCAGACCATTCTTTTTCTTTTCTTTTAATTCTTTCTTGGTAAGACTTGCGTCTTCCTTGGAAATTGCACCTTCCGCTACAGCAAGAATCGAGAAACGCTTACCCTGACGGTTTCTTTCTTTCAGCGCATTGACCACAACATTAATATCATATGGAATCTCTGGAATCAGGATGATATCTGCGCCTCCTGCAATTCCTGCATGAAGAGTCAGCCATCCCACCTTATGCCCCATCACCTCTACGATAAATACACGGCCATGGGATGCTGCTGTGGTATGGATACAGTCGATGGCATCCGTTGCTACGTTCACTGCACTCTGGAATCCGAAAGTCATATCCGTTCCCCACAGATCATTATCAATGGTCTTTGGCAGGGATACGATATTTAAGCCCTCTTCTCTTAACAGATTCGCTGTTTTCTGGCTTCCGTTACCACCAAGCACCACCAGGCATTCCAGTTTCAGTTTCCGGTAGGTATGTTTCATGGCCTCCACTTTGTCCAGACCGTTTTCATCCGGCACCCGCATCAGTTTAAACGGCTGTCTGGATGTTCCAAGGATTGTTCCTCCTTCTGTTAAAATGCCTGAAAAATCTGAAGGCTTCATAATCCGGTAATCCGCATAGATCAACCCTTTATATCCATCTTCAAAACCAATGATCTCAACTTCGTCACCATAGCTTTTATACAGAGATTTCGCTACGCCGCGCATGGTCGCATTTAAACTCTGGCAGTCACCACCGCTGGTCAACATTCCTATTCTAATCATGTATTTGGTTCCTTTCTTTGTGTAAGGTCATACAATCCCCATTTTGTAATTATAATACAAAGGGTTTCACAGGGCAAGGGGGGAATTCATTGGGAAATTCATAAGAAAATGTAAGAAAATACGTGGTTTTCCGGAAATCAACTGCTGGAACGAAAGCCTGCTGGGGGTGTATATGAAAAAGAATCCTGCTTGCAGGATTCTCCGCCTGCGGCGGGTCGCTTTAGCGACATTCTTCCACTCCGCCGCAGTGCGATCCTTAGCGGAGCGTTTTTTGTGTCATAGGGTGAAGTTTCCTATGACACAAAAAACAACCGCTCAAACTTTAAAAGTCTGAGCGGTTGTCAACATTCAAATCAATTCTATTTATTAATTAAATCCGCGCATCTCACCTTGTGCAGGTGTCACAGACGTTACCTGGGCAGTTAACTCGGTCCAGGCTGCCTCACGGCACACAGAAGGATCTACTTAGTGCTGCTGCATTCCTGCCCTGACACGGTTCATAGAGTTCTGTTGCGTAAGACCCAGACGTCATCGCCACTTACCAAGGGCAGCTCCACAACACGTAGCCCGCAATGAAATATCACCCCTGCTAGAGCGGATTGCAGGTACAGGGCACCGCTATCTCCCCGGCTGCGCGGAAACTTTATGACTGATTGGTTCTTTATGAAAGGCCACACCGACTGTCTGGCGGAGCTTTCATCGCATATAGCCTGTTAAGTATACCTTGCGGGTCTTTATTTGTCAAGGGATTTCCGTTTCCGCAGGGCTTTGAAGAATTCTTTTAACACGGTGGAACACTCTTCTTCCAGAATTCCTTTTTCCAACTCCACCTGGTGGTTGAAGCCGGGTTCCTGCAACAGATTCATGACAGATCCGGCGCATCCGGCTTTGGGGTTCATGCTGCCGACCACCACTCTGGGGATCCGGGCCTGGACGATGGCTCCGGCGCACATGGGACATGGCTCCAGAGTGATATACATGGTACAGCCTTCTAAGCGCCAGTCGCCCATCTTTTTGCAGGCTTTTTTCATGGCCAGAATCTCCGCATGCGCCAAAACCGTATGATCGACCATCCGGCGATTGTAGCCCCGGCCGATGATCTTGTCTTCATAAACAATGATGCAGCCAATGGGGACCTCGCCGATGGCGGCAGCTTTTTTGGCCTGACGGATGGCTTCTTTCATGTATTTTTCATCTGTTGTCATAGTTTTACTCCATTTTCTCAATATATACTCTATTATCCTATATGTATTTCGTTCAGTCAAGACGGATATCGGTATACCAGTAACCGAAGCGGCCGTCTCCGGCTGGCTGCATCTTGGAGAGAACGAAATTCGGGAATCCGAACATGGAGGCCATGTATTTTTCATTGTTGTAATAGTGGCCTGGAACACCGATGAGGAATCTTGGCTTTCCCTTAGGAGTATTCAGGCGGGCCAGAACCAGATAACGGTGATTGTAGTAGCCGTGAAGCAAAAAGCTATTATTCCCGTACACCCATGTTTCCCGCGGAAGGAGGCCGATATCCTGAGGCTTGATGGTCAGGATCTCGCAGCCACCGCTATAATCAAACGCCTGGATCTTCGGGTAGGTGTGGCTGAAGAAATTCCAGAGTTTCTGGGCTTCCATATGTTCTTCTGGAAGCGGAAATGTGAGATCCGGGGCGGCGCTGGCGGCAGCCCGGGCGGCTGGAGCGGATTCCCGGGCGGCTTGGGCTGATTCCTGGACAACTTGGGCTGATCCCTGGACGGTTTGGGCTGATCCCTGGACAACTTGGGCTGATTCCTGGACAGTTTGGGCTGACGAAGGCGTTTCCGGAGACTCCTGGGGCTGAGGCGCCGGAGCTGGGTCTGACGCCTCTGATACAGTCATCTGTGGGGTTGCAGGCTGTGGTTCTGTGGCTGGTTCAATCACTGGAACCGGTTCTGGTTCCGTGGCCGGTTCCGTCACTGGAACCGGTTCTGGCGGATTTGGAAGGATTTCTGGCATTGGCGGAAGCTGTGGTTCTGGTGGTACATCCGGGATTTCTGGCTCCTCCCACGGCACCTTCTGTTCTTCGGCTTCTAATTCTGCCTCAATGGTCTCTGCTACCGACCTCTGGCAAACCGGATTTCCTGTGGCTGGCTGTTCTGGAATCTGATCTGTTGGAATCTGCTCCATTTCTTTCTGCTCCATTTTTTCGGAAACGGCATCTGACAGATCCACTTCAGCAGCATGGGCAACCGCATCTTCCCAGATCGTAGTATAGCTCTGCCAGGAATCCCCGATGTTGTGGATCGTCAGGCCGTAGCAGTCAGACATACCATTGTCCATCTGGACCATACAGCGGAACTCTCCTGCACCGCCGCGGATAAACATCTTGCCTAAAAGCCTTTCTCCTTCTGTGGACATCAGATAGACGCCGATATCCTGGCTCCCTACATACACATTGCGCACGCTGACCTGGATACGGCACTGATCTTTCCGGTTTTCTATCTTGGCAAAGCCACGTTTTTCCCTTTTATCCCACCTTCATAAGCGTATATGTAAGAAATCAATCTCCGATAATTTGCCATATAGTCTCTCCTTCTTTCTTTGGATTTTGCCGATGCTTCACATTCCCAATCAGCAAAATCTGCTGCCACCACTGCATCATACAGAACTTTCAATTCCGAAACTTTCTGTCTGCGAATAGCAACAACAACTACTTTTATTTTATGTATTTATCTATTGAAAGTATGCAAAAAAAATGTTATCCTTTTATTGAGAGGATTTTGAAATTTTTTTCTTTTTTGGAGGTGCTGGCATGAAACTATATCGTGCAAAGGATTATAAAGATATGAGCCGTAAAGCGGCTAACATCATTTCCGCCCAGGTTATTATGAAACCAAACTGTGTCCTGGGTCTGGCTACTGGTTCTACTCCTATCGGAACCTATGAACAGTTAGTGGAATGGTACAAAAAAGGGGATTTAGACTTTGCGGAGGTAAAAACTGCAAACTTAGACGAGTACAAGGGACTTCCGAGAGATAATGAGCAGAGTTATTATTACTTCATGAACTCCCATTTATTCAGCCATGTAAATATTGATCCGGCGAATACCCACATTCCAGATGGCATGGAGCCGGATGCTGAAAAGGAATGCAGCCATTATGAAGAGGTTCTGGCCGGTCTTGGCGGTGTGGACCTGCAGCTTCTGGGACTGGGCCACAACGGACATATCGGATTCAATGAGCCAGATGAGGAATTTGACAAGCTGACTCACTGCGTAAACCTGACCGAGAGTACCATCGAGGCCAACAAACGTTTCTTCGAGAAGGAAGAGGACGTTCCGCGCCAGGCATACACCATGGGCATCAAAACCATTATGCGGGCGAAAAAGATCCTGCTGATCGTCAGCGGTGCAGATAAGGCAGACATCTTATACCAGTCCTTATGCGGACCGATCACTCCTCATGTTCCAGCTTCTATTCTGCAGTTACATAATGATGTGACAGTTGTTGCAGATGAGGCGGCATTGGCAAAATTTGCAAAATAAACGGATAAAAAAATTCCTGTACTCTGACCAGTGATCTGATCGGGTACAGGAATTTTTTTATCCATTTATCACAAATTTGAAAAATAATCGGAAAGCGCCGCAAACTGCTCCAGAGTCAGTGCCTCGCCTCGCACTGCGGCCGGAAGTCCCAGGCTTTCGATGGCTGCTGCGATCTGCTCCTTGGTAAATGAAATGTCCGGCGAGTTATTGAGACCATTCTGCAGAGTCTTTCTTCTTTGGTTGAAGGACGCCCGGATCAGGCAAACATCAGCTTCGGATCTTTAGCCGTGACCGGAGGCGTCTGGTGCCTGGTGAGACGGATCACGGCGGAGCCTACATTTGGACGGGGCATAAAGCAGTTCGGCGGAACATTCGCCACGATGTACGGCTCCGCGTAATACTGGACTGCCAGAGACAGCGCGCCGTAGTCTTTTGTTCCAGGACCTACCTGCATCCGATCAGCTACCTCTTTCTGAACCATAACGGTGATATTGTCAATGGGGACATTGCTCTCAAACAGGCCCATGATGATCGGGGTGGTAATGTAATAAGGCAGGTTCGCTACCACCTTGATCGGTCTTCCTCCATTATACTCCTGTGCCAGTGCCTGAATATCTACTTTTAAAATGTCCTTGTTGATGACCGTGACATTCTCGTAAGCGGATAAGGTGTCCTTCAGGATCGGGATCAGGTTCTGGTCGATCTCCACAGCGATCACATGGCGGGCAGATTCTGCCAGGTACTGTGTCATGGTGCCGATGCCAGGGCCGATCTCCAGCACACAATCATCTTTAGTCACACCTGCCGCTGCAATGATCTTCTCCAGCACATGGGTATCGATCAGGAAGTTCTGTCCGAATTTCTTCTGGAATACGAACTGGTATTTCTGAAGGATCTCTATGGTATTTTTCGGATTTCCCAGTGTTGCCATCTAATTTTTCCTTTCTGTAAGTAACGGTTTTACCTTTTTATTCTGTCATCCGGTAAAGCGCCTTTGCGTTTTCCCAGGTTTTTTCCATAACCTCTTTGGCAGTAATGCCTTTCAGTTCCGCGATCATGTCCACCACATAGGGCAGATTCAGGGAAGAATTGCGCTTTCCACGGTTTGGAACCGGGGATAAATATGGACAGTCGGTTTCCAGCACGATCCGGTCAATAGGGGTTTCTTTTACTACTTCTTTTAATTTCTTCGCATTTGTGAAGGTCACGACACCGCCGATTCCCAGATAGTACCCCATCTTCAGATACTCTCTCGCCATCTCCGGGCCATAGGAAAAGCAGTGGATCACGCCGCCTAAGTCACGGCCATGCTCTTTCATGATCTCCAGGGTGTCTGCCGCTGCGTCACGGCTGTGGATGATCACCGGAAGCTTCACCTTTCTTGCCAGATCAAGCTGGCGGACAAACCAGTATTTCTGGACATCCCTGGCAGGCTCTTCCCAATGGTAGTCTAAGCCAATCTCACCGATCGCCACCACTTTTTTCTCGTGGCTTTTCTCTTCCAGCCAGTTCATCCACTCTTCGTTCAGTTCCTCAGTTTCGCTCGGATGAACGCCGATAGCGCCGTATAGAAAATCGTGTTTCTCAATCAACTCTAAGGTGGTGTGACTGCTGTGGATACTGGCTCCTACATTTACCACCCGTTCAATTCCAGCGGCTTTTAACTGCGCCAAAAGCGTCTCTCTGTCCTCATCAAATGCATCATCATCATAATGAGCGTGTGTATCAAAAATCATAATATTCTCCAAAATCAAAATAATTCAGATAATCAAAATAATCCGGATATTTGAATGAAATCAAGCACTTTTCATAATCTAAAACAACTTAAAAATAAATCTTCCAGTCACCCACAGTGCCAGCAAATGCACCGGGTAAAAGGCATAAAAGAAATATCGATTGCCGCACCGTCCCCTGGTTCCATTATATAGCCGGATCGGGATAAATGCCAGGATTCCAGGCAATTCCCAGATCAGGGAAATGGCGCCAAGTATCGTCTGGGTCTTTTTATCATACCGTGTCATGTAGAGTAAGATAATAAAAAATACGCCAAAAGCACCATAATCACAGTTGATGAGCTGGGCTGTGCCAACACACAGAATTAAGACAAACGCCTGCTTCCACAGACCTGCACCCGCAAACATTCTGCTGCTCTGATGAACCACGTTCTCTCCCGCCAGCGCCAATAGTCCCAGAAACAGCGTAAAAAACACATTCTGGTATCCCCAGTAAAACGGCGTGTGGAACACTGCCAGATCAAAAGGGATCTCCGACACCACTGCAAACGTAAGCATCCGCGCCAGATACTTCTTCACATCCCTGGTGTGCAGAAAGCCCTCTACCAGCAAAAACGCATAAATGGGAAAGGCAATTCTCCCAATCCCACGCATCAACACATAAATCTGAGCCCAGATGGGATCTGTAAGAGCGGCATTATGGTTTATAAGGACCTCTGCTGTATGGTCGATCAGCATGCTGATGACTGCGATCCATTTTAGTGTGGTTCCGCTCAAAGGCATCCCTCCTAAAATTCCAAAACAGAGGCGATGGATCACCGCCCCTGTTTTTTACTCCCGGAATCACACTGGGAACACATTGATTCAATTAGCAGATCTCTGCTCCTGAAGGCATCGGTTTCTCTGGTGTCATCAGGACAGGTTACCATCAGCGTCTTCTGCACATAACAGCATACCCTCAGACAGGATACCAGCCAGTTTAGCAGGTTTTAAGTTCACAACAACCATAACCTTCTTGCCTACCATCTCTTCTGGAGTATAGTGGGCCTTGATACCGCTGACGATCTGTTTTACCTGGCTTCCGATCTTCACCTGGGAGCACAGTAACTTCTTGGATTTTTTCACTGCCTCACAGGCAATGATCTCACCAACCTGGAACTGCAGCTTTGCAAAATCATCGTAGGTGATCTCCGGCTTTGCTTCGATATCAATGCCTTCCTCTTCTGGCTCCTCTTTCTTTTCTTCTGCCGGAGCCTCTGCGGCACGCATTGCCTCTACCTTTTCCATCACTTCTTTGATGTCCATGCGAGCAAACAGGATCTCTGGCTTGTCGGTTACCTTGCCGCCATCTGGATACAGACCGAACTGATCCATTGCGGACAGCTCTCTCTTCTCAGTCTGAAGCTGAGATAAGATCTTGTCGGAGGTCTCCGGCATAAATGCTTCTAACAGGGAAGCGCCGATGGTGATCGCTTCAACCAGGTTGTAAAGAACGGTCGCAAGACGGTCTTTCTTTGCCTCATCCTTTGCCAGCGCCCATGGCATGGTCTCATCGATATATTTGTTGCATCTGCGGAAAATGTTGAAGATCTCAGTGATGGCATCAGCCACACGAAGCTGATCCATCTTATCATTGATCTTCTTCACCTCGTCTAAAACAACTGCCTTTAAGTCAGCGTCCACATCCTCCGTTACACCGGCATTTCTCACAACGCCGTCAAAATACTTATTGGACATAGAAATGGTACGATTTACCAGGTTTCCTAAAATATTAGCCAGATCGGAATTCAACCGCTCTACCATCAGCTCCCAGGAGATCACGCCATCGTTATCAAATGGCATCTCATGGAGAACAAAATAGCGGACCGCATCAACGCCGAAGAAATCAACTAAGGTATCGGCATAGAGCACATTGCCCTTGGATTTGCTCATCTTGCCATCACCCTGTAATAACCATGGATGGCCAAATACCTGCTTTGGCAGCGGCAGATCCAGAGCCATCAGGAAGATCGGCCAGTAAATGGTATGGAAACGGATGATATCCTTACCGATCAGATGCAGATCTGCCGGCCAGTATTTCTTGAACATCTCACTGCTGTTGCCATCACAGTCATAGCCAAGTCCAGTAATATAGTTCGTCAGCGCATCCAGCCATACATAGGTGACATGCTTCGGATCGAAAGAGACCGGAATTCCCCAGTTAAAGGAGGTTCTGGACACACACAGATCCTGAAGTCCTGGAAGCAGGAAGTTATTCATCATCTCGTTCTTTCTGGAAACCGGCTGAATGAACTCTGGATGATCGTTGATGTACTGGATCAGGCGATCAGCGTATTTGCTCATTTTGAAGAAATATGCTTCTTCCTTGGCTGGCTGAACCTCACGGCCACAGTCCGGGCATTTGCCGTCCACTAACTGGGACTCGGTGAAGAAGGACTCACAAGGAGTACAGTACATACCCTCGTAATAGCCTTTGTAAATGTCTCCCTGATCGTATAATCTCTTAAAGATCTTCTGTACCTGAGCCTCATGGTCAGCGTCGGTGGTACGGATAAATTTATCATAGGAAGTATTCATTAAATCCCAGATAGCTTTTACCTGACCTGCAACATTATCTACATACTCCTTTGGAGTAACGCCTGCTGCCTCTGCCTTTAACTCGATCTTCTGACCGTGCTCATCGGTTCCGGTCTGGAAACGAACATCGTAGCCCTGAGCTCTCTTAAAACGGGCAATGCTGTCTGCCAGCACGATCTCGTAGGTGTTTCCAATATGCGGCTTGCCGGATGTATAGGCAATGGCCGTTGTAATATAATATGGTTTCTTACATTCTTTACACATTTCTTTCATTCCTCCTGTCAGGAAAATGCGCAACTGTTCTGTCTTTCCACAGTTACGGGCATACCTGCTTTTAGTGTACCGTTTTCCAACTCTTTCGTCAACATTTTGTTACGATTCTGGCTGGAATTCTGGCCCGAAAAGCATGAGTTGCATTGATCGAAAATATAAATTATACTGTCTATAATATAAAATCAACGCAGAAATGGAGGTTCTGACCCGATATGACTCATAAAAAACGCCGCATTCCGGCTGCCGTCCTGGCCCTGTTTCTGGTACTTGGAATTCTGGCTGGCTGCGCTGGGCGAACACCTGACCCCAACGTCCCACTTCCATCCCAGACAGAAACAGAAAGTCCTGAGACACTCCCTGATATTTCCAGTGAAGAGGCTCAGAAGGCCCAGAGTACCTTTGAAGATTTATGTAAACAATTATTTACCGATCAGGTAACCCAGTCTTATCTGACCCTTCATTATACATTAAAGGATCCGGCTGCCTATGGGATCACGGATTATGACATTTCCTTCGGCGATTTTTCCAGGGAAGCCATGGAACAGGCCCATAAAGAACAGGAAAACCTGTACCAACAGGTCAATTCCATAGACCCGGCGCTTCTGTTAGACAACCAGAAGCTGACTTACCGAATCCTGATGAAGTCTTTAGAGTATGAACAGGAGGCACAGGGACTGGAGTTATATTATGAACCGCTGGTTCCTTCTTCTGGTATCCAGTCACAGCTTCCCGTGCTTTTGACGGAATATGCGTTCTATGATAAGGAGGACGTGGAACATTATCTGACGCTGCTTTCTGATATTGACCGGTATTTTGAACAGATCCTGGCTTTTGAAAAAGAGCGGTCCGCTGCGGGACTTTTTATGACTGATACATGCGCTGACGAAATCATTTCCCAGGCGCAGCCTTATCTGCTTTCAGCAGAACATAACCTGATGGGAACGGAATTTAATGCAAAGATCGATGCGATGGAAGGATTAAACGCCGAAGAGAAGAAAGCGTTCAAGGAACAGAACCAGCAGGTAGTGACGGAGCACTTTATTCCGGCTTATAAGGCGCTGCTGGAAGGGCTGGAGGCATTAAAAGGCACAGGAACCAATGCAGAAGGCATCTGTCAGTTCCCGGACGGAAAGCTTTATTATCAGTATCTGGTGGATTCCTCCATCGGACCAACTTATCAAACTATGGACGATCTTCAGAAAGCGATTGAAGACCAGATCGATGATTCTTTAAGCGCCATGTCCCAGATCATGAAACAGAATCCGGAAATAAATGACGAACTGGATCAATTTCATTTTTCGGAATCTGACCCAGAGAAGATCCTTTCGCTGTTAAAAGGGGCAGTCAGCGAAGATTTCCCGGAAGTGAACGGCTACGAGTATGTGACCAAATACGTGCCGAAGGAGCTGGAGCAATCCCTGAACCCGGCATTTTTCCTGGTTCCTCCTATTGATGATTACAAGAACTGCACCATTTATATTAACGGTGGAAGCAGTGCCGGAACGGATACCTTATTCACCACACTGGCGCATGAAGGGATTCCTGGCCATCTGTATCAGAACGTGTATTTTCTGTCGCACTGTGATGATCCGGTACGAAAAGTCTTATCTTTCCTGGGTTACAGCGAGGGCTGGGCCGTGTACAGCGAATATTACGCCTATACCTTAGATACCTCCGTTTCCCCGGAAGTCAGCCAGATCATGGCCTACAATGCGTCTGCCATGCTGGGACTTCATGCACTGATCGACTTAAATGTCAACTATTACGGCTGGACCCAGGATCAGGTTGCCGATTACTTAAAGCAGTTTTTTAGTATCGATCAGGAACAGGTAGCAGAAGCCATCTATCAGGCCGTCCGCAGCAATCCTTCCAATTATGTGGCCTATTATGGTGGGTATTGCGAGATCATGAAGATGAAAACTGAGGCGGAAAATACACTGAAAGAGCAGTTCCAGCCATTGAGATTCCATCAGTTTCTGCTGGATATGGGACCGATGCCGTTTGCGGTGATGGATAGGTATTTTAAGGCGTGGCTGTTGACGTATTCGCTGGGAGGGGAGTAAGCTCTGCCTACTCGAACAGGCTTTTGGGGCCTGCAGTTTTAATAAGGTTGTTATTCTGAAAAAAATCCGGCGCTGGTATGTTCAATGTTCCAATACAGTCCAGACCATCTACAGACAATACCGACATTTTCTCAATACTTTCCTCATCCGTTTCTGCAGACGCTGTCTCTCCTTCTTCCTCTGTGTCTGTTTTATCAGTTTCATCTGCTTGCGAGGACTCAATCTTCTCAATTTGGATCAGAAGATCGCCGGATATCTTTCCCGCCTGCTGCGACTCTATGAGATTACTCATTGTAATCATCACCACCGGCTAAGTCGGTGGTTTGTTTTTCGCCCTATAAGGGCTCATTCCCTGTGCTGGAGTCTAAAGACTCATCGAAAGGTTCGCCAGCCACAACATCAGCTACTTGCTAAGCCCCTTGGGCTTATTACTTTTTCTTGCTTTTAATTACCGGCTCACCCGTAAACAGGTCAATATACTCTTTCATAGACATCTGATCATATTCCAAATCTTCCTTCAACTGATTTCGAATATACTCTTCAATCTTTTTTGCATTTTTTCCTACTGTATCAACATAATATCCTCTACACCAAAAATGTCTATTTCCATATTTATATTTGAGATTCGCATACCTTTCAAATATCATAAGTGTGCTTTTTCCTTTTAAATACCCTACAAACTCTGACACACTCATCTTTGGTGTAATTTCAACTAACATATGGACGTGATCTGGGCATATTTCTGCCTCTACTATATGGACCTCTTTTCACTTACATAGCATGCTTAAAATATTAGCTATGTCCTGTCTCAATTCTCCATATATAATTTTTCTTCTATATTTGGGTGCAAAAATTATGTGGTACTTACAATTCCATGTTGTATGTGATAAACTATTATTGTCCATTTGGACTACCTCCTTTGATTAATAAAATGGTTGGCGAACCTTTTTTATTATATCATTGGAGGTTTTTGCACAACGCTAAAGCTATTCTAACCACCCGCAGAGCAGGTGGTTTATTTGTTCTCCATTGAGGAGTTTTTCGGATCAACGAAAAACTCCTCAAT
>QUFC01000029.1 GCA_003478355.1 Lachnospiraceae bacterium AM48-27BH
CTTCTTTCGTAAATGTTGCAAATGTTTGTTTTGGCACTTTCATTATACAACACATGGAATCGAGGTGTCTTTCTTTTATGCAAAATCACGAACTTGCTCATTTATAGTATTAAAACAAAACTATGCCGTTTCCACGGTAAATTCAAAATTGTGTTCCATTCATTCTTTTTTGACCTTTTTGGATCGCGCTGATTGTTTTGTTCAATTAGAAAAAGTTCAAAAGAAAGAATTAAAAGCTACCTATGCTATTCTTACCCCGGAAGATTACCATAAACTCCTGGAAGAAAGCAGTCGCCCTCAAAAAAGAAAGGTTAACCTTATGATCCGCGCCTTCGGACAAACTGGTATCCGTGTTTCAGAATTGCAGTTTATTACCGTTGAATCCATACAGCAACAGGAAATCACAATTAGAAATAAGAATAAAAACAGAAAAGTTCCTTTAATCCGGGAACTTCAGAAAATGCTTAATGATTATGTCATTGAAAAAAACATCCCATCTGGCCCTATTTTCACTGATAAAAATAAAAAACCATTGGAACGGCAAAATATTTATAATATGCTCCAGACCATTGCTGCCAATGCTGGCATTGATAAAAGGAAGGCACATCCCCATGCACTTCGCCACTTTTTCGCCAAATCCTTTTATGACAAGACGCATGATTTGGTCATGCTCTCAAATATTTTAGGACATTCCGATATCAGCACCACAAAAAACTATGTTACCGGTACGTTCGAAGAATTATGCAACGAAATGGAAGAAATAGGTATCTTATAATTTCCAAATCCGCCATTTGCATTAAGGGCAGCTCCGAGATATAGCTGCTCTCCGCATAATCTATCCCCAATATTTCATATTTTTCTGCACCATATAATTCACTATTCAATTTTGGGAAAAATGATACCCTACTACATAGATCAGGTATCATTTTCCTCAGTGACATGCTCCCACCACTTAGCTAACGCTTGAAGTGGGGGCTTCTCGTTCGATTGCCCGATAGGGCAAAGCATAAGCGAGCTATCCCCGTGTGTCCCACGGTTTTATCAGAATGATATTGTTGGAATTTTTGCTGCAAAGATCAGAAAATTTTCTTTTCTATATCAAGCATCATTCCGGATATTCGAATCCCTTCTCTGCATATATTGATTGCTGCGTTTTCGTCCCGATCCATTCGATTTCCGCATACACACTCATAAATGCGATCGCTCAGCTGCAAATCTTCTTTTACCTTTCCACAGCAGCTGCATGTTTTGGAACTGGGATACCAGCGATCAATGCGGATCAGTTTCTTACCTGCACGTTCCATTTTATATGTCAGAAAATCAGTAAACATTCCCCAGCTATTGTCATGAACACTCTTTCCCAAATGCATATCCTGGCTCATCTCTTTCATATTCAGATTTTCGATGCACACGATATCGTAGGAATTGGCTATCTTCTTTGATTCTTTATGCAAAAAATCCTTTCGCTGGTGTGCGATACGGGTATGAATTCGTGCCACTTTCTTCTTTTGTTTTTTATAACGGTTGCTCCCCTGTTCACAGCGGCTCAGTCTACGCTGCTCCCTTGCCAGCTTCTGCCGGGCTTTTTGAAAAAAATGAGGATATGCTGCATGATTTCCATTGAAATCTACATACAACTCCTTCATGGAAAAATCAAGACCAATTGCGGTTTCTGCTTTCCTGGTTTCATGCACCGGTTCCTCGCAGGAATATAACAGAGCAACGTAATATCGTTCATCTGCTTCCTGACTAATTGTTGCACCTTTCAGCTGGTAACATTCATCAATCTTCCGATGTTGTCTGATTCGGACCCAGCCAGCTTTTGGAAGTTTCAGTTTTCCATTTTGTAAGACGATGTTTCCATTCACATAATTGGTTGTATAACTTTTCACAGATTTCTTTTTTGATTTGAATTTCGGAAACCCAACTGAGGCATCACGAAAGAAATTTTTGTATGCAGTCTGCAAATGCAGCTGCGCATTACACAGTGCCAGACTGTCTACTTCCTTTAACCATGGAAACTCCGATTTATACCTGGCTGGTGTCAAGCTTAAGTTCTTCCCGGTTTTCTCATAATGCGCTTTTTTCTCAGCAAGCATCCGGTTATAAACAAGACGAACGCAGCCAAACATTTTTGCAAATAATTCCCTTTGTGCTTTATTCGGATAAATCCGAAAACGGTACACGGTGTTCACTTTTACCCTCTCCCTGTGTTTCAATGTACTGACGGATGACCTCAATTGGGGCACCGCCAGCACTCAGCAGACAAAAACTCTGGCTCCAGAATGTTTCTTTCCAGAGCTTTTGCCGGACTTCCGGATACTCCTTTTTAATCAGGCGGCTGCTTGCGCTTTTATATGCATTGATGAACTTACTCAGTTCTGATTTGGGATGAGCACGGAACATGATATGCACATGGTCCTGATCATGATTCCATTCTTCCAGAGTAATGTGATAGTTCGGAGCAATATGCTCAAATATTTCTCTCGCCCGATTTGAAATCGGATCATTCAAAACCTTTTTTCGGTATTTTATAACCAGAATCAAATGGTAATATAATAAAAATACCGAGTGTGCATTGCTATCCAATTTTCTCATAATAATCAGCCTTCCCTATTATCTCGACTGATTATATTGTACCATATATTTTTCTATATGTCCATGTTTTATCGAACGTAAGTTCTCTTTATCCGCGCAGCTATGTGCAATATAGAATCATGCCAGTTATTGCAATATCAGAAATCAAAAGCAGGCAATTCATCCCACCCCCTAAAGAGGATGGGGGAATTCTTGCAGTGTTTAGTCAAAAGTCCAGTAATCCGCTTGATTTTATTGCACATTTTGAATGACCAAACCCCAAATTTTTCACCCATCTTGGATAGCAGAATTTGGGGTTGTTTCCGATATAAATGAGGTATCATTTTCACACTGTAAGTAAGGTATCATTTTGCCTAAATCTGTTCTCCTTTCACCGTCTGATATGGAGCAGTCAATTCATCTAATATTTCTTTTTCCCGCTTAATTCTATTCCTAATATACAGTGTAGCTCTTGCGTCTTCCAAGGAATCATGCGCTTTATAGTTATACCCAAAATGTGCGGCGGCCGCTTCTAACGTCTGCCATCGTCGGGTTCCGTAGCGCTTATCATAATTCCCACAAATTTCGGCAAAATCATACATCACATCTTCTAATTCGGTATTCGTACCTGGTTCAATACCTACAAAAAATAAAAATCCGAGATCGAAATCACAATTATACGCGATCCATGTTTTCCCTGATGCAAAAACGCCCTTTATCTTCCCTATCAGTTCTCTGATGGTCTTACATTTTCTTACCCTCTCTGGTGTAATACCATTCACCCGTTCCGCGTCTGGCCATGACCTGATCAGCTCTGGTCGGACATACTCATTAAGAAGTAAATCCCCGTTTCCATCAACCGCACTGATCTGTAAAATTTCATTATCGTTACTGTTCAACCCCGTAGTCTCCAGATCAAACACAACAATTCCAGATGGATTATCACATGGTTCTGGGGCTACTTTCAGTGCATACTCTCGCAATTCCCAGAAGTATGTATAAATTTTTAAATGATCGGCCTCTCTTTCCCGGATCCATTTTTCTCTGCACGCGCTGCCGCAAAACTGCCCCAGCAGGGATTTGCTTCCTACAGATCGCATGGCCCAATATGGCGATTTGTAATTATATGTTTCTTCCAACTTTTTACAGCCGCCAATTTCTTCAAAATTTTTCTGTTCATCTATATTAGAAAAATACTTGCACTCCGCATGCTCATCCAAAAAAGCCTGTAATTCCTGCTGATCATTGCCCTCGTAACTTAATGCCTCATTTAAAATCAGTATTGGTGCTCCACACTGATCGCAGATGCCATGATTCCAATAATAATAAAGCTGATATTTCTCATTCACACGTTCTGCCCTCTCTCTGTATCTTCCGAACAGTTTTTCATAGCCATTAATACCATTTTTTCCACAGACTGAAAAAATCTTTCATCATCTGCATCAGTGCGCTTTCTCGGCCCCTTTATATGATTTTTATGGCTGCTCCGCCGCGCTTTTTTGTTCAAGTGCCGTTCCATCAGCATCTGGTCAATATTTTCATTTGTATACCACTTGCCTGACTGATGAATTGCATAAGCCCCTTTGCCAAGAGCCATAGCTGCTACTCCATAATCCTGCGATACCACGATATCTCCTTTATGACAAATGCTGATCAGCTTATAATCTACGGCATCCGTGCCGGCTCCAACAACCACTACCTCACTATAATCAGAATACAATACATGGTTTGTATCGCATAGCAGCGTTACCGCCACCCTATATTTTTTCGCAACTGCTTCCACAATGGAAACCACCGGACAAGCATCTGCATCAACAAAAATCTGCATAGTACCACCCTTTATCTTGTTTAGTATATGGATTATACCACAAGTATATCATACACACGAAAAATAGGTATAACCCGGCACTCAATAACAAATAAATGTTGCTGACTTCTCAGCCTGACCAATAACTGATTTCCTTGCGAAAAAGCAAGTCGGTGACAGTTCATGAGATCAGCAACAACAACGTCCAAATCGTCTGGCCGTTGACGTGGCAGAATCCATTAAACTACACCATCCTGCTCCCAGCTATCTGCGCGATGATTCCGAACAGGAGAAAAATACAATTGCCGCCATTTGATGGCGGCAATGCAGCTTTAAAATTATTTACAAATTATAGATATTTTACAATTTCATCAAGATTTATTATGAAATGGCCATATGGGGTGAAAAATATTTGTGATACTTCCTTAAGTTGCAATTGTACTCCATTTTTCTAAGAAAGATACTGTCCCAGCATCTGGTTCACACAATCCTTGATCTGGTTCATAATTCTCCTGCATTCCGCTCTCGCCATCCCAGCGGCAATGCCAACTGCCAGAATCTCCTTTTCTCCTGGATTGCGCCCATTTCCATCCACTGTGGTTGTATGTTCTCCGTAATAGGTATTGCTGTAAGTGAGATCGTATGCAGGACTCAACCGCCAGCAATCCTCTGCCTCATGGTATAGATACGTAAAATTTTTAGAATGATCATCTCGGTTATGAGCGAACACATTAAAGCACATCCTGCGGAACATATTGTTCACATCTTCTGGATGATCCCTGGTTAAAATTTTCGTCAGCTTCATCAAACTGTGGTAATCCAGACTTGGCTGTTCGAAATCTAATTCCAAAAGAGCAGCGGCGGTTAACATATGGATTCGTTTTTGACTGCCATTATCCATCATTCTGTCAAATCGTTTTGTTCCAAAATACCCTTCGCATTTGTCTGATGGAAATAATCTGGCCTTACTCATGGCAATACCACATTGTCTGGCACAGCAGGAATAATCATATTCCATCTTTCCAGCATTTCTTCCATCTACATGGGCCGGAAATTTAATGATCCACTCTTCCCCCTCAATAGTTGTCATAATTTTGGGTCTGGCTCCACCGCTGGTACCTCCCAGGCGATATAGCTCATCCAGTTTATCAGAATACTCTGTATTCAACAGCTTCTGACATTGCTCCGCAAGTTCATCCAGATTACTATGGCCCTGTTTTTCCTGCATTTCCTTTTCTGGATAATAGGTAAGCGCCCCCATTCCTGATTTTCCAACGATAGCCAGCCGCTCCAAAACTGTAAGTTTATCCGGATTTTGTCCATGGGCGCGCAGTAGTCGCTTCAACAATAATCTTCCCCAGTTGTCTGGTAAACTGTCCGCAAATACTCCAAAAAGTCCATCAAAATAGTCTTTGTTTGGAACAAAAACCTGCCTTTTCAGTGGAAGAGAAAATGGACTGATCGGGAATCCATGTTCAAGCCATTCTTCGCTATATTGAAATGCCGCTTTATGGTCTGCAGTCATCGCCAGCGTTCCAACGAGCCTTTCATCGTAGAGAACCTGCAATGCATTATTTGGTTTCATTAATAACCTCCTGAATATTCTTATATGGCACCTGTGTAAAAATACTCCTAAGCTCATCTGCAATATCCAAGGCCATAGCAATCTTGGTCAGTGAGATCAGGGAGATCTGTCCGGTAGCTTCAAATCTTTTGATAGAGCCATAGCTTACACCACTCATAGAGGATAATTTTTCCTGGGAAATGGAACGCCGTTTTCGGATGTTTCTTACCCTTTGTGCCAGCTTCTGATCCAATTCTTCCGCTGTTTCCCATATCAGTTGTTCCATTCGTTTTCACCGCCTTTATTTACAAATAATATATTATCCAAAATAGCTTAATTTATACTATTTTAGATAATATCTTAACTACTTTTATTTTAGCATTTTTATTTTTAAATAACAACAGATTATACAGAATAAAATTGAACGAGCAAAAACTATTGTTCTCTATACTTTCTTTCAATACACAAACTGTAAACCACCATGATTACTATTGTTTCTATCATTACTCCCAATACTGACAGTAAAATAAATGGAGAATTCTGTCCTGAAAGCAGCGGTAATCCCAATGCAATCAATATTGCTCCATAAATAACAAACAGCTTACCAACCGCATGATTGTAGCCCATTATATCATTTACAGATATAGATTTTATGTTTGCCCAAAAGTCAGCCACTTTTCCTGAAAGATATGCTCTTATTCCAAGACTAATGATAATAACGCCAACCATCGCCCATATAACAAACCCTATCATATTCCCAGTCATAATATTTCTCCCAATAACATCCAATTTTTCGAGTTTATGAACCGATAGAGCCTTCATTTTCCCCCTCTGGAAGCACCTGCAACGCATCCTGCACAGTACTGAACACACGCTCGTCCAGCCAGCCGCCCTGTCTTCTGTTCTGGGCTGCTGAGATGACCGGATACTGCCAGATGGTCTTTTGATGGGTATAATTTAGCCAGGAATCAATCCACCAGTCACTTTCCTTTGCCTTGATTTCATAGGCCACGTATCCGCGACAGTTTTCCCCACTCCGCGGCAAGGAAAATTCCGCGAAAATGCTGGCATTCTGTTGACTTCCGTAAAAGAAAGCATTCATGCCGGTATCGTAATTTTCGTCCTGCAAGATTTTATAATCTGCGGTGTAAGAAGTTCCATCCTTATCGTAAAGGACCTGACCGGTAAGTTTACCCTGGGAGGTCCAGCCCCGTTTCCCTTAATTAAAGATATTGTTGGGTAAAAAAAGAAAGGTCAGTCGATTTTGCCGATGAAGCGGTAGTAGATTTCTACTTCCTGCTCACGGCTTCCATCCTCGCCCTTGACAGCTTCGTGGACGGTTATTTTTTCAATTAGAGTGTTCAGAAGTTCGGCGGTCAGCTCCACAGGGTTGACATACTGTTTCATTAGGGCAATCCACTTTTCAGCATCCGCTGCGGTCTGTACGGCGGCTTCCATCATTTCGTGAAGCTGTCTTATTTTTGTTTCAAGCTCCTTTTGCTCGTTCTGGTACTTCTCGGACAGCATATTGAAGTTATACTCGGTTATGCGTCCGGCAGACCAGTCCTCATACATTTTAGCAAACAGCCCGTCAACCTCGGCTTTACGCTTCTCTGCCTTTTTCAGCTCCGCAGCCTGCTTTTTCTTCGCAGAGTTCCTTTCCCTGTCGCTGACATTGAGCAGCCGTTTCAGCAGCTTGTCCTCATCTTTCTGTGCCAGCATAGACCAGTATTGCAGTCTTGCAAGCACATAGGCATACAGTACATCATAGCGGATATAGTGCATGGAACACTGGCGTAATCCCTGTCCGTTCTTGCTGCAATGGTAGTACCCGTATGGGTTTTTGTTCTGCTTGTTTTCCCCATAGGCTAAAGACCATCCGCAGTCTGCACATTTTATCAATCCTGCGAAAATCTGTGTCGTACCGTTTCTGCGTTTCCTGCGTCTGCTTGCAATCAGCTCTTGAACTTTTTGGAACACTTCTTCGGAAATGATGGCTTCGTGGGTATTTTCCACACGATACCATTCTTCCTGCGGCTTCCGCACCTTTTTCTTGTTCTTGAATGAAATGTTGCTCTGCTTGTTGTGAACGCTGTGACCGATGTAGGTTTCCTCTTTCAAAATGCTCTTGACCTGTGCAATCGTCCACGCATAGGCTTTTTCTGCGGGCGCACCGGCGTAGATATTGGCGAAAGTCCCGTATCTTTCATAGTTCAGCCAGCCGGGGGTAGGTACTTTTTCCTCCACCAGAATCCGTGTAATGCTGGCGGCTCCACGCCCATGTACAGCAAGGTCAAAAATCTTCTCTACAATCCAGCGTGTTTCCGGGTCGATCAGAAGATGACCTTTTTTGTCCGGGTCTTTTACATAGCCCAGCGGTGCATAGGCTCCATAGTGTGCGCCATTGGCAAATCTTGTGTGCATGGCAGCCTTGACCTTTTTGCTGGTCTGTCGGGCGTGCATTTCATTCAGGATGTTTAAGAACGGTGCAAGCTCGCTTTCTCCGTTGATGGTGTCCACATTGTCATTGATGGCAATGTAGCGTACTCCCTTGCTGGGGAAATAGATTTCCGTGTACTGACCGGTCAGGATATAGTTTCTTCCCAGACGGGATAAGTCTTCTTGTGTCAAGTAGGGACTAAAAAAATATTGAGAATTTACAAGCCGTTCATAGGTGGACAACCACCCGTGAACGGCTTGCGTTTTCTCTATGCTCTTGTGCCGTTCTTTGTGCGACGCTTCTTATACGCTGCCGAAAATGCCTCCATCATCGGAGTGACCGGAAGTTCGTTGTCAGTCTTGGACAGATACTCGAACCGTATGCCATTCTCTCTGAACTTTCGCTCGAACCTCATGTAAGAGGAAGTGTCCCGGCTGATCCGCGAGGTGTCACGGGTGAGAATCGTGCCGATGCCCTGACGCTTGGCTTCATTCAGCAGGAAGTTCATGATGCCTTCCGTATGGACGCCGGAGATGCCGTCTGCCGCCACCGCAGCAGCAACTTCATAGCCCTTGTCCTTCGCATAGCGTTCCAGCTCTTCACGCTGGCTTGCTGCCGCAAGCTGATCCGCACAGGCAACGCGGATATAAAGAAATGCTTTCATTTGGCTTCTCCTTCTGATGTAGTGAGGAAGTCCTTGAACTTCCAGACGATTTCTATGTTGTCGAGATCGTAAATGTAGACCGCAGAAATGAATGCGTGGGTCAGCTCATAGGTCAGAGCTTTGCAGTCGGCGTACTGATCGCAGACAGCATCCAGCTTTTCATCCGAACAGGAGGTCTCGGAGTCAAGCTCCTTCATCCGTTCGTGACTGCGTTGGATTGCTTCATCGTTTTCCGCAATCTTCGCATCCGTTGCCGCCTTTTGCTGAATGTACGCTTCCTTCGTGATACTTCCGGCTGCGTACTTTTCGTAGAGCCTCAGCTTGGACGCCTTGTGCTGCTCGTTCTGCTTTTGAAAAATCCGGATTTTCTCAGCACATTCCTTGATGGCAGATTTCCGTAGATCACCGACCTCTCGATTTTGGACTGATTTCTTCTGTGCCAAAGCAAGAAACTGAGTAAGGGTATGGAAGACAACCTTCTCAATATCCATTTCCGGAAAGCTCCTGCCAACCGGACAGTCTGTGTTTCCGTTGTTGACGGAGTGAATGCACTGGAAGTACCGAATGCCAGCCTTGTTCTTTCGGCGCGTCATAGCACGTTTACAGTTACCGCAGCGGACGAGTCCCTTGAGCGGATAGTCGTGCTGCTTGCGCGTGGGATTCCGTCCTCCGCCTCGGATGACCTTCTGAGCAAGCTCATAGTCTTCCTTGCTGATAATAGCTTCATGTGTTCCTTCTACGATAATCGGTTCATTGACAACGCGCTTTTTTGAGCCGACACCGCAGGACTTCATTTTGCGGCTGACCAGTGTTCCGGTATAAACAAGGTTCTTGAGGATGTTATAGACCATCACGGTTTCCCAACTGATTTTCTCGCTCATGTTACTGAACTTCTTCTTGTCGGGATGCTTACTCTTGAAGTATTGCCCCGGTGTTGGGATGCCGTCATCGTTCAGGCTGCGGGCGATCTGAGAGGTGTTGCTGCCTTCCAGAGCCTCACGGAAGATACGACGGATCACATCAGCCGCCTCCGGGTCTACTGCAAGTTTATTCCGAATGGTAGGATGCAGGACATAGCCGTATGGAGCATAGCCGCCGACATACTTGCCCTGCTTCATCATCTGGATTTTTGCCGATGTGGTCTTTACGGAGAGGTCTTTGCTGTATGCCGCATAGATGATGCTGCGCATAACTACTTCCAGACCTCCCGTTGTGCCTTTGTAATCGTCGCTGTCATAGCCGTCATTGATAGAGATAAAGCGGACGCCCATGAACGGAAAGGTGCATTCCAGATAGTTTCCCGTTTCGATGTAGTCACGAGAAAAGCGGGAAAAGTCTTTGACGCAGATCAGATTGATCTCGCCGCGCTTGACCTTCTCCATCATCTGCGTGAACTGAGGACGGTGAAAGTTCGTGCCGGTATAACCGTCATCCGCAAACTCAGACCGCTGACAGCGAGACAGCTCCGGATGATTGTCGAGAAAGCGATTGATGAGCATACGCTGGTTGCCGATGCTGTCACTTTCCGCCTTGCTGCCATAGCCGGTATCTTCATCAGCCATTGAGAGGCGGATGTAGATGCCGATGTTGTATTCCTTGCTCATTTACATCGCCTCCTGCACTTCCTTGATACTCTGAACGGTCAGAGCGTAAATATCGCCGTATTTCATGACCAGCTCGATTGAGCCGTCATCATGGACTTTCACAAGCTCTACGGACTCGTCAACCAATTCCTGAGAGAGCTTTTCTGCACCGCTGACGGATTTCATCAGCGTGAGCCACTTGTTGTCCTCGGACATTGCTTCGGCAAACTTCAACTTGCGCTGAACTGCTTCATCCAACCGTCGGGAAAGGTCGGCATACTGCTCATCGTAGGCTTTCTTGGCAAAGGCGTATTCCTCTTCATCGAGAATGCCTTCCGTGAAGTCCTCATAGAGCCGGGTACGTTTCTTGGAGACGCCGCTGAGTTTCAGATTCAGGCTTGTGATGAGCGCATTCTGCTGATCGCGGATGCTGCGTTCGCCTTCGCTGTTTCTCAGCTTGGCAAGTAGCTTGTCGTAATTGAGAGCTGCCTTGACTTGAAGCTGGATCGCCGCAAGCACATCGGCTTCGAGCTTATCCTGCCGCGTATAGTGCGGCGTACAGAGGTTGCCGCGTTTGACGGATGAGCTGCACTCATAGAAGGCGTACCATGCGCCGTCCTTGCGTTTATCAACGCGCTTGCGGTGGAAGTAGAGCTTTCTGCCGCAGTCTGCACAGACGATTTTGTCTTCAAAGAGATTGATCAGCGTAGCGCGGATTTCTTCCGTGCGCTCCATCTTCTCAATCCTTGTCCTTGCAGCGGCGTCCCGCATCTCTCGCACCTTCTGGAAGTCCTCGCGGGAAATGATTGGCTCATGCGTATTGGGAAAGACGATCCATTCCTCGCGGTCGATATGCTGATTTTTGACGCCCTTGTAGATGGCGTTCAGCGTTCGTCCGAGTACGGTATCTCCGACGTAATGGGGATTATCCAGAATATTGGTAAGCGATGACTTGTTCCAAATCTTCTTTGCCGTAGCATTGCCTGTGCGGACGCCGACCTGATACTTCTGAAACTCCGGATTGGGCGCGTTCATTGCATCAAGCCGGTCTGCAATCGCCGGAAGGGACAGCCCTTCAATTTTCCATTGGAAAATCTTCCGGACAATCGGTGCGGTTTCCTCATCGAAAACCATATTGCAGTGTTCTTCATCCCAGCGGTAGCCATACGGGAGATTGCGCTTCTTGAACTCTCCGCTTTCCATCTGCGCCTTGAGCGCAGTAGAAACCTTGCGGGAGATGTCCTTCGAGTAAAGGGTGTTGATCATGTTTTGCAGAGGGATGATGAGGCTTTCGCCGGAGCCGTCCGTATCAAAGTTGTCGTAGTTCTCTTTGATGGCGATAAACCGAAGCCCGATCTGCGGAAAGACCCGTTCCAGATAGGTTCCTGCCTCAATGTAATCTCGCCCGAACCGGCTGAGATCACGAACCACAAGGCACTTGATCCTGCCGGTGCGGATGTCGTTCATCAGACGGTTGAACTCCGGTCTGTCAAAAACCGTACCCGTTCGTCCGTTGTCCACATAGGTATCTATCAGATTCAGATAGGGACGCTCTGCAATGTAGGACTTGCAAATCTCAATCTGATTTGCGATGACATCCACCTTTTCAGTCTTGCCGCTGTTTTCAACGGAAAGACGGGCATAGATGGCTGTTGAGAAGACCTCGGAAGAGGCAGATTCGATAACCGGCTCTTCGACTGCAATTTGTTTTCTGCTTTTTCTTGCCATTTGCTCATCCCTCCTTTATACGGCAATATCCAGCTCGTCGGCATAGCCGAGAACGTATTCAAGTGTCTGCTGGTATTCATCTTTGTACTTGAAGACAATTTCGATTGCATGGTTTTCGTAAATCAGAATGCGGTCAACCAGCGACATCAGCACACGGCGGTTCAGTTCTTCGACGTTTTCATACTGCTTGAAAAGCGTTACCCAGTTCCGTTCGGTCGTGCCGGTTGTCACCGTCTGCTTCATTTCTTTTTTGACCCGCAGAAGTGCCTCCTGTTTGTCCTCAATGATTTTGGTGTAGCTGCTGCGGAACTCGAAGTATTCCGATTTATCAATGACGCCGCCGATGAAGTTCTCGTAAAGCCCCAGCTTGAGCTTTTGGTACCGTTCAATCTCTTCCTCGATTTTGGCGATCTGAGCTTCGTAATTGAAAGCCTTACGGCTCTGAGACGGAAGCCGTTCTATCATCGCAAGCGCGTGTTCCAGATTGATGACAAGCTCGATCTGGTCATGAATGGCACGGAAGACCTTCTCTTCAACCTCTTTTGCGGCGATGCTGTGCGGGCTGCACGTCCGGCTGTGCTTATTGGTGGAGCAGACGTAGTAGATATACTTTTTCGTCTTCGACGGGACGGTCTTGCGGATCATTGGCTGCTGACAGTCTCCGCAGAACAGGAAGCCGGAAAACAGATGCGCTTCGTCCTGATCGGGCGAACAGCGCATATCCCGCTGCATCATGACCTTGACTGCCATGAAGTCCTCGTAGGACACAAGAGCTTCATGCGCATTTTCTACCTTGACCCACTCGGATTCATCCTTGCTTTTCACAACGCGGACTTTGTAGTTGGGAGTGCCGCGCTTGCCTTGCGCCAGAACGCCGATATAAACCTCGTTGGTGAGAATACGCTGGACGGCTTTGTATGTCCATTTTGCGGTATCGCCGGTTTTGAAGACGGTATCAAACTTCACACCGGCGGAATGCTTGTATTCCATTGGGGACAGAACGCCCATCTGGTTCAGACGCTTTGCAATGCGCCCAATGGAGAAGCCGTCCTTGTACATGGAAAAGATCATCTGCACATATTCGCTGACCGCTTCATCCACGATGAGCTGGTTTTTGTTCTCCGGCGATTTCATGTAGCCGTAAGGGGAGAACGAGCCGACGAACTCACCGCTCTTCTGCTTGACTTCCAGACTGCTTCGGATTTTCATGGAGATGTCCTTGCAGTAAGAATCGTTAATCAGATTTTTGAACGGGATGACAAAGGAGTCGGACTGCGGATCACCGGTCAGACTGTCATACGCATCATTGATTGCGATGAAGCGAATGCCGAGCTGAGGAAAAATCTTCTCAATATAGCGTCCGCCGTCGATATAGTTTCTTGAGAAGCGGCTGAGATCCTTAACCACAATGCAGTCAAGCGCACCCTTGCGGATTGCCTCTTCCAGCTTTTTGAACTGAGGACGATTGAAGGAAACGCCGCTGTACCCGTCATCAACAAACGGCTCACAGACCAGCTCCAAATCGTCGTGCCTTGCGATATAGTCCTCGCAGATGGCTCTCTGGCTGGCGATGGAGTTGCTTTCTACTTTGTCTCCATCCTCACGGGACAGACGGCAGTAGATCGCCGTGCGGTAAACCTTATCTGGCATAAAAATAACCTCCGTTTTTCTGTTTGGTGTGGTACATCAAATCAGAAAGACGAAGGCTTGCTTCAACTCTTATGAAGAGAAACACGAAAGCGCCACATGACCATCAGGGCAAGCGGCTTAATCCGTATTCTTCTTTTTTTGACCGATTTCATTATACCACAGGCTCAATCGCTTGTCCATAGAACCGGGCGAAAAGATTCAGACTGTTCATAAATCAAAGACCTCTCAGATAGTGTTCCAGACAATCTTCCATTGTCGTGTCCGTCTCGGCGAAGCTGATCTTCACCACTGTCTTCCCGTCCAGATAACAATAGGGATTTCTGATCTGCTTGATGAACTCCCTCAGCCTGTCCTCTCGCGGTGCCGCAGGATCAAGCCGGACGCTGCTTCTCTGAACGAGTGTGCTTCGGTCAACCGTTTTCGGGCTGACGTTTTTCATTGTTTCAATGCCCATCATATTTTAAGCACCTCCTGTTTCGTGAAAATATTCAGGACAAAAGGATATGGCAGAGCATCTTGTGAAGATACCCTGCCACATAGTTTTCATCCTGAAACTATATAGTAAGTTTCTTTTGGGTTTGTTTCATTGTCCGGCATATTTGCAGCTCGCGCCCCTGCCAGAAGAACTTTGTAGTTCCGGGAATGCTGCGGACTACCAATGGTCAATCGGTATCATGGGACTCTCACCCCTCCGAGGATCGCTCCGAGCCGCCCCTTCAAAGAAAAGACGGAAGTATCATTATACCCGGCATCTGCATCGTCGCAAGCAGCCGCACCACACGACTGTTATAGCTCTCCGGTGGTCGCTCACTCCCTTTCGGGAGGTCTTGGCGTCGAAAGCTGTGTTGCTTCGCAGAAGCGGAAAGATCCGCAGCACTGAACTATTCAGTTTTCAAGGAGCAGTGAAGCGGTCTGATTGACCCTTTCACTTTACAACGGACATCTTTTTGCCGTTTGTTGAGTACCGCTCAAAAAATTTTTTGAAATTTTTTCTGCACCGCTGCTTTGAGGTCAAATGCAGCTCTGATGCCGATGCCTTTCCTTCGGGCAAACTCTCGAAGAGTCAGTCCTTCACGGGTCATCGCAAGATACAATTCGCGCTGCTTCTCGGTCAGAATGGAAAGAAGCTCCTTCTCTTTGAGGGCGGTGATCAGTTCCTCCATGCAGTCGCGGGAGTCTGCCAGCCATGCAACTGACTTCACATCGTCCTCCGGCATAGCGTCAAGGGACAGCACGGTATCAGAAATTTTCTCTGCGCCGTCCTCATCCTCAGAGCTGTTGTCAAAGCCATACGAGCGCCTGATCCGCTTTTCCTCTGCGCGGAGGACTCTCATAACGTCGCGGTTGACCTCAGAGACTTCACCAGTTTTTTTCACGCGCACCATGCACTTGCCGTCCTCCGTAGTCCAGAGGTCGTAATCGAACGCGATAGGGGTTTTAGGGATTTTCATTGTTCATCCTTTCCGCTGCGCGGGAGCAGCGGGAAGGGTGAAGACAGAAAAAGAGCCGCATGACGGTGAGGTTTGAATCCCATGCCGATAAAACAGAGCAATTAAACTCTGTCTCATGCGGCATTAGGATGACTTCACCTATCAGGCGGCTCCACAGCTCAGCTATGACATATATTTTATTTTAGAACAGAGGCTTGACCTCCGGTTCTTACTTGGTACGCGGTCGCAGTCTTCTCATATTCAGCACATCAAAGACTGTGATCCGCCCGCATTTCTTGCACTTGGATTCTACATGACCCCTCGTGTCCTCGTAGACAGCAATGGCATTATGCTGACAATAGGGACATTTCAGGTATCGGGGCTTCTGCTGGGAAATGGCAACTCTTGCCCTGCGGATTTTTTCGATCAGCTCCGGCGTCGGTTCCTGAACCCGAATGGATGCTCTCTTCATTACCACACCTCCAATGGGTCAACATACTCACTGAATGGACGATCCACCATGTAGCCGAGCTGACGAAGGCGGATAGACGCCGTTGTCTTGGAGACACCGAACAACCGGCAGAAAAGGCGCAGCGTTAAGTGATCATGATACGAATACCTCCCCTCATAGTTTTTCAGCGGCGTTTCCGTAAACTGGCGCATTGCCAGGTCAACCTCCTTCTGAGGAAGCAGGATCGCCGCGCCCAAGACATTTGCTTGCCACTCGTTCCAGTCCTCGCGGGTTTTCAGCTCTCGCGGCGTATAGGCTGTCCGTGCGGAATATCTCATTTCGCAGGATGCCTTTACCTCTTCCGATTCCAGTTGGAAGAGAATCTGATGGGCGCACTCGTGGGCAAGGGTAAATCTTCGCTTGGCGCAGAGCCGCTGCACGTTGCCGGAGAGGATGAAGCTCTCGTCCAAGATGACCTGATTACGCTTCAAAGCCAGTGTGCGCGTAATACCAAGTTCCGTGATCTTGTACTCAGTGTCGGCATAGGCAGTGACACCGCAGATGCTTCCGTCCGGCGAGAGACGGGCGAATGATACGCGAAGACCGAGATAATTCTTTGCAAACTGATCAATGGGCGTTGGCAAAGCTGGTCGGTCGGGCTTGTCAGCCTCATCCCCGAAAAAGAACCGGTTGAAGTCCTTTGTTGTTGAGGCTGCAATTTCTTCAAGTTGGCGCTGGGATAAAATCATGAGCAGTTGTCCTCCTTTGCTTCGACGAACCACTTGTCTCCTTCGTGGAAAAGAAACGATTCCTTTCCGCGAATCTGAACTGTGTAACGGATGCCTCCGCCCCCAACCTTTTTGGATGTGGCGCGGCATTTGTAAAGAATCTGGTCGATTTGAAAGATTACACCGTTGTCCCACCAGATAAGGCGAGGGAGGATTGCCCCTTCCTTGTCCACATCCAGCGTAACCGGAACGTATGCCTTTCTGTACTGTGTAGCCATTTGCGTTTTTCTCACTCCTGTTCCCTCATACCGGTGTATGCCGGTACGGATGATCTTCGGCAGCATAAATGCCTGTCCATTTGAACTGCTCAAAAGATGTAACTTTTTCGTGTACAACTACTCATGCCCCTTGACAGGATGAGCAATTCAGGATATACTATGAGTAGTTGGATTGCTCAGTCATTATTATACGCACTTCAAGTGCCTTTGTCAATAGACTTGCGCAATTTGATGTCGCAAACTTTTTGTGAACAGGAGTGATTACCAAAATGACGTTTGGAGAGAAATTCAAGGCTGAACGGGAGAAGCGGAAGCTGACCCAGCAGGAAGTAGCCGATGCACTGGGGATCAACAGACGTATGATTACCCGGTACGAGAACGGTATTTCCTTCCCCCGCACCAAGGACGCTTACAGAAAAATCGCGGAATACTTCAAGGTGGATGTGAACTATCTGCTGACCGAGGACGAAGAGTTTGTGGTTCAGGCATCCGAGCAGTACGGCTCCCGTGGCATGAAACAGGCAAAGGACCTGATTGAAGGGATGTCCGGCTTGTTTGCGGGCGGTACGCTGTCCGAGCAGGACAAGGATGCGGTGATGAAGGCGTTGCAGGATATATATTGGGAATCCAAAGCCCGGAATGTTGAGAAATACACGCCGAAGAAATACAAGAAGACCGAGACGGACGCAGAGGAATAACTGTCTGCGTCTCGGCTTCCCGACGGATTTACTTTGACTGTATTCAACATGAAAGGGGTGAAGGTCCCGTGATAATTCGCTCCGAGGAAATATACAAAAAGGCGAACAGCATTGTCAAAAGCTGTGGAACAAGAGATACCTTGAAGATTGCCCGTGAGCTGGGCATTCATCTCCATTTCCTTGACAATCTGAACGATCTGCTCGGAATGTACACCTACCGCCATAAAGAGCGGCATATTCTTCTGAACTCCAATATGGAGTATCTGATCATGCAAATGGTCTGCGGTCACGAGATCGGGCATGATACCTTTCATCGCGATCTTGCCAAAGGGAACGAACCGCTCCCGGAGTTCGTGCTGTTCGATATGCGCACAAAACACGAATATGAGGCGAATGCGTTTGCCTCTCACCTGATCATTGACGATGATGAGCTGATTGACCTGATGAAGCAGGACTACGATGTGGTGCAGCTTTCTGCTGCAATGGGAACAAACATTAACCTGATGCTGATCAAGCTCAACGAGCTGAACCGCATGGGCTGGCAGCTCAACTTGCCGTATGTACCGCACTCTGACTTCCTGAAAAATGTCAGACCGGAGGGGTGAATGAGGATGAAGGATAGTAATTAGATGAACAACGATGACTATAAAGAAGCCCTTTTCTATGCCGCTTCCATCTTTAACGAACGCTTGGGGGCAGAGTTCAGTGAGGACAACCTTGTACTGCGCTGCTTTCAGACGGAAAACCAGCAGGAAGTCTTTGAGCAGTTCTGCAAGCAGTATTTCCCTGACCGGCTGGAAGACCGATATACAGAGGACGGCTATTTTGACTTTCATGCCTCTGCCTTCATCGGCAAAGAAGACGGCGTTGACGGAATCCTGCTGCGGACAGACATAGAGCGTCATCCGGCAGTGTTAAAACACATTCTTCTGCATGAGCTGGCGCATATCTTCTGCATCCGCAACGAGCTTGACGGAGATAACTTCTATGAGCAATACTGCATGGACGATACCATCAGCCGCGAAGAAGACGGAACCATTAACGCCGGATATGCAGTCTGGCGGGAACTCGCTGCGGAGGTGGTCGCATTTGAGCTGGATGACAACTGTGATATGATTCCGCTTCGGCGCAAAAAAGACCTTCTCAGCTATTACGAAGGAGAACTCCTGACCGGCAACGGGAAAATGGGCGTCAGCATGATTCTTTGCGAGGCAATGACCAGTGCTGAGGCGAAGCGTCTATGACATGGGACGCTGCCAAAAGCAAGTTTACGCGGTTCAAGCCCTTTGATGATCCACTGTACAGGGACTTGCTGGAACTGGTTTTCACACATATTAGAGAATACTTTATCGTGATCGACCGCGACTTTATCTATGAAATTGGAGTTTTGTATCTGAGCATTGCCGCACAAGCGATGATTGCGTCCCTAAAGAACAGATTTCAGGAAGAATAGGCAGACCGAAAGAGAGAAAGGACGGGCAACGATATGAAATATAAGCTGTTTCGCTCCCCCGGTAATCTGGACAAGGCAGTCCGGAAGCACGAACTGGTTGCCGTGGAAACCGGCAAGAACATTGATGATGTGGCAGACGCGCTTATCCGTGCCGTACGGTATGATCTTGCGGAAATGCCGGAGTATACGCACTGCGAAACCGCTGCGTATGCACCGGAACCAATTCAGGAGCATCGCCGCGTAAGACGTTATCAGTATGAGATGATGGGTGTTGTTTACCCGCAGTATGCGGAGAAGAACATCCTAATTGATTATGGCGTGATTGAAGAGGCGGAGTAATGTCAAAGAGATATGCCAGACAACTACATAGTGCAGATGGTTTGATTGCTGCCGTCGAGCAATACGGCTTTCTGCCCTTCTTTCGGAACGAGATTCCCGGCTTCTCCATCGAGGAACTTTGCCCACCTGAGTTATGGTTTGCGGATGATGTAGATGGTCCGTGGGAATGGAAAGGACCGGCTGCGCGGAGCGGCAAATGTCTCTATGGCAAGCTCTTCAACAAGAAGGCTGGCTTTGTGAGCCGAGAGTGGATACCGGACTTCGCAAACTTCCGGCGTGACGGCTATGACTTTGACGCCCGTTGGGATGACGGCTTGGCGTCCTACAAAGACAAGGAGCTTTATGAAGCCATAGCCGGTGAAGGCAGGATGCTTTCCAAACGGCTGAAAGAGGCTCTGAACTACCGCAAGGGCGGCAACACCGGCTTTGAGACGTGTATCACGAGACTGCAAATGCAGAGCTATGTCTGCATTGCGGATTTCGTCTATATGCAGGATAGGTACGGAAGACCTTATGGCTGGGGTGTCGCGGAATATGCGACGCCGGAAGAGCTTTTCGGGTACGACTTTATCACCTCCGCCTATCAGCGAGACCCGCAGGAATCCAAAGAGTGCATGATGCAGCATCTTTCCTCCATCCTGCCGGGTGCGTCCGCACAGCAGCTTACGAAGATATTGAAAGGATAAAACAAGATGAGCAAGAAACTTGTAGCATATTTTTCTGCGTCCGGTGTGACTGCAAAGGTAGCCGAGACGCTGGCAGAGGCAATCGGCGCGGACATCTTTGAGATTGAGCCGAAGGTGCCTTACACGGAAGTGGATTTGAACTGGATGGACAAGAAAGCCCGCAGTACGATTGAAATGAACAATCCCGCCTCACGACCGGAAATTGCCGTGAAACGGGACAACATGAAGGACTACGATATAATCTTTGTGGGCTTCCCGATCTGGTGGTACGTTGCGCCGACGATTATCAATACGTTCCTTGAGAGCTATGACCTGACTGGCAAGACGATTATCCCGTTTGCGACCTCCGGCGGAAGCGACATCGGCAAGACGAACGAGCGGCTTATGCCGAGCTGCAAAGGTGCAAAGCTGCTGGAAGGCAAGGTCTTCAAGAGCAGCGTCGGGCATCAGGAGCTTGCGGCATGGGTTGAAGGACTTGAACTTTGAAAAGAGTACAAATGAGAATTTGCGAAATCCTCATATTTTAAGAAGGAGCCTTCGCTTATGCGAAAGCTCCTTTTCTACACACCTTACTTTTTCAGCTTTAAGCCATCTCGGAATGCTTCGCCCACACGCTCGGTGACTTTATAATAGCCGTGGGTGTAGGGGTCAAATGCGATAGCGTTGACCTTAGACATATCAATTTTTCCATCCACTATAACGCTCTCATCGGCAGTGACATTGACCACCTTGCCGATGACGCCGCATCCGTATTCATTGTTCTGATACTCGATGAACCTGCACTCCAGGCAGATCGGGAACTCGTTGATGACAGGGGCATCTACGGTTTCTGCTTTGCTGGCGGTCAGACCGCTGCGGGCAAATTTATTGGCGACCTTATTGCCGGACTCTACGCCGAAATAGTCTGCTTCCACTATGTGGGCAGCATCGGCAATGCTGACGGTGAATGCTCCCCGTGCCTTGATGTTCTGTACGGTCTTGTGTGTCTCGGTGAGGTTCAGAACAACGGTGTCCCGCTCCTGCATGGTGCCCCATGCGGCGTTCATGACATTCACGCTGCCATCCTCGTTATAAGTCGCAACCATCAGAACCGGCATGGGGAAAATGCCTTCGGTGATTTTCAGTTTTGTTCTCATGATAACTTCTCCTTGTGATCAGATTGACAGGACTGTTCATCCTGCTTATAATTATAACCGAGTAAAGCAGAAATTCAAGTACTGACTATTATGATAGGTACTATCTTAGGAGAAAGTGAAATGATAAAGAATTATATCGAGAACGCCAATTTTGAGGACACCGGCTTTGCCTACACGCTGTCGCTGATCTCCGGCAAGCACAAGATGGTCATTCTTTACTGCCTGATGGAGTTTGAGACGGTGCGATTCAATGAGCTGAAACGGTATCTGAAAACCATTTCCGACAAGACTCTCAGCACGAATCTCAAGGAGATGGAAGCAGACAAACTGATCGTCCGCACTGAGTATCCGCAGATCCCGCCGAAGGTGGAATATGCGCTTTCGGAGCGTGGGAAATCGCTGATGACTGTGCTGGATCAGCTCTGTATCTGGGGCGAAGAGAATCGACTGACAGAGTGACAACTTTTACTTTAACGAACAGGAGATGATGATCGCATGAAAATCCTATATGAACTGTCCTGGCTATGGGAAACGCTGGGCATTGCACTTGTGGCTGCGGCTGTCTGCATGGCTTGCGCTGCGCTGATCTGCAAGGCAACGAAGAAGAAACTCAGCAAAAAGCTGTTGGCTGCCATCGGAGCAGCGGCATTTGTGGGCGCGATTCTGGCGGTCATTCTGATCGCCCGGACACCGATGCCGCTTTGACAGAATAGGAGAAACTGACAATGATTGTTCTTACAGAGCAGATAGAGATTCCGGCTTCCTATGAAAAATTAAAGGCATGGACTGCTAACTTTGAGGAAGAGTTTGTGAAATGGAGTCCCTACCACATCGAATGCAATCTCTATAACGGAAACTATAACGCAGGAAGCAAGATCCGCTTCCGCGAGATCGTCATGGGGCTGGACTACGATGTGACCGGCACAATTACGGAATGCGAACAGGATGAGAACCACTTCCGCATTGTATTCCGGAGCGACAAGAAAACGGCGTTCATCACCTTTGAAGGGAAAAGAACCAAAACAGGATGCCATTTCTCTCACACCGAGGCTTTCGGCATGACCACGCCGGTAATTGGGGCGATCATGAACTTCCTGATCTTCAAGGTGTTTTTCAGGAAAAAGGCAAACTGGCAGCTTATCCGGGATGATATGATTCTGGATAACAGGTATTTATATGACATTCTGACCGAAGGAAAATACCCGGAAAGAATCCCGCTGGACAAACTGCTGACCGGCGCGAAGTAACCGAATGGGAGGCTTGATCATGCCGCTTCAAATTGTCAGGAATGACATCACAAAAATGAAGGTGGACGCCATCGTCAACGCTGCCAACGAGTCACTGCTGGGTGGTGGCGGTGTGGACGGCTGCATTCATCGCGCTGCAGGACCGGAGCTGCTGGCAGAATGTGAAACGCTCCACGGCTGCGAAACCGGGAGCGCAAAAATCACAAGGGGCTATAAGCTGCCCTGCAAATATGTCATTCATGCAGTCGGTCCGCGCTGGTATGACGGACGGCATGGTGAGCGCGAACGGCTGATCTCATGCTATCGGACTTCGCTCATGCTGGCGAAAGAATACGGCTACGAGTCTGTTGCGTTCCCGCTGATTTCCTCCGGCATTTTCGGCTATCCAAAGGATCAAGCCTCAAGGTTGCGATTGACACCATCAGCAGTTTCCTTCTTGAAAACGAAATGACGGTGTACATCGTCATTTTCGACCGCAAAGCCTATCAGATCAGCGGCAAGCTGTTTGCCGACATTGCTTCATACATAGATGACCTCTATGTGGACGAACATGCCGATAGTCGTTCCGAGCGGCTGCGCAGAATGAGTGCCTTCCGGATGGACGAGCCGATGCCCTGCGAGTCATCCGTTTGCGATGAAGCTATTGAAAAGCTCACAGCTCCTATGGCAGTCAGCTCCGAAAAAGCAGCAACTCTTAACGATGCACTGGGACAGATCGATGAGAGCTTTTCGGAGATGCTGCTGCGGAAGATTGATGAACGCAGCATGACGGACGCACAGTGCTACAAGAAGGCAAATATTGACCGGAAGCTCTTCTCGAAGATCCGCTCGGACAAGTCCTACAAACCTTCCAAGCCTACCGTCATTGCATTTGCCATCGCCCTTGAGCTGCCACTTGTGGAAATGAAGGATATGCTCATGAAGGCGGGCTTTGCACTCTCCCACTCCAACAAGTTTGACATCATCGTGGAGTATTTCGTGGAGCATGGGAACTATAACGTCTTTGAGATCAACGAGGCTCTGTTTGCCTTTGACCAGAGCCTCATAGGTGCCTAATCTGACTAACAGGAGGCTTAGAAGATGAAACAACACACCTACATCGCAATCGACCTGAAATCCTTCTACGCCTCCGTGGAGTGCAGAGAGCGCGGCTTAGATCCTCTGGACACAAACCTTGTTGTTGCGGATGAGAGCCGGACGGATAAGACCATCTGCCTTGCCGTCACACCGTCCCTCAAGAGCTACGGTATTTCCGGACGCGGACGGCTGTTTGAAGTCAAGCAGCGCGTGAAGGAAGCGAATGCCGGACGGCAGCACGACGCGCCGGGACACAGGCTGGACGGCACATCGCACTTCTTCTCAGAACTGCAAGCAAACCCGTCTCTGGCGATTGACTTCATCATCGCACCGCCCCGGATGGCGTACTACATGGAGTACAGCACTCGCATCTATCAGGTCTACCTCAAGTACATCGCGCCGGAGGACATTGTGGTCTACTCCATCGACGAGGTGTTCATGGACGTGACGGACTACCTGAACACCTACAAGCTCTCGGCACATGACCTCGCCATGAAGATCATCCTCGATGTGCTTGAGACAACCGGCATTACAGCAACCGCAGGGATCGGCACGAATCTTTTTCTCTGCAAAGTGGCGATGGACATTGTGGCGAAGCACATCCCCGCCGACAAGAACGGTGTCCGCATCGCGGAGCTGGATGAGATGAAGTTCCGTCGTGAGCTTTGGACGCATCAGCCCCTCACAGACTTCTGGCGCGTAGGTCGAGGCATTGCCAAGAAACTTGAACAGAATGGAATGTTCACCATGGGCGATGTTGCCCTTTGTTCCGAGCGGAACGAGGACTTGCTTTATAAGCTGTTCGGCAAGAACGCGGAATTGCTCATCGACCATGCGTGGGGCTGGGAGCCAACTACCATTGAGGCAATTAAAGCCTATCGTCCCAGCTCCAACAGTCTCAGCTCCGGTCAGGTTTTGCACTGTCCTTATGAGCCAGAGAAAGCAAGGCTGGTTGTCCGGGAAATGACGGACTTGCTTGTTCTGGACTTGGTAGACAAGGGGCTTGTCACCGATCAGATGGTTCTCACAGTTGGCTATGACATTGAGAACCTGACCGACCCAGCGCGGCGGGCAAAGTATCACGGCGCAGTCGAGAAAGATCCCTACGGTCGTGAGATTCCCAAACAGGCGCACGGCTCTATCAACCTCGACGCTCACACATCCTCTACGCGCAAAATAATGTGTGCTGTGTCAGAACTCTTCGACCGGATTGTGGACAAGAATCTACTCGTCCGCCGTATGTATGTTGTAGCAAATCATGTCCTGCCAGAAGCGGACGCGCCGAAGAAAAATGACGGGGTTGTCCAGCTCGACCTCTTCACCGACTATGCCGCCGAAGAGGAAAAGCAGAAAGCCGAAGACGCTGCCTTGGAACGGGAACGAAAGATCCAGAAGGCGGCTCTCGCCATCAAGAAGAAGTATGGAAAGAATGCCATCCTCAAGGCGATGAATCTTGAAGAAGGCGCAACCGCGAAAGACCGTAATGCGCAGATCGGAGGGCACAAGGCGTAAGAAAATGGCTATGGAAAACATGATGATAAAAGAGATAACCGAAAACAAAAAAGAATATCTGAATTTACTATTATTAGCTGACGAGCAGGAAGATATGATAGATCGCTATCTTGATAGAGGACGAATGTATGTCCTTGAAGACAACGGAGTAAAGTGTGAGTGTGTTGTGACAGATGAAGGAAACGGCATTCTCGAAATAAAAAACATTGCTACGGAGCCTGAGTTTCAGGGCAAGGGTTATGCGAAAATGTTGATTAGTTTCATTGCAAGAGAATACAGTGGACGATTTGAGGTTTTGCAAGTAGGTACGGGTGATAGCCCGTTGACTATTCCGTTTTATGAAAAATGCGGATTTGTGCGCTCACATATAATTCCTAAGTTTTTTACAGATAATTATGATCACCCGATTTTTGAGTGTGGTATTCAGTTGGTAGATATGGTTTACCTTCAAAAATCTATCTGAACTTGCATTTACAAAGGAGGCAACCGATTGAATCAATATGAGGATATTATCAACCTTCCACATCATGTCTCTCTCACTCGTCCGCAGATGCCGATGTCAGATCGTGCGGCGCAGTTCGCTCCCTTCGCTGCCCTCACCGGTTACGATGCTGCCATCAAAGAAACCGGACGTCTGACCGATGAAAAGATCGAGCTTGACGAGGAAGCTTTGACTGCATTGGACATGAAGTATCAGTTTCTCATGGACGCTCTTGATGATGCACCGGAGGTCACCATTACCTACTTCCAGCCTGATGAGCGGAAGGCTGGCGGCAAATATGTTTCCGCAGTCGGCGTGGTCAGAAAGGTCGATGACTTTGAGCGGCGGATCACCATGCAGGACGGCGCAAGGATTCCGATGGATGACGTTCTAAGCATTGACGGGGAGCTGTTCTCATCGCTGGAATAATGTCGCTTGCCATGCGACCAAACGAAGTAAATACCGAAGTACAATATGACTGTAAGGTGAGACACCAAGCAGTCATATTTTTATATACGGAGGTACTGGACGTGAGAAAGAACTTAACGGAGATCGTGTTCATCCTTGACCGCAGCGGCTCGATGAGCGGACTGGAAGCAGACACCATCGGAGGCTTCAACTCCATGATTGAAAAGCAGAAAAGGGAGAATGGCGAGGCATTGATCTCTACCGTCCTCTTTGACAACGTGAGCGAGGTTATTCATGACCGTGTACCGGTTCAGAAGGTCGAGCCGATGACCGACAAGGACTATTCCGTTCGCGGCTGTACTGCCCTTCTGGATGCTATCGGCGGAACAATTCATCACATTGGAAATATCCATAAGTACGCAAGAATTGAGGATATGCCTGAACACACGCTGTTCGTCATCACAACGGACGGCATGGAGAATGCAAGCCGCCGTTATGATAGCGAGAAGGTCAAGAAAATGATTGAGCGACAGAAGGAAAAGTACGGCTGGGAGTTTCTATTTCTCGGTGCAAACATCGACGCCGTTGAGACGGCAAAGCATTTTGGAATTGGTGCAGACCGAGCGGTCAACTACCACTCTGACCACGAGGGAACGCAGCTCAACTATGATGTTCTGAGCGAAGCGGTTTCCGCCGTCCGTTGCAGCGTACCGCTGGGTACGAATTGGAAAAAACGTATTGATGAGGACTTCAATTCCAGAAAGGACGGGAGAAAGCAATGAGAACGATCACCGTAAAAGGGACAGGCAATGTCTCCGCAAGACCGGATTACATCATCCTCTCCTTGAACATTGAAACCTTATCTAAAACCTATGACCGTGCAATGTCGGAAGCTGCCGAGAGAATCGAAAGACTGCAAGGTGCCGCAGTCTGCGTTGGGTATCGCAAAGAAGACTTGAAAATCACGAGCTTTGATGTCCAGACAAGGTACGAGAACGTCAAGGATCGGCAAGGAAATTACAAGCGAGAGTTTGTCGGATATGCTTGCAGCTATCGCTTGAAACTTGCATTTGACTTTGACAGCAAACAGCTTGCAAAGGTCATTTCTGCGGTTGCGGATTGCGGTGCAAAGCCGGAACTCAGTATCGCGTTCACTGTAAGAAACCCATCAGCGGTCAGCGAAAAGCTGCTGATCAATGCGACGGAGAACGCCAGAGCGAAGGCGGAGATTCTTTGCAAGGCGTCTGGCAATGCGCTGGGACAGCTACTCAATATCGACTACAACTGGGGCGAACTCAATGTGTATTCCAGAACAAGCTATGAGGTCGAAGACTGCATTCAGCCTCTTATGGCAATGAGCAAGTGCGCCGCACCTGAGATTGAGCCAGATGATATTGATGTGACAGATACAGTGGCTTTTACATGGGAAATCCAATAATTTTTCGACTTTTTTGAAATCCGGTACTCAACAAACGCTCTTATTGTGTCCGTTGTAAAGTGAAGGGACATTTCACGGAGGAATCTTCGGGGAATACGATTTTGGGAGATTAGCAAGCAAATCCGGTGAGTACCCACCGGAGAAAAATCAGTTAAGGAGACCCTGCCCTTAACATCAGATTTTTGCTTGTTGGGATAGTCCCAAACCCTTCTAATCTTTACGACGGAGGGCGCAGCATGGTACGAAGAACGCGAGACATTCAGAAGAAGATTTGGCTGACACCACAGGAAGAACGAACGATTGCAAAGAAGATGGAAATGATCGGCACGGAGAACTTCGGTGCGTATGCAAGGAAGATGCTGATCGACGGTTACATCATTGTCGTAGACTACACAGAGCAGAAAAAGCTCGCCGCCGAAATCAACAAGATCGGCGTGAACATCAATACCGTCTGCCGCAGAATCAACTCGACGGGACGATTCTATCAGGACGATATTGACGAGCTGAAAGAAAAGATGGATGCGGTATGGCAGTTACTAAAATCAAAGCAATCCGAGGAACTTTGAGCAAGGCAATCGCGTACATTCTGAATCCCGAAAAGACCGACGAGAAGCTGCTGGTCTCGTCCTACGGCTGTGCCAGCGAGACCGCAGCGCGGGAATTTGAATGGACGCGGAAAATAGCCGAGCAAAAAGGGATGAATCCGGTCAGGATCATAGCCCGTCATGTGATCCAGTCCTTTGAAATTGGAGAGGTCACACCGGAGCTTGCCCACGAGATTGGCAAGCAGTTTGCAGATGAAATCCTCGGAGGAAAATATGAGTATGTGCTGACCACTCACATTGACAAAGACCATGTTCATAATCATCTGATTTTCAATGCGGTTGACTTTGTGAACTACCACGCATACAAGAGCTATAAGCGGATTTACTATGATATGCGTGAGGTCAGCGACCGGCTCTGTAAGGAAAACGGTCTCTCTGTTATCCCTCCCTCTCAGAACAAGGGCATGGGCTACAAGGAGTACACCGAAGCCAAACGCGGCACGAGCTGGAAGCAGAAACTCAAGCAGACCATCGACCGGCTTGTCATTACAGCGAAGGACTACGATGACTTTCTGCGGCTCATGCAGGAAGCCGGTTATGAAATCAAGACCGGCAAATACATCTCCTTCCGCGCTAAAGGTCAGGAGCGGTTTACCCGGTCTAAAACCATCGGAGAGAACTACACCGAGGAACGCATCAAGGAACGGATTGCCGGACGGACGCCCCGAAGAAGTCAGAGACAGACCACGCCGAAGGGCATCTCTCTCATCGGAGATATTCAGGAGCGGATCAGGCTCATCGACAGCAAGGGTTACGAATATAAAGCAAAGCTCACTATCCTCAAAGAAGCTGCACGGACACTCAACTATCTCACGGAAAACAACTTGCTCCAATACGCCGATCTTGAGAAAAAGGTCGAGGACGTTCACAGCGCCTATGACCGCACCGGCAAGGAACTGAAAGGCGTTGAAGCACGACTGCGGGAAGTCCAGCCGCTCATCAAAAATATCTCCAACTACCAGCGGCTCAAGCCTGTATATGACGCCTTCCAGAAGGCAAAAGACAAGCCGGGGTTCAAGGCAAAGCATGAGGCAGAGCTTGTGATCTTTGAGGCGGCGCGGAGTACACTTCTTGCCATGCAGGGCGATGAAAAACTGCCGAGCTTGAAGACACTGCAAGCGGAACAGCAGCGACTTCTTGATGAGCAACAGCGGCTCTATGATGAACGTGCGAAGCTCAAAAAAGAAGTAAAGCAAATAGAGACGATCAAGTCTAATGTTGATACGTTTCTCGCTCCTTCTGCTGACCATGACCGTGATCATCTGCGCAACACACAGCGCGAATAGTCCTTTCAAAAGCAGGGCATCTCCTGTTGACCGGAGATGCCCTGCATCCTTGAGAGAAGGTTCGAGAAATTGAAACTTTTTCTTTAATTTCTGCATCAACGGATTGCTTTTGAGAATGAAATCCAGTATAATAAATATTATAAGCGATGTTGAATGCAAGCAAGCGAAAGGATGGTTGCCGTGCGCATAAGCTATAAGAAACTATGGATGCTTCTTCTGGAACGCGACATAAAGAGGGCTTCTCTACGACATGAGGTAGGGCTGTCTGCCGGAACATGGACAAAACTGAATAAGGGGGAAGAAGTGTCCCTCTCTATTTTGCTGCGCATTTGTGATTACTTGAACTGTGACATCGGAGATATATGTGAGGCTGTGCGAACGGACAAGAACTGAGTCCGGTTTTTCGTACAGCTCTTTTTGTAAAATAGGTTAGATAAATACACAGGGAGGATTTTGATATGGCACGAGCCGCATCGGCACCGAAGAAGGAGATTTCTATGGAGGAAGCTCTGTGGAAGTCCGCAGATAAACTCCGTGGTTCTGTTGAGCCAGCAGAATACAAACACGTCGTTCTCAGTCTCTTCTTTTTGAAGTTTGCCAGCGATAAGTTTGAGGCACAAAGGAAAGCTATTTCTGAAAAATACGGTGAGAAGTTTGTTGACAATGTTGCCTTCTATACGAAGGACAACGTGTTCTTCCTGCCTGAGATCAGCCGTTGGTCTTTCATCATGGAGAATGCGAAACAGGATGACATTGCGCTGAAAATCGACACCGCCCTCTATACGATTGAGAAAGCGAATCCCGCACTGAAAGGCGCACTGCCGGACAACTACTACTCACGTCTTCACATCGACACAGCAAAGCTGGCATCACTGCTGGACGAGATTGATAAGATCAACACCGGCGATAAAGAGAATGACATTATCGGACGAGTCTACGAATACTTCCTGAGTAAGTTTGCACTTGCAGAAGGCAAAGGTAAGGGCGAGTTCTATACGCCGAAGTGCATTGTCAATTTGATTGCGGAAATGATCGAGCCGTATGACGGTATTCTCTATGACCCTTGCTGCGGTTCTGGCGGTATGTTCGTGCAGTCAATGAAGTTCGTGGAGGCACATCACGGCAACAAGAAGAAGGTCTCTATCTATGGTCAGGAATATACAAACACGACGTACAAGCTGTGCAAAATGAATCTGGCTATTCGCGGCATCTCTGCAAACCTCGGAGAAATGGCAGCGAACACATTCACCAATGACCAGCACAAGGACCTCAAGGCAGATTACATTATGGCAAACCCGCCTTTTAATCAGAAAGAATGGCGTGGTGATAATGAGCTGATTGATGATCCGCGCTGGGACGGCTATGAAGTTCCGCCCACGAGTAACGCGAACTATGGCTGGATTCTGAATATCGTTTCAAAGCTCTCTCAGAACGGCGTTGCCGGTTTCCTGCTTGCAAACGGCGCACTATCTGACGACGGTACAGAGTTAAAAATCCGCCGTCAGCTCATCGAGAACAATCTCGTCGAAGCAATCATCATCCTTCCCCGCAACCTCTTCTATACCACCGACATCAGCGTCACGCTTTGGATTCTGAATAAGAATAAAAAGGCTCGTGTGGTTGAAGAAAACGGTGAGGTAAAACGCTTCCGTAACCGTGAGCGTGAGATCCTTTTCATGGACTTGCGGCAAATGGGAAGCCCCTATGAAAAGAAGTACATTGAACTGACAGAAGATGACCGTGCGAAGGTCACGAGCGTCTACCATGCATGGCAGCAGGAAGGCTATGAAGAAACTTATCAGAATGTGCCTGAATTTTGTTACAGCGCATCCTTCGATGAGGTTGCAGAAAAGGGATTTACCCTTGTTCCGAGCCGTTACATCGAGTTTGTAAACCGTGATGAGAACATCGACTTTGATACGAAAATGAAGACGCTGCAAAGTGAGCTTCGTGATCTGCTTGTTGCAGAAGAGAAGTCGAAGGCTGACCTGTTGACCGTGTTTAAGGAGCTGGGCTATGAAATCGAATTATGATCCTCTTGGTAAACACATTCGGCTTGTTGATTATCGAAACTCCGAGGAAGTCACCAGCACTGTTCTTGGCATAAGCATCGACAAAGAGTTTATGCCTTCCGTCGCAAATGTAATTGGCACAGATTTGAGTCGGTATAAACTGATCAGCAAGGGGCTATTTGCCTGTAACCCAATGCACGTTGGACGCGATGAACGTCTTCCGATTGCGCTCTATGAGAAAGACAGCCCTGCAATAGTTTCTCCGGCGTATTTCATGTTTGAGATTATTGACCGCGATGTCTTAAACGAAGAGTATTTGATGATGTGGTTTCGTAGACCGGAGTTTGACCGTGAGTGCTGGTTCATGACGGACGGCAGTGTTCGAGGCGGAATTACATGGGACGATCTTTGCCGTATAAAGCTCCCTGTTCCCTCCTATGCGAGACAATGTGAGATCGTCGAGTCCTACCGTGCAATTACCGACCGCATTGCTTTGAAGAGAGCGGAAAATGATAATTTGGTTGCGACCGTTACTGCAATCTACCGCAGGATGTTTATTGAGGGTGGCAGAATATATCCGACTGCCCCGCTGAAACAACTTTGCTCTAAAATTGGAAGTGGTGCAACACCGAAAGGCGGAAAAACAGCCTATCAGGAGTCAGGTGTTTCACTTGTCCGAAGCACAAATGTCTTTGATTACGCCTTTTCCTACGATGACCTTGCTCATATTTCTGATGAACAAGCAGACCAACTCTCAAATGTGGTTGTCGAGGAAAATGATGTCCTTTTCAATATAACTGGCGTATCGGTTACACGATGCTGCATCGTTCCAGCGGATGTTCTTCCTGCTCGTGTAAATCAGCACGTCATGATATTGCGTCCCAAAACGGCTATGCCAATGAGCTATTACATCATGACAACGCTTTGCTCTGCCGAAAACAAAGGCAAACTCATGGGAATCGCCCAGTCTGGTTCGACCAGAGAGGCAATTAACAAGCAGGAAATGGAGTCTTTCTCAATTCCGGTTCCGCCCACAAAAGAAGTACAAGATTTTGAGATTAAGGCGCGTGGGCTATACGAATCTGTCATCCGGAACACAGAGGAAATTATGCGGCTGAATGTCATGCAGCAGCTACTTTTGTCGCAACTATCAAGCCGCTAAATTATCATTTACCGTCCATTACTCTCACCAGTGGCGAGAGTTTTACCCTAAGAACTGCCACTGTAAAGTCGTTCTCTGAGAATATTCAAAGGAGATACGACAATGAAAGAACAACTAATTCGAGAAGTGCAGCGTCAGATGCTTCCGTATCTGAACAACGCACAATTAAAACAGCTTCAAAGCGTCCTTGAAGGGGTGCTGAGTGGCGTAGAGCTAAGTCACAGCGCGGGCATGGTAGAAAGCGCAAAGGTCGATACGGTTGTCTGTTTCATCAACGCAAAACGTATTGAAGGCTGCTCAGAAAAAACCTTGAGCTATTACCGTCAGACCATTGTGTCAATGCTATCCGGCATTGACAAAGAACCACAAGAGATCGTAACTGAGGACTTGCGAAAGTACCTGACAGAGTATCAGACAAGCCGGAAATCAAGCAAGGTCACGATAGATAATATCCGTCGCATCCTGTCCAGCTACTTTTCGTGGCTTGAAGATGAGGACTACATCGTGAAAAGCCCGGTGCGCCGGATTCACAAAGTAAAAACGGCAAAGGTGATCAAGGAAACCTACACCGATGAGGCATTGGAAATCATGCGGGACAACTGCTGCAATGTCCGCGATCTCGCTATGATTGACCTTCTCGCATCCTCCGGAATGCGTGTCGGTGAGATGATTGCCCTTAACCGCGATGACATCAACTTCAATGAACGGGAATGCGTTGTTTTCGGAAAAGGAAGCAAGGAACGGATCGTTTATTTCGATGCCAGGACAAAAATCCATCTCCAAAACTATCTGGAAAGCCGCACAGACACCTGTTCAGCGTTGTTTGTCTCGCTGACCGCACCGCATGACCGTTTGCAGATTGGCGGCGTAGAAAGACGGCTTCGAGAACTGGGGAAAAGGCTGAATCTGCCTCGTGTCCATCCACATAAGTTCCGAAGAACACTGGCAACGTCTGCCATAGATAAAGGGATGCCCATAGAGCAAGTCCAGCAGCTCTTAGGGCATCAGAAAATCGACACGACCATGCACTACGCTATGGTCAAACAGCAAAACGTCAAGCTGGCACACAGAAAATACATAGGGTGAGGTGTCACGATGAAAGAAAGATATAGACTGCTTGGAGACTTTATTCAACCCGTTGACGAGCGGAACAAAGAGCTGAAAGTCGATTACTTGCTTGGTGTTAGCATCAGCAAGCAATTCATTCCGTCTATTGCCAATATTGTCGGAACAGACTTGTCGAACTACAAAATTGTTCGTACCGGTCAGTTCGCGTATGGTCCGGTTACATCTCGGAATGGAGAAAAAATTTCGATTGCGCTTCTGAGAGATAAGGACTGCATCATTTCAAGCTCATATACCGTGTTTGAGGTCACTGATAACGAGCGACTTGACCCTGAATATTTGATGCTTTGGTTTAGCCGACCGGAGTTTGACCGCTATACAAGATATATGTCTCACGGGAGCGTCAGAGAAATCTTTGATTGGGACGAACTCTGTAAGGTTGAACTGCCTGTCCCATCTATCGAGAAGCAGCGTGGCATTGTGAAGGCATACAATACGATCACGGATCGGATTGAACTCAAGCGGAAGATAAATGATAATTTAGCGGCTTGAAAAGTCATGGAGCATTAAGTGCGGTAGCAGAAGTTCGCGAGCAGCCCCTAATTTCTCAATTTCAAAGCCTACGCTAAAAATCTCTTTGTATATTGGCTCAAGCATTGCGTTAAACCTTTTGGCAATATCAATCGGAGGGATTTGAATTTTCTCTTCGGAAACAAATGCAGCAAAGTTAAAGTTCTTTAGTCCGGTTGAACTATTCTCATAATTGAACATAACTCCATTTCGATAGAGATATGTCCAATATTGAAAGAAGAAATACAGATATTCAGAGCGAACATTCATGACACGGCAAAAGTTCGAGCAGATTAGTTCTTCCTTGTGGTGTGCAAGAACAGCATCAGGGATCAGAGCAACCCGTCCGGTTGCTTGAACAGGACTTCCACCGGATATTTCTACGACAATATTGTCCGCCGAGATTCTTTTTGAAGAAAGGTTTTTGGGGAGAATATACCTCGTCGGTGCTGCTGAAATACTTCCAAGGTTCAGAGCAGGAATATCTGTACCTCTAATGCAAGTAACTTTGCTCGTATAATTGCCTTTAGGCTGCTCCTGCCCCCAATCTCCACCAACAGTTTCTTTGATAAGCTGCGAGAATGTGCCGGTATCACACTTTTCAGCAATGCTCGTTGAGAAAAACATTTTACAAAAGAGTGCATTGGCGGTTTCCGCTAAATTATCATTTTCCTACGAAGGGAGGGATGAAAATGGACAAGGAAACATTAATCAGAATTGCCGAAGAACTTCACCAAGGAGCTTTCGACGCAAAAGCCTACTACCTGATCATGCAGCAGTATCGGAAGAACCAACATAATTATGCCGAAGAGATGAAGGTTTCGCCAGCATTCTACCATACAGTCTATGATGCCCTGATGAAAGCCTGTTTCATGGAGATTGCCAAACTGTATGATAGCTCGAATGGTGTCGTGTCCATTGGAACCCTCCTTGCTAAATGCGAGGAAAACCAAGACCTTTTCCCAAAGTACAGAGAAACTTTGACGGTGGATCATGACGGAACAACCTTTTCCTACCCGGTCCCATATCAGCACCAACTCAAGCCACAAGAGGAATACTTCTTTAAGGATCGGGTTGAGGCAGATAGAAAACTCTTTGCAGCGTTTGATATTCCTGATGCGGAGAATGCTCCTGTTCGGGTGGATTTGACTTTCCCGGAATTTTTAGACCTATATCAGAAGCGGTTCAATGGGCTGAGCAAAAAGAGAGATAACATCCGAATGCAGAGGAACAAACTCTATGCCCACAACGATGAGCAGCGCATCGTGAACAGCGAGAAACTTCCGGACCGTTACCCTATTTCCTATCCGGACGTTCAGGAAATGATAGACTTTGCGCTTGATTGTACGGGCTTGATTCTTGGTATTCTCACTGATGTAAACCACGTAACTCAATACTCAAATATAGATGACTGGGAAGGTACACTCATGCTGGCACGTCTGGGTTTGAAGTATCAGGAGTACGACTTCCAGCAAAGTGAAAAAGCCTTTGAAGCAGAAATGCAGAGGCAGTTAGGGGGAAATGATAATGGCGAACTTCAATGAGCATTCTCTTGAAATGTCCATCATGGATTTGTTTCAAGATGAAGGGTATATCTATTTGAATGGTGAGCAGATCCACCGTGAACGCTCTGAGGTTCTGCTTATCGACGATCTGCGGAAATACCTCCTGAACAGGTATGCCTCAGAGGGACTTACCCCAAGCGAAGTTGATAGCATCATCCTTCGCCTGAGGTCTATTTCCGGTACGATCTACGAAGCAAACAAAGCAGTCTGCAAAATGATTTGTGACGGCTTCATCTTCAACCGTGAGGATCACACAAAGAAAGACCTTTACATTGAGCTGATTGACTTTGATGAGCCAGAGAAAAACGTGTTCAAGATCGTCAATCAATTTGAAATTGAAGGCATCAACAACCAGCTACGCATACCGGACGGGATTGTCTTCATCAACGGCATTCCTGTTGTTGTGCTTGAGTTCAAGAGCGCAGTCAAAGAAAACACAACGATCATGGACGCCTATACTCAGCTTACCGTGCGTTATCGCCGTGATATTCCTGAACTCTTCAAGTATAACGCCTTCATCGTCATAAGCGATGGCGCAAATAATAAATACGGTTCCTTCTTCTCCCCGTATGACTTCTTCTATGCGTGGAGAAAGATTGAAGCTGACGATAAGGAATTGGACGGCATCAATTCCCTTGTAACTATGGTGAGCGGACTGTTCCGCAAAGAACGGCTTTTGGCAGTCATCAAGGATTTTGTTTATTTCCCTGATAGCTCGGACAAAGACCTCAAAATCGTCTGCCGCTATCCTCAGTATTTTGCTGCGGTCAAGCTGTTTGAGAATATCAAGCACATCTCAGACCGGAGGGGGACGGCAAGGGCGGCACATACTTCGGCGCGACAGGCTGCGGAAAAAGCTATACTATGCTCTTCCTCACAAGAATGCTTATGAAGAGTACCTTCTTCCATAGCCCTACAATCCTGATTATTACCGACCGAACGGATTTGGATGACCAGCTCTCAAAGCAGTTTGTAGCATCCAAGAAGTACATTGGTGACGAAACCGTTGTGAGCATTGATTCCCGCGAAAAGCTGCGTCAGGAACTTCAAGGCAGGACAAGCGGTGGGGTGTACATGACCACCATCCAAAAGTTCACCGAGGACTTGGAGCTTCTGACGGATAGAGCGAATGTGATCTGCATATCCGATGAAGCACACCGTAGTCAGATAAACCTCGATCAGAAAGTCAAGGTCACTGCCGAAGGTGTAGAGCGAAGCTATGGATTCGCAAAGTACCTACACGATTCTCTCCCCAATGCTACCTATGTCGGTTTCACCGGCACGCCCGTAGATGGCACGATTGAAGTCTTCGGTCCGGTTGTCGATGCCTACACAATGACAGAGGCGGTCAAAGACGGTATCACAGTCAACCTTGTCTACGACGGACGCGCTGCACGGGTCACTCTTGATCAGGCAAAGGTTCGGGAAATTGAAGATTATTATGACCGCTGTGCTGTTGAAGGCGCAAATGAGCATCAGATTGAGGAAAGCCAGAAGGCGGTTGCTCATATTGATGCGATCATCGGTGATCCTGACCGACTTCACGCAGTTGCGGAGGACTTCATTAACCACTATGAGACCCGCGTTGCCGAAGGAGCTACCGTTGCAGGAAAAGCAATGTTTGTCTGCTCTAATCGCAAGATTGCATACGCTTTTTATCAGATTATAGTTGGAATGAGACCGGAATGGGCAGAGAAAAAGGTTTGCCCTGACGGGGTTCAACTGACGGAAAAAGAGAAAAAGGAACTCAAGCCCATCGAGAAGATCAAGCTCATCATGACGCGAAATAAAGACGATGAGCCTGAGCTTTATGAAATGCTGGGAACGAAAGATGATCGCAAGGAGTTTGACCGTCAGTTTAAGAACGTTAAATCAAACTTCAAAATTGCCATCGTTGTTGATATGTGGCTTACCGGCTTCGACGTACCGGCACTCGACACAATCTACATCGACAAGCCCATCCAGCAGCACAGCCTTATCCAGACGATTTCCCGCGTCAACCGCGTCTATACCGGCAAGGACAAGGGCTTGATCGTGGACTACATCGGCATTAAGAAAAACATGAATCTCGCCCTCAAGAAATACACCAACTTTGAGAGCGATGAGTTTGAAGGCGTCGAGCAGTCTATCACGATTGTTAAAGACCAGCTCGATGTCTTGGCTCAGATGTTCCACAACTTCAATAGCACGGATTACTTCAACGGCTCACCGAAAGAGCAGCTTGCTTGCCTCAATCGGGCTGTTGAGTATGTACAGCTCACGGAAGATTTGGAAACTCGCTTTATGGCGGCAGTCAAACGCATGAAACAAGCGTTCAACCTATGCAGTTCAAGTGAGGCTATCTCTGATAAAGAAAAGGACTATCTGCACTTCTACTGTGCTGTGCGCTCTATTCTTTTCAAACTCACAAAGGGTGATGCCCCTGACATTTCACAAATGAATGCCCGTGTCCGTGAACTTCTTGAAGGTGCAATTCAATCTGATGGTATAGAGGAACTGTTTGAGACGGGAAAGCACATCTCTGTTGATATTTTCAGTGACGAGTATCTGGATAAGATCAATGCAATCCAACTTCCAAACACAAAGATAAAGGTGTTGCAGAGGCTTCTTTCTCAAGCGATTGATGAGTATAAAAAAGTCAACCGCATTATGGGCATGGAGTTCTCGGACCGTCTCAAGCGGGTTGTTGATGAGTACAACAATCGCCGTCGTGATGAGGCTTTTGCTAATGAAGTTCTTGACGATGTGGCGGAGCAGCTTGCGAAGCTCCTTGAAGAACTCAAAAAGGAAAAAGACTCCTTCAAGGGCATGGGAATTGACTACGAGGAAAAAGCCTTTTATGACATTCTCAAGGCGGTTGCCAAGAAGTATGAGTTCGAGTACCCGGACGATAAGATGATTGAATTGTCAAAGCGGATTAAGATTATTGTCGATGACAAAGCTAAATACACCGACTGGTCTACCCGTGATGACATTAAGGCAAATCTGCAAGTTGACCTCATACTGCTACTGGATGAATTTGACTATCCCCCCGTAACCATTGATGATGTCTACAAGGAGGTTCTGGAACAAGCTGAAAACTTCAAAAAGTACGCTCAATAACCCACGTTCCATCGAAAGGAGTAGATCATGGGCAATTCAGTCATGTTGAATGGTATCGAATATGCCGGAGAACAGATTGCCTACAAAGACAGCACCTACGAGATTGTATCGAAGGTTGCCTACCTGATCGGCGTCCCGCTCCGTATTTTTCAAAATGAACACGAGCCGCCAAAGATAGAGATATACAACCGGCTTGAACAGGATAAAAATGCCCGCATCATTCGTAATCTATGTATCATCCGCACCGCCATTGAGCGCAACTACCGGAAAATAAATGACATCATGCGAATGGAGTATCGAGGGCTGCTTTCAATGCCAGAGATCATCCCGGCTTCCAGTATGCAGCAACTTTCAAATGACGGAATCAACTTTATCAAAAAGGCGAGTACAAAGCTCTGCCACCACATTATCGAGATCAACCGGCTGATTTCAGACCGCATTAACAACTGCAAAAGCCTCTTCCCAATCTGGATTAACTGGGCGTACATAAAAGAGCTGTTCATCATGCCAAACGGCTTGACAGAGGACGGAACGAAAGATGCTGCGGACATCTATTACGCAAGTCTCTCCTACTACCCCTATCAAATGTATATCAACTGGGTACCGATGGACGAGGGTAATGTCCTCTATAATGATAAGAAGTTTGCTACCCTGCTTTATCAATGGCATTGCGACGCCTTCACAGAATACAGCAAAGTCTCCGATGCAGGGGCTTTTGTAAAAAACAATATCTACGACTTCATAGATGACAGTGAGAAAACCGTATTGGTAGTGGACTGCGAAAACTCCGACCCGTACAAGCTGTGCGCCACGCTCAAAAATCTTGATTATGAGGTCATGCAGAAGATTACGGCGATCATTCTCTTTGATGACGTACATACCGCTACGGCATGGCGGATTCTTGAAAACTACACCCGCATTCCCGTTGAGCATATCATGATTGAGCGGATCAAGCAGAACAAATCACTGGTAGACATCAAGCTCACCGCAAGAGCTTGTCAGGAGCATTACCAGAAACAAGTGGATTCCTTCGTCATCGTCTCAAGTGATTCCGACTACTGGGGGCTGATCTCTTCCTTACCGGACGCCAGATTCCTTGTCATGATTGAGCGGGAAAAATGCGGACCGGATATGAAGGCAGCACTTGCAGAATCCGGGATATTCTACTGCTATCTGGATGACTTCTACTCCGGCAACAGCGAGGACATCAAGAAAAACGCACTATTCAAGGAGATGTACCGCTGGATTGACAACTCCGTTCACCTGAACGTCAACGATATGTTTGACGCTGCTCTGCGAAACACGAGGATCGAAATGTCTCCCGCAGAGCGGCGGCAGTTCTATGAGAAGCACATCAGGCACATGATGCTGACCATCGACGAGAACGGAAACGTCAGCATTGAACTGAAACGCGGATAGCATGGGTTTCTATTCCGGGAGGAATGTGGATGGACAACAGATTCTATTTTGGATTCAATACATCGGAGGAACGGAAAAAGCGCAGAAAAGCAGAGCTGTACTCCATGAGTGAGCAAGTCAGCACCTTCTTTTGGGATGAAGCCCCGCAGCATGGTTTGGAAATGCGTGAGGGGCAGCAGGATATGTCCTTTGAGATTGTGGACGCCCTCATAAACGATCAGCATTTTGCGATTGAAGCTGGCGTGGGCATTGGAAAGTCCTTTGGCTATCTTGTGCCGGTGCTGCTGTACAGCAAACGCATGAACAAGCCGGTTATCATCGCAACCTCGACCATTGCGCTTCAAGAACAGCTCTGGCGCGATGTCCACGCGGTAATGCCCCTTCTTGGGCTGAACAGAGATGTCATCCTCGCAAAAGGACAGACCCATTATCTCTGCAACAAACGCGCAGATGAGTATATGTGTGACCCGAAGGCTGACCCACCGGACGCGCTCAAAGAAGGAATCCAGCAGGGGTATGAGGAACGCAAGGATTTCCCGGAGGTTTTGCCGCAAGGCGTCTGGGACAAGGTAAATGTGCAGCGGTTCAGCATGAAGAATTGCGGCTCCTGTGAAAAGAAGTGCAAGTATTACAAGGTCCGCGCAGCATTAAAGTTTACGGATGGAGTGGTACTGTGCAATCAGGATTTTCTAACCCAGCATCTCATGAAGCTCCGGCGCGGTCAGGAAGGGCTGATTAACGCCGCCGCTGATCTGCTTGTCGTGGACGAAGCGCACAACTTGGATGATAAAGTGCGTAGTGCCACAACGGAGCGTTTCGGACAGGGTATGCTCTTTGGAATGATTAAGAGTGCATTCTATGAGCTGCGATCCTTTGACCAAAGCAGTGTGTCCGGTGAAAAGCGAGAGGCAGAGAGCGCAATCATCGCCTTCTATAACTGCCTGAAAGCACAAGTCCAAAAGCAGATCAACGAGGCAGATCAGGATATGCGCTACGCTGACCGCTTTTTCTTTGACCAAAGCGGTAGTGCGGTTGAGCTGCTTACTGAAATGAACGCCGCCATACATAACCTTTCGTCCAGCATTCAGATTTATTCCAGCATGGATTTCAGAAACAACCGTTCCTTTGCTGCCTCTGATGATCTGGATGCCGTCAGCGAGTCCCTTTCCGAGCTTCTTGACCGAATAGATGATATGTTGATCTGGATTGAGCAGCACGGCAGCAACACGGAACTCGTCTATTGCCCTAAAAACACAAAAGAAATTGTGAGCCGACTATATTTCAACGGGGACGAGCGAACAATTCTGACCTCTGCCACGCTGACGAACGCCACAAACGGTTCTCTGGAAGAACAGTATTCTTACTTTATCAGCAATACCGGCTTTCCCGCTGGTGATCGTGGCTGCTTATCCGAGCCAAAGCCTTCCCCATATCCATACGATGAACACGCCATGATCTACTATTGCGACGATCTCCCGCACCCAACCAGAGAACATGAAGCCTTCATTGAAAAGGGCGTGGAGCGACTGCTTGAGATCCTGAGCATTTCCAATGGAAAGGCACTCGTGCTGTTTACGGCAAAGACCGACATGGAAGGGGTCTACTCCATTCTCAGTGAGAAAAATCTTCCGTACAAAATCCTGATGCAGCAGCCGGGATCGTCGCAGGACAAGGTGCTGCTTGAGTTTAAGGAAGATACGAACTCCGTACTTCTGGGGACGGGTGCATATTGGGAAGGTATCAGCATTGAAGGAAAAAGCCTTTCCAATGTCATCATTTTCCGGCTTCCGTTTCCTGTCCCCGATCAAATTATCGAGTATAAGTGTTCCGTCGCAAAGGATGCCCTGATGGATGTCCGCGTTCCCGAAATGATTATCAAGCTCAAGCAAGGTATCGGGCGATTGATCCGCAATTTCACAGACACCGGCATTGTCTGCATTATCGACCGAAGGCTGCGGGACGAGCCGCCGGAACGCTATCATGACATTACATGGGACTCCCTGCCTATCAAAAATCGGACAAGCAGTTTGGACGAACTGAGGAAGTTTTACGAAGGTCTGCCCTCAGCCAAGGAATGATGATACAAACGGCAGTCTCTTCGGAAACATAGAGCAGCCCCCCAAAAAACGACAATCAGAAAACGGAGGTGTATCATGTTGTACAATGAAAATCTGCACGAAGAAGAACAACATCTGATCCAGCAGATTGCCGAGCAAACAGAGAGAGGAAAAATCGACTGGGAACTGACGGAGTATAATCCGCTGTCCTTTCTGAATGAGGACAAGATAGACAAAAACCCAGCAGTAATCTGTCAGTCCTTCTCCTTTGGGGCGATCATCGGCGGATCCCGTTACGAACTTGATGTCATGGAGAATATTGATGTGCCGTCCGGTATGGGAGACTACACCATAACCTTGACGCGGGATGAAACCGAGAATTATCTTAAAATTGAGGATGCGCTTTCCTTTGACTGTGACCGCTATGAATGCACACCGGAGGAAGTCGCAGAGCGATTTGCGGACAGCCCCATTGTCCGTCTCTGCAACGCCATCATCCTGCCACGCTTGGGCAGGAGGATTTAGAAGAGGTCTTCACATGGGCAAGGTTTTTCAACGAGACTGGCATTTCTGCAAAGCTGATGAATCATCCGCTGACCAAGCTCTGTGAAAAGCTGTTCGACGAACACCGTCTGATGGACTATCATCGCTGCGTCTTGGATGTGGACTATCGAAAGCTGCTCCTAAATGAACTGGCTCATAACTAAGACACGGAAAAACGCCCCCGACACTGTGCCAGACGCACAGTGCCGGGGGCGTTCCCGTTTCCAGCGATTTATTTTTCCCTCGGCAATGGACTGTCCATAATGTGACACTTTCCGTTTTGCGAAGCCGTGAAAATTCGATGTGTTCCGTGGAGATGTTCACTGGGCAGCATACGCCATACACGTTTCCAATAATCACAGAGCAGTGCAATGTGTATTCGCTATCGGGAAATACTTCACGGTTTTCACAACGCTTGATTCAGAAGGGATTTTTTTGCCTTATTCCCGCGTGACATCAAGGGAAGCCGGATTGATGACGATGATGGACTTGCCCTTTTTGTGGGCATATCTCACGGTATTCCCGGTACCGCTGGGGCATCCATTCCATACTGCAAGAATATAATCGGCGTGATCTACCATGTACCGATTTCTCTTGTCCATGCAGTCCGGCGTGTACTCCCGTTGCAGCATGGTCTCTTTGTCACACTTTGCAGCGATATTGTAATACCTTTCCCGTGAAGCCACAGACCATTTGATCGCTTGTGTCTCACAGGGGATTGCGCTTTCCAGAGTAATGTGAGGGTATTTCGATTTCAAATCGAGTACAATTTCCGCAGCATACATATCAACGCCGAGAGCCATGCCGGTAATAAAATGCGTGACGCCCTCGTTCTCGATGAGTGCTACAATCTGATCCCGCATAACAGACTTCAAAGAAGTACAACGCTTATCGGATTCATCAAAGCCGAACGGAAGACTCTGCGGTCTGTGACCGGTAAACGCACAAGTCTTGCCTTGAACAGATTGCTTTGCAGCTTTTTGAGCAGACTTTCTAAACTCAATAATGCGCGACATGACACCCCTTCTTTCACTCTTTTGGTAGGTAACTCCATTCTATCACCCTCATCACGGACAGTCAACGCATTGTCGTTAGTAAAATCAACGACGGCGTACCGTGGATAATGACACCGCCGTTAGGTACACTAAATGCAAAGGTGGTGAGGCTATGCGAGAGAAGAAGGACATCAATATTGAAATCGGCGGCAATATTCAAGTGGCAAGAGAACAGGCGGGCTATACGCAGGATACGCTCTCAGAAATGCTTGGCATGACGCCGAATCACCTGAGTGCTATTGAGCGTGGTGCTTCTGGTATCTCTCTTGAAGCCTTGCAGCGCCTTTGCCGTTTGCTCGGTGTCAGTGCGGACCGAATTATCTTTGGGACTGACGAGCCAGAAGCGGAAGCCCTTGCGCTTGCCAGACGTATTTCGGACATAAAGCCGGAATACCGGCAACAGGTTCAAGAACTGCTGTCCGCTATTTTGAATATGTCATAAAAAAAGAGCCTCTGCCGACACCCAAACCGGGCATCGACAGAGGCTCTTGATTCGTTTTCCGGGCATTCAAACAAGTGCCGAAATCGACACTTATTTCCGCGCTAAAGAAGAAACTGCGCAGGGAATACAATCACTTAGCTGGTCAATTTGCGCCGCTCTGAGGCTTGCAATCACAGGCTTTTTCAACCCCTAATTGTCTACTCTGCGCCCCCTTCCGGGAGAAGTGCGGACAGGCGATGAGATCCGCACGGAAGCTCTGCTTGCAGCTATGGACGCAGCGGACACAGAAGCGGTTATACTTCCGGCGTCCGCTATCCCCGATGAAGAATGACCACTCCTGCCGCCATTTCTGACTTCTGCTCATAAGTCAAGCTCTCCTTTGTGCTTTTTGGGAGGGCAGCACTCCTTCTGCTTTTCAGCCTTTGCGGACTTGAGCCTGTCCATGATGGAGGACTTTTCGCCCCTTTCGGGGGCTTTGACCTCTGCGGTCTTGTCCTCCTTCGGACCGTTGTTGATGATCCCATCAATCATGCCGTAGTCATCCTCCATCGACATCTCTGCTGCCTTGAGATAGTTTTCCTTCTCAAGTGCCGCCATCCAGCTTTCCTTGCTGATACCGAGCATTCCGCCCTTTGCCGCATGATCGGCAATCTCTTTGGCATCCACGCACAAGCCCTCGGTGTTATCGGAATAGAGACGGTAAACCTCGCAGCCCTTCTCCAAAGCCTTCTCAGCCGCCTCCTGACCGGCGGGAAGAACGCCAGCCCATGCGTAGCCGTAGTCCTTCATATCCTGAACGGAGAGCGCGGAATCGGGCATTTCCGGCACTTCCTTGACCTCAAGGTCGAGAAGGCGGAGCGTGTCATCGTCGAAGCCGTTGTAAACATCATCAAGGACGAGCTTGCCGCGCTCATCGACGATGATGCAAGCCGCCTCATCGCCGTAGGCGTCGTGCTCCATCAGGTAAAAGCTGTGACCGCCGACCTCGTGCTGGTCAATGGTGTGCCACGTCCCGATGCGACCGGCAACCGTCAGACCGGAGGTATCGGCGTTCATCTCAAAGTCCTTCTGCTCGGTAGCTTCCTGCTTTTGCTGTTCCTTCGAGATCATGGGGATCGCAACAATCTTATCGCCCAACTTAACAAACTGCTCCGGCACTTTGAAGTGGTCAGAGAACTTCTGCATCTGCTCTACGGTCAGAGAGCCGAAGCTGTCATCCGTCAAGCCTACTACCAAGAATGTTCCGGCAACAACGTCGTAGATGTCACCGTCCTCATCACGCAGAGCGCGGTTCAGGGGCAGACCTTCCAGCTTGCCTTCCTCATTACAGACTAAGGCAACCGGGTCTTCGTAGGGGTAAATCGCCTCGATGCAGCCGCCGACCTCATGCTGCAAGGACTCCAGACCGGAGTCAATCTCCTTCACATAAGGCTCCTTTCCCGGCTCAACAATGAGAACGGCGATGGTGCTGTCACGCTCGGCGGCTTCCTCTGAGCCGGTAATCCGGTATTCGTCGGGAATATCGTCAAGCTCACCGTCAAACTGCCTGTCCCACCTCTCGCTTGCGACACGGACATAGCCCTCATCGGTGAAGCGTCCCTGCTCATCCATCGCAATGTCGCGCCCATAGCGTTCATAGTCGATGTAGTTTGCCAGAGGACCGAGATCCTTTTCAGAGTAGATACCAGCTTCGTGGGCGTAATAGTAGCCGAGGTCGGATTCATCGTTGATACCGGGCATGATGTCGTAGCAGTCCAGATTGAACGTCAGGTTGATGAGATCGTCGATGTCGCTGACCTCATCGCAGCCAGCCTCCATAATGGCAACGAGCTTTTCCTGATCGCTCAGGGAAAGCTCGTCAATCAAGGCGGCAAGGTAGTTGAGCTTATCAAGGCTCTCGTACTCGCCAAGCATCTTCTGAACGCCATAGATCGGGCATTCGTAGTCGGTGATAAACCACTCTTCGTAGGGCTGACCGAACTCATCCTGTTTGCCGATCCCAATGCGCTCAAAGACCTTCTGCATCTCTTCTTCGGTGGTGGGGAGCTTCACCCACTCACCGACCAGCATACCCTCGTTGTACTTGCCGAGGTTTGTGACGAAGGCTTCAAAATTACCGTCTAATACGGGCATAGGCATCCTCCTTTCAGTCATCCACCATGCCATCCGGCATGATATACAGTTCCTCAAACTCCGTGTCCGTCATGGCTTCGAGCTTCCGGATGGTCTTATACATCAGCTCTGTGATCTCGCCGTCCATGTCGTTCAGGGTGACGCCCTTCATATCGTCGATCAGCCGCTTCCGGCTGGACGTATTGAAGCAGCACATCAGGTTGATTTCTTCCACGGTAAAATTCTTCATATCAGAGTTCCATATCCTTTCCTTTGTTTTTCTGCGGCTTCGGTGTGTGGGACAGCTGGGCTTTCTGCGCGGATTTCAGCTTGTCACGGATGGATTCACGGGCAGCGGGTTTCTTGGGGATGGTGTCGTAGATAGCAGTTCCGGCATCCTCCACATAGGAGCGGACATACTGGATGCTCTCAGAAAAGCGGATGGGGCGGTTCTTGTCCTCAATGTTGGTCAGCCGGACCTCATCAGCGGCAAAATCAACCGCGTCGATTCTGCACCTGATTCCGTCCACATTCAGTGTCGCGCCGACAGGAATGTAATCTGCGGCTTTGAGTTCCTTGAAGGTCTCGCCGTCCTTGCTGAGAAAGACATCCGCGCCGGACTGCCAGAGCTTCTTTGATGCTGCTACCCACGCAGCTTCACGGAAGCCGGTCACCGGCATGGAGGGCTTGCCGCGCACCTTCTTCTCAAGGAGCCTTGTGCCGAGCAAGGGCGCAGCTTTTTCCGCGTCCTTGCCGTACAGCTCAAAATAGCCGTTCTGGGCAAAGCAAACCAGCGCGTCCGGATGCGCCTTTTTGACCGCTTCGTACTTCCGAAGTTCTGCAACGGGCAGAGGCGAAAGCGCCTCTGCCTTTTCTGCCTCCGGCAGTCTGTCACGGCGGCTTTTCTGCTTGGTCAACACTTCTGCCAGAGCCTCAGCATCCTTCGGGAGTGTCTGGTGGGTTTTGACGCCGCCATGCTCACCGACCAGAGCCATTGCCGCATCGAAGCTGCTGCGGCAGGGGGCTTCCAGCACAAAGCCATCTGAGAAGGTCATCCGGTCATGATCCGGCGCAACCGAGTTCTGCGCCACATTTGCCGCCTGTTCCCGGTAGTTGATCTCAAAGACATCTCCGAACACCTTGCCGCGCTTGACGGCTTTCGGAACGATGACACGGGCAATGCACTCGTCGTAGGTCTGCTCCGCGTAAAAACGGAAGGTGTTGTGATCTCGCGTTCCCTGAATGAAGACCTGATTTTCGTTGAGGCAGTGCGTTCCATGCGGACGGCAGAACCACATCAGCGTCTTGTCTTCGGGATTCTGGCTTTCGGCGGCGCGGCGGATGATGCGCTTGTCGATGTCGAAGTCTTCCTTGTAGCTGTCTACATGACTGTCCACGAGCTTCTGAAGCTCCGCAATGATGTCAACGTCTGTGTATTTCTTCATGCGTCTCCCTTCTCACAACTCCATGTCGTGTGTTTTGGATTTGACCGGGGACTTCTTCTCCGGCTGCGTTTTCGCGGCAGCTTTGAGCTGATCGCGGATGGAGGGCTTTTCCTGCTTCTGCTCCTGCTTGACATATTCCAGCGTCGGCATCAGCTCACGGTAGCAGCCCTGCGTTTTCCGCGCTGCATGACGGCGATGGATTTTGAACAGCGGCTCACCGTTCTGCGTGACCGTGTTGCCCTCGATTCTGACGCCGTTCCGTGCCAGCAGATTGAAGGAGTGATTGGAGGCGCGGTAGGAAGCCCGCATTCCGTCATTGTTATAGGCGATCTGCCCCTTGAGCGTGTCCATGACGGCGGCTTTGATCTCCTTCTCTTCGGCAGTCAGGCGGTGTGCTTTCGGTGCTTTTGCTGCTTCCTCCGGCAAGGGCGCAAAGGGGGACTTGACCTCCACGGTTTTTACCTCAATAGAGGTAATCTCATCGTTCTCCCACGCAACAACCTCCGGGTCTCTTTCCCCTGTTTTCTCAGAAGCGACTTCCTTCTTAGGTTCGGTCTGCTGACGGAACGCATCCACGAAAAGTGCCGTCAGTCCGGGATTGGGTTTATCCACAAGGAAGCGGGAGGCATTCTCCGGGCAGACCTCAACACTCTTTGCCCACTCCTTGAGGGGCTGCGGAATGCGCCCGTCAAAGTCTTCCTGCTGAATGGTGTTTGCGAGGACATACCGGACGCGCTCCGGAGAGAACTGCTCAAGGACGCTTTTCACGGCAGCATCCGCATCCAGCCGGTTGTCTCCGTAGTTAGAACTGATTGCAGCCTCAATCGCACTGCGGCATTCCACGTTTGCGGCGAGAGAAGCACGATATGACTCCAGTTCACCGGCTTCAAAGGCGTAATTCGCCGTCTCGCGGTAAATGGGGACTTCCGGCTTTTCCTCCGGAACAGCTTCTTTTACGGGAGCTTCGACTTCCATCTCTGCGGACTGTGCTTTCTCTGCCAGCAGCACCTTGAGCTTAGCGTCAATGCCCTCGATCATCTCAGCCGCCGTCTTGCGGATGGTGTCCAGAGAGCTTTTCAGTTCCTTGGTTTCCTTGCCGGATGACCAACCGGCGATATAGCCGAAGGAGTAGTCCGAGGTTTCAATGCCGTATCGTTGGCAGACGGTGTAGGCAACGCTTTCCGCTTCAACCTCCTTGGTGTGCCGATCCTTCTTATCTTCTGGCGCGGCTTTCTCATCCGGCTTGAAGGCGTGGAGCTTTGCGTGGGCGATCTCGTGAATGGCGGTTTTGACCGTCTGGATTTCGCTCATGCCCTCCTGAATTGCAATGCGGCTTTCAACCGGCGAGAAGAATCCCTTTGCACCGCCCGGAATGTCCTCAAAGGAAATAGGGACGGGAGATTCCTGCCTGAGCGCATCGAAAAACGCCTCGTAGTTTTCGACGGTGCCTTTCAGCTCATCGACGATGATGTCCGGAAGCTCCTTGCCGTCCGTCTGGGAAACATCAAAGACACTCACCACCTTGAAGGCAGGACGCAGGACATCAACCGTTTCCGTGACAGCCTTCCCATCTGCGCCGATCACCGGCTTCTGCGTTACGGGATCAATCTTCTCACGCTCTTCCTGTGCCTTGTACGGTGCGGGCGCAAGAATCTTGATGCCCTTTTCACCCTTCATGACCTGACGGTCAAAGTTGCGCTGCCACGAGGTATAACCGGCAACATAGGTTGCCTCCGGCTTCTGCATCGCAATGAGCAGCGTGTTGTTGAAGGAATAGTTGTAGAACTTGGACATCGTGCGGAGATATTCTTTGAACCGCTCGGATTCAAAAAGCTCCTTGATGCCCTGTTCCAGCTTGTCCGTGATTTCGCGGACTTGCTGTGCATTTTTGCTTTCAGCCATTTCAAACCTCCATTTCGGATTTGTTTCGGGGAGAAGAAACCCCCGTCTGAGATTTGCTCAATAAACGAGCCTTTACCTCAGACGGGGTTTCTCTGCGTGTCAGCCGACGATGAAAGATGTTATCCTCCTTCTCCCATTCAATCAGCCGGTCAAACAGCTCCGGGTGTTTTGTAATCATGTGCAACAGCTCTTCGTCGCTTGCGTTGGGACAGAACCAGCAGCCGTTTCTCCGGCAGTGAGTGTAGATTGGGGAAAGCAGCCCGTGTTCCTGACAGAGCTTGTAGGCGTCAACCTCGGTCATGCCGTACTTGGCAAGCAGACTGACCTTCTTCACGCCGTCCAGACGCGCAAGGCGTTTGGGTTCATCCTCCGCGATGCCGACATAGCTCACAGTGTCCGGCGAGAGTGCGGCATTGTACTTGCGGACTGGCGGGATTTTGCAGTCACGATTGACTGCACACATACCAGCCCATGCAAAGCCGCGAACCTCGCCCTTGTGCGGTCCGCGGGTGATGACATGATGGAACACCTCATCGTAGGTCTTGTCCGCGTGGAGAATGGTGAACTTGATGCCCAGCTCCTTTTCGCAGAAGGGCTTGAGCCGGTCATAAATGAAGTCCCGGTGTTCCGGGACTTCGCCGCTTGTGTCCTTATTAAACATGACCTCGCTAAAAACCGCCTCGTCCAGCGGCTCATTGTGCTGTGCTGCCAGCAGGAGCGTCGCTACGCTGTCTTTGCCTCCGCTGCATGAAGCAACATACTTTGGGCGGGTCATTGATCAAACTCCATCTTGAAGCTGACGTATTTGCCGCCGCTGTCATCCAGACGGATCACCGCATCGTAGAGCTGAGGCTTCTTCGGCGTGTAAAGCCCGGTCACGCGGCACCAGCCCTTGTCCAGCAGCTCCTTTGCAATCTTCTTGGTCAGCTTCTTTTTCTTGCTGGAAAAGAACTTGTTGTCTTCCCACAGGCAGAAGGAGCAGTCCTTGTTCGAGCAGTAGAAGTTGCCCTTGCCGACATAGACCGGAGAGCCGCAGCGGGGGCATTTGCCGATTTCCTCTTTCCCCGTGCCGAAACGCTGGGCTTCGGCATCGGAGAGAAACGGGTAGGCTTTCACGAGATCCCCGGTCATCCGGACAATGCCGCCGAGAAATGCGTCTGCATCCGCATTGCCGCGCTCAATCTCCATGAGCGTGTTTTCCCATTCCGCCGTCATTGCGGGAGATGTGATCTGTTCCGGCAGGACGCAGACAAGGTTGCAGCCGTCCTTCGTGGGAATGAGAGACTTACCCTTGCGCTCTGCAAAGCCGGACTTCACCAGCTTTTCAATGATACCGGCGCGGGTCGCGGGTGTTCCAAGACCTTTCTTCTCGGTGTCATCGTCAAACTGATCGTTTCCGGCAGTCTCCATTGCAGACAGGAGCGTGTCTTCTGAAAGCTTTTGTCAAGGGGGTGCGTGGATATTTTTCATATTACTTACGCAGATTCTCTCTCTGCTTCTGCCTGAATAATGCGTTTCACCTGTCCTCCGCAGTCAAACCGCTACTATGGTCAAAAAACACTTTGACTTTATAATTTGTTTTGCCTTGCTTAATCACAAAAACTCCATCCGGTTTGTTTTTCTCCGAATGGTTATTTGGGGTGGGTAGTGTACTGTTCACAATATTTGTCATACGATATTCCTCCTTGAATGAAAAAGCCCGACAAGGAAAGGTCTGACAACGAAGTTCCGACAACGGACATCAGAAAACCTTTTTTCTTTATCGGGCGATACTATCTTTTTACTATTTCCTTTTTCTTTATAATATTGGTTGTCATGGTTGTCAGAGAGGGAAAAGTGCCGCAATATCAAGGCTTTCGGGATTTTTGCCCGACAACCAGACCGACAACCGGCTCGACAACCGAAGCGACAACGGGCTTTTATTTTTGCTTCAACCATTCTTCCGGAAGTCCTAACTGTTCCATTTCCTCTGTCGGGATTTCTTGAAAACCATCCATGCTGTTGTCAGGCTCGTTGTCATTCCTGATACGCTCCCAGCCCTTTTGTCGGCGGTAAGGCTCTGGAAAATACCTCGGATTGCTGAACGCCCTCCAGCCTGTGACAGCGTTATTCATAATGTCATTGATCTCTCGCAGTTCCCATTGTTTCGGTTCGTCATAATCATGCCCCAGTGCTTCCTTATAAAGCTGTTTGGAACAGACCATGCTCCCGGAATAGCGTTCCAAATAGTCTAAAATCTGTCCTGCCTTTGTGTCCTCCGGCATAAAGTCCTTTTGGTGGGCTTTCAGATAAGCATTCATAGCCGGACTGAATCTCAGACGGAAATTGCCGCTTCTGTAAATCTCCATAGCTTCTGCCCACATCTGATTGATATACTCTCTGGAAGCCTGTTCATCCGCCAAAATATGAACCTCAGCCCTTTCAGGATAGACCATAACCGGAACGAAGCGGCGGTTGCCTGTTCGGTCAAGGGGAAGAAAGTCAAGGGTATTAGAAGAACCTCCAAACACACATTGTCGTTTTCTGTCTGCCGGATGTGTTTCATAGGGTATCTTATAGGTTTCCTTTTGTCGGCTCAGAAAGGACTTGATTTCTTCAATGCTCTTAGCGTTGGCGGTTGCAATCATTTCCGACATTTCAATAATCCAATGCCCCTGCATTTTGCGGTACACATTTTCATCATCCAGCTTTTTCAAGTCATCAGAGAACCAATCATCATTGACTGCAAGCAAACGGAAGAAAGAGGACTTTCCGGCTCCCTGACCGCCTACAAGACAGAGCATAACCTCAAATTTGCACCCCGGCTTAAAAGCTCGTGAGATAGCACCCAACAGAAACAACTTCAATGCTTCATAGGTGTAATCATCTGTATCAGAACCGAGAAAGTGGTGCAGACAGAAGCGTATGCGTTCCGTTCCGTCCCATTGCAGGGCATTGAGAAAATCGCAGACAGGGTGGTAACGGTTTTCATTGGCAATAACCGCAACTGCGTCTATAATTTTCTTCTCTACGGTCAATCCATAGTTTTCTTCAAAATATAGGAGCAGATATTTCACATCCACATCCGTCAATGTCGGGCTGTCACGATACCAACCGAGTGGCTTCACAATGTCGATTCTTTCGGTCAGAAGATTTTTTCGGATAGCCCCTTTCAAAAGTGGGTCATATTGCAGAACACGCTTATAATTTGCGGCAGTATTATAAACCTTACCTTTCTCGCTCTGCTCTAAGCTGTTTCGGATTTCTTCTACTGTGCATGGTTCTGTCTGCTGACAGTTCTGCAATTCGCTGTTCAAGTTTCAACACCTCCTTTCTCTGTTCTGCCACAAGTGCTTTTCGTTCTTCCAATGAACCATACAGAAGAATATCAAGTAGATATTCGATATAGTTCTTCTTATACAGTGCTTCTGCAAACAGGGGATTCCATTCCTCATCCGGCTGTTTAGGAGCGTATTTCTTTTCCCATTCTCTAAGAAGATGAAAATAATCCGTCAGCACCTTGTAGCAATGATTTTCTCCTTTTTGATACTTCTGTTCCGGTGTCGGCTCACGAATACGAGGGCGGACACTGGGCTTTTGTCGGCTGTCATAGTTAAGACCAAAATCTTCAGCAAGTTTGACAGCAGCTTCCCTCAGCCCGATACCGAATAGCTTCGCTGTCAGATCAACAGCGTCTCCGGTTGCTCCGCAGCCAAAACAGTAATAGCGTTCATCCAGCTTCATACTGGGGGACTTATCCGAGTGAAACGGACAGCACACCATACCTGTGCGACCCACTTTCAAGCCATAGGCTTCTGCGGCTTGTCGGGCAGTAACATTTTCTTTTACAATTTCAAATACATTCATGTGACTCCTTTCCTGAAACGAAAAAAGCACCTGTCATTTTCAAAACGAAAATAGCAAGTGCCTTAAAGTTCCATATTTAATTTTAGGTACAAAAAAGCAGGAAACCTTTTCGGATCTCCTGCTTAGTAAAGCTGTGAAGATTTAATTGTGGTTGGGTTGCCAGTTATACAAACTGGGATTTTTCTTTTTAGAATGAATTATTTATTTTCTACAATAGCACCATATTTCGTATGCGGAAGATATTGTACCTTTAAATAAGTATTTTTATCAACATACCTTGAAAATACTGTGATTTCGATTTCATCATCTTTAACTTTATCATATAGAAAAATACTTCTTCTTTCAGAAGATATATCTGCACCACCATGAGATTGTTCAGTTACATATCCTTCTGCATAACTATACTGTTTGTTTATGATGTAAGGCATATCTAAAACAAAATCTTTCAAATATAAGATTAAAAGAATAGCTACTATAACAAGAATGGTATTATCCAATCGAAGAAATATTATATCATTTTTTCCAGTATATTTCTTTTTTATCGCTTCTTTAATCAAAAATATCGAA
>QUFC01000003.1 GCA_003478355.1 Lachnospiraceae bacterium AM48-27BH
GAATTTTCAGGGTTTTACATACTGTTCAATCTTTGATTTTCAAGGTTCTTTGTTGTTGTCTGTCTCAGCAGCAACTCGTTTAGTATATCAGATGTTGTTCTGTTTGTCAACAACTTTTTTTATTTATTTTTGAACTTTTTTAGAAGTCCGTGCCCCGTTCTCACGGGGCGTGTATTATAATAACAAATAGTCAGCAAAATGTCAACAACTTTTTTAAACTTTTTTCGACTTTTTCCAGCGTTTCTTAATTCTATGCTTTTGCATCCAGTGTAAACCAGAATTCTACGCCATCTTCTACATTCTCCACTCCATACTCTCTGTGATGAGAATCCATGATCGCCTTAACAATGGACAGTCCAATTCCACTACCTCCATATGCCCTGGTTCTGGCTTTATCTACTTTATAGAATTTCGTCCACAGATTCGGAAGTGATTCTTCCGGGATATGTTCCCCATTATTTCCTACTGTCACTTTTACGGTATCACCAAGTTCTTCTATCCGTATCCAGATCCGCCGGTCTCCATCCAGGTGATTTAAGGCATTGCTTACATAGTTCGTGATCACTTCTTCTATTTTAAACTCGTCTGCCCATACATAAACCGGATGCTCTGCCTTAAATTCAATCTTGGCTTCTTTCTGTTTGATCAATATATCAGAATTAGATAAAACGCCCTCAATCAGTTCCACAAGATCAAAACGTTCCATAGATACCTGATCATTGCCAAACTCTAACGCTGTCAGCGTCAGAAGCTGACGTACCATCTTATTCATTTTATTGGCTTCATCCAAAATAACGCCGCAATAATAATCCCTGCTATCCGGATCCTCTGCAATGCCTTCCGTAAGGCCCTCCGCATATCCCTGGATCAGAGCGATCGGTGTCTTTAATTCATGAGATACATTGGCAATAAATTCTTTTCTCATCTCATCAATCTGGACCTTCTGCTCAATATCTTTTTGCAGCTGGTTATTGGCCGACTTCAGTTCTCCGATTGCTTCTTTCAGACGATCAGACAATACATTCACACTATTACCCAGTACTCCAATCTCATCCTGGGAATGTCCCTCATATTTTGCCTCAAAATCCAGTTTGGACATCCGTTTGGCAATCTCTGATAGCTTCAGGATTGGAGAAGTGACCGTTTTCGAAACAAAGTAAATAATGACACTGCCCAAAATCAAGGCTGCAATTCCTACATATGCCAGAAACCGGTTTGATAGCTCTACGCTCTCCCGTATACTGGCTAATGGCGTTGTCATAATAAAGATCGTATTGTTATCGGAATAGTAACCCCAGCATTCCAGATAAAAAGACCTGGAATGTGGTTCAAATGTCTTCTGGATCGTAAAATTGTTGTCCTGTTTGATGATCTGCGCCCGCCGGTCATCATTTCCAATAATATATTTCTTGGCCTTATCAATCATAAAACCAGCATCTCTGGCTGATGACACAATAACCTTATCATTGATGCCATCCACGATCACTGTCATGATATTATATTTATCATTTAACGTCTTCAACAGCCGGACTGCATCTGTCTGCTCTCCACTGTCCAGTTTATCACTTCCGGCAAATTCATCCGCGATGGCTTTCCCTTCATCCAGACAATCCATTACCATAATATTCATCTGTTCATAAGCCAGCTCCAGCGTCTGAACTTTGTCCTGGACATAAAAGCTTTCCAGCATCCAGTTATTAACACACCAGATACCAATCAGAATTGCTGCCGTAAGCCCTGTAAAAATCAGCGTAAAACGAATTCTCAGTGAACGTTTCATGCTCCCACCTCGAATTTATATCCCATACCCCAGATGGTCTTAATGTAATCTCCCTTCTCACCCAGTTTACTTCTCAGTTTTTTCACATGGGTATCAATGGTCCTGGCATCGCCAAAATAGTCATAATTCCAGACATTGTTCAAAATCTTCTCTCTGGACAGAGCAATTCCCTGATTTTCAACAAAATAAGTAAGAAGTTCAAACTCTTTATAGCTGAGTTCAATCGGTTTGCCGTCAATCGTCACCTGATGAGCGGCCTTATTGATCTCAATGCCGCCCACATTCATGACTTCTCCAACCACATGATTACTTCTGCGAAGGATCGCTTCTACTCTGGCCACCAGGATCTTCGGACTGAATGGTTTGGAAATATACTCATCCACACCAAGATCAAATCCCTGAAGCTCGTCCCGTTCCTCTCCTCTGGCCGTCAGCATGATGATCGGCACTTTTGAATGAAGGCGAATGGTTTTCAACACTTCCCATCCATCCATCTTCGGCATCATCACATCCAGTAAGATCAGCGCAATGTCTTTCTGCTGGAAAAAGATCTCCACAGCCTCTTCTCCATCTCCTGCCTCAATTACCTGATATCCTTTTATTGTAAGAAAGTCTTTCACCAGTTTTCTCATTCTGGCTTCATCATCTACTACCAATATTTTTGTCTGTTCCATCACAAAGCCCTCCTGTTTCTCCAATTATACTCCTTTCCCTGTGTCCATACTATGGGGAAATTGTGAAAAAAGAATGAAAAAGAATCCTGCTTGCAGGATTCTCCGCCTGCGGCGGGTCGCTTTAGCGACACTCTTCCACTCCGCCGCAGTGCGATCCCGCGGAGCGTTTTGTGTCATAGGACGAAGTTTCCTATGACATAAAAGACACGTTCCCACAAGAAATGTCTTCTTATAAGAACGTGTCCTTTCGATCTCCATGATTTTACAGATTACTTACCCTCGTAAGTGATCACAGCATCTACATCATAGCCTTTTAAGCGCTCACGGCCCTTCAGACCAGCCAGTTCCATCACAAAGCAGATTTTCACAACCTGTCCGCCCAGTCTCTCGACCAGCTTGATCATAGCTTCTGTGGTACCGCCAGTAGCGATCAGATCATCCACAATCACCACTTTCTGTCCCGGCTGAATAGCGTCTTTATGCATCTCGATCACTGCGCTGCCGTACTCCAGATCATACTCTTCTGATATGGTTTCGCATGGAAGTTTGCCTTTCTTACGGATCGGAATAAATCCTTTATGCATGGCATAAGCAACCGGAACTCCGAAAATAAATCCTCTGGACTCCGGACCAACTACCAGATCAAAATCAACATCCCTTAACATGTCTAAAATCTGGTCAATCGCCAGATGCAGTCCTTCTGCATCCTTTAAAATCGTAGTTACATCTCTAAAAATAATGCCAGGCTCCGGGAAATCCGGAATGCTTCTTACATAATCTTCTACCTTTTTCATCGGCTAATCTCCCTCATATCTTTTACAGTTTCACGGACGATCAGTTTATTGTCTAAATAAATCCGTCTATGATCTATAATACCATCTTCCAACTGCCTAAGCAAGACCCGGGTTCCCTCTTTGGCCAGTTCCCCCATATTTCGTTCCACAGTAGTCAGTTTCATATTTCCATAAGCAGACATATTCCAGTTATCGAATCCGATCAAGGCACATCTTTCGGCACCTGAAGTCCCAGCTCACCTGCTGCCGCTTTGGCTGCAAATGCCATCTCATCGTTAAAACACAGGATCGCCGTCGGAATCTTCTCCTGGTTCAGGATCCTTTTGGCCGCCTCATAACCGCTGGAGTAACGGTAATTTGCTGTCTCGACCTGCACCTGATCCGGATTCAGCCCACGTTTCAACATGGCATTTCTCCAGCCCACATGACGCAGTCTGGTAGAATCCAGTCCCGGGGTTCCCTCGATCACGGCAATCTCCCGATGACCCATTTCCAGAAGGTAATCCATGGCTTTTTCCATGGCCTTGGTCTCATCTGTCACCACATTGGGCACATCATAAAGAATCACACGGCAGATTGCTACCATAGGGATCTCCTTTTGTAGCACTTCATTGATAAACTCGCTATCCTCCGACCGCTGGGACAGCAGAATGATTCCGTCATAGAAGCTGGGGTTCAAGGTCCCTTTTTCATGCATATCAATACCTTTTACTACCACATTATACTTACTTCCGACCACGCTGTACACGCCAGTCAGCACGTCATGAAGAACAAACGGGGACGTCATTTTGCTGATGGTGGAAAAATACAGACCAATGGTATAGGAACGGGACAATTTTAAATGAATAGCCGCCTGATTGGGAATATAGCCCATCTCCCTGGCAATCTCTAAAATCTTCTGTTTATTCTCCGATCTGCCTGCACTGACATCATTTAATGCTCTGGAAACTGTCGAATAGGAAACGCCTGCGCGCTTCGCAATATCCTTAATTGTTACTGCCATATCTCACACCTCTCTGCTGTCATTGTACACCAGTCTCCATATTTACGCATTATTTTTCCACAAAATTGTCAATGTTCTCCACTATCACGGCCGGGCCATGCTGTCCTTCAATCTTTACATCTTCTAATATAAGGTTCTCGATATTATTCGCATAAATTCCAGTGTAATTCATTTCCCCAAGTCCATCCATCATAGCAGGAAGTCCCATTTGGGCATCTTCCGCATAGGTGACATGAATCCGTTCCATCTGTACCTGGCCAATTTTCTGCTCCGGAAGTCCATAGAGGTAAGCCGCCGCTACATGACAGTTGGTCGCTTCAATATCCCGGAATGCCAGATTGCGGATTTCCGGAGTTCTCTCATCCACAGGAAGTGCCTCCTTGGTCTGGACATAGTCTGTGTGGCCATCTGGATCACAATAATAGAAGCAGTTGACCACAAACGGAGTCATCACATGATCCATGCGGATATTTTCAAAAATGATCTCATCCAGAACAGCATCTTTGCCGCGGCCTCTGCGAGTCTTGATACGAAGTCCCCGGTCTGTATGAAGGAATAAACAATCTTTCACCGTCAGATTACGGACACCGCCTGCCATTTCACTTCCAATGGTAAGGGAGCCATGACCATCTCGCATGCAGCACTGACGAATGGTCAGATCCTGACATGGACGTTTGTATTTTCTTCCCATATAGATTTTTCCGGATTTCACAGCGATACAGTCATCACCTACGGAAAAATACACACCGGTGATCTCCACATCATGACAGGACTCCGGGTCCAAGCCATCCGTATTCGGAGATACTTTTGGGTTGATCACAGACATATCTAAGAAACGCAAGTGATCGGAAAAATATGGATGGATGTTCCAGCTTGGACTGTTCTGCACCCGAATACCCTGAACGGTCACATCGGAACAATGATTTAAGAAAATCATCCGCGGGCGGAAAGCGATATTTTTCACCTTATGGTCTTTCCACCAGTTTTCAAAAGAAGCGTTGCCATCAATCATGCCCTGACCGTAAATCGTTACCCGGCTTACGTTAATTCCCATGATAATACCAGAAAAGCAGTCTAACGGATTACCTTCCCAGGTTCCTAAGTTATACTCTTCTTTTTCATCATAGCTGTCGATCAGGCCCTTTAACACCGGGAATTTCGTCCGGTCGGTCTCCGCAGAAAGAACAGCGCCTTCTGCCAGTTCCAGTCGCAGATCGTCTCTTAAAAATAAGCTGGTGATCTTATAGGTTCCCGCCGGGATCAGCACACGGCTCTCTTTTGGACAGCAAAGGATCGCAGCCTGGATAAAATGGGTATCATCCTGGATTCCGTCACCCTTCGCACCAAAATCCCGTACATTTAAAGTCACAAACTCATGGTCCGTCTTCACAGAGGCCATGCTCTCTTCTTCCTGGTCTTTCACCAGGATCTCATACCGGGTATCCGGCTTCAGATCATAGATGCTATTGATGACACGGTTGGTCTTTTTATAGAATTTTCCATTTACATAAATCTCACGTTCTTTTTGAGACTCAAAAATACTGCCGTCCTGGATCTCGAATGTAATGCAGCGTGCTGTCTGAAAAATCACTTTGATGCTCATGTTGTTTTCTCCCCTTAATGTTTTGTTATGTTTTGTTGATATTCTATAGATGTTCTATTGCTGTTCTGTTGCTGTTCTGTTGCTGTTCTATTGCCGTTCCGTTTAAACGCAAAAGAGGATTCTCCATGACAGAGAATCCTCCTGTAATCCGTATTAGCCCTTGACACCGCCTGCTGCAATACCATCAATGAAGGAATCCTGTGCGCAGAAGAATACGATCAGGGATGGAATGATGGAGATCAGTGACATAGCAAGAATTCGGTTCCACTGGAAGCCTACGTCTCCATCCATGGACATACGCAGGTAAATGGAGTTGGTGTATTTTTCCATGTCGGAAATATAGATCAATGGTCCCATAAAGTCATTGGAGGTCCACATGAACTGGAACAGTGCACAGGACACCAGGGATGGCTTTAACATTGGAACGATCACATACCATAAGGTCTTGATGGCGTTACATCCATCGATCTTGGCTGCCTCTTCCAGTTCCTTCGGAACACCTCTCAGGAACTGGATCAGCATGAATACGAAATAAGTATCCGCTGCAAATAAGGACGGAATCACCAATGGTAAATAGGAGTTTGTCCAGCCCCATTTGTTGAACATGATATACTGTGGCGCATTTAATACAACCTGTGGAAGGAATAAGGTTGCCATCATCATGGAAAACATGAAACCTTTACCCTTGAAGTTGAATCTGGCAAAACCGTATGCAGTGATCGTTGCAGATACAATGGTGAAAACCACCTTTGGGATGACGATCTTGTAAGTGTTTAACATGGATAAGATCAGGTTGATCTTTCCACCATAGTTCTTAAATGCATTCTCATAGCCATCAAATACCGGATTCTTTGGCCAGAACCAGGCGCTGGTAAAGATCTCGGAGTTGGTCTTGAAGGTAGCGCCGACCATCCAGATCAACGGATATACCATGATAAATCCAACAGCAATCAAAAGGGTATAACGGATCACGGTACTGATTTTTCTTTTCTGCTCTCTTGTCATGATATTCTACCTCCCATCCTCATCAGAATAATAAACCCATTTTTTCTGGCTGACAAACGCAATACCGGTCAACGCACATACGATAATGAACAGTACCCATGCCTGTGCACTTGCCATACCCATCTTGTGACGTAAGAATGCGTTGTTGTAGATCAATACAGAAATCAAGGTTGTCGCGCCGTTTGGTCCACCCTTGGTTACTAAGAACGGTCCGTTGAACTCCTGGAACGCCTGGCATAACTGGGTGATCAGGTTATAAAAAATAACCGGTGTGATTAACGGTACGGTAATCTTGAAGAACTGGGTCCATTTGCCGGCGCCGTCGATGGAAGCTGCCTCATACAGATCCTGGGACACACCCTTTAATGCTGCCAGGAAAATGACCATGGCCGAACCAAACTGCCATACTCGCAGAAGCACGATCACTGCTAACGCGCCATTATCACTTGCCATCCAGTTGATCTTCGGAAGGCCAAATGCTGTGATCACGGTATTGATCAGACCATCCGTATTAAATACTGCTCTCCACAGGATCGCGATCGCGATGGAACCGCCTAAAATGGATGGAATATAGTAAGCGGTACGGAAGAAGTTTACTCCCTTTAATTTAAAATTCAGAATATATGCGATAAATAAAGCGAATGCCAGTTTTAACGGTACATCGAAAATTGCATATTTAAAGGTTACTTTAAACGCTCTTAAGATATCTTCATCGGTAAAGATCTTGTTGTAGTTCATCATACCGTATTTGCTGATTCCGCTGAACATATCATAGTTGGTGAAGCTGTAATACAGGGAAGATGCAAATGGATACACCTTAAATAACAGAAAACCGATCAGCCACGGTAATACAAACACAAAACCGATGTTTTCTGTCAGAACCTTATGTAAGCTTTTCTGCTGCTTCATAACTGCTGCCTCCTATTTCTCCTAATTTCCTATCTTTCATTTATTGTAACTATTCAGTACCTTCATAGTTACGAGCAAAAATCCATTCCAGATCAGCTTCGCTGATGGGATTTTTGCTTTCTAGCCTATGTGTTCTTACGGTCAGCGCAGCATGTGCGCAGACCTACTGAATAGTTACCATTTATTTCAGTTCAGCCAGATACTCCTCATATTTCTCCCGATTGATGGTGCGAAGTCCGCACCCTTTCTCCAGAATTCCGAAAAGCTTTTTCTGCTGAGCCTCGGTCAGAAATGCAAAACTGCCTTCCTGTTTCCTTTGTTCAATTATGTCCGCAGCCTCCTTACGGAAAATCAGCTGCAGTGCCCGGTAATGTTCAAAGATTTCCTCGGACATCTCGTCTATGGTGTCAATTAACAGGGCCATCTGGTCCAAATCAAGAATATTCAAATTTTGAAAATATGTTACAATATCGGCATAGTTTGCCTTATCCTTTACTGCTTCTCTAATATCCATACTAATCCCTATACCTATATCACAGTTCCTACTATTTCTTTATTGAAGCCGCCGGAGCTTGATCCCGGCGGCTTCGCCTGTTGCTTTATGCCTGTCTGATTCTGTCAATCCTTATAAAATTAGTTGCCCAGAGTCTCATTTACACCGTCTAACAGTGCCTTCGCTGCTGCTGCTGCATCATAATCATCAGAGCTTAATTTACCAAATACTTTGTAGTAAACACCATCTGGATTAGCCTTTAAGTCATTGTGCTCAAACTTGGAATCCAGTGGGAACTTGGAGTGATCCATAACTTTCGCATTTGCTTCTTTTACTAATGCGTTGCCAAGATTCTTCTCATCTAATACTGTCTTTGCTGCTGCGGAGCATGGGATACCACGCTCAGTAGCGCAGATCTCGATGCCTTCCGGATCATTTAACAGGTAGTTGATCAGCATTGCTGCTTCCTTTGGATGAGCAGAGTTAGCGGAAACTGCAAGACCCATAGAGATCTTGGTAAATCCACCATTGTAATCACCAAATTTGATGAAATCGCCAATTACAAATTCCTGGTTTGGTTTGTTGGTACTCTCAACAACTGCCTTCTGGAACTTGGATGCAGAAGAATCCCACTCGAAGATACCTGCATATTTACCATCGATCCACTTTGCGTTCTTATCAAGAGAATCGGCCATATCGCCGTTGATGGTTGCCAGTGTTGGGATCACATGACCATCTTCCAGTTTGTTGATGAAGTCCATGCCAGTTGCGATCTCTTCCTCTGTATACTGTACTTCGCCGTTCTCTACCCATGGTTTTCCATATACGGACTCCAGATAATATACTAAGAAGATCATACGATCATACTCACTAAGCGCTAATGGATAGTAATCCTCGTTGTAAGCCTTGAATGCCTCGCCTGCTGCAAATAAGGAAGCCTCATCTGTTGGCAGAGCAACGCCAACTTCGTCAAATGTGGTCTTATTCCAGTAGAACAGACGTCCGGTTAATGCTACCGGCACTGCCATTAATTTGCCATCTGCTTTACAAAGCTCCAGAGCATCAGATGGGAACTGTGTCAGATCCAGAACATCGGAGTAATCTTCCAGATTTGCAAAGTTTGTACCGTTACCGCTGTAAGACTCGATCCAGTTCCAGTTGATCTGCATTACATCTGCTGCATTGCCGCCCATGATGTTTAATGCCTGTTTCTCTTCCCAGCCGGACCATGCGCCGTACTCGGTAGTTACGGTAATATATGGATATTTCTCCATGAAAGCTGCTACTGCTTTCTCTGTTGCCTCATGTCTGGAGTCACCGCCCCACCAGGAGAACTTTAATTCCACTGGTTCCTGGCTGTCTGCTGCATCACCTGCTGCAGAAGACTCTGCTGCTGTCGTATCAGCCGCTGCTGCTGCGGTTGTCTCTTTTGCAGTGTTGCTGCCGCCGCATGCTGCTAAAGACAGTGTCATGGCGGAAGCCAGTGTCAGGGACATTGCTTTTTTAATGCTTCTTCTCATAATAATTACTCTCCCTTTCCTATTTTGTGTGCGCTCCCGGTTGCAAATTTTAATGTTGCAAAGGTTTGCACAATCTTGCAAAAAATTATGCATATTCGACACCTCCGCCGCTTCGCGATTGTACCGTGTCAAAAACATGCACCATTTCTTGTTGATGTCTGTATTATAGCATTGTTTATATTGCTTGTCTATTATATATTTTGTCTATTTTTTCACCATCTTTTTGGTGCTAATGACTAATTTCTTTTCTGTGTCGTCTATGTTAATATATACTATATGCAAACGTTTGAAACGCAAAGTTTTCAGCAATTATAGAAAGAGGTATGAGTATGGAAATCCTTGACCGCTATATTGATCAGCTTTTAGAAAAAAGCAGCCCTCAGGCACCGATCTGGAATATCGAAAAGATCCGGCAGGGGGCAAAACCTTCCTGGAACTATATTGATGGCTGCATGATCAATGCCATTCTGGAACTTTATCACATTAAGAAGAACCCGGCTTATCTGGAATTTGCCGATGCATTTATTGATTATTTTGTATGTGAAGACGGTTCCATTCTTTCCTATGACCCGAAGGAATACAATCTGGACAATGTCAATGCCGGCAAGACCTTATTTGACTTATATAAACTGACCGGTAAAGCGAAATATCGCAAGGCCATGGATACGGTATACAGCCAGCTTCAGGGGCAGCCACGCACATCTACCGGCAATTTCTGGCACAAGCTGATCTATCCGAACCAGATATGGCTGGATGGCCTTTATATGGCACAGCCGTTCTATATGCAGTATGAATTGACCTTCAACGATGGAAAAAACTGTGAGGACAGCTACCAGCAGTTTCTTACCGTTTACGATAAGATGCGGGATTTGAGAAATGGACTTTATTATCACGCTTATGACGATTCCCGCGAAAGCTTCTGGTGCGACAAAGTAACAGGTCTTTCCGACAACTTCTGGCTCCGCGCCCTTGGCTGGTATGCCATGGCACTGATCGACACCATGGAGGTGATGCCAGAATCCATGAAGGAAGAAAAAGAAACTCTGGGCCGGATCTATCATGAGTTGATCGATTCTATGCTTCCATACCAGGATGAGGAAACCGGCATGTGGTATCAGGTAGTCAACCGCGGTGGTATCCGCCCAAATTACCTGGAGACCTCCGGTTCCGCCATCTTTGCTTACGCTATCATGAAGAGCGTGCGACTGGGATTTTTAGATGATTCTTATTTTGTTTATGGCAAGAAAGCCTTTGACGGGATTTGCAAAAAATATCTGTCTGAGGAAAACGGTGAACTGCAGTTAGGCGGCATCTGCCTGGTGGCAGGTCTTGGAAATAAGGAGATGCGGGAAGGCACTTTTGATTATTATATGAGAGAACCCGTAGTAAAGAATGAGGCCAAGGGCGTGGCGCCGCTCATTCTGGCGTATGTGGAAGTGCTGATGACGGAGCAGTAAAATCAAAAATAACGCCGCTTCGCAGAGATTTTTCTCTGAAGCGGCGTTGTTTTTGATACTAAGCAGCTGTGATTTTTGATGATTTCGTGGCAGCCACTTTCATATCATAACATTTTTGTCGATTTAATCCACTGTCCAATTATGTATTGCCAATTCTGTCGATCTTGTAAAACCCTTAAAACAATAACCTCTTTTCCACTCTGAGCAATCATAACTCTGTAATGCTCCATAATCCTCCGTCAAACAGCATCAATTTCTACCCATGCTTCCTCAAGTGTCTGAACTCTCCCCTGTTCAACATCATCAAGGGCATCATCCAATGTTTTCAGTAACAGTTTCATCTTCGTATTTTCATCATAAGTAAAAGTGTTTGATTTGTTTGTTTCTGCTAATACAGCCATACTCTTATCACCTCACTTTTGTTTCTATGCTTATTTTAGTGAATGATTACTTATATGTCAAGGAGGGGCATGTCCGTAAATGGACATGCCCCTCTCTTATCACATCGCTTACTTCAGTTTTTATTATCTTGACAGAACTACATCGTATGCAGCGCCCATGCCCTTCTCTTCGATCAGGTCATAGTACTCCTGAACAACTGGAAGCATATCGCTTAAATCCTGGCCCCAGTACTCGGACTTCTTTAAGATGTCTGCTACAGAAGCAGTCTTCATGAACTTCATGATCTCTTCATCATCGTTCGCCTCATCGGTGCGATAGAATGCGATCAGAGCTGCCAGAGAGAATGTCAGACCCTGTGGATAGGAACCTTTCTCCTCTTTGTACTCTAAGATAGTCGGCAGAACTCTTGCTTTAAACTTGGAAACGGAGTTCAGTGCGATGGACAGCAGCAGATGTTTGATGAATGGGTTGGAGAATCTCTCCAGAACTGCTGCACCGAACTTGCGGTTGTCCTCGGTATCACCGATGGTAGGAATGATCTCCTCGAAGATGCATTTCTTTAACAGAGCGGATACTTTCTCATCCTTTAAGCACTGTCCCACGGTCTCTAAGCCGTACAGACGGGCTCCTAATACCATGGAAGTATGAGCACCGTTTAAGATTCTTACTTTTCTCTTCTTGTATGGATCTACGTTGTCAGTCCAGATTACATTGAAGCCAGCCTTCTGCAGTGGAAGCTCGTCCTCATGATGTCCCTGGATTACCCACAGATGGAAGATCTCAGCGGTATCCATCATATTATCCTGCTCGCCGATTCTCTCGCACAGAGCTGCATGCTCGTCTCTTGGGAAACCGGTTACGATACGGTCTACTAAGGTAGAGCAGAAATCATTCTCTTTCTTTAACCATGCCTTGAACTCATCGCCTAAGTTCCACAGATCTGCGTACTGCTCGCAGCACTTCTCCAGTTCTTCGCCGTTGTGGTCGATCAGCTCGCAGGACAGGATGATAAAGCCCTTTAAGCCTAACTGGAATCTCTTATATAATAACTGGGTCAGTTTGCCAGGGAAGCTCTTTGCCGGAGCATCCTCGAACTTGTTGTCTGCTACGAACTGGATACCTGCCTCTGTTGTGTTAGAAACGATGAAGCGGAAATCCGGGTTCTCAGCCAGTGCCATATATGCTGCGTTATCTGTATATGGATTAACACATCTGGAGATCACGTCGATGTGCGTATGCTCGTTAACGACCTGACCATTATCAATACCTCTTAAGAACAGGTTGTACTCACAGTTCTGCTTCTCCAGCATCTCGCACATACCTTTCTCGATAGGCTGTACGATCACAACAGAACCATCAAATAAGTTCTGGTCTTTTAATTTCTGGAAGAATAATCTACGAAACCTCTTAAAAATCCACCCTCGCCAAACTGAATAACTGTTTCTTTACGATTGCTCATTGTCTGCCGACCTCCATAAAATTGTAAGTGCTTACATTTGTTTCTGAAACTACTATACAACATTTCATTTCACAATGCAAGCACTTTTTTGTAAGCGCTTACATTTCTTATATTGTTACCGTTCATGCATTGCACGAACGGTAACATCATATAAACTTTTTCTCCATCCATTTCCCGCTGCGCATTCTCAGATAAAATATCATTCCCCGAAAAGCCCAGTCCAGTCCCATTGCCATCCAGACACCCAGAACACCTACTGTCAGGAATTCACGGAACAGATAACTGCATCCCACGCGGAAGGTCCACATGGAAAAAATGGAAATTCCCAACACAAAATTCACATCGCTGGATGCCTTTAATACACACGGGATATTAAAGGCAAATACCCAGGTCACACCGCAGATGAGCGAATGGAAGCAGATCAGTTGTCTGGCCACTGCAGCCGTTTCTTCCGTCAGGCGATAAAATCCTGTAATCTGCCCTGACCACACATATGCCGCAACTGCCAGCCCCGCTTCTAAAAGAAAGGAAACAAATAATATGTGTGACGCATAAAACTGTGCTTCTTTCTTCCGTTCAGCTCCAATGCACTGCCCTACGACCGTTGTCATGCCTAGTCCAACTGCATAAGCCGGCATCTGGATAAAATCTGCCACCGTTAATGCCACTGCATTTGCTGCAATCGCAGTTGTCCCATAAGATGTAACAACACCCTGCACCAAAAGCTTACCAACATGAAAAATCCCATCCTCTAAGGCCATCGGAACTGCCAAACGCATGATATTCCTGACAATGAAGCTTTCTCTCGGAAGACCGGCAAATTTTCTTAATCCGACGCTTCTCTCGCCCATTCCGAGACATATCAGTAAAAATCCACCACCAATTCCTTTCGCAAGTAATGACGCGAGTCCGGCTCCAAATACGCCCCAGCCCATCCCATAGATCAACGCTGCATTCAGTACAATATTGGTCAGACAGGTCACTACAGATCCTGCAAGAGAAATTCTGGATTCTCCCATGCCTCGGAACAAAGCGCTGCAGGAATCAAACAGCATAATACAGGGATATGCAAGTGCCGATAAATAGAAATAGGTCACTGCCTCCTTGAGTACCTGTGGCTCTGCATTTCCAAAAATACTTTTCAGAAGGAACTGATTCCCAGCACAGCAGCATAATCCTAAGATCACTGCTAATGTAACTGAAAGGATCAAAAGCTGCTTAGCAACGGAATTCGCATTTTTATCATCGCCTTTTCCCAGATACTGAATACACAAAATGCTGCCACCAGCTGCCAGAGCCGAAAATACGCTGTGGAACAGCATATTAATCGAATTAACCAGGGAAATTCCGGATATCGCCACTTCTCCCACCGGTGCTACCATCAGCATATCCGCAATCCCGATTGTTCCTAAAAATACCTGTTCCACGATCAGCGGGACAATCAAAGATACTAATTGTTTCCTGCTAAACATCATATAGTTTTATTCTCCAAGGATCCTCTTCAAATACTCCAGACTCTTTCGGGCACAGGTCCGTGTGTCCGGTTCACAGTTCGTTTCCAACGCTAATGCGCCATCATATCCAATCTCCTTTAATGCCTGGATCGTTTCCTGAAAATCATAATGAGCATGTCCCGGATACCAGCGGTCATTATCTGCCACATGGACATGACCGATATACCCTTTTCCTGCCCGGATCGCATCTCCGATATGAGCCTCCTCAATATTCATGTGGACGGTATCAATATGAAGCAGCAGCTTTTGAAATTTTTCTTTTTTTAAATACTCCACGCCTTCCGCAATCGTTGTCAGATAGTCGCTTTCAAACCGGTTCATGATCTCGAATCCAAGCCGTACCTGATAATGTTCAGCCAGATCATCCAGCTTGTGTAAGCTGTCAGTCAGATTCTTCTTAAACTCTTCTCCATCATCATGGCAGTCGGAAAACCGTCCCGCCACCAGTCCTAAAATCACCAGTGCCTGATCCGGAGCTGCTGTCACCATATGCTGTTCCAGATGCCGGATGGCTGCCTTTCGTACTGCCTGGTCTGCAGCACCGAGACTGTAATGCAGCCGTCCATAGACAGAACCGGTTCCGATCGATGTCAGGCGAATGTTATATTTTTTCAATAAGCTCCACAATTCCTGTCGATCGATCTCCGCCGAATCAAAAATATGCATTTCCACACCTTGATAACCGTCCTCTGCCATCTGTGGAATAATCTCCGCATATGGGCCATGATAGACTAGAAAGTTATCATCCTGTGACAAAGTTCCTGTTGTTGAAATGATCATACTACCGAACAGCTCCTTTCTCCTCTCCGTCTACGATCAAATGATCAATGTTATGGAAATCAAAGGCTTCTCCCTCATTGCCCTCTACCGTTACATGATTCATGACCAGTGTATTCGCATTATTGATATATAAACCTAACTTGCATGTTTCTCCCAAGTCATCCATCATAGCTGGTTCCATTGGAACTGGATCAGAAGCATAATCGACATGGATATTCTCCATTTCTACATAATCGATCTTCTGCTCTGGAAGTCCATAAAGAAATGCACCTGCTGCATGGCAATGGCTGCACTCAATGTTTTTAAATACCAGATGGTTCACTGCCGGTGTCCTCTCATCAACAGGAAGCGGAGATTTACACTTTACATACTCTGAATGACAATCTGGATCACAGCAATTATAAAAGCAATTCACTACAAAAGGAGTCCTTACATCTTCCATCTGAATGTCTTCAAAACAGATTCCTTCTATCGTTGCGTCCTTGCCTCTTCCGCGACGGGTTTTGATCCGCAAGCCGCGGTCTGTATTCTTAAAGATACATTTACTGGCATGAAGATTTCTCACACCGCCAGCCATCTCACTTCCTATCGAAACAGCTCCATGACCATTTTCCATATAACACTGACGGATTTCTAAGTTCTGTGATGGTTCTTTGTACTTATGACCCATATAATACTTGCCGGACTTCACGGCAATACAGTCATCTCCCAGTGAAAAATGAACACCGATCACTTCCAGGCCATTGACCGATTCCGGATCCATCCCATCTGTATTCGGAGAATCCCATGGATTTAAAATGGTCAGATCCAAAAAACGGATCTTTCTGGAAAAATACGGATGCAGATTCCAGGACGGGCTGTTCTGGACAGTAAGACCATGAACCGTCACATTCTCACAATTATTTAAAAAGATCATTCTCGGGCGGAATGCTATGATCTTTGCTCTGTCATCCTCCCACCAGTTATCATTGGCAGCATTGCCATCCAGCACACCTCCACCGGTGATCACCACATTGGAAACACCAATTCCGGTGATCATACTCGCAAAGCAATCCAATGGATTTCCTTCCCATGATCCGAGATTATATTCTTTTTCTTCGTCATAACTCTGGATCATACCAGGAAGTACCGGAATCATTTTTCGGTCAATCGTTCCAGAAAGCACAGCCTCATCATCCAGATCAATGCAGATATTGCTCTTTAAAAACAGGCTGGAAACCTTGTAAATACCCTTTGGAATCCAGACACGGCTCTGCGCCGGGCATGCCATGATCGCTGCCTGTATTGCAGCAGTATCATCGTGGATTCCATCACCAACTGCCTGAAAGCGCTTTACATCCAGTGTAACAAATTCATAATCTGTATGAATCACCGTGATTTCCGAACTATCATTTTTGCTCTTTATCTGGATCTCATAATCCGTATCCGGTTTCAGATTTTTAATCGTCTGCGTAGCACGGTCTGATTCCATATATTTTTCCCCGTTGAGCCAGATCTCATAGGGCTCATTGGTATTCCAGATACCAAAATCTTCCACCTCGATCATCGCCTTACGGGATGTGAGAAATAGAACAGAAAATTTTAACATAGGTCTCCTCCTTTTTAACCTTTTACACCACCAGCTGCAATACCATCGATAAACTGATCCTGAGCCAGGAAAAAGACGATCAGGGTCGGAATGATGGAGATTACTGAAAGTGCAAGAATCTTATTCCACTCAAAACCAGTCTCGCTATCGGCAATCAGACGCAGTCCCAGGGATGCCGGGTATTTCGTTACCGTATTAATATAGATCAATGGTCCCTGGAAGTCATTGGAGCTCCACATGAACTGGAATAATGCTACAGAAACAATGGACGGTTTCACGATCGGCACTACGATATAGATTAATCTCTGCAGAGAATTACAGCCATCGATCTCCGCTGCCTCTTCCATCTCTTTGGATACTGATCTCATAAACTGCACCAGCATAAATACGAAATACGGCTCATTGGCAAAGAAAGACGGTACAACAAGCGGCTTATAGGTATCTACCCAGCCAAGGTCTGTAAACATTAAGAACTGTGGAATATTCAAAACTACCTGTGGAAGAAACAGTGTACTCATCAATACTGCAAATAAAAAGGTCTTTCCTACAAACTGAAATCTTGAAAAGCCATATGCAGTGATGATCGTGGAGATCACGATCCCGACAACCTTTGGAAATACAATAATATACGTGTTCATCATGAATTTTCCAAAGCTGTATCCTGTTGCTGTCCAGCCTTTTACATATGCTGCAAAGGATGGGTTTTTAGGAATAAAACTAATTGTAGAATAGATCTCATTATTGTCTGCCTTTAAAGAAGCGCCCACCATCCAAAGCATCGGATAAAACATCAGGACACCTACCGCACACAAAACAACATATCGGAGTATGGTTGATATCGTATTTTTAGTTTTTCTTGTCATCCTGATCACCTCTCATCATCGGAATAATAAACCCAGTATTTCTGGCTTAAGAATGCAATTACCGTAAAGATTGCAACAATCACAAACAGTACCCATGCCATTGCACAGGCAATTCCCATATCGTAAGACTTAAATGCACTCTGATATACCAACAGGGAGATCAATGTCGTAGAGCTTAAAGGACCGCCCTTGGTAATGATATACGCGCTGTTAAATTCCTGGAAAGAGTTGCAAAGCTGTGTAACCAGATTATAAAAAATAACCGGTGTGATCAGTGGAACCGTCACACTGAAAAACTGTCTCCATTTTCCTGCTCCATCGATTGCAGCCGCCTCATACAGATCCTGTGAAACACCCTTTAATGCAGCTAAGAAAATTACCATAGCAGAGCCAAACTGCCATACATGTAAAAGACAGATGACCCAGAGTGCATACTTCGGACTTCCAAGCCAGTTAATACCAGAACCGCCAAAGAAGCGGAGTACCTGATTGATCAGTCCGTCAGACTGGAATAAGAATTTCCATACGATCGCAACTGCTACTGATCCGCCAAGAATTGATGGGATGTAGTATACGGTTCGGAAAAACTTCACAAACTTGATCTTAAAGTTTAAGATATATGCGATAAAAAGAGAAAAGATCAATTTTAAAGGAACCGTGATAAACGCATATTTAAAGGTTACAAGATAAGCCTTCATATACTTCTTCGTATTGAAAATCTTAATATAGTTTCCCAATCCGATAAAATCAGCATCTCCTTTGAACAGGTTAAAATCCTTTAAACTGTAAATAAAAGAAGAAAAGAATGGATAACACTTAAAACACAAGAATCCTAAAAGCCACGGAAGAACATATAACAGTCCCCTGTTCCTCTTCCAGAACTTCTGCCATGCCGTTTTTTTCACAGGCACGCTTTCTGCTGTTTTTGCCATACTCGATACCATCCTTTCTATCATTCCTCATTATTATGAAGGAGAAGATATTCCCCATAAGCCATCATCATAACTCCCTGGGCTTTGGGATCATCCTCCACCACCGGTTCTGACAGATAATATTCCACACTGCCATTCCGCTCATGTCTCGGTCCAAGACCTGCCACCTCACAGGTATGCCCTAAATGCAGCCTGCCGTCATGATCTGTCAGGTGCAGATCCATGACCCCACGAAAAATCTCTTCTCCAATCTGCTGGTACTTATCTGCCAACAGTAATTCCAGCCTGCAGGCTTTCATGATCGAATATGCGATCATCAATGATCCTGAAGATTCCAGATAATTTCCTTCTGCCTCAGGCAGCGCGATCAATTGATAAAATAGCTTACTCTCCTTATCCTGCCACTTTAAAACGCCGCGTATCGCTTCGCGATACAGATCACCCAGTTCTCTCTTACAGTCATACAATTCTTCGCTTGCCAGTTCATAGCAGTCAACCAATGCCATCAGATACCAGCCGATGGAACGAAGCCAGAAGTTGGGTGAAAGTCCTGTTACCTTGTCTGCCCAGTCTCTCTCTTTGTATTCATCATACGCATGGTAATACAAGCCAGTCTGTTCATCATATAGATGCCGTCTCACGCTCTTAAACTGTCCAATGATATCATAGTAATTTTTTCGTCCTTGAAAACGATTTTCATATTCCATATAAAACGGCTGCGCCATATAAAGACCATCCAGCCACACCTGGAATGGATAGATCAGCTTATGCCAGAAATTTCCTGTTGTCAGTCTCGGCTGATAATGCAGCTGCTCCATCAACTTATCTGCTGCCTTTTTCCATCGTTCTTCTCCGGTCTCATCATACATAAAATAAAACAGTTTTCCTGCATTGATAAAATCCAGGTTATATTCACTTAATACATAACTCTTGATTTCCCCGTCTTCCTTCACATAAGGATCCATGAAACGGATGATATACTCCCGGTAAAAGTCATCTCCGGTCACTTCATACATCTTTTTGCATCCCAGGAGCAGACATCCGTCTTCATAATTCCACTCGTTAAAATATTGGCCATCTACCGTTTCCCGATAGATATCCAGACCCTTATAGTCATTCATATAGTCCTTAAAAAATTTCTGCAGTTCCATCTTCTCCTCCTCTGCCCCTTTTGGATATAAGAAGGGCCGTGGAAACCCTTCTGGTTCTTCCACGGCCGCTGATTTCCCTTAAAATCTGATTATTAATATGGATTAGATGCATTGACATCATTCACAGAATCGATCAGGTACTGAGCCAGTTCTGCCGGATCTCCGCCTGCACTTAAATTATCGAATACCTCATAATAAACGCCGGTACGCTCTTTTAATGCAGAATTCTCGAAGTTCGGATCAAAGGAATATATGCAGGTATCGCTTGTGATCGCATTTGCCTCTGCTACATATTTATCAACCAGACCCTCATCCTCCAGAATCTTTAATGCTACGGTATTACATGGGATACCTCTCTGGGTATTTAAGATTTTTACGCCAGTCTCGTTGGATGTTAAAAACTCCATAAGCAATGCAGCTTCCTCTTTGTGCTGGGAAGTCTCGGTGATCGCAAAGCCCTGGGAAACCTTGCTCATACCAAAGCCATTGTCACCAGCTCCAGTTAGATAGTCACCCATCACAACTTCGATACCATCATTGACAGAATTTACGATATTATTTGCTGCAGAGTCATACTCCAGGATTCCTGCGTAATGACCATCCATCCATTTCGGATTGGATAAGAAGCTTTCTGCTCCATCTGCCTGGATCGTTGCGATGCTTGGCTCTACATGATTCTCTTCCAGGGAATTGATGAAATTCATGCCATCTGTCACTTCTTCTACGGTATACTGAACCTCCATGTCTTTTACCCATGGTTTTCCGTATTTCTGCTGCAGATACCAGTTCATAATCCAGAATCTCTCATAGCCCTCATCAGCCAATGGATAGTAGTCATCACCCAGCTTCTCTTTAAAGGTATTGCCTGCTGCCAATAACTCATCCCATGTTGTTGGAATCTCAATTCCTGCCTTATCGAAGGAAGTCTTCTGCCACATAAATAATTTACTGGTCACACTGATCGGAACACCCTGTAATTTGCCAGCTACTGTCATTGCCTCCAGATTTACTTCCGGGAAATTTTCCAAAGAAATGATGTCCGAATACTGATTCAGATCCACAAACTTAGAACCATCTCCGGAATACTGATATAACCAGTTCCAGTTGATCTGCATCAGATCCGGCGCCGTTCCACCAGCTAACTGCGTAGCAACTTTATCCTGCCAGCCATCCCATGCGCTGTACTCGCATTCTACAGTAATCCACGGATACTCTTTCATAAATGCATCAACAGCTTCCAGGGTTGCCTTATGTCTGGATTCGCCGCCCCACCAGCTGAACCGGATCGTAACCGGTTCCTGGTCACCTGTTGCCTTGCTGTCTGCTGCTGCGGACTCCCCTGCTGCTGTGGTGGCTGCCTCTGTTGCTGCTGCTGTGGTCTGCTGTGCAGAATTTCCGCCGCCGCAGCCTGCCAGTGTTACGGTTGCCATTGCTGCTGCCAGTGTAACTGATAATACTTTCTTCATAATGTTTTCCTCCATTATATTATTTTTTACTTAACTGGTCTTTATTTGTATGCCAATTCTGGAACTGCGATTTCAAACCATACATAATTCACGTTTTCGTTTTCTTTTATCTCGATGGCATGATCAATATCAACCGGGATAAATGCAAAATCCCCTTCAGAGAGTTCGATTTCCTCATCACCAGCTTTGTACAAAAACTTTGTGCCAGGCATTCCGTAATACCACTGGTACAGATCATGATGTCTGTGCGGATCTGCTTTATTCGGTCCTTTTCCAATAATAGCGCCCATCGTCATTCTGGTGATCCAATGGGTATCCAGAATCGAGTATGCCTTGATTCCATCTGGCCGGAAGCCTTCTGTATACTGAATACACTGGCTCAACGGACAAAATCTCGGAAGGGAGATATGCCATTTTCCCCACCATTCCACATCCATCGGAAGCATCTCGCAGGTTAACTGCAGATACTCCACATCCGTGACTGCGTGAAGGACATTTTTTTCCAGATCCATATTCGGAATGAACAGTGATGGCTCTGTCACCATAAATGCTTTATCTCTGGTTGTGATATAACATTCACCACTGGTAATATAGATCAGCTGTGTGATATCACCAAACACCTCCAGTTCAACCGTTTCTCCCGCTTTTACCTGGCATTTATAAGTATGTACGCCTTCAACCATACCAGGCAGCATTTCTGCCCTTTTTACCCCATTTGGCAAAATCTCAAATGCCATGTTCTCCTTTTTTTGATACTTGATAACCCCCATCATAACCTCCTTATTCTTGTTTGGAATAATCATCCCAATATTTTTCATAAACAGCTAACAATTCATCTCTGTCTATTTCCCCTGTAATGTACCTGGCCCATTCCTCGCTTGTTGTTTCTGCGATTCCTATGGGCAGATAGCCCATGAGATCATCGGTCATTTTATGCCTTGTATAGTATTCATACGTATCCTTTGCCATGCTGCATAAGCCTGTCTGGCACTCGGAAGCAATCACCGGCATGATTCCCATGTTTTCTTTTTGGTAAGCCAGTGCTCCACTGTCTCCGCTCATCCAATTAATGAACTCTTTTGCTTCTTTCTGATGTTTTGAGTTTCTTGTAACACCAAATCGTACCGTATCCATCAAAAGTGGATTTTTCTCTGCATTATCGCTTAATAACATTGGACCAATCTGGGTTACCTGATCAACCCCCTGTCCCGCTTCTTTCATTCCACTTAAATCTCTGGCGCTTTCGTTTAAAATCATGGCATATCGCCCAATATAAAAATAATTTCTTGCCAGATCTGTATCCAGCTGAAGTGGTCTCCGGTTTCCATATTCCAGCGTCAGGTCACAAAAATCAAATAATGCCTGCCAGTCCGGATCATCTACAATCGGTTTCTGTGTATTTTTCTTCAATCTCCGGATATACAGCTTGGGGTCCGGTTTTAACGCCGTCATCTGCAGCAATCCATTTTCTACCCAGGTATTGATCTCGTGATAAGGATTCATGAACTGGAAAATGTCTTTTTTCTCCAGATCCTCGCAAAGCTGTTTTAATTGTGATTTTGTTCTCGGTACCCGTTCCCATCCGGCTTGTTTTAACAATTCCATGTTATAGAGGATTCCCATCCCATAGATGGCATCCGGAACCGAATAATAATGCCCATCGATCTTTCCTGCCTCCACTACATCCGGAAACATCTGTGTCAGTACGGGAAGATCATCCAGCTGGATCAGGTGGACACTCCACTCCCTCAATTTTTCTCCCGCTCCTGCTTCCATAATATCCGGAAGAGTTCCGGTAGCCAGTTTCATATCCATCAGATCCCAATATGAATTCTGGCGAACCAAAATCCACTCGATATCTTTGATCTCCGGATGTTCCTTCAAATAAAGCTTTGTCAGTCCATCAATGCTCTGATCCCACTGGGATTCTGCAATACAGACCTGAAGCGTGACCATCCCCTGCGACTCCTTCGGCTCTTCATTATGGACCGCACATCCTGCATTGATCAAACAGATGCCTGCGATCAATGCGGCAATTTTATTCACTTTTTTCATTGGCATTCTCCATTCCGTCAGAAATTCACGGCTCAGGAAGATTGTTTATGTCCTGATTTTACCGGTTCTGACCTTATTTTTACACTGACAGTATTGCTTTTCAGGTGGACAATTTTCACTTTTTTCTTTAAAAATCATCTGCCCTTTTCTTGCCTTTCATATGCGGGTATTATATCATAATTAATAAGAAGCAGATTGCAATTCTCTATTCTGCCTTCAGGAGGATTTTTCATGAATACAAAGCCTTATGAGAGTGTTCACATCCGTATGATAAAGTTTCTATCTGTCTGCCTGATCGTACCGATGTTGATCTACTGCTGTTATTCCTATACTGCAACAAAGTCCAGATTAGTTAAAAACTACCAGGAGCAGACTCTAAACACGATGGAAGCCACTTCCCATTCCATCACTTCTTATATGAGGATTGCAGACTTTACTGCCAAAAGCATCCATTTTAATGGTGAGATTCTTCCGCTTCTAAAACTAAATGGGCAAAAGCTTTCTCCGAGCCGCCAATTACAGGTGACCAACCAGTTATTCGGTTATCTGCAGCAGCTTTATGGCATCGTTCCGGAGGCAACTCAGATCCATTTAGATGCATATAAGCTACGAAGACTCATGATCCTGACCGACACCTTTCAGCAATACGAAAAAGAACACATCTATGTCTGGAAGGAACGCAAAGTGACTACTCCACCTTATGAAACATATATTAATCCCACCCATCTGCAATATGACTACAATTTCACAAACACCGATTTAAATACCTATGCGATGGTTGTTACTTTAGTTCTTCCGATTTATGATATTCCTGCAACTGACGAACCAATTGCTAAATTATCCATAGATATTCCTCTGGATGTATTTCAAAGTATGTGTTCTCCTCTTTATGATGAGGCAGAGCACTTTTCAATCATCGATTCCAAACACCATGTGATCTTTTCATCAGATGCTGCAGCTAATGGGACCCTTTCTTCTGATCCATTGTTTCTGACCATGACCGATCAGGCTGCTGCATCCGGTCAATCGATCATACATTCCAGCAGAAAGGATTATTATTACTGTGTTCCCATTCAGGACTCTTCCATGAACTGGTATATGATCAAAACAACACCAAAAAACTATGTATACCGGGATGCGAGTATTTTCCTGCGGCACAGCACCTTTCTTTTATTTTTATCACTGCTCATTGCCCTGACACTGTCTGTCACCACAGTGATGCGGCAGACTGAGCCGTTACGGCAATTGACCAAATACACCGATGCGATCCAGAAAGGGAATTTGAATGAACATCTTTCTGACTACCTGGTCTATACGGAAAATGATGAGATTGGAAGCCTGATCCGAAGTATCCAGAAGATGATCTACTCCATCAACCATTTTGTTATTCGGGAATACCAGTTGGAGTTAGCTAACAAATCCAGTGAATTAAAGGCGCTGCAGGCTCAGATCAACCCTCATTTTATTTACAATACCTTGCAATGCATTGCTGCGGAGTCCTTAGAAACCCATAATATGGAAGTCTACCGCTCCATCACCACCCTGGGACACATGATGCAGTATTCCATGGATACCAAAAATAACAAGGTTACTTTAAAACAGGAGATCACCAACTGCAGTAACTATATCCGTTTACAAAAAATGCGTTTTTCCAACAAAGATATCCGTCTGGAATTAAACAACGAACCCGACACCTTGGAAATCCTGGTTCCTAAAATGATTCTGCAGCCATTGGTAGAAAATGCTTTTAAACATGGAAACTTATTAAAGATCCCTGATGCCTGCATCCAGATCCGTTCTTTTCTGAAGGATCACATCCTTCACATCTTAGTAGAGGACAATGGGATCGGCATTTCTTTTCATACACTGGCTCAGGTCCAGGAACAATTAAAAAATACCAAAGAGGAATTAACCAATCAAGGTGCCAACACGGTTCTTCGATATTTTACAGAAGCGGAACAACATGCAAAACAGGAAGAACCTTCCGATACTTCATCCAGCTTTGAAACACGTTTAAAAAATGATCGTCAAAATGTTCATATTTCTAATCATATCGGACTTTGTAATGTTTACATGCGTCTGCTTTTAATGTACAACAACCAGTGCCAGCTCTCCATCTATCCCAATGATGAATGCGGCACTACCATCCATATCGAAATTATATTAAATACACTTGAGGAGGGAGTGAAACAAACATCATGAAATTATTAATTGTCGATGATGAATACCATGTAATCAAAACGGTCAGATATCTGCTTCAGATATCCCCGATCCAATTCGATGAGATTTTTGAGGCACAGTCAGCCAAAGATGCCATCACCATCATTGAACGGGAACGACCTGAAATCCTGATCACAGATGTACTGATGGCAGATGTAACAGGACTGGATCTGATGAATTACTTAAATAGCACTTCCATTCCGATTAAAACGATCGTCATTTCCGGATATAATAATTTCGAATATATCCGTGCTGCTTTAAAAGAGGGCGGTGTGGATTATCTGCTAAAACCGATCGATGCAGATCAGTTATTTTCCGCTGTAGAGACCGCCATTAATCAATGGGAAAAGGAAGATGCCCAGAAAAGGCAGACCTTAAAGCATCTGGATATGATCCAGTCCATGAGTTCTCTGTGTAAGGAAACTCTTCTTTACCGTATCATGACTCAGAGCTCTATCGAAAAGTATTATCAAGATCTGCTTCAGATTGTTCCTGGCCTGAAGCAATGTCGTAACTGTATGGTTGGTTATGCTAACTGCGGCCCGTTTTTTTCAACACATTCTGAAAAAAGCTACAACGTGTTGAAAGAATTTATCGCCTCTTTGGATGGTATTCTTCAAAAGAATAACATTGGTTCCTGCTTCTGGAGCTCTGATGATACCTCTGAGATACTGCTTTTTTTGCACCATCACACCAGTGATGCGCTGCAGATACTTCAGGACTCTCTGGAAAAACTATGCAGTGAATATGCACTTCCATTCAGTTTTGGCATCAGTCGTCCTATGGCTTTTCCATCTATGGCTCTTAACGCCTGCAAACAGGCCCGTACTGCGTTTTTCCATCAAACTGTTTTCAACAAATCTCCGGTCCTGCTTCTCTATAATCAGGTACGTGAATCTTCCTGCCAATTGGAACAGCCTGATCTGGAACAGAAATTATTCAGTGCGCTGATTACTGGAAATGAAGAACTGTTAGATGCTTCTATCAGCGAATGGATCCATATACTTTTTGAAGATGACGATCTGTGTCTTCAGACCGCTTTCCATGCGATTGAGCATTTTAATCATCTGATGGAAAACTGGAACATTGAACTTTCCAGACAATATCCAAAGCTCACTCTTTCCGATTGTCCGAAACTATTTTATTTTCAATTTTTAGATAGTGATGGTCATTTATCGCTTGAAAGTTTGAAAAAAAGCATCAAATTTGAAATGTTTCAATTATCTGGAGAACTGACTTCTCCAAGCACCAATCCGCAAAATGACGTAATCTACCAGGTCGCACATTATATTCGCCTGAATTACGCCAAGCCCTTTAGTCAGTTTTCCTGCGCCCAGTTGTTTTTCATCAACAAAAATTATATGTGTCGAAAATTTAAAAACACCTTTCATACCAGCATGGTTTCCTATCTAAACCAGATCAGGATCGATCATGCCAAAGAACTTCTTGAAACCCCGGGAGTTAAGATTAAAGATGTAGCAAATCTGGTTGGTTTTGAAGACGAAAAATACTTTTCCCGGCAATTTCACAAGAATACCGGACTTTCTCCCAACGAGTACCGGGCTCAATTCATATCAAAAGCAGAAACTGATTAACCATTCATAGCAATGCGATGTCACATAATACATTCAGGAGGTTTTTATGCATCACAATCATCTACACATGCAGCAGCTGTCCAGTCAGCATATGGAACAATATAATGCCCTGCTCCGCTATGTATTTCAGGTCACGGATCATCAATTAAGCGATGTCGGATGGCAGGAAAAAGAAATCATCCGCGCTAAATTCCCTACTATGGAAAAGGCAGATGTCATTGGCTGGTTTGATGATAATACCTTAGTCTCCCAGGTCGCTGTTTATCCCATGCATATCAACATCTACGGAACTATTTATTTTATGGGTGGGCTCACAGGGGTCGGCACATATCCTGAATACTCCAACATGGGGCTGATGCACAAGCTTCTGGAACAGGCTTTAAAAAATATGCGTGAAAAAGGCCAGTACATTTCCTATCTGTATCCGTACTCCATTCCCTATTACCGCAGGAAAGGCTGGGAGCTGATTTCTGACAAAATCACTTATAAGATCAAAGATTTCCAGCTTCCAAAGAAACGGCAGGTTCCAGGCTTTGTGCGCCGAGTGGCACCGGAAAGCAACGCTATCCAGGAAACCTATAACCGCTATTCTGCTCATACACACGGTGCAGTCATCCGTGATGATCTGGCATGGAATGAATACTGGTTATGGGATCAGGACGATATTATGGCTGCCATCTATTACACTGATAAGGAGGTTCCGGACGGATACGTAATCTATTGGATCGAAGATGAGATCTTTCATATAAAAGATATGATCTACAATACAGAGGAAGCCCGCATCGGCTTGTGGAATTTTATATCTGCCCATTTTTCCATGATCACACGGGTAGAGGGCAATACCTTCACCAGCGAACCTCTCGCTTTCCTTTTCGATGATGCAGAGATACAGGAAACCATTTCCCCTTATTACATGGCCAGGATTGTAGATTTTCAGCAATTTATTGCTCAATACCCCTTTAAGCCTGACAATAATGACCGTGAATGGCATTTCACTCTCCTGGATCCGATCATGGAATGCAATCAGGGCTCCTTCTGTTTAAAAATTGATAAAAATGGCAGAGGAACTGCAACCCCGATTTCAGAGGAATGTCCTGATCAAATAACGATCCAGACGATGACTACAATGCTGATGGGCTATAAACGCCCCTGTTATCTGGCGAAGGTCGGACGCTTAAATACCAGCGAAGCAATTATTGATCTTCTTGAGGATGCCATCGAGCAGTCTGAACCTTATATCTCTGATTATTTTTAAAAACAAAAATTGGCGCGTGATAAATGATCACTCATTCTTCACACGCCAATTTTTTATTTCATTTGAAAGAATCTGCATCACCACTCAATGGGGCTTTACACTTTCTCACTAACCGTAAGATCAATCGTCTGGATTTTTCTTTCTGTTGAATTTTTCTTCATCGGTAAAATGCTCAAACCACACGTAGTAAACCTCTTTGCCTGGTTCCGATACCAGATCATGGTCAGCACCTGCCGGGATGAAGCTCCAGTCACCAGCCTTATGGTTGATGGTCTCCATGTTATTGTCCTTCTTGTATCCTACGCTCATAGAGAAATCAGAATTGCCTACACAGTAGTTCCACTGATGTACTGCCGGATGTCCTGCCTCTGTGGTTCCTTCTCCATTTGCCCTGGTAGTTCCCAGAATGATTCTTCCTAACCATCCGGTACACAGAACCATACGTGCCTCTGTATGTGGTCCCTTGCAATCCTGTACATAGCGGACACACTCACTATGCAGTCTGAAATACGGTAATGCAATATGCCATCTGTCATACTCTGCTTTGTCATATTCATTCATATCAACAACATTAAAGACAAACTCCATGTCTTCTTTTGCACGGATCTCATATGGTACTTTGTCAAAGAACGGTGCATAAAATGCCAGTTCAGTGATCTGATGAACACCATCACAATCCTCTAATTCTCCATTTCCTTTACCAAAGAAAATGATCACGGTCTTATCAGCATACAATTCTGGTTTCACAGAAGAACCTGCTTTTAAGAAATATTTGAAGCTGCGGATTCCACCATCATATACGCCTGGAAGAAGTTCGGTTTTTGCAACTCCGTCAGCATCAAAATTCTTCTCAATCTCGTCAGCCTTCACCACATAATAGTTTTTGTCATAATCTTTTTTCATGTCTCCGCCTCCATAAACCTGATTGATTTGATGGTTCTATCATACCTGATTCCGCCCAAAATCAACACATACATTTTTGACTAATAAGGGGGACAATTTTCACCTTCACGGTTATGGGGGGAATTACCTGTGAATTCAAGTCGAACATCCGTGAGACTTGGCGCGTGATTCTGGTCAGCGTAGCTGACATATTCTTCACAGAATCACTGCGCATCCTCGCGGAGCGTTTTTTGTGTAACGGGTAATTCAACAGAATTACCCGTTACACAAAAAAGAACCGGGAAGCCAATCTCTTGACTTCCCGGTTCTTATCCTTCGTTTATCTGAAATTATGCAGTGTGAACGTTAACAGCCTGCATACCACGGTTACCCTCTGCTAAATCGAAAGTAACTTTCTGGCCATCCTCCAGAGTCTTGTAGCCGTCAGCTACGATACCGGAGAAATGTACGAATACTTCTTCACCAGTCTCATCGTTTGTGATGAAGCCATATCCCTTAGTTGCGTTGAACCACTTAACTGTACCCTTATTCATGATGGTACCTCCTAAAAATAATATGATGATTCGGGGTGAAACAAAAAAATCACATATTTTTGTAAATCAACTGACGCCAAATGACTTACAAAAATATGTGAATCAAAAGCTCACTTCGAATACATAGCTATTATATCATCCCCGGCATTTTCTGTCAAGGAAGAACCATGTAAAAACACCCGGAACCATACGATTCCGGGTGTTGATCAGCAATGGAAAATCAAAATTACTTAAGAGTAACTTTTGCTCCCTCAGCCTCCAGAGCGGTCTTGATCTGCTCTGCTTCCTCTTTGGATGCGCCAGCTTTAACTACCTTTGGAGCGCCATCAACTACGTCTTTAGCTTCCTTTAAGCCTAAGCCAGTAGCTTCACGAACAACTTTGATAACTTTAACCTTGTTAGGACCAACCTCAGTTAACTCAACGTCGAACTCAGTCTTCTCCTCTGCTGCCTCTGCTGCAGGACCTGCTGCTACAACAACACCAGCTGCTGCGGAAACACCGAACTCCTCCTCACAAGCTTTTACTAACTCGTTTAACTCTAAAACAGATAACTCTTTGATAGCTTCGATAAACTCAGCGGTTGTTAATTTTGCCATTGTTAGATACCTCCGTATAATATTTTATAATTAATGTTTCGTTGTTTGGTCGGTTTTAAAAACCTGATACAAACTTAAGCTTCCTGCTTCTCAGCGATCTGATTAAGCACACGAGCGAAGTTTGTAATTGGGGACTGCATGCTGCCCAGTAATCTGCCCAGAAGAACCTCTCTGGATGGGATTGTAGCGATAGCCTGCATACCCTTTGCATCGTAGTAAGTGTCCTCTACAACGCCGCCCTTGATCTCCAGTTTGTCAGCTTTCTTAGCGAACTCAGCAAGAATTCTAGCAGGAGCAGTAGCATCTGTCTTGGATACAGCTAATGCTGTAGGTCCTTCCAGGTTTGGCTCCAGGGCTTCGAATGCGGTTCCCTTAGCTGCAAAGCGGATCATGGTGTTTTTGTATACTTTATAAGTAACTCCTGCTTCTCTTAACTGTTTACGCAGCTGTGTATCCTGCTCTACAGTAAGGCCACGGTAATCAACAACTACTGCTGTCTGAGCACCGTTAAGAAGTTCAGAAATTTCAGCAACAACTGGCTGCTTTAACTCAACTTTTGCCATGATTGGTTTACCTCCTTATTTATTTTGGTATTGAGGTCCGAAACAATGTAAAAAAGTCTCTCTGTCCAAGACAGAGAGACTTTACAAATCACAAAAGTGAATCTTGTACATGTCCTCGGCAGGCGTTATCACCTTAAGCCTTACGGCACCTGCTGTCTTCGGCATTCAATACTTGAGTATTATATCATAATTTATTGTGTATGTCAACAACAATTTAAAACTAGTTCACTAATTTACCTACATTCAGTTTTACGCCAGGTCCCATAGTAGAGGTAACGGTAGCGCTCTTGATGTAAGCACCTTTCAGTGTGCTTGGTTTTGCTTTGATGATGGCATCCATAAGCGTCTGGAAGTTGTCCGCCAACTGCTCTTCTGTGAAAGAAGCTTTACCAACTGGCACGTGGATAATATTGGTCTTATCAAGTCTGTACTCGATCTTACCAGCTTTGATCTCGTTGATAGCTTTGGTTACGTCCATAGTAACGGTACCAGCTTTTGGGTTTGGCATTAAGCCCTTCGGTCCAAGTACACGGCCCAGACGACCAACAACACCCATCATATCAGGTGTAGCTACAACTACATCGAAATCTAACCAGCCTTCGTTCTGGATCTTCGGAATCAGTTCCTCAGCACCTACGAAATCTGCACCTGCTGCTGCAGCCTCGTCAGCCTTAGGTCCTTTTGCAAATACCAGGATTCTGACTGTCTTACCAGTTCCATGAGGCAGAACTACTGCACCACGGATCTGCTGATCAGCGTGACGTCCGTCACAACCGGTTCTGATGTGAACCTCTACAGTTTCATCAAATTTAGCAACAGCTGCTTTCTTAACGATAGCTAATGCGTCTGCTGCATCATAAAGAGTAGCACGGTCTACTAATTTAGCAGCCTCTACGTATCTTTTTCCTCTTTTCATTCCAAATAACCTCCTAGTGGTATTGTCGGGGATTGCCCTCCCACGTTTTTAAAGTTCCAGCTGTTGCGAATTATTCCTCAACAGTAATACCCATACTTCTTGCAGTACCAGCGATCATGCTCATAGCAGATTCAACGCTTGCTGCGTTTAAGTCTGGCATCTTTAACTCTGCAATCTTCTGAAGCTCTGCTTTAGAGATTGTAGCTACTTTTGTCTTGTTAGGTGTTGCAGAACCGGATTTCAGTTTGCAAGCCTTCTTTAACAGAACAGCAGCTGGTGGAGTTTTTGTTACGAAGCTGAAGCTTCTGTCTGCATATACAGTAATAACTACTGGGATGATCAGATCACCCTGATCAGCAGTTCTTGCGTTGAACTCTTTGGTGAACTGTACGATGTTAACACCGTGCTGACCCAGTGCAGGACCAACTGGTGGTGCTGGTGTTGCCTTGCCTGCTGGAATCTGTAATTTGATATATCCTGTTACTTTCTTTGCCATAATTAGGCACCTCCTAAAATATTGTGGTAATGTCGGGGGATGTCCCTCCCACTTGTTGCATTTGTTACATCTTCTTCACTTCAGTGAATGCCAGTTCAACCGGTGTTTCACGGCCAAACATCTCGACATTGATCGTGATGGTTTTCTTAGCTTCGTTGATCGTCTTGATCAGACCAACGGTATCTTTCCATGCACCTGCCGTTACAACAACAGCGTCTCCGACCATAAAGTCTACGACTACATCAGGTGCGGTAAAGCCCAGGCCAGCCATCTCCTCTTCACTTAAAGGAACCGGCTTAGATCCCGGTCCGACAAATCCGGTCACTCCACGGGTGTTACGAACTACATACCACGTATCATCATTCATAACCATGTGAATCAGCACATAACCCGGGAACATCTTCTTGTCAGCAGCCTTCTCCACGCCGTTTTTGATTTCGACTACGGACTGCATGGGAACGGATACTTCCAGGATCTGATCCTGAAGATTCCGGTTTTCAATCGTCTTTTCAATATCGACTTTGACTTTGTTCTCATAGCCTGAATAGGTATGGACTACATACCAATTTGCTTCTGCCATACAATTCACCTTTGCCCTTATTATAAAATGAAACTAAGACCATATTTCATGATCAGGTCCAGGAGCGCAATGATTAAGCCCAAAGCTACAGAGCAAACGATAACAGCAACTGTCTGCTTGCCTACTGTATCCTTATCCGGCCAGATGATTTTGTTGAACTCAGCTTTCAAACCTTTGAAAAAGTTTTTTTTCACTTTCTCTTTGCCCGCTGTTTCTCCCATTCTTTCACGTCCTTTACTCAACCTGATTACTTTGTTTCTTTGTGCAAAGTATGTCTCTTACAGAATCTGCAATATTTCTTGGTTTCCATTCTGTCCGGATGAGTTTTCTTATCCTTTGTCATGTTGTAATTACGTTGTTTGCATTCTGTACATGCCAGTGTAATTCTTGTGCGCACGACTTCCACCTCCACTTTAAATTTCGTTGTTGTGTGTTGCGGATCTCTTTTTCAGCTGAAAATGAATTTTGAGCATAAAAAAAAGACCTATCTTCTTCCATTCGCCCAATAACTATAACACAGGACGATTGCAACGTCAATCTTTTTTTTATTTAATTTTCTTTTTTTATTTCCCGATTTCTAGTTTTTACCAATACAGACTGTCAGGCCATAGACCTGTTCCACTCCCATTTTTAAAAGGATCCGGGTACAGGCTTCCATGGTGCTTCCTGTAGTATATATATCATCCACCAGCAGCACCCTTTTTGTTCCCTGGGGAATGCTTCCGGGGCCAAATGCCTGCTCTAAATTGTGAAATCTGGCGGAACTGTCAAGCGTTTTCTGGGGTGCTGTTTTCCGGATTCTTTTTAACGCACCTCCGCAGACTGGAATCCCGGATTTTTCACTTAATTTCTCTGCCAGCACCTCCGCCTGGTTAAATCCACGGATCTTTCTTCTGGTTGGATGGATTGGCACCGGGACGAAAAAATCCGGGTTCCAGAAATGGATCTGTCTGCCAAACCGCAGCCAGAGGGCCTCGCTGTAAAAATCCAAATATTCCCGTTTGTTTTTGTATTTGATGGCAGACATGGACCGGGATGCAGTATCGTTGTAATTGAGAAGGGCCAGATTCCGCTCAAAGGAGCGGTGGTGACGGGTACAGTCGTAGCAGAATTCCATGCGGTCACTTTCTAATTCTTTGCCGCATTTAAGACAGACAGGCTGGTGGACAGGAGAAAGTTTTTTGACACAGGACGGGCAGATGAACTCCCCTTTTGGGATAACGATCTCTCCGCAGACAGGGCAGCGGCGGGGAAATACCAGATCCAATAACATTTCCCGGCCTTGCTTTACTGCATTTTGTATACAAATACTTTTTCGTTTTTCTTCTGATTGCAATTTTTCATCATACTCCATTCTCTCTTTTTATCTGATCTTTTATCGGTACATTACTCCTTTCCGGCGGCTCTTTTACAGAGCCGCCAGTTCACAGATCCTGTCCTGAAGACCGGAATAACGTTTTTGTTCAATCTGGTTGGCTGCCATGGCATGGAAGGTGTCTGGCAGACCTACTAAACAGACACAGGTTCTTGCCCTGGTCACGGCAGTATAGAGAAGGTTGCGGGTCATCAGCATCCGCGGACCGCTGTGGACCGGGATGATCACCGCCGGATACTCACTTCCCTGGGATTTATGGATGGTGATGGCATAAGCCAGTTCCAGTTCTTCTAATTGTTTGAAGCTGTATTCCACCATTTTCCCCTCGTCAAATTCCACGGTCAGTTCTTCCGTGAACAGGTTGATCTCCCGGATGATCCCCGTATCGCCATTGAAAATGCCGCTTCCCTTATCCATGGGGATTCCATATTTATTCCGCACTTCCCACTCCATCTGGTAATTGTTCTTGATCTGCATCACCTTATCTCCCAGACGGAATGTGATGCCTCCGATCTCTTTTTCCGGTTTTGCCTTATCTGGTGGGTTTAAAAAAGACTGCAATATGGTATTCAGCCGCTCCACCCCCAGTGCCCCTTTTCGCATAGGTGTCATGATCTGGATGTCAAATGGCTTGGCGTTCACGTAACCTGGCAGCTTCTGTGTGATCAGGGTCAGCATAGCACTGATGATGGCATCTGGGTTCTCCCTGCGGATAAAGAGGAAATCGCGGCTTCTCTTGGCCAGATCTACTCGCTCCCCCTCGTTGATCTTATGCGCATTGACAATAATATCGCTCTCTGCTGCCTGACGGAAAATGTGGGTCAGCTTCACCACATTGAACTGCTCGGAAGCGATCATGTCTTTTAAGACATTACCTGGTCCCACGGAAGGGAGCTGGTTCACATCACCTACCAGAATCAATCTGGTTCCAACGTTGACTGCCTTTAATAAATTCTGCATGAGCTGGATATCCACCATGGACATCTCATCGATGATGATCACATCTGCATCCAGTGGGTTCTCTTCATTTCGCTCAAAATGCATACTGCCTGTGTCATCACCCTCTCCAGGCGTTCCGGTCAGTTCCAGCAGCCGGTGGATGGTCTTGGCCTCATAGCCGGTGGCTTCTGTCATACGCTTGGCAGCACGCCCTGTGGGAGCCGCCAGGAAAATCTCCATCTCCTCACTCTCAAAATACCGGATAATGGTATTGATGGTGGTGGTCTTTCCAGTACCAGGGCCACCGGTGATGATCAGAAGACCGCTGTTGACTGCCTCCATCACTGCCTTCGCCTGTAAAGGATCCAGCTCGATATTTTCTGATTCTTGTATTTTTTCCAGTTTTTTTTGAATGTTTTCCTCCGGCATGGAGCCACGGATATTCAAATCATGAAGCATACGGGCTACATTTAACTCTGTATAATAGTAAACAGCCGCATACACGCACTGTTTCTCTTCCTTCTGCTTGATCACCAGCTTCCGCTCCATCTGCATATCGGAGAGATGCTTCTCCATGGCATCTTCTGTTACCTTCAGCAACTCCGCTCCATGGCGCAGCAATTCTTCCTTAGGCAGATACGTGTGCCCCTGGGCAGATGCCTGGAGAAGTGTATACAGAATACCTGCTTTGATCCGGTAGTCAGAATCTGTAAAAATACCCACCCGCTGGGCGATCTCGTCTGCCATCTTAAATCCCACACCCGGAATATCATCTGCCAGCTTGTATGGATTTTCCTTCACGATTCCATACATCCTTGGGCCATACTCGTGATAGATCTTCACTGCCAGATTCATGGAAATACCGTACTCCTGTAAGAAGATCATAGCCTGGCGAAGTTCCTTTTTCTCCTCCATCTGGTCAGAAATAGCCATGGCCATCTTCTCACTGATGCCCTTTACCTCCGCCAGACGCTCCGGCTCCTCCTCAATGATACGGAAAGTATCTGCTTTGAAGCGCCGCACGATTCGCGCTGCCAGTGCTGCTCCTACACCTTTGATCGCCCCAGACCCCAGATAGCGCTCCATGGCAGTGACATCCTCTGGAGCCTTGATCTCGTAAGATTCCACAGCCAGCTGTTCTCCGTAGACCGGATGCTCCGTCATAGTCCCTGTGGCTTCGATCATCTCACCCTCGCCTATGTACTGGAATGTTCCTACCAGAATGTACTCTTCGCCCTCTGATGAAACACTCATAACCGTATAACCGTTATCTTCATTCCGGAATTTAATTTTCTCCACAAATCCGGTCACTGTCGCCATAATTTTCCCCTGCTCTCTCTGTAGAATGAAAAAGTACCTCCGCTTATTTTCTTTTAGCAGAGGTACTTTCTTCTTTCGTAAATGAGTGAAACTCCGTGTAAATTAAAACGTTACTGTTCACGCATTGCGCAAACAGCAACGGATTTTGCCGATGCTTCGCATGCTAAATCGGCAAAATCTGTTACCACCACTGTATCATACGGCATTTTCAGTTCAGAAAATGCCTACCCGTGTACAGTAACATTAAAACTCCTTCTTATTGCCATCGCCATGCACGAACTCGATGAATTTACCGGTTCCGATGGCTACTGCAGTTAATGGATCTTCTGCGATCATCGTGCTGATGCCTGTTTTTTCCTCGATCAGGCATCCAGACCGCTGAGCAGGGAACCACCGCCTGTCAGCACGATACCACGATCAAAGATATCTGCCGCCAGCTCTGGTGGAGTACGCTCCAATACGTTGTGTACGGCATCTACGATCTGCATCGCCGGCTCACGAAGAGCCTCCAGAGTCTCATCGGAAGTAACCACAATAGTCTTAGGAAGACCGGTTACCAGGTTACGGCCACGGACTTCCATGGTCAGGACCTCTGGGCGGCGGTATGCTGCGCCGATATTGATCTTGATCTCCTCTGCAGTTCTCTCACCGATCAGAAGATTGTGTTTTTTTCTCATGTAGCGGACCAGAGCTTCATCGAAATCGTCTCCGGCTACTTTGATGGAGGTACTTACTACGGTACCGCCCAGGGAAATCACTGCAATATCTGCAGTACCTCCTCCGATATCTACGATCATGTTACCACATGCCTTGGAAATATCGATACCGGCGCCAATGGCTGCCGCAACCGGCTCCTCGATGATGGTAACTTCTCTTGCGCCTGCCTGGTAGGTTGCATCCTCAACTGCCTTCTTCTCAACCTCGGTAGCACCACTCGGGATGCAGACGCTGATTCTTGGCTTTCTTAAGGTTCTCTTGCCTACGGCTTTATTAATGAAATATTTTAACATCTTCTCAGTCACAGTATAATCAGAAATTACACCCTGACGAAGAGGACGGACTGCCACGATGTTACCCGGGGTACGTCCGATCATCAGACGCGCCTCCTCACCAATGGCCATAATCTTACTGCTGTCACGATCAATGGCTACAACGGAAGGCTCTTTCAGTACAACGCCTTTTCCCTTGATATATACCAGAATGCTGGCTGTACCAAGATCGATTCCAATGTCATTTGACATTACCATGCTCTATCTTCCTCCTGTCTTTCCTGACGGTGTTACGATCCACGCGCTGCGCAAATGGTAACTGGACGGTTTTTCTCTTCATCCATATGGCGCAAAATGCCATTGCGCCCATAATATCTATATTATATACAAAGTCTGCCAGTTTTTAAAGGGGTTTTTTATTTTTTCTCGTCTTATTTTTTGGTCTTGTTGGTTTCTTACAATTCCTTTCTTGTTTGTTTAAGGGTTTTTAATTAATTTTATTCTTATTTTATAGTGGAGACACATTTCTGTCACATTTTTCCGATATATTATAAGTACGTTATCCGAAAGGGTAACGGGCCTTTGTTTCAAGTAAACCACTTGAAATCACAAAGCTTTTTCATACTCATACCTGCTAAGGGCGATCCTTAGCAGGCCCCCCTTAAAAAATTTCCTAAAATATACCTACCATTCCCTTTGAAAATAGCTCCGCGAAAGCGGAGCTATTTTCATGTACCAGATTCTCTCATCTCATACACCCGGTTATATTCCTTCGTCTCCTGATCCTTCACTGTTTCAGACCGGTTTAACTCCAGAAATTTCACCAGTTCATAACAATCGATCCAGATCTCGTTATTTCCCTCTTTCTGGGATTCATCGAAAATCAGCTGTAAACCAAAATGCAGATGGGATACCTCAATATTGTTGGTATTTTCTGTCTGACTGTATCCGGTCCGACCCATGTAGCCGATCACATCGCCTGCCTGGACCACGCTGCCTTCCTTCAAGGACTTGTGATAAGGATAGTTTTTCCGCAAATGGGCGTAATAATAATACCTTTTTTTATCAAAGCTGCGGATACCCAGCCGCCAGCCGCCGTACTGGTTCCAGCCAATGGCCTCCACGTAGCCGCTTTCCACTGCAATGATCGGGGTTCCCACCTGCCCCATCATGTCATGTCCCAGATGTTGGCGTTTGTAGCCATAGCTTCTGGATGCGCCAAAATCGTCGTAGTCCTCGTAGGGGAAATACTTTGCAATCGGGGAAAATGCTTTTAAACCATATTTTCTCACCCAGACTTTTTCTGGATCTTTCTCATTTGAATTTTCTTCCTTCGGCACCTGGATCTCAAATTCCCCTACCATGCCTCCTAAGACCGCTGTGTAGGCTTCCAGATAATAGGAGTAGTATTTCATATCCTTTGTCAGTTCTTCCATGGTCTGGCCGTCCTGCAGCTCTGAAACCAGTGTCTCCATGTCTGATGCCCTGTATTTAAAAAAATCTCCACCATATTTAGCTCCCAGATACGCCAGAAGCTGGATCCAGTTTAAATGGAGCTCCTTCTGACAGGTATCCACATCATACCGGAACGCCTTGTACATGGCGTCCTTGGTCACGGTAAAATCCACCCATTTGATATACTTTTTCTGCTCCTCTTGCTCTGCCGGAGCCACCGTCTGGAGACTCCTTCCAACAGGAGTCAGACAGAATAAAAATGCAGCCAGAAGCACCAGCTCCAGCGCCACCACCAGCTGCAGAAATTCCGGTTTTTTATATGGATTCAAAAAATCAGCCCCTTTTTCAGACATTTGTAGTTAATCTATGTCCAAAAAGGGGCTGATATTCTACTTCCGGATTCTCCCTGCCATATAAAGCTGGTAAATCTCCCTAAGCCGCGGATACGCATACTCAAAAAACATCTGATAGGATTTACAGAAATAATTCCGGTTGGTGTTCTCAGCCGTCACCGGCTCCCGGTTTCTCCGGCAGCCATTGCGGCACAAGCCGAACCAGCGGCATTTCTGGCAGTCTTCCTGCTGCCTCATGGACCACTGGATAAAGCCCAGCTCGTCCCGTTTTTCATCCATCTCCTCAAAGCTGTTTTCCTGGATATTGCCCAGTCTCCACTGATCCAGAGCATAAAAATCACAGGGATAAACGCTTCCATCTGCCTCAAACACCCACTGTTTGCCGCAGACGCCCCGCATATTGCAGCTCTCCGGCTGCTGTCCCGCCATGATCATCATGAGATTTTCAAAATAACGGTTGTACACATAAGTTCCCGACCGCATGTCCAGATACCAGGCATCGAACATGCTCTTCAAAAATTCTCCGTATTTCTCCGGTGTCAGGGAATACTCGTGCTGGCCCGGTTCCTCGCCGATCGGGTCCAGACACTCAATATACTGCTGGTAGCCAAAATGATTTTTCTTAAAATAATTATAGATCTTCTGGCCATTACGGGCAGTAGCCGCAGTCACCACCGTCAGAATATTGTACTCTACCTGATGCTTCTCCAACAGGCGGATGGCAGAGATCACCCTCTGGTACGTGCCTTTTCCAGCCGCGTCCAGCCGGTAGCGGTCGTGGATCTCTTTTAAACCGTCCAGAGACACTCCCACCAGAAAATGGTTTTCCCCCAGAAACGCTGCCCATTCCTCATTGATCAGATATCCATTGGTCTGAAGGGCATAATGGATCTTCAGCTTCTTCGGATTTTCGTGAGCTGTCACGTAAGCCACCAGATCCCGGTAAAAATCCAGTCCCGCTAAAGTCGGTTCTCCACCCTGAAACGCGATGGTACATTCATAATCCCCATATTCCATAGCCTTGTCCACAATGGTGTGCATCGTGTCCACGGACATTTTCCCATAAGAACGGATCTCCCGGTTGTCCAGTTCATCCGCGTAAAAGCAGTACCGGCAGCGCATGTTGCAGTTGCCGGAAGCCGGTTTTATCAATAGACTCAGTGCTGGCATATGTATCTTCCCCCAATATTGATTGTGTACAAAAAGAGGCGAATCTCTCCGCCTCTCTTATTGTACCGTTATTCTATTCTTCTGTCAATTTATGGATAAACAATCCACTCCGCAGCTTTGGCTCAAACCAGGTGGATTTGGGCGGCATTAGTTTTCCTGCGTCTGCCACCTGAAATAATTCCTGGATGGAGGTCGGATACATGGAAAATGCCACGGTCATGTCCTCTGAAACTCTCCGCTCTAACTCCTTTAAGCCACGGATACCACCGATAAAGTCTATCCGCTTATCAATCCTCGGATCACCGATCCCCAGGACCGGGCCAAGAAGATGATCCTGCAGAATCGATACATCCAGCCCACTTACCGGGTCATCACTCCGGTACTCATCTTTTACCTTCAACAGATACCAGACACCCTCCAGGTACATTCCGAAGGTGCCTTTTTTTACTGGCGCATAAGGCTCGCTTCCAATCTGCGCCACATCGAATCTATCATGGACCGCTGTAAAGAATTTTTCCATAGACAGGCCATTTAGATCTTTTACCACCCGGTTATAAGGCATGATCATCAACTGGTCTTCCGGGAACAGGACCGAAAGGAAATAGTTAAATGGTTCCGCTCCCGTATAACCCGGGTTCTCCTGACGGCGTTTTAAGCCCACTTTCACAGCAGAAGCCGCACGGTGATGGCCGTCTGCAATATAAGTCGCCAGAACCTTGGCAAAGACAGCTTCGATCTTCTGGTTCTGCTCTGCCTTTCTCACCTTCCATACCCGGTGACCAATGCCGTCCTCGGACACAAAATCATACAGCGGTCTCTCCAGCATTACCTGCTCCATGATCTGTCCCAATACCTCATTCTGACGATATGCCAGGAAAATGGGACCTGTCTGGGCATTCATCACATCCACATGGCGGATCCGATCCTGCTCCTTCTCTTCCCTGGTGTTCTCGTGCTTCTTGATCACGCCGCTGACATAATCGTCAATCGAACAGCAGGCCACGATTCCAGTCTGGCTCCGTCCATCCATAGTCAGCTGATATAAGTAATAGGACTGATCCTCATCCGTCAGATATGTATGATCCGCCAGGCGGGCCTTTAAAAGTTCTTTTGCCTTTTCATAGACCTTCGGATCGTACATGTCCGTGTCATCCGGGAACTGTGTCTCCGGACGATCCATATTTAAGAAGGAAAGCGGATGATCCTTCACCGCCTCCCTGGCTTCTTTTCGATTGTATACATCATACGGAAGCGCGGCCACCCGGGCAGCCAGCGCTTCCACCGGACGAATACACACAAATGGTTTTACGATCGCCATATGATTCCCCTTTGCTTGTATCGTTTGATTATTCGTTATTTGATCACACGTACCCGTAATACGCCCTTGATCGCCTTTAATTTCTCCACCATGTCTTCCTCTGCCGGATTCTCCAGATCCAGAAGGGTGTAAGCATACTTGTCACGGCTCTTGTTGGTCATGTCGGAAATGTTCACATTGCCAGAGGCTAAAATTCCAGTGATCTGGCCGATCATGTTCGGAACATTCAGATGCAGCACTGCCACACGGCTTGCGGCGTGGCAGACACCCATATCGCAGTTTGGATAATTGACGGAATTGCGGATGTTGCCATTCTCCAGATAATCCATCAGTTCTTCCACTGCCATCTTCGCACAGTTGTCCTCCGATTCCTCAGTAGAAGCGCCCAGATGCGGGATTGCGATCACGTTCTTCATGGCTACAGACTTTGGATTTGGGAAATCCGTCACATAGCGGCGGACTTTTCCGGTCTCCAGGGCAGCTGCCATAGCATCATCATCCACCAGAAGGTCTCTGGCAAAGTTTAATACGACTACGCCATCCTTCATCTGACCGATGGTCTGTCCATTGATCATGCCCCTGGTGCTGTCTAACAGCGGTACATGGACTGTAATATAATCACATTCCTGATAAATGGTATCCACGGAAGTGATATGTTTGACATCCCGGGATAAAGCCCACGCTGCATTGATCGATATGTATGGATCGTATCCGTAAACCTCCATGCCAAGGGCTGCCGCAGTGTTGGCAACCTCTGCGCCAATGGCCCCAAGACCGATCACGCCCAGCTTTTTGCCCTTGATCTCGTAGCCTGCAAATGCTTTTTTCGCTTTCTCTACGGTTTTCGCAATATTTGCATCTTCTTTATTTTCTTTGCACCATTCGATACCACCGACCACATCTCTGGCTGCCAGTAAAAGTCCGGCGATCACCAGCTCTTTGACGCCGTTGGCATTTGCTCCCGGGGTGTTGAACACCACAATTCCCTCATTGGCACAACGGTCCAGCGGAATATTATTGACGCCCGCTCCGGCTCTTGCGATAGCAAGTAAAGAATCACCAAACTCCGTCTCATGAAGGGCTGCGCTTCTTACCAGCACACCCTCTGCCCTGGCTAAATCATCGGTCAGCGCATAGTCAGCCGTCAGCCGGTCGGTTCCGTATTTGGAAATTGCATTAAAGCAATAGATATTTCTCATCATTTATGCGCCTCCTCAAAATCCTTCATAAATGCCACCAGCTTCTCCACGCCTTCGATCGGCATTGCGTTGTAAATGCTGGCTCTCATGCCGCCAACGCTTCTATGACCTTTTAAATTCACAAATCCTGCTGCGGTAGCTGCTTTCACAAATTCCGCATCCAGATCTGCATCTCCAGTGACAAATGGAACATTCATGAGGGAGCGGTCTTTCTTCTCCACAGTTCCCTTAAATAACTGGCTCTGATCCAGGAAATCATAGAGGATCTTGGCTTTCTTCTCATTGTATTCCTTCATGGCCTGTAAGCCGCCTCTGGCTTTCAGCCACTTAAATACTTTGCCGCAAATGTAAATGCCATAAGCAGGCGGTGTATTATAAAGGGATTTTGCGTCTGCATGGACTTTATACTGGCACATGGTCGGTGTTCCCGGAAGAACATCCTCCGTGATCAGGTCTTCCCGGATGATCACAATGACCACACCTGCAGGTCCGATATTCTTCTGTGCTCCACCATAGATCAGGCCATATTTCGTCACATCCACCGGCTCAGATAAGAAGCAGGAGGACACATCGGCAACTAAGGTCTTACCCTTGGTATTCGGCAATTCATGGAACTTGGTTCCATAAATCGTGTTATTCTCACAAATATAGACATAATCTGCATCCTCGTCGATCGGAAGATCAGAGCAGTCCGGAATATAGCTGAAGGTCTTATCTTCACTGGATGCAATGGCGTTGGCCTTACCGTATTTCTGGGCTTCTTTCCATGCTTTCTTTGCCCACTGGCCGGTAATGATATAATCTGCCACACCATGCTTCATCAGGTTCTGCGGAATGGCAGAAAACTGCAGATGAGCGCCGCCCTGTAAGAACAGGACCTTATAATTATCCGGAATTCCCATTAACTCTCTTAAATCTGCTTCTGCCTCTGTGATAATGGTTTCAAAGGCTTTCGACCGGTGTGACATTTCCATCACCGACATTCCAGTTCCCTTGTAATCTAACATTTCTGCTGCTGCTTCTTTCAGAACTTCTTCCGGCAGTACGGCCGGACCGGCTGAAAAATTGTACACTCTGCTCATAACCTTTTTCCCCACTTTCTGTTTTTTTATTTTTTATGTGAAAGGGGCGCCGTAGTATAAACTACAGCAGCCCCTCTTCCACTCTACAGCTTCAAATCCGTATCATCAAAAGCGTCAGAGATCGCTGCTCCCGGGGATACCATCGGGAATACCTTATCGTCGCAGTGGATCTGGCAGTCGATGACTACCGGGATATCCAGCTCCATGGCTTCCTTCAGAACTGGTTCCAGTTCTTCCTTCTTCGTTACCCGGTAAGCTTTCGCACCCATGGCTTCTGCCAGTTTCACGAAATCCACCTGATCATTTAATATGGTATGCGAATACCGTTTTCCATAGTACAGATCCTGCCACTGGCGGACCATACCTAAAACGTGGTTGTTGATGATCACCTCAATAATTGGAATATTGTAACGGGTCGCAGTGGCGATCTCGTTCATATTCATACGGAAACATCCGTCTCCGGCAATATTGAACACCTTTTTGTCTTTCTTTCCCATCTTAGCTCCAAGAGCAGCTCCAAGACCATAACCCATGGTTCCAAGACCGCCTGACGTTAAGAAGGTATGCGGATTTTTGTATTTATAATATTGTGCAGCCCACATCTGATGCTGGCCAACCTCAGTAACGATGATGGCATCGCCCTGGGTCACATTGTAAATGCCCTCGATGATGGCAGGTCCGGTCAGAACCTCTTTGTTATAATGAAGTGGATACATGTCTTTCATGCGCTCAATATGAGCTACCCACTCATCGTGATTCTGCGGATCCAGTCTGGCATTTAATTTTCTTAAAATCATCTTTACATCGCCAATGATGCTGGCATCGGTCTCAATATTCTTATTAATCTCTGCCGGATCAATGTCGATCTGAAGGATCTTGGCATTTTTCGCAAATTTACTGGCATTTCCGACTACACGGTCACTGAATCTGGCACCGATAACCACCAACAGGTCGCACTCCGTGATGCCAAAGTTGGACGTCTTGGTTCCATGCATACCTACCATACCAGTATACAGTTCATTGGTTCCATCAAACGCACCTTTGCCCATCAGGGTATCCGCCACCGGAGCCTGAAGCTTATTCGCAAATGTCCGCACCTCTTCTGCCGCATCGGAAAGGATCGCGCCGCCGCCTACCATGATAAATGGTTTCTGGGCTTTTCTGATCATCAAAAGTGCCCGTTCCAAGTCTTCCTCAGTAATCGTATCTACCTGACGAGCGATGGTCACTGGCTCTTTTGCTTCATACTCACAGCTTGCCGCTGTCACATCCTTGGTGATATCTACCAGCACAGGACCTGGGCGGCCACTTTTGGCGATCTGAAAGGCTCTTCTTAGAACATCTGCTAACTTTGTGATGTCTTTCACAATAAAATTATATTTTGTGATCGGCATAGTCACACCGGTAATATCAATCTCCTGGAAGCTATCACGCCCTAAAAGGCTGACGCCAACATTACAGGTAATGGCAACCACCGGAATGGAATCCATGTAAGCGGTAGCAATTCCTGTTACCAGATTGGTAGCACCAGGTCCGGAAGTAGCTAAGCACACACCCACCTTACCGGTGGCTCTGGCATAACCGTCTGCCGCATGGGACGCTCCCTGTTCATGGGAGGTCAGGATGTGGGTAATCTCATCCTGATGTTTATAAAGTGCATCGTAAATATTTAAGATCGCTCCGCCCGGATAACCGAACACGGTATCCACGCCCTGTTCCTTCAGGCACTCTACAACGATCTCTGCTCCAGTCAATGTCTGCATAAACCCTCATTCTCCTCTGTTTCGTTCTTGCTCTGATCCGAACGGCTCCACAGCCAGTCGCCGGGCCGTTCCCTCTGATTTTTACTCGTCAGCCAGAATCGCTCCCTTATCTGCGGAAGTTACTAACTTACGGTAACGTTTCAGATATCCAGTTACCTCTTTTACCTTTGGTGTCCAGTTCGCGCGGCGTCTTGCCAGTTCCTCATCGGATACCTTCATATTGATGGTGTTAGCATTGATATCGATGGAAATGATATCGCCCTCTTCTACCAGTCCGATCGGACCGCCTGCAGCTGCCTCCGGGCTTACATGTCCAATGGAAGCGCCTCTGGATGCGCCGGAGAAACGTCCATCTGTGATCAATGCTACGGAAGATCCCAGCCCCATACCTGCGATAGCGGAGGTTGGATTCAACATTTCTCTCATACCCGGACCACCCTTTGGTCCCTCATAACGGATGACAACCACATCGCCAGCCACGATCTTGCCGCCCTTGATGGCTGCAATGGCATCCTCTTCACAGTCGAACACTCTCGCCGGGCCTTCATGCTGCAGCATCTCCGGAACCACCGCAGAACGTTTTACCACGCAGGAGTCTGGTGCGATATTTCCTTTTAATACAGCGATACCACCGGTCCTGGAATATGGGTTGTCCACAGTGCGGATCACCTCTGGATTTTTATTGACACTGTTCTTGATGTTCTCGCCTACTGTCTTGCCAGTAACCGTCATGCAATCCAGGTTCAGAAGTCCCAGCTTGCTGATCTCCTTCATAACGGCGTAGATACCGCCTGCCTCATTTAAGTCTTCCATATAGGTTGGGCCTGCCGGTGCTAAGTGGCACAGGTTTGGTGTCTTGGCGCTGATCTCATTCGCAATATCCACATTTAACTCCACGCCTGCCTCATGAGCGATGGCTGGAAGGTGGAGCATACTGTTGGTGCTGCAGCCTAACGCCATATCCATGGTCAGGGCATTGCGGAATGCTGCTTCAGTCATGATGTCTCTTGGACGGATATTTTTATTTACCATATCCATCACTGCCATACCTGCGTGTTTTGCAAGGCGGATTCTCTCAGAATATACAGCCGGGATCGTACCGTTACCCTGTAAGCCCATACCAAGGACCTCCGTCAGGCAGTTCATGCTGTTGGCGGTATACATACCGGAACAGGAACCACAGGTTGGACATACCTTATTCTCAAATTCACATACATCTTCCTCAGTCATTGTGCCTGCGGCATAGGAGCCAACAGCCTCAAACATACTGGAAAGACTTCTCTTCTTGCCTTTTACATGGCCAGCTAACATCGGACCGCCGCTGACGAACACCGTTGGGATATTTAAACGGGCTGCTGCCATTAACAGTCCTGGCACATTCTTATCGCAGTTCGGGATCATGACCAGACCATCGAACTGATGGGCCATTGCCATACACTCGGTGGAATCAGCGATCAGATCTCTGGTCACTAAGGAATATTTCATACCCACATGTCCCATGGCGATTCCATCGCAGACTGCGATAGCCGGGAACACGATCGGGGTACCGCCTGCCATGGCGATTCCCTGTTTTACTGCTTCTGTGATCTTGTCCAGGTTCATGTGTCCCGGAACGATCTCATTATAGGAATTGACCACACCGATCAATGGTCTGGCCATCTCTTCTTCTGTTAACCCCAGCGCCCGGAATAAGGATCTGGCCGGGGCCTGCTGCATACCCGCTTTTGCATTATCACTTCTCATGGTATTCGTCTCCTTCTATCACTGTTCAGCAGCCTCTGACTGATATCCGCTAAACAATTCTATTTCATTTTACTCATTCTGTGAATATTCGGCTTTCGCTTATGCGTGGATCCGATCTGCGATCAGATCACCCATCTGGATGGTGCCAACCTTCTTGCATCCCTCAGAATAGATGTCACCGGTACGGTAGCCTTCGGTCAGTACCTGCTGTACTGCCGTTTCAATCGCCTCTGCCTCCTTGTCCATATCGAAAGAATAACGGAGCATCATCGCCGCGGAAAGAATGGTTGCGATCGGGTTTGCCAGGTCTTTGCCTGCAATATCCGGTGCGGAACCGTGACTTGGCTCGTAAAGACCAAATTTGGTCTCATTAAGACTTGCAGAAGACAGCATACCAATCGAACCAGTGATCATACTTGCTTCATCTGAAAGGATATCTCCGAACATATTCTCGGTCAGAACCACGTCAAACTGTGCCGGGTTCATGACTAACTGCATCGCACAGTTATCAACTAACATATGGGAAAGCTCTACTTCCGGATAATCTTTTGCCACTTCCTCTACGACTTTTCTCCAAAGTCTGGAAGAATCCAACACATTGGCTTTATCCACACTGATGACTTTCTTTCTTCTCTTCATGGCGATATCGAATGCCTTGATTGCGATCCGGCGGATCTCATTCTCATTATATGTTAAGGTATCGGTGGCAGTCAAAACACCGTCCACTTCCTCGGTGTGACGCTCGCCAAAATACAGACCACCAGTTAACTCTCTCATGATCACCATATCAAATCCTGCGGCACTGATCTCTTTCTTTAATGGACAAGCGTCTGCCAGTTCTTTATACAGATAAGCCGGACGGATATTGGCAAATAAACCAAGACCTTTCCGGATGGCTAATAAACCAGCCTCTGGTCTTAAATTCGGAGCCACATCATACCAGCGGGAATTCCCTACGTTGCCTCCAACAGCGCCAAGCAATACTGCATCTGCTGCCTTGGCAGTTGCCAATGCCTCATCCGTTAACGGAACTCCGTGTGCATCAATGGAACATCCTCCCATCAGGATCGGAGTATAGTCAAATTTGTGACCAAACACCTCTCCTACTTTATCAAGCACCTTGCATGCCTCTCTGACGATCTCCGGGCCAATTCCATCTCCCGGTATGGTTACGATCTTACACTCCATTGCTGCTGTTCCTCCCATTTATCCTCTTTCTCGAAGCTCTGAAAAACCCACACAGTAACACTTTATCAATATAACAAGTTAAAACATTGGGTTATTTCTTTTCATAATATCTCATTTATCTCAAGATTTCAATAAGGCATCGGAAATTCTGATAAAGTTATTTGGAATTTTATCTATAACTTATGGTTATACCTGGGCTATTTTCTATAAAAGTGTTTTAAACAAGTCTTTAATTTTTCCAGATCTCCGTCTGCAAAACAGTATCCATCCATACCGGTGGCCTTCGCTCCATCAATGTTATCCTGCAGATCATCAATGAAAAAGCACTCCTCCGGCTTTAAGGAAAATCGTTCATAAAAATGCTCATACATCTCCCTCTGCGGCTTCATGCATTTTACCTCAGCCGAATAAAGAATACCATCAAAGCACTCCCACGCCGGGATAATGTTCTTGTACCAGGTAACCATGCGCAGGGACGCATTGGAACACAGATAGATCCCAAAGCCCTCTGCTTTCAACTCGCGGACCAGTTCTTCCATGCCGGGCACTTTCCACATACAGTATTCATTCCAGTGCTCCAGGCACAATCTGGCCATCTCTTTTGCGTGATCATCCGGCAGTCGCTTCTGCATCCGTTTTAACGCTGCAGTTTCTGTGATCAGGCCCATATCTAACATCAACCATTCCGGTGATATAAAAACTGAAGTGCAGACTTTTTCCATTTCCGCCTCATCCGTCATAAAATGACGGCAGACCTTCATCGAATCATAGCGGACCAATACATTTCCCATATCAAATACGATGTTTTTGACCATAAATCTCCTCCTTTATCGTATAATTAAGAATCCCGTCCTGCTGATAAAACGGGACGGGATCTCAGTTTGTTATTTATGCTTCTGGTTTCTCAACCTGAACGATAGCAGTTTTCTGCATCGGGATACGGCAGTTCTTATTATTGCCGAACTCAACGATCACGGTATCATCTGTCATATCAATGACAACTCCGTAAAAGCCACTGGAAGTCAGAACTGTGTCGCCTACTGCAACACTTGCTAACAACTCAGCCATCTTCTTCTTCTCTTTGTTCTGTGGACGGATTGCTACGAAATACATCAGACCGATCAGGAATGCTGCGTAGACTACCCAGAATCCAATTCCGTTCATGTTTTTTCCTCCTTGACTGGTCTCCTGACGCCTCGCTCCAGGAAATCCAATTATCTTTTTCTTTTAATTTTCTCCACGCGCCATGCCTTCCAGCTTTTCTGCCTTATAGTCCTCATAACGGTGTGCTTCGATCGCGTCGCGGATCTCTTCCATCATTGTATTATAAAAATACAAATTATGCAAGACACATAATCTCATGCCCAGCATTTCTTTCGCCTTCAGAAGGTGGCGGATATACGCTCTGCTGTAGGAACGGCAGGCCGGACACTGACAGCCCTCCTCGATCGGACGATGATCCAGCTCATATTTCTGGTTGAACAGGTTCATCTTGCCATGATTGGTATATACATGACCATGGCGACCATTTCTGGTCGGATATACACAGTCGAAGAAGTCCACACCTCTTGCCACACCCTCTAAGATGTTGGCCGGAGTACCGACGCCCATCAGATAAGTTGGCTTTTCTTTTGGCAGGTATGGAACTGTCTCGTCTAAGATCCGGTACATCTCTTCATGGGTCTCGCCTACTGCAAGACCACCGACTGCATAGCCATCTAAGTCCATAGCGGAAATGGTCTTGGCATGAGCGATGCGGATATCTTCAAACACTGCACCCTGATTGATGCCGAACAGAAGCTGTTCTTTATTGACTGTATCCGGCAATGCATTCAGTCTTGCCATCTCATCCTGCACCGCTCCAGCCATCTGGTGGTTCGGGCTACGGAATTCTCCACGTATTTGCGGTCCGCCACACTGGATGGACACTCATCGAATGCCATGGCGATGGTAGAACCTAAGTTAGACTGGATCTGCATGCTCTCTTCCGGTCCCATGAAGATCTTGCGTCCATCGATGTGAGAGTTAAAGTACACACCCTCTTCTTTGATTTTTCTCATTTTGGCCAGGGAAAATACCTGGAAACCGCCGGAATCGGTTAAGATCGGCCGATCCCAGTTCATGAACTTATGAAGTCCGCCGAACTCCTTGATCAGCTTGTCTCCGGTACGCACATGCAGATGGTAGGTGTTGGACAGCTCCACCTGAGTGCGGATCTCCCGGAGATCATCCGTGGAAACCGCCCCCTTGATGGCAGCAACCGTACCCACATTCATAAATACCGGAGTCTGGATCTTGCCGTGAACGGTGGTCATCTCCGCGCGTTTCGCCCGGCCATCCGTTGCTATAATCTTATATTCCATGATTATTTCTCTTTCTTATGGGTAGTCATGACATACCATAATGCGCCTGTGATGCATACGGAGGAATAAGTACCGCATACAATGCCGACGATCAGAGGCAGTGCAAACTCACGAACAGAGCTTACGCCCATGATAAACAGTACGATAACCATGACAACAGTCGTTAAGGAAGTGTTGATGCTTCTGGTAAAGGTCTGGGTGATGCTTAAGTTCACCAGATCTGCCAGGCTCTGCTTGTTGGTCTTAACCTTTAAATTCTCACGGACACGGTCAAAGATAACGATGGTCGCGTTGATGGAATAACCAACGATCGTCAGCATACATGCGATAAAGGTAGATCCCACAGACCATCTTGCAGCTGCATAGAAGGTCAGGACAACCAATACATCATGAAGCAATGCTAAAACTGCACTGGTCGCAAAACGGATATCCTTAAACCGGAACCAGATATAGATCAGCATGCAGATCGTCGCAATGATCACTGCCGCGATGGCATCACGCTTCATCTCGTTGCTGACTGCACCGGAAATGCTCTCTGCAGTGATCTTATCTTCCTCAACACCAAAGTTTTCTACCAAAGCATCATTTAAAGCCTGTCTCTGCTCAACAGACAGCGTCTTGGTTTTAATGATGACCTCGTTGGTTCCGGTAACCTTCTGGGTCTGAACCTCTGCGTCACCAGTTACCTTGGTCACAACCGGAACGACCTTACTGGAAATGTCTTCCAGGCTCATATCTTCATTAAATGTCACATTGGTGGAAGTACCGCCCTTAAACTCCATACTGTAGTTTAAGACACCATCTCCACCTGCACCGTGGACTCCCATCATCACCCATCCTGCAACGATCACAACACAGGAGATGATAAAGCACAGGTTCTTTTTTCCAAGGAAATTGATCGCTTTTTTCTCTTTGCTGACACCGTAGAATTTCGGATCATCCAGTCCCAGGTTATACAGAGCGCTTAAGATTGCCTTGGTCACAAACAGAGCTGTGAACATGGACAGAACGATACCAAGTGCCAGGGTAGATGCAAATCCCTTAACGGTACCGGAACCTCTCCAGAACAGGACTACGGCTGCGATCAGAGTGGTCACATTACCATCAATGATGGCAGATAAAGCCTTGGAGAAACCAGTCTTGATCGCTGATTTTACGGTCTTTCCAACACCGATCTCTTCTTTAATACGTGTAAAAATGATAACGTTAGCATCCACGGCCATACCGATGGACAGGATAATACCTGCGATACCAGGTAAAGTCAGAGTAACCTCAAATGCAGACAACAGAACCAGTTCCAGAGCTACATACAGGCACAGCGCCAGTACAGAAGCCAGACCAGGCACTAAGTAAACTGCGATCATAAAGACTGCCACAATGCCAAATCCAATAGCGCCTGCCTTTAAGCTGGTGGCAATGGCCTCCTGCCCCAGCTTTGCACCTACTACATTGGAACGAAGCTCCTCCAGCTCCAGGGACAGGGAACCGATACGGATGGTCGCTGCCAGGTTCTCAGCCTCATCGTAATCCTGCATACCGTCGATGTAGCACTCTCCACCGGTGATCGCGGAATTTACTGTTGGATAAGAACCATAGAACCATCATAGATAATGCCGATTCTCTTTCCGATGTTCTTTGCAGTTGCATCTGCGAAGGTTTTTGCTCCTTCCTCCGTGAAGGTCAAGCTTACTACATAGGATTTCTGACCATTTTTCTCCTGGATAGCAGCCTTTGCGCTGGCAACCTGATCTCCAGTCAGAATGGTATTCCCTGACTCATCCACAAATATCAGGGAACCTGGTTTACCAAGCTCTTCCAAAATGGCGTTGGCATCAGAAACACCTGGAATATCAATGTTGATACGGTTAGATCCCTCCTGATAAACCTCAGCCTCTGTGCTGTAGTTCTGGACTCTCTGCTGCAGCTTGTAAATGGTATCAGACATTTCTTCAGAAGATGGATTTTCCTCTACTGCCTGATAAGTGATGCTGACACCACCTGCCAGATCCAGACCCAGCTTGATGTCATCCATGGTATCATAGCCGAAATATCCGAACACACCGATACAGATCAGGGTGATCAGAAGGCCAATGATGCCCTTCCTTTTGTTACTCTTCATGATTTTTCTCCTTTACTCGGCTAATGCCGCTTTAATCATAATCGAACACTCGATTCTCTTCTTCTGCATCTGGCAGCCGATATCATAAGCGTCCGTAATGGAACCATGGAAATTGTAGGAGTTTGCCGCACATCCGCCGCTGCAATAGAATCTTGCAAAGCAGTTTCTGCACTTTTCTTTGGCGTACACGTTGCAGAGCTTGAACTCATCGCGTACCTCGGTATTGGTAATGCCTTCATCTACGTTGCCTAACAGGAATTTCTCCTGACCAACAAACTGATGGCATGGATACAGATCGCCCCATGGGGTAACTGCCAGATACTCCGTTCCTGAGCCGCAACCAGACAGTCTCTTTGCCACACATGGGCCCTGCTGAAGATCCAGCATAAAGTGGAAGAAATTAAAACCCCTTCCTTCTTTCTTTCTCTTGATATACTCAACCGCCAGCTTATCGTACTCTTCCAAAATCTGTGGAACATCCTCTTCCCGGATGGAATATGGCTCTTCTGGAGCAGCCACAACCGGCTCGATGGACATCTGCTTGAATCCCAGATCTGCAAAATGAATCACATCGTTGGAGAAATCCAGATTATTTCTGGTAAAGGTTCCGCGGACATAATAATTCATCTGGTTTCTGCTCTCTGCAAACTTCTGGAATTTCGGAACAATGATATCATAGCTTCCGGCTCCCTTTCGGAATGGACGCATCTTATCGTTGACTTCTTTTCTGCCGTCTAAACTTAATACCACGTTGCTCATCTCACGGTTGCAGAACTCCATGATCTCATCATTTAACAGAACACCGTTGGTAGTCAGGGTGAAACGGAATTTCTTATTATGAGCTTCCTCCTGAGAACGGCCGTACTCCACCAGCTGCTTTACCACATCCCAGTTCATAAGCGGCTCGCCGCCAAAGAAGTCTACCTCCAGGTTCACACGGTTTCCGGAATTGGCGATCAGGAAATCCAGAGCTTTTTTACCAACCTCAAAGCTCATGAGCGCTCTTCTGCCATGGTATTCTCCCTCTTCTGCGAAGCAGTAACGGCATGCCAGATTGCAGTCATGGGCAATGTGCAGGCACAGCGCCTTCACAACCGTCTTTCTCTTCTTGAAATCCATAACAAAATCACGGTATACATCTCTGGTAAACAGCTCTTCCGCATCGATCAGTTCCTGGATATCGGACATGGCATCGTCAATGTCCTGGGTACTGTATTTTTTTGCCAGTTCTGTGCGAACCTCTTCTGACATCTCCTGTGGGATCTGCTGAGGCTTCTCCAGTTCTCCCAGTTTTTCTTCCAGCATCGCAATGGCATCATATACCACGTCATCGACCACATGAATTGCTCCGCTGTTTACATCCATTACGATGTCATAACCATTATTTTTGTACTGATGAATCAAAACTTTTCTCCTTATCTAAACTCTGATGCCTGTCCCGACAGACACCTCGCATATTCATATTCTGCACTCCAGGTGCCTTATGTTATCCTGGCCAATCCCGTAAGAATTTCTATTATAACATAAAGCACCCCTACAATCCCAAGGATCGTAGGGGTTACCTGTTTGTTATCATCCCCGGCTCGATTAGCGATTTGCGTTCTCGCAGCTCTGGTTACCTACGGTACAGGAAGTCTTGCATGCAGACTGACAGGAAGTCTGGCACTCGCCGCATCCACCCTTCTTCATGCTGCTCTTTAATGTACTGTTTGTTAAAGTTTTTACTTTTTTCATGGTTTTTACCCTCCTGATATTCTATAAACTCACGCAGCGCAGCCAAAATCCCACACTGTCTATAGTTTTCGCAAAAATTATATCATAAGAATCTCTGCTATGCAAGTTTTTTGTACTATTGGCTTTTGCGGACGAATAGATTAAAGCAAATCCACGAAAAGGACTTCTCTATGGAACTTTTTTCTCCCAAGAAACTGCTTCAGGCACTTCTCTGCTCCTATCTTCTATCTGCTATTCTGCTGCTTGCCACAGCATTTTTCCTTTATCGTTTCCGTTTAAAGGAAAGCCAGATCAGACTGGCAGTTGCCGTCATCTACGTGTTATCCGGTGCTCTGGCTGGTTTTTTCTTCGCCCGCACCACCGGAAAACGCCGTTTCTTCTGCGGACTTGCTGCCGGACTTTCTTACTTTCTGATCCTGGCAGCAGTCTCTTCCTTTCTCGGGGAAGGATTCACTGTGTCCATGCCACATCTTCTGACCACCATGGGGATGTGTATCGGAGGCGGCATATTTGGAGCAGTCATCAGCTGACAGCCTTCATTTTTCTGATCTTAAGCCGGTTCTTCCTCTTTCTCCTCTTTCGGAAGAATGATCTTCACCCGGTCGACCCGGTTCTTGTCCACCTTAGTCACCACAAAGCGGATTCCGTCATCGGCAACCTCCTCGCCTTCTTCTGGCAGATGGTCTAACAGTCCGATGATCAGTCCGCCCACAGAATCGTAGTCCTCCGACTCCAGCTCCAGGCCCAGACGGTCGTTTAAGTCATCTAGTTTCATAGCGCCTTCTACGGAATATTCACCCGGTGCAACTTCAATCAGGTTTTTCTCCTCATCCTGATCATACTCATCACGGATCTCTCCAACAATCTCTTCCAGCATATCCTCTAATGTAATGAGGCCGGCTGTCGCACCGTATTCATCCAAAACGATCACGATATTATTGAAGGTTTTCCGCATCTCTATCATCAGTTCAGAAGTCTTCTTATACTCATAAGTATACAAAGGCTCCCGCAAATGATCCCGGATCTGGAAATGCTCGTGATCCTCGATCAGAAGCAGATCTTTTACATTAATGATACCGATCACATTGTCCGTGGTATCCTCATAAACCGGAATTCTGGTATACCGTTCTTCCCGGTATAATTCAATCACCTCATCATAAGTAGCATTGACATCCACAAAGACCATATCAATTCGTGGCACCATGATATCCTTCGCCAGAGAATCGCCAAAATCAAACACATTGTTGATCATTTTGCGTTCCTCGCTCTCGATGACTCCCTCTTCATGTCCCACATCCACAATGGTACGCAGTTCATCTTCCGTGATCACATCATGCTTGGCATTGGGATCCACATGCATCAGGGTCAGAACGCCTAAGGACATTTTGTTGACCACAACGATCACCGGAGTCAAGGCTCTCATGAAAGTATATATAATTTTCGCATTCTTTAAAGAAATCTTTTCCGCGGAAATCGTAGACAAGGTCTTTGGTGTGATCTCGCCAAACACCAGGATTAACAAAGTCAGGATACCTGTAGCAATTCCTACTGCCTTGCTTCCCAACAACTTGATCGTTAACGTTGTCATAAGCGATGATGCAGAGAGGTTGACCAGGTTATTTCCAATGAGAATTGCGCTGAGCATCTTCCCCTGTTCCTCGATCACTTTAGTCAAGATAATGGCCCGCTGATCTCCGGACTCTGCAAGGGAACGCACACGGATCTTATTCACCGTAGTAAGTGCAGTCTCAGACGATGAGAAAAATGCAGATAAACTTAATAATACAACTAACACAAGCAACTGTATGACGTCACTCGAATCCAAAAAAAATCACTCCTTTACGCATAATTTTAGTTGTGATTGTACATGATAATCGGATATTTGTCAATTCAAAACTGCGGAACCATTCCCTTATTTATGAACCATTATCTTATTTTTTACAAAACAGTTCCCACAAAAGCAGGATCAGGCTTCCTGCAAACACAAAAATATCTCCTAAATTAAATACCACGTCTTTTAATTTTTTCCACTGGATGCTGAAATAATCCACCACATATCCACGAAACAGCCGGTCATACAGATTGCTCAATCCACCACCGATCACCATAGAAAGGCCGATCTTTTCCACAATCTGTCCTTTTCTAGGAAGCATCCAGCATAAAATACCTGTTGCTGCAGACACCACTGCCAGCGGGATCATTTTCACCAGCTCCTGTTTTTCTTTTAATGCCCCAAATGGGAATCCTTCGTTATGGTTCCGGTAAAGCAGAATCCAGCCTCTGCTTCCCTCCAGTTCTTTGGGAAACTGCTCCTGATCCATCTCATCAATGGTATCCTTCAGTCCAAGATCCAAAAGCACTACTGCCGCGATCAGAAACAAAAAAATCATATTTATTTCCTCCTTTTTCATAGGATAATACCAAAATCTATGGAGCGTATCTGTTTGGTTTTCCCTCAGATACAATAAAATTTCTATGGTTTCATGCAACCAGGCCGTTAATTCTGAAAATTACGCCGATTTTATCTACCGCTATGGCAATATCTCCCTGGAGCTGATCCGGCAGCAGACCGGAACCGACTGCATCAGCTATGTGGACGAAGAATATGTGATCCTCCATGCGCCTTTGGATCAGGTACTTCCCATCACTCTGGCGCGGTATTCTTATTCATCCATTCCGGCCCTTTATACCCTCTTAGACTCCACCAATATGGAGCAATCCGGTATTCTTCCGGTCATGCGGCAGCCAGGTCTCAACACCGGTGGTGAAGGAGTACTTCTTGGGATCATCGACACCGGGATTGACTACCGGAATCCTCTTTTTTGCAATACTGACGGCACCACCCGGATCTTAGGAATCTGGGATCAGACTGCCACCGATTCCTTTTCTATGGAAAGCTCCCGCGGCGCTTCTTATGAATTTCTTTATGGAAAGGAATACCGGAAAGAACAGATCGATGAAGCCTTAGCTTCCACGGATCCTCTGTCCCTGGTTCCTGTCACCGATGACTCCGGCCACGGAACCTTCCTTGCAGGGATTGCCGCTGGCAGAACTGAGGAGGATGCTGATTTTACCGGGCTGCGCCTTCCTGTTCCCTTGGCATCGTCAAACTCCATCCGGCCAAGCAGTATCTGCGGGACTATTACCAGATTCCGGCATCCGCCACCGCTTACCAGTCTAATGATATCATGACCGCCGTCACTTACCTGCGTTTCCTGGCATACCGTCACCAGATGCCTCTGGTGATCTGCCTGGGTCTTGGCACCAATCAGGGAAGCCATGATGGGACTTCGCCTTTAAGTCAGACATTAAACCACCTAAACACGCTGCGCGGCGTCTGTTCCGTCTGTGCCGCCGGCAATGAAGTGGGCTTCCGCCATCACTGCAGCGACGTGGCAGCAGAAGACAGCTCCCACTACACGGAGATCGAACTGCGGACCGGGGAAGGGGAATCCGGCTTTCAGCTGGAATTATGGGCTTCATTTCCCGAGGTTTATACGGTTGGTCTGGTATCTCCCACCGGTCAGGCCACCGGACGGATCCCTTATGGCTCTGACAACCACACCACCATCCGGTTTCCGCTGGAACAGACGGATGTGACCGTCTCCTATCTTCCTGCCTCCGTCACCCAGAATACCTATCTGGTAGTCCTGCGGTTCCAGACTCCTGCCGCCGGGATCTGGAAGATCCAGGTGTACCCGTCCAGAACGCTCTCCGGGATCTTTCATCTATGGCTTCCTGCCAGGGACTGGTCTCTCCGGACACTTTTTTCTTAAATTCTGACCCGTCCACCACCATCACCGATCCCGGAAATGCTGCATTTCCTATCACCGTTTCTGCCTGCGATCACACCAATGGCAGTCTCTACATCCACTCCAGCCGTGGTTACACCCGTGATGGACGGATCAAGCCGGATCTGGCCGCCCCTGGAGTAGACGTCTACGGTCCTGGAATTTCTTCCGTTCCAGGCGATTTTCCCTACACCCGTATGACTGGCTCCAGCATTGCCGCCGCCCACGTGGCCGGAGCCGCCGCCTGTCTGTACTCCTGGGGATATGTAAAAGGCAATGAGCCTTCTATCAACAGCCGCTCCATCAAAGCATACCTGACGCTTGGCGCAGACCGGATCGCCTCTTACCGCTATCCGAACCCGGAATGGGGGTATGGAATGTTAAATCTTTATCAAAGTTTTCTGGCCATGCGGGAGTAAAAAATACCGGCTATCCACGCATCTCGATCCGTGGCCCGCCATGCTTTTCCAGATAATTTCTGGTGATCACTACCGTTCCGATGCCTGGATCCTTCGGCACCTCATACATAATATCCAGCATAAACTCTTCCATGATAGCACGGAGAGCTCTGGCTCCTGTATCACGCTTCAGGGCTTCTTCTGCGATCCATTCCAGAGCCTCATCCTCAAACACCAGCTTCACTTCATCTAACTCCAGCAGCTTCTTATACTGCTTCAAGATCGCATTTTTCGGCTTTTTCAGAATATCCACCAGCGCCTCTCTGGTCAGCTTCTGAAATGTCACCACCACTGGAAGACGGCCTAAAAACTCCGGAATCATGCCGAAGGTCCGAAGATCCTGATTGGTCACATGGCTTAAAATATTGGGGTCCTGATCATACTGGTCCTTTAACTCCGCCTGGAAACCGATGGAAGCCTTCCTTGTCAGCCGCTCCCGGACAATATCCTCAAGATCCGGGAACGCGCCGCCGCAGATAAAGAGAATATTATCGGTATTGACAGTTGCCATCGGTGTCAGAGCATTTTTCTGGTTTGATCCCACCGGCACCTCCACCTGGCTTCCCTCCAACAGCTTTAACAATTCCTGCTGAACGGACTCACCGCTGACATCCCTGGTGTTGGTGTTTTTCTTCTTGGCGATCTTATCGATCTCATCGATGAAAATGATCCCACGCTCGGCCTTTTCCACATCGTTATCCGCTGCAGCTAACAGCTTGGAAACCACACTCTCAATATCATCACCAATATAGCCCGCTTCTGTCAGTGCTGTGGCATCCGCAATGGCCAACGGCACATCCAGCAGCCTTGCCAGGGTCTTTACCAGATAAGTTTTACCACTTCCGGTCGGTCCGATCATGAGAATATTGGACTTCTCAATCCGTACCTCCTCCTCCTCTGCCATCTGCTCTTTTTCCTCTGTCTGTGCTTTGGCTGTCTGGGAAAATACCCGTTTGTAATGATTGTAAACTGCCACGGAGATCACCTTCTTGGCCTGTTCCTGACCGATCACATACTGGTCCAGTTCTCCCTTGATCTTGTGCGGAGCCGGGATATTTTTCAGATCAAAAGCCGGTTGTGCCTCTTTCTCTGATTTCTTCTTGATCTTCTGCTTCTTTGGGATCTCCATACCCGGAATGTTCAGATTGTTAAAATCATTCAGGTTCATATTCATATATGGCATATTCTGAAGCTGGGAAAATCCATGCCATTTTTCATAATGGCATCAAAGGACTTCTGCATACAGTCATGGCACAGGCACATACCACCTGGCATCGTGATCATCTTTCCTGCCTTGCTTTCCGGCCTGCGGCACACATAACAGATATGCTCATACTGGTTATCGTCATTGTCTTCTATGGTCTCCCCCTCCGTCTGAGAGGTTAACTTCTTCTCGTTATCTTCCAAAATTATCTTCTCCTGTATCTGTCATTGTTCTGGCAGCCAGCCCAGTCCATCCACAGGGCTGTAAGAACTGCGTAATGGTTCAGTATGAAGGTACTGAATCGTTACAAAACTGCCATATTGTCTCTAGTATAAACAAAATCAGGCCCCGGCACAAGTCCGGAGCCTGATTTTACACTCTTTTAAGATTTATAAAAACTGATACATGATTTCAGGTACTTACTGCTGTGCCTGACCATTTCCATTCTGACTGCCATTATTCTGGCTGTTACCATTCTGGGCATCCTGGCCAAGAGTTGCCTTGGTTCCCAGGGTGATGGTGACGGTTCTGTCCACATACTCGCCATTTTCCAGACTCTTAACACCTAATTCTACCGTCTCGCCTGCTTTGTAGTATTTTAACAGATCCTGTAAAGCCGCCATGCTCTTGACACTCTGGCCATCGAATTTCACGATGATATCTCTCTTTCTCAGATCAGAGTTCGCTGCTGCACCACCGTCAATGATACCATATACGAAAACACCGGCTGGCATATCCTGCTGTTTCACCATACTATCGTCTACAGTCAGACCCTGAATGCCTAAATAGCCTTCCTCACCCTCTGCAACAGTCTGGTTCTTGGTTCTCTGAGTCATCAGAGTGCTTAAGATCTCCTGTGCTTTTGAGATCGGGATTGCATAACCAATACCCTCTACATCCGTGGATGAATATTTCGCTGCATTGATACCAATAACCTCACCCTTCATATTCAGAAGTGCGCCGCCGCTGTTGCCAGGGTTAATGGCTGCATCCGTCTGAAGCAGATTTCTGGTGACGGTGTTATCTACTTTTACTTCACGGTTCAGTGCGCTGACATAGCCAACAGTGACAGACTGGCCATATCCGAGGGCATTACCAATCGCAACGACACCCTGACCAACCTCCAGAGCATCAGAATCGCCTAATTTCGCAACAGAGATCTGGCTTAAGGTATCCTCTGGAATATCTTTTAAGGCAACTGCGATCACTGCCAGATCGGAATCTGCATCAGTACCTTTGATGGATGCGTTAACAGAAGTATCATTAATAAATACCACCGACAGATTCTCAGAATCCTCTACTACATGGTTGTTTGTAGCGATCAGAAGTTCTTCATCGTTCTGGCCAATGATAATACCGGAACCGCTGCTTGGTACTTCATAAGTCTGGCTCATGCCCCACCAGTTATTGCTCTGGTATAACATGGTATTGTTGATGGCAACCACGGAAGGCATTGCGGATTTTACAATGGCTGAAACATCCAGTGCAGCCGCATTGCCTGCTACTGCGCTGTTTCCGCTGGCAGAAGCGCTTGCAGAGGTCTGAGCCTCTGTCGTAGAGTCCTCAACTGCCGTCTGTGAGCTTACCAATGGATAGCTGGCCGGTCCAAAGGAATCTGCGATCTTATTGATTCCAACCATGGTTCCGCCGGAAACGGTACCAAACAGGAGAGCTGCTGCTGTGATGCCTGCTACCTTTCTGGTAAGTCCGTTCTTTCTTCTCTTCTCGTGATGCTCCTCAGATGGCTGATGATTCTGGAAACTGCCCTGGAAGCCAGACTGGCTGGTCTGTGCCTGCTGACCTGCCTGGCTGTTCTGGTACTGTACCTGCTGGTTCTGTGCAGACTGGCTGTTCTGATACTGTACCTGCTGGTTCTGTGCAGACTGGCTGTTCTGATACTGTGCCTGCTGCTGGTTCCCGGATGTCTGCTGGTTCTGCCAGTTATAACTGCCCTGAGTCTGTGCGCCTGTGGATGCCTGTCCCTGTTGCTGGTTCTGTACCGGCTCTGGATCCTTCATGGTAAAGTCTGGTGTTCCCATATTGCTGTTATTATGTTCATCAGAATTCATATTCTGCTCTTTGTTGGTGTTCTCTTCGTACATAAGTCATATCCCCTTTCCTGATACTTTTATGTTTTCTTTTCCCAGGGCTTTTTCTTTCTCTTCCCTGTTTCTGTAAAGTAATATATCAATGCTTTGTGTCTAATTTGTGACGGAAGTATAATAAAACAGTGAAAACCAGAATATTTTCTGATCTTCACTGTTCTTTTTTACTCATGATATTGTGTAACTATGAAGGTACTGAATAGTTACGATATTTTTGAGGCCCGCATATCTTCTTTAATTACCACCTGGCTCTACAGCCTCTGTAGTCGTCTCGCTGATCGTGGATGACGGGCTATGATCAGCCGCTGTCGTTTCTGGATATCCAGGATGTGGAGCCACAGCTGTGGTTTCCGGAGTCGTCCCAGGTCCTCTCATATCATCCGTGCTGGTGGTGCTGTTTCCCTTGGTATTGGTCTTTCCATCACTGCCTGGATGGATTATAATACTGCCATCCGGAGCCACGATTCCACCAGAGCTGCTTCCTGTAGTCTCCGTAGTACTTCCCGGATGGGCTGGATCATCCGCTCTGCTCTCTGTGGTACTTCCCGGATGCTGGATGATCTCTCCCGGTCCGTCTGCGGAGCTTTCATCCTCCTCTGGTCCGTCTACCAGATTACCATTTTCATCTGTCTCACCGATTCCAGGATGTTTCGTTCCATCAGCAGCTGTGGTCTCAATGATATTGCCATCCTCATCTGTCTCTGGCTCTGCCGTTGACTCCGCTGCCGTAGTTTCCGTGTTCTTAGAGCCGGAGGAGTTTGAAGAAGAACTGTCGTTTGGCAGATATCCTTCTGTAGACACATGTCCGATACTCTTGCCCTGGGAATACATACCCGTATCTGAAGCAATCTTGGCGCTGATCTGCTTTACGGTGTCCGTCGGTGTGTATGCCTCATCTCCAAACAGGAACGTATGCAGCTCGCTGACGTTGGATTCCAGGGTCTGTGGAATGACGCAGGCGCCCTTGGAGCCCATATTGGCCTCACCTCTTGCAGATGGGAATCCCATGGTCTCACCAATGTGATACTTGGTAATGCTGAGCGCGATGTTGGTCAGATCTGCGAAGTCCAGATTGTTGGATACCTGTGGCAGAACCGTCATCAGAATATTGTTCAAAGCCGCGTAATCTGCTTTCTTGGCTTTATCAAAGGCCAGCTCAATGATCTTTCTCTGACGCTCGGTCCGGGCGTAATCGCTGTCCATTTTTCTTAAACGGGCATAAGCGACTGCCTGAACGCCATCTAAATGGTGAAGGCCCGGTCCGTCTAACTGATGGGAGCCAACGCCTGTGGCCTGTACTGTCTCTGTAATATAGCTGTTAATGTAGCGGAATTCTGCCTTACTGATCTCCAGATCCACACCATCCAGGATGGTGATCACATCCGCCACAGCTTTCCAGCTGAAGGTAATGTAATCTGTGATGTTTAGATCCAGGTTCTTATTCAAGAATTTTAATGCCTGCTCCGGGCCGCCTCTTGCATAAGCCTCATTAAACTTACTGTAGCGTCCGTTATCATTAGTATTTAAGTAAGTATCACGGAATAAGGATACCAGCTTGATCTCCCCCGTATCCTGGTTGATACAGCAGATCATGTTCACATCCGACTGATTTCCTGCTCCTACACTGCCATCACGGCTGTCCACACCGAACACCGCGATCATCCAGTAGCCCTTCATCTTCTCCAGATCTTCTACCTGAAGGTCATCATTCTTTACATACGTCTTATCCACATCCGGACGCGGCATCATGGTCAGCTTCCTGGCAAAAAACGCATATCCAAAGATGGCTGTCAGCGTCAGGCACTCCGCAATGATCATGGCAATGATCCTGCGGCGGGTCTTCTGTGCCTTTGTCTTTATTTTTTTCCGTGTTTCACGGGGATCTTTGCGGTTTCCCGATGACAAAGATCTGGTAATCTCTTCCCCCTGGGAAGATGGTTTTCTTCTGCTTCGGCCGTGGCTGTGATGCAGTTCCTCATTTCTATCATTCATGCGTATAACCTCATCATGGTACTCACTGTCTAGTAAGCATTCTTATTAATAAAACCTTTAAAAAACGTCAGGAACAGGATCTTAAAATCCCATCCCAGGGTCCAGTTCTCAATGTAATACAGATCGTGCTCGATCCGCTTGGTGATGGAAGTATCTCCCCGGTAGCCGTTGACCTGGGCCCATCCGGTCATGCCCGGACGCACCTGATGCTTGATCATGTACCTTGGAATCTCTTCCTTAAACCGCTCTACGAAAAATGGCCGTTCCGGTCTTGGTCCCACCAGACTCATATCCCCCTTCAGCACGTTAAAAAACTGTGGGATCTCATCAATGCTGGTTTTACGGATAAACCTTCCGATCGGCGTTACTCTCGGATCATGAGGCGTTGTCCACTTATTCTTCTCCGACGCCGGCGCCTGCACTTCCATAGAACGGAACTTGTACATCTTAAATGGCCGGTTGTGCAGTCCGATCCTCTCCTGGCAGTAGATCACCGGTCCCGGTGATGTGATCTTGATGATCAGGGCTGTCAGACCCATGACTGGTGAAAACAACACGATTCCTACCAGTGCGCCAAAAATGTCCACGCAGCGCTTCATATACCGGTTGATCGGTTCATTCAACGGAACATGACGGATATTGATCACCGGAAGCCCCTGCAGATCTTCAATATATGGCTGCGTCGGGATCACGTTGTTGTAATCCGGAATAAATTTCGTATGGACGCCGGATTTTTCACAGGCCGCCACCAGCTTCTCCAGCTTTGCGTACTCGCCGATACTTAAGGTAATAGCAATTTCATCCAATGTATTCAACGCCAGGATCGCTTCCAGATCGCCGGTTGTTCCGATCACCGGAACTCCCTTGTATTCATGCCCTGTCCTGCAATTATCGTCCAGGATCCCGCGGACACGGTATCCCCACTCCGGATTCGCCTGAATCCGGTCAATGAACCCTTCCGCTGCCCGGCTGTAACCAATCAGCAGAATATGCTTCTGATTATAGCCTTTTGACCGCATGGAATGCAAGATGTATCTGATGCAATTTCTTTCCAGTTCTTCTGCGATCACATTGACAACAAAGAAATAAAATACCATTCTGGTGGAAAATTCGCGGAAATACGGATGTTTTTTCAGTAAATACAGTACCAGAATGATGATCAGCGTACCGATGATGTTCGCCTTGAAAATATTGGCAAATTCATACCTTCTCTGCTGGACCCGCTTTGGCGCATAAAGCCTGCACAATCCGTACAGAAACAGATAAAGTGGAACGATCCACACCAGCATAATGAAATAATACTGTGCCGGAAGCACCTGCTTGTGTGGACTGTATACACGGTTTCCTAAAATCAGAAGTCCAAACGCCGCTGCATAGGAAATGATCAGCACCAAAGCATCCAGCACTACATGCAGCCGATTGAATTTCTGCTGATTATCTTTTATCATAACACGTTACCTTTCGGTCTAAATTCGTTCAGCATATTTAAACTTCATACATTATACACGTTTTTTCTTTCCCAGGTCTTAAAATTATCTTAATTTCTTAAAAACTTTTTGAATCTGACGGCATCCAAACTCATATACATAGAGGAAGGTCCCACAGATCAGTTCCCACTGGATCGCCAGATAGTTCGGCATATGCTCTGGGAAATATGCCACCTTCGCACACTTTTTCCGGGTTTTGATTCCCTCTTTTACACCGTCTAAGTATTCTTTTCCAAAACCTAATTTCTGGAAAAATCCATATTTTACGATAATTCCCATGGTGATCGGAAGGGCATTCACCAGAAGCTGGAACAATGGCATGTTTTTATAGTTTAAATACACGTTATTTCTGGCTGCCAGCCGCACCTTAAAGGCATTGTACTTGGAACCGCTGGTACCGCTGCCTACATGGTAGACCACCGCCGTAGGGCAGTAGCGGTTATGCCAGCCAAAGATTTTCGCCCGGTAGCAGACATCAATGTCTTCCAGATAAGCGAAATGCATTTCATCAAAGTATCCGATCTGTTCAAATACCGCTCTCCGATAAATAGCCGCTCCGGCACAGGCGGAAAACACCTCCCGCTCCCGGTTATAGCCCTTGCTGGATCGCCCCACGCCCCTCTGATAAGCCCAACCCAGGACGCTGTACATATCTCCTGCATCGTCCATCAGCTCCTTGTGATACATCTGCACCATTTTACTGCTGACGGCAAAGATCTGATCAGACCGGCGGATGGCTTTTATCATCTCGCCGATGAAATCCGGCTCCACCTCGGTATCATTATTCAACAGCAGGACAAAAGGCGTTTTTGACGCTTTGATCCCCACATTTACCGCACCGGAAAATCCGGTATTTTCCTCTAAAAAAATGGTAGGATACTGATGAGATCTCAGCCAATCCACACTTCCGTCAGACGAACCGTTATCCACCACCAGAATCTCAAAATCTTTACAGGTCTGCTTTTCTAAGGCTGCCATACATGGCTCCATAAATTTCAGGCCATTGTAATTGGGAATCACCACCGTTACGGATGTTCCATGCATATTCTGTTCTGCCATGGGCTTATCCTTTCTGCGCTTCGCTGGTTGTTTCCTGTTCTGGCGCTTCCTTCATCAGTTCCCTGATGGCCGGATCTAATTCATAAGGCTGTCCAATGCCCTCTTTCTTTAAATCCCGCAGGGCAAAGTTGGACTTGCGCAGCGTCAGGTTCGGATTATAGTACGGATCTCCATTTTTTAAGATCTCCGGCCATTTTTTCGCAAACTTGGCCACTTCCCGGTTAAACCGGGCGACCTTCTCCGGCGTATCTTCCAATCCTCTTGATTTGGATTCATAGTGATATAACAGCGCGTAAGGTGCATATACTACCAGTTTTCCAAGAGAACGGACTTTCATACAGTAATCAATGTCGTTAAATGCCACTGCCAGGTCTTCACTGAATCCGCCAACTGCATCAAACACCGATTTCTTGCTCATCATGCAGGCTGCAGTGACAGCACTGTAATCCTGGGCGCACATGGCCCGGTGGAAATAACTGTTTTCTGCCTTGTGAAGACCGATAAAAGTGTGTCCTGCCACACCACCAAAGCCAATAACTACCCCGGCGTGCTGGATGGTGTCATCCTGGTAAAGGAGTCTTGCTCCAACTGCACCCACATCTTCCCGCTGGCAGAAGCCTAACATTTCTTCCACGAAATTCTCCGCGATCAGCTCTGTATCATTATTTAAGAACAGCAGATACTGCCCCTTCGCCGCCTGGACGCCAAAGTTATTGATTGCCGAATAGTTAAATTCCCTGGTCCAGGTTACCACGCGCACCTGTGGAAATTCTTTCTGGATCGCCTCATAATAGACAAAAGTCTCCGGATCGGTACTGTTATTTTCAATCACAACAAACTCCAGATTCTTATAAGTTCCTCTGGTGATCATGGAACGGATGCACAGATCCAGATCCTGTCTGTGATCCTTATTGGGAATGATAACAGACACCAGCGGATCATCCTTGATCTTAAAGGTGGTATGATAAATACCATAGTCCACACCTTTTTCCACCTTCTCCGCCTCAATGCCCATCCGGTGGTAATGTTCCATAATGGCCCTGGAACCAGCCTCGAACGCATACAATTTACTCTGCGGATTGCTGGCGGTGGAATCCTGATGGCATCTCCAGTGATACAGCACCTTCGGGATATGCACGATCTCATTGGCTTTTTCCGTACAACGGAAAATAAAATCATAATCCTGTGCCCCGTCAAATTCCTTTCTCAGACCGCCTACCTGCTCCACCAGCTCCCGCTTTACAATGAACTGGTGACAGATATAGTTGACGCTGGTTAAAAGATCCGGATTGAAATCTGGTTTAAAATGCGGGTCAAATAACGCGCCGCCGTCCATGTCCATCTTATCCTCATCGGAATAGATCACATCACAATAAGGATGTTCATTTAACACCTTCGCGCACTCATAGAGGGCATCCGGGGTCATGGCATCATCATGGTCTGCCAGAACGATGAACTCCCCCTCTGCCATCTCGATGGCTGCATTGGTGTTCACGGAGATTCCACCATTATAGCCTAAGATCTTATATTTCACCCGGCTGTCTTTCCCCGTATATTTTTTCACGATTCTGGAAACAGCTTCTCCTTCCGGACTACCATCTACCAGGCATAGTTCCCAGTTTCCATAAGTCTGTCCTAAAATAGAATCCAGCATTTCTTTCAGATACCGCTCAGGCGTCTTATAAAGAGGGATCACAATGGAAAATTTCGGTGTCCAGGCAAAAACTTCTTCCCGCTGGCGTTTTAATTCCTCATCGCTGGGTTTTGTCAGGGAATACCACTCGGCATAATCGTAATCATTGTCCAGTCCCTGGATCTTGTGAGTCGATTTGACGATCAGGGCCTTTAAGCCATTTTCCTTAAAGAAATCCCAGGCCACATGAACCGTCTCCATATTCATCAGATCCTTGATCTTCTGCATCCGCTTGTGGGCAACACTGGCGCGCTTGCCGATCAACTCCTCGTTGTATTTGATCTTGATTTTTCTTCCATCACAGCAGATCACCAGATAATAATCTTTTCCCCTCTCATAGGGAAACTGGATGTCAAATCCAAAATCCTTATCATAAGTTTTTCCATAATAAATCTGGCTGACATCATCTCTCCTGGTGGCCACATAGCGGAATTCCATAGGCTTCCCTTTCCCGTCAGTCACCTGGAATTCCGGCACAGATTCCGGTGTTTTTCCGATGACCCAGCCATTTAACTGGATGGAATTCTCCCGGATCCTTACCACATCTACGTTCTGTTTCATTCGTTCTCCTCAAAATTAATCCGTTCTTCTTCCACCACCAGAGGCCGTTTCATGACTCTGGCATTGATGGTCAGGATATATTCGCCCACCAGACCGATAAAAAAGATCTGGACAGAGCCTAAAAAGCACATGCCGATAAGCAATGGCGCCATGCCTGCTGCAAAGCGGTCCCAGTATATCAGTTTCAGTACCAGATAAACAATCGCCACGATCATGCTGACTGCGCTGCAGATGCTTCCGAATATAGTTGCCAGGCGCAGCCCCGCCTTCGTATAAGAAGTAATGCTTAACATGGCCGCATCGTAAAGACGATAGAAATTGTTGCTGGTCTTGCCCGCCCTTCTTAATGGCTGCTCATATGGGATCTCTTTTCTGCGGAAGCCTAACTCCGCTACGATTCCCCGAAGGAATGGAGTCGGATCATCCAGATTCCGCAGAACCTCAATAAACCGCTTGTCATACAGACCAAAGCCAGTAAACTGTTCGATCTGTTCTACATCAGACAGTTTTTTGATCAACTTATAGTAGCAGCCACGAAGCCAGTACATAACCGGATTCTCCTGACTGGATTTCTTGATGCCAATGACGATCTTGTAGCCATTTTCCCATTCTTTTACATATTTAGGAATCATTTCCACCGGATCCTGGAAATCTGCCGCCATCAGGATGGTGCAGTCGCCCGTAGTCTGTAACATTCCATAATAAGGGGAATTGAACTGTCCAAAGTTCTTGGCATTAAAAATACCCTTGATCCCCTGATCTCCGGCGCACAGACCGCGGATCAGATCTCTGGTCTTATCCCTGGAATCGTTGTCAATAAACAAAATTTCATACCGGTAATCCGGCAGATCCTTCCGAAACATCTCCCGAAGGGCGTCTGCCAATGGTCCTACGTTCTCTTCTTCGTTGTAACAGGGTACAACTATGCTGATTGTTTTCATTTGTTCCAGCCTTTCATTTTCTGTAACTGCTCCCGCTGACCCACAATTTCCAGCCTATGTTTTCTTACCGTCAGCGCAGCAAGTGCGCAGACCTGCTGAACAGTTCTCTTTTTTCTATATTGTTACCATGACTTTGATCAAGTCCGCTGGTTTCTCTTTCATTAAATACAATGCTTCTTCTATTTTGTCAAGTCCTGTCAGGTGATGAGTCACCAGACGCTCTGGATGTATCCGGCCATATTTTACCATGGAAAGCATCCTCTCGATCCGCACTCTGCCGCCTTCTGCCAGCTCCGTATGGATGGTTTTGCCAGCCATACCGCGGCCACCGGAGAATTTTGGAAATGGAAGATTGCCTGTTCCGCCGAAATAATTGACATTGGAAACTGTGCCAATGCCGTAACGCACCATATCGATGGCCTGGGCAAAGGTCTCGTCATTACCGCCGCAGATGATCACGCTGTCCGCTCCAAGTCCGTCTGTCCGCTCCATTACCTGCTGCACCAGATCTCCATTTTTATAGCTTAATACCTCAGATGCGCCAAAATCATAAGCACATTCCACACAGACCGGACGGCTTCCCACCGCCAGAATCCGTGCCGCTCCTAAATGTGCCGCACCAGCCACTGCCATAAGACCGATGGGACCGATTCCCATGACTACCACCGTATCACCAAACTTGATATTGGCATTTTCTGCTCCGGTAAATCCGGTTGTCACCACATCCACACACATCAATGCCTGCTCCAGACTTAAGGACGCAGGGATCTTCGCCAACGTGGTATCCGCATCTGGGATCAGAAACTTCTCTGCAAAGACACCTGGCTGGCTTCTGCCCAGCTGATGACCGGAAAACGGGGCACTGGCATGCTTAAAATTATGCTCCTGGATGCCCCGGTCCCGCCAGTTAGGGGTAATCGCCGGAACTGCCACGATCTCACCCGGTCTGAATTCTTCTACCAGTTCTCCTACCTCCAGCACCTCCGCCACGCACTCATGTCCCAAAACCAGGTTCGGGGCTTTTCTGGATCCGCCGCCAAATACGGTATGCACATCGGAAGAGCATGGGGCCACTGCCACTGGCCGCAAAATAGCTCCGTAAGGAGTCAGCCTGGGCTCCGGTACATCCACATATCCTACCACTCCAGGTTCTTTTAACACAAAGGCTCTCATGATAATTCCTCCACTTTCTCACTGCGGAGAGTCAGAATCCGTATCTGCTCTCCCCACCATTTACGGATGTTCCCTGCGATCTCCTCTGTATAACCAGGGGCCACGATCAGGATCGCATCTACCATATGATCCGTCACATAATCCGGCGGCACAATGGGCAGACCGGAACCTGGAGCGAAACGTCCTTGTTTAAATGGAGCAGAATCAATGATATAGGAAACGGAATCTTTTAAATGAGTGGTCGCCGTCAGGGTAAAGCCCTGATGGCTGGCACCCCAGACTGCCATGGTCTTGTTCTCTTTTTTCAGGCTGTCTGACAGATTTTCCAGCTCATGATCCAGTTTATCCCGATTCTTTTCCAGTCCAGATACATCCGCCTTCCCATATACTATTTCGACTGCTTTTTTAGCTGCTGGCTTTTGTCCCGCTTTTTTTGCTCCGGTCTTTCTTACGATCACCGCCAGCGTATCCCGGTTCACCATCTCTTCCTCTAATACCTGGAATCCATGGCTCTCCAGCAGATACCGCAGAGTCTCAAATGTGTAGTAGGTAATGTGATCCCGGATCAGTTCATAATAACCGTCGTTGTCCAGGATATACTCAAAACTCGGCACTGTGATCAGTCCCATGCCATCTTCTGTCAGATTGTTCGAGATGCAGTCCAGCATTACGCCAGGCTGTGGCTGATGCTCCAGGAAATTAAAGGACAAAAATACATCATAAGGCCCTTCTGTCCCGATCACATGATCCACACGTTCCGTAAAATCCCGGATCACGTTCAACCCGTCTTTTCTGGCAATCTCCACCAGATCTCCTTTATGCTCAATTCCATAGGCTTTCACTGGGAAACTGGTCAGAACCTTTAAGAATTCTCCCCGTCCACAGCCTGCCTCCAGAAATTTCTTTCCTTCTAAATGATATTTTTCGATCAAATGGCGGTACTGCCTGGTACGCAGCTCCACCATGGTCGTAGAATATCCACCGGAACGGATCACATCCCGGTAATAATCCACCGGTTCGCAGTCAAACTGTACCAGCCCACACCCCGGGCACTGGAATAACCGCAGATCTACCGCTTCGTTCTCTGCTTCTTCTTTTGTTAATGGAATCTTCTGGGCAGAAGCCGGCATATGGGCCATTTCCAGCAATGGCTTCGTTCCCAGTTCTGCACCACAGACGATGCAGTGGCACCGTTTTCCCCTGTTTTGTTCCTGTTTCATGTTCGGTTGTTCTCCATTTTCTATTTCTTTCTGCAATGATTCCACGTGGTACTCACACCAGCCTGCCTGTCCCACTTTTTTACTGCCCACGCAGCAACTGTGTCAGCATCTGATCATCCGCCGGATCCATCTTTAAATCCAACTTCCGGTCTCCAGCCGGTCTTTTCCTTCACTTTTCGGATATCCGGGATCAGGTTCGCCTGTCCCTCTGCATTCGGCGGCAGCTTGCCGTAATGGCAGACGCCTTTTCCTCCACAAATCTCGCGGATCTCCTCCACATACTCCCGCAAAGGCTTCGTGGCATCCGCTTCTCCCGCCAGATTATAAATCCCACTCTCCTCCGGATCGGGTCCTGCTCCCACAGCCCTTTCACAAAAAGCCAGGGCGCACAGTCCTTTCACCAGATCTTCAATATACAAAAAATTCCACAGCTGGGTGCAGGCTCCAAACTCCATCTCTTCTCCCTGCAAAAAGTGATCCACGCAGGTATTCACCAATGACCACGGGTGGTCTCCCGGCCCATAAACACTAAATATCCGGGTGTGGACATACTCCATCCGGCACACGCCTGCCTGATTCCACTGCCGCACTTTTTCCGTGGCATTTCTGCCAAAAGCGATCTTCGCCTTGCCGTACTCTGAAACCGGATGACACTCCCTGGTCTCGCCCATGGTGTCAGCACAGATTCCGTACTCTGCCTGAGAACCACTGAACAAAAAGCGTTTACAGCCTAATTTTCTGGCTCCCTCTAAGGCTTTCATGCCGTCCAATGCATTTTTCCCCTGCACCTTTGGATTTTTCCGGTTCTCACTTCCAGATCCGTCCCAGCCAAAATGGAAATACACCGGACACTCCACAGAAATCTCACGGTTTAATTGATCTAATTCTTCTAAATTTCGGAAAATCATATGAAAATGTGAATCATTTTCCAGTTTTTCCAGTACCTGACGGTTGTTGGAGCCGGGACGCACCACTGCGTAAACCTGATGCCCCCGGCTGACTAACTCTTTGCAAAGAGCCGCCCCCAAAAAGCTGGTGGCTCCTGTCACAACGATATTCATGAACGTATCCTCGGAATGATCATATTGGCGTCCATCTCCTCTTCTGACAAAAATGGAGACAAATCCTCTAACGGCGGAGACACCAGGGTTCCGTCCGGCAGGCGTTTCGCCGATGATTTCGGCTCAAAATTCTGATCTGTAGTGACAAAAATCTCACAGATCACCGGACCTTCCATGGACAGGGTCTTCTCAACAGCCTCCGGCAACTGACTGTTATGGCAGGCTTTCACATAAGGATAACCATAAGCCGCAGCCAGCTTCTCCATATCCGGGAAGCTTAAATCCCCGCTGTCCGCACCGATTCCCACCAATGGTTCCCCAAAGAAATTCTTCTGGGTCTGGCGGATGGAGTGATAGCCCTGGTTGTTGATCAGGAAGATCTTAATCCCCATCCGGTGATGGATGATGGTCTGCAGTTCCTGAAGATTCATCTGAATACTGCCATCACCGGTCAAAAGGATCACATCGCCGCATCCGTCGTTCTTACTTGCCTCCCAGGCGCCAATCGCTGCTGGAAGATCGTAACCCATGGACGCGATTGCGGAATTGGTGATAAACCGCTGGCCCTTCTTGATGGTGTAGCCATGGCCTCCCGCCACACAGGCAGAGCCATTTCCCACTACAGTGATCTGGTTTTCTTTCAGTCTCGTACTTAAATGATGCACCAGTGCGTATACATTCGCTTCCTTTGTATCATCGTCCACCAGATGCTTCGGCAGTACCACTGGATACTTTTCCTTCCACATCTGGCAGGTCTCGTTCCAGGTCATTCCCGGAAGCCCCTCTCCACCGTCAAAAACAGGTGTCTTTTCCTGATCCAGGACTTTATCCATGGCTTCTAAAAGCTCCTTTGCGTCCGCACACACCGGGAAATCGATGTGGACGCTTGGCTTTTTCAATTCCTCCGGATCTACATCATTGACAATGGTATAAGCTGCCCTTGCCCAGGTCTTATAATTGTAACCCACCTGACGGATGCTCAGACGGCTTCCCACAGAAAATACTAGATCGCTGTTCTGGACTGCAAAATTGCCCGGACGGTCTCCCATACCACCTGCCCGGCCTACATACAGCGGATCATCGCTTGCCATGCAGTCCTGACTGTTCCAGCCGACAGCTACCGGAATCCCAAGTTTCTTTACTACCCTCTCAAATACCGGATACGCCCCCGCAATACGGATTCCATTTCCCGCATTCAGTACCGGGCGTTTTGCCTGGCGGATCTTTTCGATGATCTGTTTTACTGTTTCTTCACTTACGTTTGGAGCCGGACAGCCATGTTCCCGCTCATAGGCTTCCACATCAAATCCTTCCAGCTCATCGGTCTCTACATAAGCCCCCTGGACATTTAATGGAATGTCCAGCCAGCATGGACCCGGACGGCCGGAATATGCCAGATATAAGGCTTTTTCCAGACAATACCGGATCCTCATGGGATCGATCACCATCTCACTGTACTTGGTCATGCACCCGATGGCCTTCACAATATCGAACTCCTGGTCTCCCATAGCCCGGATTCCGGTTCCGGACCAGCGGGCTGTGGTATCATAGCGCACCTGACCGGATAAAATCAGCATAGGAATGGAATCCAGCCATCCACCCACTACACCAGTGATCGCATTAGTACCCCCAGGCCCTGTGGTCACGCACAAAAGACCGATTTTATTGTGGATTCTCGCATAGCTTTCCGCCGCCATGGCACAGGCCTGTTCATGATGCTGGTACAGGCAATGCAGTCCCTCCTGATGTCCCAGCGCATCATTTAAATGCATGGCGCCGCCTCCAGTCACGGTAAATACCTGGGAGATCCCATGGGCCACTAATTGTCCGGCAATGTAGTTGGAAACTTTCATTCTCATAGAAATGCCGCTCCTTTTCACGATTTCAATTTCGCAACGATTCAGTACCTTCTGGCCTGTATTTTCTTACAGTCAGCACAGCAAGCGCGCAGATCTGCTGAACCGTTACCTTTTTTCCTCATTTCAGTAGTATAACACAAAACCTATAAGCCGAAAAGAGGATTGTAGATTCCTGCCATTTTTACCAGGAATCCGCACTTTTTTTGCACTGCTTTCTGGGGTATACTGAGCCAGTAATGCAAACAACGGATTTTCAGCCACCATCAGAACCTGCCATTGGCAGCTTCTGTGGATGCATAGCAACCGAAAAAGGAGAGAATGATATGAGAAAACATAGGAAACTTGCGGCTGTATTATCTACCACGGCAGTACTGACTGCCTTTGCCCCACTCTTTACTACCCCTGTCCTGGCACAGACTGCTGGCTGGGTTCAGGAAAATGAGAACTGGAGCTACTACGATTCCGACGGCTACAAACTGACTGATTCTTGGAAAAAACAGGATGGCGAATGGTATTACCTGGACGAGAACGGCAACCGTGCATACAATATGCAGATTGATGACTACTATGTAGGTGCCGACGGAAAACGCGTATCCAACCAGTGGGTATCCATCGCCAATGAAGATTCCTGGGACAGCGATGATGCGCCGGAATTTTACTGGTATTACTATGGAAAAGACGGAAAAGCAACCGTTTCCAAATTTAAAACCATCGAAGATAACTGGTACTACTTTGACGACGATGGCCGCATGATGACCGGACTGGCCGAGATCGACGGTTCTACTTATTATTTTGGTGATTCCACCGATGGAATCATGAAAAAAGGCTGGGTTCAGTTAGATATCAGCAATGAAGATCCAGAGGAAGAAACTGCATGGTTCTATTTTGACAGCACCGGAAAAATGATCAAGAACCAGGTAGATAAAAAAATTGGAGGAGATTATTTCTCCTTCCGTGACGGTAAAATGGTGACTGGGTGGTACAAACTGCCAGAAACTGCGATTGCTTCTGATTCCGCAGCTTCCGATGTTGCCACTGGTTCTAACGCAGAAGCTGATAACAGCACCACTGGCGCATCCTCCAGCACCGTTTCCACCGACAGTGCCTCCGGCTATCAGTATTACGATGCCCAGGGCAAGCGTGCTTCTGGCTGGATGACCATCGAGGGAATCCCTGGTGTCAGCGCCGAAGATGAGACTTATCAATTCTATTTTAAGAATGGTGTTCCTTACTTTGCCAAGACCGGCATCCAGACCTTCTCCATCAACACTGCCCGCTACGCCTTCAACACCCGCGGCGAGATGCAGACCGGCCTTCATGTGGTGACTTTAGAAGACGGTTCTATCGCTAATTTCTATTTTGGAAATGACGGCATTATGAAAACCGGTAAACAGATCATCACCGATGAGGAATCCGGCACCAGCCAGACCTGGTTCTTCCACACAGAGGGTGCCAAAAAAGGGCAGGGCTACCACGGCATCCGCGACAATGTACTCTACGAGTACGGCTTAAGAAAAGAAGCCGATCCTGACTTACGCTACAGCCCGGTAGCTTTCCAGGAAAACCGCTACCTGATCAATGGTTCTGGAACCATCCAGAAAGCCACCGCTTCCTCCAAGTCTTCTTCCAGACCGGAGCTTGGAACCGGATACCGTGACTTTAAGGATTCCAATGAGAACATCTGGACCGTGGATGTTCATGGTGTGATTCAGTAGTTTTTATCCCTGTAACTATTTTTGAGAACTGTGGAAGCATGTAGTGCGGAACAATCCGGTATCAGAGGAGGCAAAAGACCTTTTTTGCACCAACCTTATTTTATCCATTCACATTTTTTATAATCAAACATTCTGATGACCGGATTCTCTGCCTGGAGCGGAAGCATTTACACACGGTAAATGTTTCCGCTTCCATGTATTTTTCCCATGTATTCTTACGGTCAGCGCAGCATGTGCGCAGACCTACTGAATAGACATTTTCCCTACACTTTTTATTATTTTTTGTCATTTTCCCAAAAATGTTACATATTTCCACGCCAAAACGTCATATAATATATTATGAGATATTATTTTATCAATGTCGGGAGGGGAATATGTGATGAGAGACTTATCAGTTTACTACTGCAGCCAATGTGGATTTTACGCATACTATCAATTACCTAAGAATGCCATATGCCACCGATGTGATATTGCCATGACTCTGATTGAAATGCGCTATCAGGATTTTATGAACCTGGATTACGAGCAGAGAGACAAACTGATCAGTGACCAGATTATCTCTTCTTCTACTCCCTACATCCAGAAAATCTGCAAACCGGCCGCTCTTCACAATCAAAGAGAAATCGTTGGATGCCTGACTCAGGAAGTCACCAGACTGGAAGAGGAAAACCAGAAACTTAATCAGACCGTATCGTGGATGCACCAGACGATATGGAGTCAGTTAAAACGCACCCGGACGTTAGAGAGGGAGATTCAAAAATTACAAAATAAATTAAAGAAAAGCAGTTGATAACAGCCAGAGCCTTTTGCTCTGGCTGTTTTTCGCAAAAATCACCCTGCGGTGGATAGGAAGTATGCGGCTTATACGCCCCACCGCAGGTGGAGAATCCTGCTTGCAGGATCCTATTTGGTCTTACCCTTCCTGGGAATCTGAGGAAATATACCGTGCAATCAGACGGTTCAATGTACTTCTCATCTGGACAACAATGTCCAGAAGCTGATCATTTTCCTGCTTTAATTTCACATTTTCCGCTTCCAGCTCTGCAATTCTCTCATTTAGACCCATACAACCTTTCCCTCCTATATTAAATAAAAATTGCAGCAGTTCCATTCTCTCTCAGCCTACGATCCATGCAGTCCCATGAAACAGTTGCAAAATAATATGAAAGATACCAGGGTCAAAAGGTCAGAAGTTCGACGCAAGCTTGCTTGCAGGAGAATTTTTGACCTTGGGACCCACCAAAAACATGAGTAAGTAGCCATTTTTCAAAGAAAAATGAGCGAATTACGAATGTTTTTGAGAATTGCGGGAGCACGCAGTGCAGAGCAATTCGGTATCAGAGGGGTCAAAAGCTTTTGACCCCAACACCATATGAAAGTAATTTCAATATACCCGATTTTTTCTCATTTGAAAAGAAAATTTAAGCGCACCATTCGACACGTCTTTAACGATTGACCAAACTCGGTAAGAAACTTGTTCAAAAATCGTAAGATTTGTAACGGTATTGTAGTCTATACATGATTTTTTCTCTGTGTTATACTGAAGATACCAAAGAGGAATGGTAACACTCCATAGATTTTGGCAGATAAAATGACTGAAAGAAAGGAGGTTTGTGATGAATCGAGCACGTAAATTTCTTACGTCAGTCACACTTTCTCTTCTGATGATGCTGATCTTCTGTGTCCCGGTTTTTGCTGGTACCTGGACTGAACACGATGATCATACCTGGACTTACCTGAATGATGACGGTGAAAGCGTCACCGGTTGGATAAATGATAATGGTAAAACTTATTATCTGGATAAGGAAGGCTGTAAGAAGACCGGATGGTTAAAGAGTAAGGGCTGTTGGTATTATTTCAATGAAAATGGAGAGATGGCATCCAACACCTGGATTGATAATTATTATGTCAATTCCGATGGAAAGTGGAAGGGAACACGGTAGAAGAAACAGACAGGGCATGAAAGATATTGTCTTTCATGCCCTGTTTTTGTTCTGCCGATTCATTTATTCTGCACAATTTTTTACACCTGTATCCTGGCAGCCACATCACACCCGATTGCCAGCCGGCATCCATCATTTCCAATGATCATCCAGTCACGGTTCTGCTGGATCACATCAATGGTACTTCCTTCTTTAAAATTATATTTATGCAAAAAATCCAACACGTTCTTGTTACCAAACATCCACTTGATGGTATATCTTTTTCCTGATTCTGCGGTTGATAATGCCTGCATCGTAACACCCCCTGCTCTTAACCTTAGTTTGCTCCTGCAATCCCCGGTTAGTCAAGCATAAGATGCTTTTGATTTTTTATTCTTGATCAATCATCCTCAATCACAATTGATTTTTTATGAATGGCCTGGTATATCGTAAAGATAATGCTTGCAAATGCCACAATCAAAAATGCCAATGAGATGTAGCTTGTAAAAAATGGAGCAAAAGAACCGCTGCTGTACATCATTGCTTTTCTGAAATTCTGTTCTGCCATATATCCAACTAAAATTCCAATAATAAATGGCTGCGCTTTCAAACCCCATTTTTTCATGAAGAAACCAACAATTCCAAATACCAGCATCAGAATCAAGTCGGAAGAACTACTGTTCAGGCCATAAACACCTAACACACACAGAAAACCGACAACTGGAAACAGAATCTTTTTCGGTACCTTCAATAAGCGGATAAATACCGGAATGGAAAAATAATTGGCAATCAGCATAATGAAATTTGCAATCAACATTGCCAGGAAAATAAAATTAATCGTCGACAGATCATTGGTAAACATTAATGGTCCTGGCTGTACGCCCTTCATGGTAAATGCTCCAAGCAAAAGACCCGTTACCGCATCGCCTGGAATTCCCAGTGCCAGCAAGGGAATCATTGCACCGCCAATCGCTGCATTATTTGCTGTTTCAGAAGCAACTACTCCTGCATTGCATCCCTTTCCAAACTCCTCCGGCGTCTTAGACATTTTTTTAGCAGTATTGTAACTAATGATACTTGCCAGTGCTCCACCGATACCCGGAAGAATCCCGATCAAAATTCCAATCACTGATGATCGAAGCACATTCAGTTTTTCTTTCCAGTATTCTGTGAAACCAAATCCCAGTCCTTTAATTTTGTAATTTTGCGTAACTGTTTCTTCTACCTTTTCCTTCTTTGCATTTTCGGACATAACGAAAATTTCAGCGATAGCAAATATTCCAATTAATACTACAGTACTGTTAATCCCGGACTCTAATGCCAGAACTCCAAATGTAAATCTTGGATATGTATCAATCGGCGCTGGTCCAATCATCGCGATCAGAATACCCAAAAGTCCTGAGATCGTACCTTTCACAACATCTTTAGAAGACATGGTCACAATAATACTTAAAGCGAAAAATGTCAGTGAAAAATATTCGAAACTACCAAACTGCAATGCAATTTTAGCCAACAACGGAGCAATCAAAATCAAGGCAATAATACTAATTCCGCCTCCAAGAAACGAAGAAAAAATTCCAAGTCCCAATGCCTTTCCCGCTTTTCCCTGAGCAGCCATCGGATGCCCATCCATACAGGTCATCAGTGATGCCGCTGTACCTGGAATATTCAAAAGAATTGCTGAAATAAGGCCTCCTGAAAAACCACCGATGTACAGCCCCATAAGTATGGAAAGGCTTGGATTCATCTTCATGGCAAATGTGATTGGAAGGAATAACGCTACTGCCATCGTCGTAGAAAGCCCAGGAATTGCGCCAAAAATTAATCCTATAATCACCCCTAGCACAATCAAGAGAAAATTCATCGGTGTCATTGCAGCCATGCTGGCAATTAGATTTTCAACTATCATTCCTGTCACCTCCTTGGATACAATGGAATTCTTACATGAAGCCCATAACGAAAGCCATAACAAAATAGAAACGTCAACGCAATTGCTATCAGAAAATAAAATCCAACTCTTTTTTTCGTCAGTTTTTCATCTTCCAACACACAAAATAGTACAAACTGAAAAATACTTCCCGTGATGATAAAGCCTATTTTTTTTGCAAGTAAAGCAATCATCAAGAAATCCAGTCCAATAATCAGATAGCAAAGTGGTCTGTTAATCAGTTTTTCCGTCTCTTCTGCCTTTTTCCAGCTTTGTATCATGTTGATTACAGCACAAACCGCAAAAAGTAATATGATAAGTCTCGGAATCGTTCTTGGGGTAATTGCTCCCATGTCACCACTTGTGGACTGCCTTATCTGAAATGTCTGTAAAAAAAACACACCAGCTATAATCAAATATACAATTGATGGAAAAATTGCTTTCAATTTTGTCTTGTTCATTTTCATTCCTTCTTTGTATTAATTTCCCGTCAAAACATCCTTATACTGCTCGTAAGACTTTTCCGCATTTTCAAGAATTTTTACAGAATCTTCCGGAGAATGATACTCTGGTACAATACTATAAGTTTTAAACGCATCAATACATTCCGTATTCTGAACGGCTTTTTCAATTGCGGAAGCAAAAGTATTTACAATCTTATCATCTGTTTCCGGTGGAAATGCAAAATAGAAATACTTCTCCAATGTAATATCATATCCCTGTTCTTTTAAAGTCGGAACATCTGGCAGATATTCATTTCTTTCATCCGCTAAAAGTCCTAAAGAAATGAAATCACCTGATTCTACATACTGCTGAATGGTTCCATAAGGAGCAAAAAACAGATCAATACGTCCTGCCAGCATATCTACGATTCTCTCTGAAGCATTCTGGGAATCTACATATTTGAAATTTGAAGCATCAATCGCCTTTTCCAGTAAAACGCATGCCAAGTGTGCGTAAGATCCCTGGTTCACGCTGGCGATTACTTCTTCTCCACTCTGCGCGCGTGCAACGAAATCATCAATATCCTTATATTTTGCCGCTGGAATTACCAATGTCTGTGTCGAATCGCTTACTGGTACCGAGCAGATTTTCTGATCTAATGCTCCAATATCCGTTGTGCCAACCACTTTGGTTAAAATTGAAGATGCATGGAAAAACTCAACCGTGTAACCATCTGGTTCCGCATTATGAACCTCTCTGGTTCCGGCAATCGCACTATCCTTATTGGTCACAGTAAGAGTTACCCCCAGCTCTTTCTCCATGTATTTTGATAAAATGCGGGCATATGTATCCGTATCTCCACCTGCTTTTGCAGATACAATCACATTAATGTTTCCATCTGGATATGTAGTTTCTTTTTCTGAACATCCAGTCAATACACTTCCCGTCAACAGAACTGCTGACATTACAAGCCCCATCCACGCATTTTTTCTATATTTTTTATTATTTCTCATACGCTTCTCCTTTCTATTTCCTAACGGTAACCCCTCTGTAATAACATATCTCTTCCCTGGAATAGCTTATTTCCATCCTGCAGACTGGCAGAAAAATCATATTTTTTCTGCGGAAGACCTTCTAACTTCCCATCTTTGATTAAAGAAAGATCGCTTCCATAAAGTTCTTTGATCAGCTTTGCTTTCAAATCATTCAGGCAATCTGCATATGCCGGATCTCCAGAAACATCTTTCAGCTCATTCGGATCTTTTTCCAGATCAAACAACTGGAAAATATTTCCTACTGGATAGTAGATCAATTTTCTGGTTTTCGTCCGGATCATTCTCGTTGCTCTATCGTCCTCCCATAACTCTCCATATGTATACTCTCTATGATCTGGTTCCGTTAATGAGATACCCTCCACATAATCCGGGACTTTTAATCCAGCTAATGTAAGCAATGTCGGCATGACATCCCGAAGTTCCACAATCCGGTCATCAACGCGGTTGCATACCATACCGCAGCTCGCTGGCGGAGATAAGATAAATGGGATCTTAACGGAATTTTCATACATCAAGAATTTTCCAAATAATCCATGGGTTCCTAACATTTCTCCATGATCTGCGGTAAACAAAATGATCGTATCTTCCAAAAGCCCCTGCTCTCTCAGTGTTCCGATCACCAGTCTTAACTGATGGTCAATGTAAGTACAGGTTGCGTAATAAGCTTTCTTGGCAATATCAATTCTATTATTTTTATCAAACCAGTTATACAGATTTTTATAATACTGATATGCAAATGGAAGTTTCTCTGGATCCTCCTTTGTCCACTCTCCTTCTAATGGCTTTGAAAATTCCATTTGATCATACATCTCTAAGTACTCCTTTGGCGGAGCCAGCGGTGGATGTGGAGCCGCATAGGACAGATACCAGAAGGCCGGACGGGTTGGATCCTTTCTCATAATCATTTCACACATCTCTCTGGTAGCCCAGTTTGTTGCCGTATATTTTTCCTCTAAATGAAATGGCCGGTAAAAATAATTATTATTGCACATTCCATGTGCCATTTCTTCTCCAGCGTGATTATTTCTCGCAAGGAAACGTTCATAATCATCCTGCTTCATTCCTTCTTTATGACGTCCCTCCTCATGTAAGATTACATCGTCAAAGCCGATTCGGTCTCTCTGTGGAAAAACATGTAATTTTCCAACTGCCACAGCCTGATATCCTTCATTTCTGAACACCTGGGCCATAGATGGAATATCACACGGCATCGGAAGTGTCTCACAGAATTTTCTGTCTCCATGAGTTTTACTAGTCACTCCTAACATCAGTTCACGTCTTGCAGGAATGCACACTGGAGTTGAACTGATCGCATTTGAATATCGGATTCCATACCTTGACAACTCGTCCAGACTAGGAGTTAATATCTCATTATTTCCTGCACATCCCAAATAATTAGCCGACCATTGGTCAACTGTAATCAACAAAACATTCTTTTTTTCAGCCAATTATCCTTTCCCTCCACTCTGTTTTCGTTCTCATCAATTTCCGGAATTTGATATCAAACATATTGCACAAAAACATCTAGTAAAATCGAATTATTTTATCAATATTTACTTTCAATATGATATATGGTAAAATCATTATAGGTGCAACGAAAACATTATTCTGATTTTTCCGAACAAAATTCGGGAATAACTGAAATATAAGATAAAATTTTATAAAAAAGGGGTTTTTATGAAAAGTGCTTTAACAGAAATGCAGAATCAATATATGAAACTCAGCTACAGCGAGCGGTTGTTTGCTGATTATATTTTTGCGAACCGGGATCAAATCATTCATATGCCAATTGCTGAACTTAGTCAAAAAGTAGGAATTGCTTCCTCCACCGTTATTGCAGCAATTAAAAAAATTGGATTTTCTGGATACCGCGATTTTAAACTTGCGCTGGCATCAGAACTTCTTGATCCCATCAATACCCAGAACTTTTCTTTAAACGGTGTCAACACTACCAATCTTGGACTCTATCAACAGGTTGTCCATGTAAATACTACAATCTTAAATGAATCACTCCAAAACCTGAGTGATATCAAATTCAAAGAAGCTGCATCCATGCTGCTCCAATCCGACCATATCTATATTTTTGGTGTCGGTACATCTGGTGTCCTTGCAAGGGAAGCCTACGATTTCCTTTATCGTCTCGGATTTCAAAGCACCTTTCATGAAGATCTACACTATCAGAGACTTTCTGCTAACCGGGTAACTTCCGACAGCACTGCTCTGCTTATTTCCCAGTCTGGGGTAAATAAAGATATCATAAGTCTTGCTGAAGTATTATATAATTCTCCGTGTAAAACCATAGGAATTTCAAATTATACAGGCACCCCATTCTGTAAATATGCCGACCTCATGTTAGCTCCATTAACAGAACCTTCTAACATCCACGATAATAATTTTTCTTTCCGGATTCCAATCTTATGTATTCTGGAAACCTTATATTATGCAATTATGGAACAGTTAGGGGACAAAAAGAACCCCGTCTTAAACCAAAATCATCAACTTGTTCAAGACCATTCCATAAACCCTTTAAAATGAATTGCTGAATTATATCCCACAAAAAAAGTACGAAAAAACTCATCTCAGTTTCTACTTTTTCTAAACTGGGCTAGTTGGATTCGGACCAACGAATGAAGGAGTCAAAGTCCTTTGCCTTACCGCTTGGCGATAGCCCAACAACTTACCCTTTTTTCAAATCTGGGTAAAAAAAAATTCCCGAAGGAATTAAGGGTGGATAAAGGGATTCGAACCCTTGGCCTCCAGAGCCACAATCTGGCGCGCTAACCAACTGCGCTATACCCACCATGGTCATATCAATAACAATATTTAATTATTAATATGAAGCGAGCCTGAAGGGATTCGAACCCCCGACCCACGGCTTAGAAGGCCGTTGCTCTATCCAGCTGAGCTACAGACTCACAGAGCGGTGATGGGAATCGAACCCACGTATCCAGCTTGGAAGGCTGGTGTTCTACCATTGAACTACACCCGCACATTTGTGCTAGAGAAAATTACTTTTCTCAAGTCGGGGTGACAGGATTCGAACCTGCGACCTCCTGGTCCCAAACCAGCGCTCTAGCCAAGCTGAGCCACACCCCGTTATACATCAGAACCACCAGTAGTTCTCTCGAACTCTCTTGTGTTCCGCAACGCAAGAGTTATTATATATGATGGTTCCAATAATGTCAACTGTTTTTTTGAATTTTTTTTATTTTTTTATTTTCCGTGAATTTTTGCTCAGAATCTGCATTTTATCACCCAGACTCAAACTGAACATTTATGAAACCTGGCGCATGATTCCTGTCAACCGATTACGCACAGACCTTCCGGACATCTGTTGGTGCTAAAATATTCGTAACTATTCAGTACCTTCATAGTTACGAACAAAAATCCATTCCAGATCAGCTTCGCTGATAGGATTTTTGCTTTCTGGCCTATGTGTTCTTACGGTCAGCGCAGCATGTGCGCAGACCTACTGAATAGTTACAAATATTCTTTTTACAGATACTTCTGCTGATAATCCATCTTTCCGTCAGCATCTACATGGATGATCATATAAGACGGCCTCCGGCCTTCCTGTCTGGGGTAAGATAGACTGCCAGGGTTTAATACTGTCACTCCATCGATCACGTCTAAAAATGGTCTGTGGGTGTGACCATACATGGCAATGTCACATCCACGGCTTTTTGCTTCATCCACCAGTCCCTCCGGTCCCATGGAAACACCGTAGTAATGGCCATGGGTGATAAATGCCTTATGACCTGCGATATCGATCTCCCGCTCCCGGTCCAGTCTGGAGAAGAAATCATTATTCCCCAGTACCATCTCCATCCGGCATTCTGGATTAACCCAGTCTGGAATAAAATGCTCGCTTCCTTCTGCATCGCCCAGATGGATCAGCATGTCCAGCGGACATTCCTCAGATAACACCAGTTTTAAATTATCATCCTTTCTGTGTGTGTCGCTGACAACCAGAATCTTCATTTGATTTCTCCCTTACAGTCTTTCTCTTAATTTGATCTTCATAGCCTCCAGAGCTTTTCCTCTGTGACTGATCTCATTTTTCTTTTCAATAGGAATCTCTGCGGAAGTCACTCCATATTCCGGCAGATAAAAGATCGGATCATAGCCAAATCCGCCATTTCCCGCTGGTTCATGGGCGATCAGCCTTCTACTGTTCCTTCTGTCACCAGTTCGCTGCCATCAGGTAAAACCGCAGCGATGGCGCTGACGAAGCGGGCAGTCCGTTCTTCCTCTTTCGCATCTGCCAGACGGTCAATGATCGCCTGATTCTTGATCTCATAGGAAGTGTCTTCCCCTAAATATCTGGCAGAATAAACTCCCGGCTCACCGCCTAAGTAATCCACCACCAGTCCGGAATCATCCGCAAGCACGATTCCACCGGTCTTCTCCCAGACCGCCCTGGCTTTGATCATGGCATTTTCTGCGAATGTAGTTCCATTTTCCTCGATATCCAGAGATACTCCCGCCTCTTTCATGGACAGGACCGGAAAGCCAAGATCCTGTAAGATCAGACGTACTTCCCGCATCTTTCCTTCATTTCCCGTTGCAAATACGATTTTCTGTTCCATTTTCTATCTCCTGATCGTTGTATATGCCTTCAGGCACAAATTGCACTGATAATTTTCCTCTGCACGTTCCCAGACAGCTCCCCCGGCACTGATATAGCCTTCTCCATCACTGATATCCGCCATACTGGTAGCATCATCTGCCCGGTACTCAATGGCCAGCGGATGAACCGCCCCTAGTGTTTTTACATAGAGAATCACTGCAAAGCGCTCGCCCGGCTCCAGTTCAATCCCATCATCCCATTTCACTGTGTAATAACCACTGTAGCGGACTTCTCCCTTTGCCATCAACTGGCGTTTCTGAAAACCTTTATTATGTTCCAGATCCCTGGCCACATAGATTTCATAGGAAGTATGCTCTCCTGTAGCATAAAATCCGGCTCCATGCAGCGTCTCCTGTACCTCTGTCTGGTAGACATTGGCTCCATAGGCGTCTTCCCGCCCATAGCCCATCTGGCCCACCCAGCCACACAGATCACTCTGATAGATTTTCTCAGAATCATCCGGTTTTTCCAGGCCCGTATACACCAGATTGGTTTTCCCAATATACTGGTCATAATAAGATACCCAGAAACGGCCTCCATCGCCAAATTCACTGCCCCAGCTGTTCTGACACAAAAACGCGCCATCACCTTCCAGCTCCATCTGAAAATTCTCTCTGGGGTAATGGTCGTCCCATCCAATGATCACCACATCATGGTTAGGAACCTCATCTCCTGCATAACAATAAGCATAACGTTTTTCATTATAATAAACAGAATGACTGCTGGAATCTGTCATGGACATGTAAAGAGAGCTCTGCACGCCACCATATAGGAAAATAGATTCTTTGATGGCTATCCTGTCATCGTCCGGAGGCATCTGAATCTCCTGGACATGAAGAGAGGGCTTTAGTCCATCCGGCGAATACTGATCACCATAAGGATCTTCTTCCTCCAGAACCGGCCCCTGCCACGACAGCAGATAAGCCATAGACATGGTATATTCCCCGCCTTCCTCCTGTTCCAGGGCAAAACTGTTCTGTAAGGACATATGATCCACCGAATATTCCTGATCAATCTTTGGAAGCCCCGCAGATTCCAGGGCAGTCAGGGAAGCAAATGACCAGCAGGTTCCATACTGGCCCTGATTTTTCACCTTCGGTGCACGGCCTGCTTCCCGATAATCATACTCCGATGGAAGCATCCGCTTTCTGCGGCTCTCTGCGGTCTTCACACCCGGAAAAGGGGACCGAAAACCAATCCGGTTCGATCCCATCTTCCAGTCCATGTCATAGCCAAATAAATCCGTTATCGTCTCCACCGGAATCAGCAGTCCGCTCTGGTTTCTTACCACCTCATCCGTTAACGTTGCTTTCGTATCACCGCCCTGAAGAATCACGGTTCCATCCGGGTAATCCAGCACGGAAATTCCAAATATTTCTTTCACATCATCCGCCTGAAAGTATAATCCCCGGCCATCCCCGGCAGGAAATCCCACCTTCTGTACTTCTCCATCTACCTCTAACATCAGAGGTCCCGCCACAGGAGTCGTCAGAACTTCCGCCCTGGCATTTCCTGCTCCGATCCACAGGCTCATAAACAATCCTGCGAAAATGATACGGTATTTCAATTCTGCTCCCGCCTTCTGGCCGGCGGCTTCGGTCCCATGAATTGATAGAAATAAGTTTTCATCATACCGTTGTAGATCTTACGGTTTTTGTCTGCTTTTCGTCCTATGTACTTCTCCGCATCCTCATATGCTGTGATAATATAGGCCGACCAGTCGTCTAAAGCCCGAAAACGGTCTCCAATCTCCTTATAAAGAGCCGGAAGATTCTCCTTCTCCTCAATTCGCTCGCCATATGGCGGATTGGTGATCAGAAAACCATATTTCTTCGGATGACTTAAAGCGCTTAAAGGTCTCTGCTGAAAATGGATCAGATCTGCCACACCAGCGGATTCCGCATTGGCTCTGGCTGCCTTCACGATGTCACCATCAATATCATATCCCTGGATATCCACTTTCACATCCAGATCCACCAGATCATTGGCCTCATCCATCGCCTCATACCAGCATTTTCTCGGAATTAAGTTCTTCCAGTCTTCAGACAGGAAGGAACGGTTCATACCCGGCGCCATATTAGCCGCCATCATAGCTGCCTCAATCGGAAATGTACCGCTTCCGCAAAATGGATCCACCAGAATACGGTCCGGCTTCCACGGAGTCAGCATAATTAACGCCGCCGCTAATGTCTCTGTGATCGGCGCTTTGCTGGTTAACGTGCGGTAACCTCTCTTATGGAGGGAATCACCAGAAGTATCGATTCCCACAGTCACCTGATCTTTGTATAAAAATACCCGCAGCGGATAGCTGCTTCCGGTTTCCGGGAACTGGCTGATGCCGTAAGCCGGCTTCATCCGCTCCACCATGGCCTTTTTCATGATCCGCTGGATATCGGAAGGGCTGAATAATTTGCTCTTAATGGAAGAAGCCTTAGCCACCCAGAATTTGCCATCCTGTGGGATATATTCCTCCCACGGAATCGCCTTCGTCCCCTGGAACAGTTCCTCAAAGGTCTCTGCCCGGAAACTTCCTACTTTTAAAAGCACACGCTCTGCCGTTCTTAAAAATACATTGGCACGGCAGATGGCCTCATCATCTCCAAGAAAGGTGACTCTGCCATCCTCCACCAGGGAAATCTCATATCCCAGATCAATGATTTCTTTTTTTAATACTGCTTCCATGCCAAAATGGCACGGCGCAATTAACTCAAAATATTTTTTCACAAATTACTCCTTACAGTGTGATTTCTTTGATAACGTTACCATCAAAATCATAAATGGCAAATACATTCTCATCCAGCATTCCGTAGGTATTCGGATTGCCCCCCTTCGCCAGGGAGGTAGAACCTGGATTTAACAGGAATTTATCTCCCATCGGTTCTGCCTTCAAAAGATGCGTATGGCCATGGATCAGAATATCCCCGGCCTGCATTGGCGGAAGGGCATCTGCATTATGGATATGTCCGTGGGTGGCATAAAATGTCTTGCCGTTTAATTCTAACAGGGCATAATCTGCCATGATCGGAAATTCCAGCACCATCTGGTCTACTTCCGCGTCACAGTTGCCTCTGACTGCATAGATCCGGTCTTTGTATTCATTTAACATGGCGATCACCTGCTTGGGCGCATACTCCTTCGGAAGATCATTTCTCGGTCCATGATACAGAAGATCTCCCAGTAAGATCAAACGCTTAGCGCCGGAGGCTTCAAACACCTCCAGCGTCTTTTTACAGTAATAAGCAGAGCCATGAATATCTGACGCAAACATATATTTCATCTTGGATTCCTCCTGAGCATACGAATTCTATTTTATCTTGTAACAATCCAGTACCTTTCTTATTATGAACAAAGCTTCTGTTCAGATCTGCCGGACCATTACTTAATCCCTTATATTCTAAGTCCACAAACCAACATCTGTCAATGAGAAACCAAGGCAAAATCTGCTACCAGCACTGTATCATACGGCATTTTCAGTTCAGAAAATGACTTCCCCGGTAAGCCATCAGTCCCCCCGCTGCATTCACGGCCCGGAACCCGGCCTCTGACAGCTTTCTGCATGCCATAAGACTGCTGCTTCCCCTCTGGCAGCAGCAGACGATCATCCGGTCTCTGGGAAATGTTCCCATCTGTGTCTCCAGTTCCTCTAAGGGTACCGATACTGCCCCCTGCAGATGTCCTTTTTCATAACTTTCCCGATCCCTGACGTCGATCAGGTACATGGGCATGTTCCTCTGTATCCACCATTCCAGCTGACGCATACTTACAGTCTGACACATCCTGCCATCCCCTGTCCTTCTTGTCTTACTATACCATATGTAAAAAGCCCATTTCCTGTCCATCACAGGAAACGGGCCCACCACCGAATTAGTAACTGTTATTCTGACTATTGTTTTCCGTCTTGTTATCGGTCTTGTTCTGGTAATTGTTCTGGCTCTTGTTCTGGGAGCTGTTCTGACTGCGGTTCTGGCTTCTGTTGTCATATTTGTTCTTGGAATTTCTGGTCTCATCCATATCATTGCTGTAATTCTTTGCCATAATAGCATTACCTCCTGAAAAGATAAATTAGTGTAACTGTAAAGGTACAAAACAGTTACGATTTTTTGGTACAAAGCTATTATGGCTTTTTTCAGCTTCATTATACTTCTATTTGATTTTTTTACTGAAATATATTATAATATTCTTGGAGTATGGGCCTCCCTTAAGCCCAACAAATCCTTACACAAGATTGATACTCCCCTCAAGTGAAAAAGCCTGGCAGCTCCCCTGCCAGGCTTTTTCTATCGATTCCTTTTATCCTTTATCTAAAATATCCTTAATCACCTAATACATTCACAATCTTTACCGGAGTCCGGTAATTCCACGGCGAAGTCTTTACGCCGGTTTTATAAGTCGATGCATGTACCACCATGCCATCACCGATATACATAGCCACATGATTGATGTTCTTTCCATTCTTGGAATAAAACACCAGGTCTCCAGGACGCATCTGGTCTTCGTTTACTTCTTTTCCTTCACCGGACTGTGCCACAGAACTGCGTGCAATATTAACACCTGCACCGTACTTCATGACATAACGGGTAAACCCGGAACAGTCAACTCCCGTATGCGGATCACTTCCTGCATCTTTATACTTACAGCCAATAAACTGAAGCGCAAACTCCACTAAGTCCTCTCTTGCTGCCTCTGCTTTCTTCTCTTTTGTCATCAGCTCCGTCTCAACTGCTTTTCCGTCGTTTTCCATCGCTGACTTCGTTACAACCGCAACATCTTTGGTTGAAATATATGCCTTTGTCTCACCCACCTGAAGTTCCAACCATCCATCACCCTGATCACCTGTGATCTGGTAATACTGTCCGCTCTCTGCCTCTGCCAACACATCTTCAGAATCGGTAGATGCATAAATAGAAGAACCACCATCTCCGACAGAAGCCACATAAGCTCCGCTCTCCATCTCTGGGCCAGTCAGATCTTCATAGTCTGCTCTTGCCTCTCCGGCTCCTGCAAACATCATGCATCCACAAAGCAGTGCGAAACAGATACTCTGACGAAACTGGTTTTTCTTCATATGATCCTCTCTTTCTTTTTTTGCAACGGTTTTGTACCTTAACAGTTTTATTTCATTTGTTACAGAATTGTTAAGTACGAGTAACATTATATTGCTTTTTCATTACTCTGTCAAGCAAAAAAAGCCCTGAGACTGATCATTTATTACAAATTCGTCTCAGGGTTTCTTTGTTTTTTGTGTATTTTTTAATATTTTATTAATTTTTTCGCTAACGCTGCTTAAAATTCCGGAAAATTGTTACAATCAGCCAGATAAGAAACAGCGGTCCGATGAGCGGAGCGATCAACGTAAGCACTCCTCCGATCACCATAAACACCAGATAGATAACTGCAGCTACGATTACCACCGCCAATATACGCCAGTACCATTTGCTTAAATCAATGTAATGCATGGAGTGTCTCTGGGTGGAACCTGTCCGGTCGCTGTCATAAGTACCATAGCCGCGATCGGAAGACCGGCTGTAGGCAGAGGTATCATCATCCACAAACTCGCCCTCTCCCGCTCCATCTGTGGTATCCTCAATGGTCCTGGCGATCAGTCTCGGATCACCGATCTCCTCAATGACCTCTTCCTCGCTTCTGCCCTTTCTCACTTCATCACTGATATATCCGTCATAATAACGTACATTCTCTTCCACTACCCGGGGCGGCACATTCCCATTCAATGCCCGGCGCAGGGTCTGAAGAAATTCGTCTTTTCTCATGAATTCTCCTTATTATCTATCTGTTTTGCAGTTTTCAAAATCAAAACGCCTCCTGCAGGCAGATCTGCATCGGGCTTTCGACTTTTTGACCCTAGTATTATACCATGTTTTTCCCGCCAGGTAAAGGAATGGCTTATTAAATAATTGTGAACTACATCGGCAATTGAATTACCGAGGATTCTCGCTTATTATCCTAAAGATTCCATAATCAGACGTGACCCTTTCCATAGCTATACCAGTTTTTCTTTTAAGATACCATCCCGGTAAGCGCTCACCAACTCCTTTAAATCTTCGATCCGCGCTTCCAGTTCCTTTCCAAGATCTGTATCGCCTACCATTATACGCCTTTTCATCTTCTCCACGATCGCACCTTCGGTGTATTCTTCTTGCCTGGACAAAATGGCATATGCTCTGCCAGTGCAAGGTGGTGGGAATTGAAGATCAAGGTATACCCGGCAATTCCGGTTTTGCTCTGATATGCTTTGGACAGTCCGCCGTCAATGACAAACAGCTTGCCTCCTGCCTTTACCGGAGTCTCGCCATCTTTTAATTTTACCGGAACATGGCCGTTGATAATATGTCCCTCTTCCGGAGACAGACCGAATTCCTTCAAGATCTTGCGGCAGCAGTCCTCCTTCTCACTGAGCTGGTAATACGGATTCATGGCTTCCTTATGAGTCGCCTTATCTTCTATAAAGTAATGCTCAAAAGTAGTCATCTTCTCCTTTCCAAACAAGGGAGATTTGGCGCCACACCACAGATACCACATAAAATCACTGGCTACTCCCTTATCCGGGTTGGATTCCGGGAGGAAATAGGCGCTCTGCACCATCTGATCCACAAAATCCATCAAAGCTTTTCCAGAATACGGAATACCATAAAATACAATATCATCAAAACTTCCATCCTTCTTTAATGGAATGCAGCCATGGTACAGCAGGTTATTGTTGCAGCACTTGTACATGCTTCCGTGGGAATACAGGAACTTAATGTGCTTGTGAAGAAGACCACTGTGGCGAAAAGACATTTTCAGGGTCTGCAGCAGTTCTGCTTCCTGTTCCGTTAACTTCAGTGGGTCTTTCGGATCGATCGTCGGGAATTTCATATCCAGCATCGGATATGTTTTTCCGTCTACTTCCACCGTTCCCTTGTCAAAGTCCACATGTTCCAATAAGCAGCGGTGATTTAAACCATATTCCGGGTGGCGCTTGATGATCTGGCCTTCCACCTTAAACTGTATCACCGTGATCGCCTTATGCATTTTCGCCACCAGTCCCGGATCTACCACGTCATAGATATTCTGGTCCAGAATATGTGGTTTAAACCTGGTGCATGGGTCATCCCGGTATGCAGAGGCCGCAAACATCGAAAGGGGGCGCAGATTAATTCCATAGCCATCTTCCAGCACATCAAAGCTGTTATAACTGATAGCGATCCGCAGCACATTACACATACAGGCCAGGTTGCCAGTTGCCGCTCCCATCCAGGAGATATCATGATTTCCCCACTGGATATCTACATCATGAAAATTCATCAGTTCATTTAAGATCAGATCTGCTCTTGGTCCACGGTCGAAGATATCTCCAATAATATGCAGATTGTCAATGGTCAGGTTCTGGATCAGTTCACACAGCACGCAGATAAACTGATCGGCACTTCCGATGTCGATGATGGTCTGGACGATTTCGCTGTAATAAACCTTTTTATTGTCCGCATTATAGTCCACATGAAGCAATTCATCGATCACATAAGCAAAATCCGGCGGCAGCTTTTTTCTCACCTTGGAACGGGTATACTTGGAAGACACCTGTTTACATAACTGCACCAGACGGTAAATGGTGATCCGCTTCCAGTCATCGTTGTTGTGATCGCTGTCGGACTGAGCCAGCTGGTTTAAGGTGCGTTTCGGATAGTAGATCAGGTTCGCAAGTTCGTCCTGCTCATCCTCAGGGATCACATAACCAAAGGTCTCCTTGATCTTTTCCCGGATAATACCGGAAGAGCTTCGAAGCAGATGGATAAATGCCTCATGTTCTCCATGCAGGTCACTGAAAAAATATTCTGTTCCCTTTGGAAGTCCCCGTATGGCAGTCAGATTGATAATCTCTGTGGATGCAGACTGGATGGTTGGATACTCCCGCGCCAGAAGCTTCAGATAAGCAATATCTCTCATTCTCGTTCCTCCCAATTTTAACAGCTATTCTTCTGCCAGACGGTCCTCCATGGATGATCCTCCAGTAACAGCTTGTCGTTACCACCACTGTATCATACGGCATTTTCAGTTCAGAAAATGCCTACCCATGTACAGTAACAGCTTGTCCACGCCCGCCCTCACATAACGGAATAGTTGCAAATTTCTTATAATTATAGTAACATACTTCCATAGAAATGGAAAGTTCTTCACCAGATACAAGCACTTCGAGAAAGGAATCAATATCATTATGGAACAACTGTATGTATTCGGAACGGGAAATGCCACTGTGACCCGCTACTATAACACCTGTTTTGCCATCAAGAATCCAGAAAACCAGTATTTCATGGTGGACACCGGCGGCGGCAACGGCATCTTACGGATTCTGGAGGATATGCAGGTGTCCATTCCGGACATCCATCACATTTTTATTACCCATGAACACACCGACCATTTACTGGGCATCGTCTGGATGATCCGTGTCATCGCCACCCGCATGAAAAATGGCAAATATGACGGCGATTTAAACATTTACTGCCATGAAGCGCTGACAGAGACCATCACCACGATCTGCCGTCTGACTCTCCAGGGCAAATTTTTCAAGATGATCGGAGACCGCATCCATCTGATCCCGGTCCATGATGGAGACAAACGCCAGATTTTAAATTATCCGGTGACCTTTTTCGACATCCACTCCACCAAGGCCATGCAGTATGGCTTCACCATGACTCTGGAAAATGGCAAACAGTTCACCTGCTGCGGTGACGAACCATTTAACCCGCTATGTGAAAGCTATGTAAAGGGAAGCGACTGGCTGACCCACGAGGCTTTCTGTCTTTACAGCCAGAGAGAGCAGTTTAAACCTTATGAGAAGCATCACAGCACGGTCAAGGATGCCTGTGAGCTTGCAGAAAGCCTTGGGATCAAAAACCTGATCCTGTGGCACACAGAAGATAAGAATAAAGAAAACCGGGAGAAATTGTACCGGGAAGAAGGTACACCGTACTTTACAGGGAATCTGTTTATTCCGGAAGATGAGACGGTGATCACCTTATAATCATCTGCACTCAGACACACAACAGGGCTGCCGCATCAGCAAATATTTTTGCCATGCAGCAGCCCTGCTTTTATCTCAGTCAAGAAGACTCACGGACGTTCGACTTGAATAAAATGCCACAGGAATTATGACTCCAGCATCCTATCACATATCATTTTTCAACCGCAAAGTGTTTCTTCATTAACTCTACGATATAGGTTTCTCCTTCTTTCCATTCATCGTACAAATTCACTGCGAATCCATGTCTGCTGTTAGCAAAACAGCGATATGTCGTTTTTACTCCCGCTTCTTTTAAAAGATTCGCATAACGTTCCCCTTCCGGGCAAAGAGTATCCATACCTGCTGTGATCACGTCCGTATCCGGAAGACCTTTTAATTCTTCCACGGTGCTGAAAGCAATGGAAACATCGTGATTAGAACGTTCCTCAAAATTCTGGTTATAGAAAAAACCATAATATTCGGTTCTCATTCCACGCTCATCCAATTCACTTCCATGAAAATGATCATTATAATTGTCCGTTGGCGGATAACATAAAATCTGTGCTACGGGCGTTACAACTGTTTTTCTTCGCTGGGTCACAGCACCAAGAAGATTTCCCCCAGCACTCTGCCCACAGTAAAGCAAGCGTGTCATATCTCCGTTATATTTTTCACAAATCTCTGGCAGAATATTAATAAAAGCTTCGATTTCCTCAAGAGCTGCCGGATAAGGATGTTCCGGTGCCAGCACATAGTCAATATCAAAAACTACACATCCCGCCAGATATGCCATTCGACGGCAGAAATAAAAATCCCGTTCCGAATGTTCCAAAGTCCAGCCACCGCCATGAGCATTTACTACCACTGGAAGTTTTTCATCCTTATGATTTAAACTGCGCACAACATAAACATGCGTTTTTCCCCAGCCGGTTTCAAAATAGCGTTCTTCAACCACTGTCTCTTCATCTAGACAATGAAACATCGCTTTTGTATCTTCGGATATCATTTTTTCCACATTCTTTCGTGCATTGACCGCAATCTCTAACAGTTCACTTCTGTTCAGTCCGCTGCTTGTTTCAATAAATTCCTTCCGTTTCATCGCAAACTCCTTCTATATTAAATATCGTATACGGATCCATCATGGGCAATCTGCGCGGAAATGCTTCTTGGCTTCGCCGGGAACCGTTCGCAGATATCATCCACCAGTTCAACACCAATACCTGGACGATCTGGAACTACAATGTAGCCAGCCTCTTCCTCGAATGCCTCTTTTGTCATCTCCGCTTCATTTCCCTGATGATAGAACGATGGGAATTCCTGGATGGCAAAATTCGGGATCGCAGCGTCTAATTGCAGACAAGCTGCAGTTGAGACAGGTCCCAATGGATTGTGAGGCACGATCTTGCAATAATTTGCCTCTGCCATAGCTGCAACCTTCTTGGAAGGAGTCAATCCACCAAGAGCACACACATCCGGGCGCACATATTTAGCCGCATGTTTCTGGAAGGTAGTCTCAAATTCCTGGATATTGATAAATCGCTCTCCTGTCGCAATCGGAATATTGGTACGCATGGCAATATCTGCCATGCTTTCAGGACTGTCCGGTGGAATCGGATCTTCCAGAAATAACGGACGGTACTCTTCTACACCCTTTGCAAAAGCAATGGCTTCCATCGGATCCATACTGCGGTGGCATTCCAGAATCATGTCAAACTCATCACCAACTGCCTCACGGACTGCTTTTACTACCTTAATATAATCAGATACTTTCGCATTGTATACGCTGGAACGGCGTTTTGCCTGTTTTAATCGGATATCGCCAGTAATCATCAGGCGTGCAGCGTCAAAGCCCATTTCTTTTAGTTCCACACAACGCTGTGCGATTTCTTCTGGTGTAAATTTGAAAACGGCCTCATAGCTTCGCACCTTGTCACGGCATTTTCCGCCAGAAGCTCGTATACAGGCACCCCCAGAGCCTTTCCCTTAATATCCCACAGGGCAATATCAATGGCAGAAAGGGCACTCATTAAAATAGAACCACGGAAATACATACTGCGATACAGATAGTTCCAGTGGTGTTCAATGCGGAATGGATCTTGTCCAATCAGATAGCCCTCCATTTTCTTTAAAATGCCTGTGCATCCATCCAGATAGCCCCAGGCTCCCACTTCACCGGTGCCATAAATGCCTTCATCTGTATACAATTTAATAAACAGATATTTACTAGCTGGTAATAATTCGATAGATGTTATCTTCATATATAATCTCCTAATAATGATGTTGGGGTCAAAAGCTTTTGACCCCTCTGATACCGGATTACTCCGCACTGCGTGCTCACGCAATCCTCAAAACATTCGTAATTCGCTCATTTTTCTTTGAAAAATGGCTACTTACTCATGTTTTTGGCGGGTCCCAAGGTCAAAAATTCTCCTGCAAGCAAGCTTGCGTCGAACTTCTGACCTTTTGACCCTGGTATCATAACATAACAAGTACCGGGAATCTGTCAAGAAACTCTGGTACAGTTCCTACAGGATTGATTATATGAAAAGGAGAGAAACGAAATGGCAAACAGAATCGTATTAAATGAAACTTCTTATCATGGCGCAGGCGCAATCAAGGAGATCGCCGGTGAAGTAAAAACAAGAGGATTTAAGAAAGCATTCGTATGCTCTGATCCAGATCTGGTAAAATTCGGTGTTACCAAGAAAGTAACGGATGTATTAGATGACGCAGGTCTGGCTTATGAGATTTATTCCAATATCAAACCAAACCCAACCATCGAGAACGTACAAACAGGTGTTGCTGCATTTAAGGCATCCGGAGCAGATTATCTGGTAGCGATTGGCGGCGGTTCTTCCATGGATACTGCAAAAGCTATCGGTATCATCATCGCAAACCCGGAGTTTGAGGATGTAAGAAGCCTGGAAGGCGTAGCTCCAACTAAGAAACCATGCGTTCCGATCATCGCAGTTCCAACTACAGCAGGTACGGCAGCAGAGGTTACCATCAACTATGTAATTACTGATGTTGAGAAGAAGAGAAAATTCGTATGTGTAGATACTCATGATATCCCGGTAGTTGCAGTCATTGACCCGGAGATGATGTCCAGTATGCCAAAGGGATTAACCGCAGCAACTGGTATGGATGCCCTGACTCATGCAATCGAGGGTTACACCACCAAGGCAGCATGGGAGATGACAGATATGTTCCATCTGAAAGCCATCGAGATCATTTCCAAGTCCTTAAGAGGCGCTGTTGCCAACACACCAGAAGGCCGTGAGGGCATGGCATTAGGCCAGTACATCGCAGGTATGGGATTCTCCAACGTAGGCCTTGGCATCGTTCATTCCATGGCACATTCCTTAGGCGCTGTTTATGATACTCCTCATGGTGTTGCCAACGCCATCCTGCTTCCAACCGTTATGGAGTACAACGCACCATTTACCGGTGACAAATACAAATACATCGCAAAGGCTATGGGTGTTGAGGGTGTAGATGATATGACTCAGGAAGAGTACCGCAAAGCAGCCGTAGATGCAGTGAAGAAGCTGTCCCAGGATGTTGGAATCCCGGCTGACTTGAAGGCTATCGTAAAGGATGAGGACGTTCAGTTCTTAGCAGAGTCCGCATACGCAGACGCATGCCGTCCAGGCAACCCAAGAGATACTTCTGTTGAAGAGATCAAAGCCCTGTATCGTTCCCTGATGTAATCGGTGATCCGATACGGACAATGACGCATAATAAGCATGGCATATAGCTATGGCAAATAACGAATCCGCATAGGGAATCTGATTGATTCCTTGACATTGATTTGGCGGAAACTCTGTTCCCACATTTGTGGGAAGTACAGCAGGCCTGCGAAAAGCGAATGGAGTTGTTGGTGGCGGAATTATTGGTGAAGCATCCAGCCCCAGACAAGGCGGTGCAGTAGTTCGCATGTGTGTCGCACATGAACAGTCTGAAAGCGCAGGCAGAAGAAATAGTAGTTTCAGAGCTGATCTATAACTGAATTAAACGATTTATTACAAAGGCTGGCCGAGATGGTCAGCCTTTTCTCTGTGGAAAGACAATTTAATAATACTGATAATAATAATACTGATAGTGATACCAGTCCTTTCTTATCAGTATGAAAAGGAATGGATTTGATGAGAAATGAATGATGCATACTTCTATTAAAACTTGATTTCATATGGTATAATACAAATGTTGCGGAAATGTCCAATATAGCACGAAGGGAGGACTGCACATGAAGATAACAGATCTTCTTGGAGAAGCAACAGAATATGATAAAAAGCAGGCAGTTGAACATAAAAAAGTGAAAAGTTGGCTTAAAAGTGTCAGTGCCTTTGCGAATACAGCGGGCGGAACTTTAATTTTTGGTATTACAGATGGTGAAGAAATTGTTGGATTGGAAGATATTAAATCTGATTCTGAATTTATTAGCCAGAAAATCAAAGAAAGAATTTCACCATTCCCAGAAGTTACAATGAAGCTCCATAAAACCGAAAATGAAAAAGAACTTTTGCTGCTTCATGTACCGGCAGGTGCAGAAACACCTTACTATTATACTGGTGATGGTGTGACAGAAGCTTACATTCGTATTGGCAATGAAAGCGTTGTTGCTGATGCGACTGAACTGAAACGTTTGGTTATGCGTGGCAGAAACTCTTCTTATGATGCGCTGATGTCACCGTACAACTATGAGGACTTTTCCTTCAGTAAGCTGAGAGAACGCTATAAATCCTGGACCGGCAACAGCATGACGGAAAAAAGTTTTGAGTCTTTCGGTATCCGAGATGCACAGGGACACCTTACCAATGCAGGTGCATTGCTTGCTGATGATGCACCCATTCGCTGGTCGCGTCTTTTCTGTACAAGATGGAATGGGTTAGATAAAAGTGGTGGACAGGTTGATGCCTTGGACAGTGCCGAGTATAGTGGCAGTCTTATCATTCTTCTGAATGAGGGCATGAGTTTTGTAAAGCGTAACATGAAAACCATTTGGAAGAAAACACCTGATTCCAGAATTGAAATGCCGGATTATTGCGAGCGAAGTGTTTTCGAAGCTTTGGTCAATGCGTTGATTCATAGGGATTATCTGATTAATGGCAGTGAAGTTCATGTGGATATGTTTGATGACCGCCTTGTAATTTATTCTCCGGGTGGAATGCCTGATGGAACACAGATTCAGGAGCGTGACATTGATGATATTCCTTCAACCAGAAGAAATCCTATCCTTGCAGATATTTTTGCCCGCCTTGGATATATGGAACGTCAGGGCAGTGGATTAAGTAAAATTCGTACCGCATACGAAAATGCAGCAAATTATCAACCGGGTTTGGAACCGACCTTCCGATCCAATCGAGTGGAATTTACTGTAAAGCTTCCAAATCTGAATTTTAAAGCATCAAGTAATGAGGCTTTAAATGAGACAATAAATGAAGCTTTAACTGATAATCAGAAAATGCTCCTTGATATGCTGCGCAATGATCCAACAATTACGCAAAAAGAAATTATTGAACGAGTCTCTTTGTCGAGAAGCACTGTTCAGAGAATGATCAAAGAGTTGTCTGAATTAGGACGATTAGAGAGAGTTGGTTCAAAGAAAACTGGCAGTTGGATTGTAAAAGAGTAAAAGAAAATATATTATTTTGAAATCTCCGTTGTTCTGTTGTAGAGGGACGGAGGTTTTCATATAAATGTTCAGGTGGAACGAGCAGACAGCATCTTCCGATACGACTCGAAGGGGATTATGATGTTGTCCCAACAAGCAAATTTGAGAAATTGACACGCAGAGGAAATTGAGAAAATATGTGAAGTGGCACACTTTATACTGCTTGCCAATTTGTGAAAACAGTAAAATGGGTCAACTATCGAAAATTGTTATAAAACCATGAATAAAGGAATACAAATCTATGAAAGAGTATATTGACCCGTTTATGGGTGAGTCGGTAATCAAAAGCAAGAAAAAGTAATAAGCCCAAGGGGCTTAGCAAGCAGTTGCTGTTGTGGCTGGCGAACCTTTCGATGAATCTTTAGACTCCAGCACAGGGAATGAGCCCTATAAAATGCTGGTGACAGATTTTTCGCAGAGTTTCCGGTATTTTCCACGGATAAGTTTCAGATTGAAAGAAATTGTGAAAACATTTATAATATCTCCGAAACCGTGATTCCCCCAGATGAAAGAGAGGTAGCAGCAATGATAGATCAGATCATGGAATATAACAAGAAATTCGTGGAAAATAAAGGCTATGAGCCATTTTTGACCAGCAAATACCCAGATAAAAAGCTGGCGATCTTAACCTGTATGGATACCCGTTTGATCGAGCTTCTTCCGGCAGCTCTTGGTATCAAAAATGGTGATGCGAAGATCATCAAGAATGCAGGCGGTACCATGGTCCATCCGTATGGAAGCGTGGTGAGAAGTTTGTTAGTCGGTATCCTGGAGCTGGGCGTAGAAGAGGTGATGGTCATCGGCCATACAGACTGTGGTGTTCAGGGCATGGATGGGAAAGAGATGCTGGAGCTTTTAGAGAAGCGAGGCATTGATAAGCAGCATATCGACATTGTTCGTCACAGTGGCATCAACCTGGAAAACTGGCTTGGCGGATTTGAGTCTGTAGAAAGCTCTGTCCATGAGACCGTAAAGGGACTGAAAGAACACCCACTGATGCCGAAGGATGTGAAAATCAGTGGATTTATCATGAATTCGGAGACAGGGCTGTTGACGAAGGTGGAAGAGTAGTCAGACGATAACGAAATTAAAAAACAAAATCCCACAGGAAAAGACTTGCTCTGCGTTTTGAAAACGCAGATGGAACATCTGATCTTGTGGGATTTTTTATTATCTTTGAATATTGGATTCTCCGGTCTTCATGATCCGGAGAATTTCTTTTTCATTGACCAGGTTAAAATCATGCTGGATCATCAGCTTCATGACGCTGGCTGTGATGGAAAAATCGATCAGCTTCTGAGGATCAAAGCCGTGGATCAGGCTGTGAAGAAGCCCACCGGCAAAGGCATCACCGGCGCCAACGGCCTCTAAACTGTGAACGGTATGGATCGGGCTGTCATAGAATTTGCCATCCTTTAAGTAAATGCCCATCCATTCGCCATCTTCTGCGGTGGTCACATTGCGGAGCACGCTGGCTACTGCTTTGCAGCCAGGGTACTGGCGCTGGATCTCCTGCATGCCACGGCGGTAGGAGTCGATCTGGTCGATTCCGTGGGCAACATCGCCATCGTAGGCGTGAATCCCTAACGTGGACTCAAAATCCTCGTCATTAGCAATACACAGATCCACGTAGCGCATCAGCTTTTTCATGACAGACTGGGCCTTTTCGCAGCTCCACATCTTAGAACGGTAGTTTAAATCGCAGACTACCTGGATGTGATGGGCCTGACAGTAGATCAGAGCCTCTTCTACAGCCCTGGCGATGGAATCGCTGATCGCCGGGGTCACACCGGAAAAATAGAAGATGCTAATGCCGGACAGCAGCTTTTCCCAGTCAAATTCGCTGGAATCCGCCACAGAAATAGAACTTCCGGCCCGGTCATAGACCACGTTGGTGGGACGGATGTTGGTGCCTTTTTCAAAGTAGTAGATGCCAAGCCGCGGGCCTCCCTTTAAAATAAGAGAGGTATCAACTCCATAACGGCGCAGCTCGTTTAAGGCTGCTTCTCCTACCGGGTTTTCCGGCAGTTTTGTGACAAAGGCCGCCTCATCGCCAAAAGAGGCAAGAGAAACTGCCACATTGGATTCTGCACCTCCGTAGCTGGCTTCAAATCCGTCTGCCTGCACGATGCGTAAATATTCTGGTGTTTTTAAGCGGAGCATAATCTCGCCAAATGTAAGTACCTTCATAGAAAATCTCCTTTTTCAATCATTCTGATGCATTGACACTCCCCACAGCTAACGCCATGGGTTTTCCGACATATTTTGATAATTCGTAACTATTCTTATTGTACTCTAATCGCGGACAGATTACAAGCCGGGCAGGTGACAGTCAGATACTGTTCGGATGATGCAGTTACTGTACACGGGTAGGCATTTTCTGAACTGAAAATGCCGTATAATACAGTGGTGATAACAGATTTTGCCGATTTAGAATGCGAAGCATCGGCAAAATCTGTTGCTGTTTGCGCAACGCGTGAACAGTAACATGATGCATGAACGATCAGCTGGTAAGAGAATCTTCGTGCAAAGTTAAGGGAAAAGACAGATATGAAAAGGAAAAATCTGATATACTGAAAACAGAGATAACTAGCCAGTAGGCCTGCGCACATGCTGCGCTGATCGGAAGAACACATAGGCTAGAAAGTAAAAATTCCATCAGCGAAGCTGATCTGGAATGGATTTTTGATCGTAACTATGAAGCATGGAAGGAGGAAATGATTATGAGAAAGTATTGGCTGTGTATTGCAATCGCCGGAGTACTGACCATTATTTCAGGATGCGGAGCCGGAAACGGTTCGAAAAGTAGTGCAAATGAAGGTTATATCATGGAGACGGCGGCAGGCGCTATGGAATATGGGGATGTCGGGGTGTCTGCGGAAAGGGAGATGATTTCTGAGGATGCAGCAGCGGGCGCGGCATCCGGGACAGAGAACCGAGCGACCGTGGAAACTGGTCGAAAACTGATAAAAACGGCCAGTATGGACGTGGAGACTGAGCAGTTCGAACAGTTGATGACAGCCTTGGAAACACAGATCAAGCAGATCGGTGGATATATTGAAGATGAAACGGTTTCTGGCAATCAATTAGACTGGCAGGGCAATCCGATGATGCGCTGGGCAGATCTGACTGTGCGTGTGCCAAAGGACCGGCTGGATGAATTTTTAAATGGCGTGGAGTCAGCGGGAAACGTAATCCGAAGGTCGGAAAACACCCAGGATGTGACTCTGCAGTACAGCGACATTGAGAGCCACAAAAAGACCTTAAAGATCGAGCAGGAGCGTTTGTGGGCACTGCTTGAAAAGGCAGATTCCATGGATAGCATCATTGCATTAGAAGAGCGGCTGTCGGATATCCGTTATGAACTGGAATCTTACGAATCCCAGCTTCGTCTCTATGACAACCAGATTGAGTACAGCAAGGTGACATTAAATATCAATGAAGTGAAGCGGTATACGGAAGCTGTTCCGGAGTCCACCGGCGAGCAGATCTTAAAAGGACTGTCAGATAATGGAAGACGGCTGGCAGAAGGGTTGAAGAATTTTGGAATCCGCGTGATCGTGACCAGTCCATTCTGGATCACTGCGGCTGCGATCGGTGCAGTGGCAGGTTGTCTGGTGTGGAAGATCCGGAAATCTTTCAAAAAACGGAAAGCTGGAAAAAAAGGAACTGGTGAAGAGACAGGCAAAAAGGCACCTTTGACCGGGCAGCAGGAGCCAGATCAGGGAACCGATGACAAGTGATGAAAAGGTTTTCAAAAATAAGTGATGAAAAAGTTTTCAAAAATGTGTTGACAATAAAACAATATAAGGTATACTAGCAGAGCAGTCGGGAACAGAATCGGGAACGACTGCTCATATGGGGTCTTAGCTCAGCTGGGAGAGCATCTGCCTTACAAGCAGAGGGTCACAGGTTCGAGCCCTGTAGGCCCCATACAAACTGAATATGGCGAGATAGCTCAGTTGGCTAGAGCACACGGTTCATACCCGTGGTGTCGAGGGTTCAAATCCCCCTCTCGCTATTTGATGAAGACAGTCTGGAGAGGCTGTCTTTTTTGCATTATACGACAATCCATTACTTCTTATTTTCTAAAACCGGTTTTACAAAAGGCTGTATGGAACAGGCGGAGAAGATGAGAAATGTGACATTGGTGAGCTATGAGGATATGATTTCTCTTTTCTCCACTTCACCAGTTCCATACCAACCCATTATGTGATGGTGATACGATTATTCTTTCTGTAACGGTGCCATCCGTTTCTTTGCGTCTGTCAGCACCATTTTCGTCAATGCAAACAGTGCGATCACGTTAGGAATCACCATCAGGTTATTGAAAAGATCGGTTAATTCCCATACCAGGTCACTGCTGCTGACGGTTCCTAAGAAAATGAATACCAGGGCGATGACGGTATAGACTACGGTAGATTTTTTGCCGAAGAGATAAATGGTGTTGATCTTGCCAAACATGTTCCAGCTTAATACGGTGGAGAAGGCGAAGAAGAACAGGCAGACCGCTACGAACATAGGACCGGCTTCGCTGCCGAATACGGTGCCAAAGGCAGTCTGTGCCAGGTTGGTCTTGCCGATCACGGCGGTGATTTCTCCTGTGTAACCATTTGCCAGAATGCCGTCTCCAGTGTAAAGGGTGGAGATGATGACCAGGGCATTGAGTGTTAAAACAATGAAAGTGTCGATGAAAACGCCTACCATGCTACAATGCCCTGCTCGTGTGGGGTCTCCACGTTGGCTAAGGCATGGGCGTGTGGGGTGGAGCCCATACCGGCTTCATTGGAGAAGAGCCCTCGTTTGGCTCCCTGGCTGATGGCAGTTTTGATCGCAGCGCCGAAGCCGCCGCCGATGATGGCCTGCGGCTGGAAGGCGTAGCGGAAGATCATGCCAAATGTCTCTGGAATATGGCGGAAACGGATGATCAGGACAAGAAGGGCTCCTAAAAGGAATAAGCCAGCCATGGTTGGAACCAGCTTTTCTGTCACTGCAGCCAAACGCTTTACACCACCCAGGAAAATAAAACCGCAGATCACGACTAAAATGATACCGATGATCCAGGATGGAACACCGAAAGCCGTCTGGAAGGTGGAACCGATGGAGTTGGACTGCACCATGCAGCCCATAAAGCCCAGCGCCAGGATGATCGCAACGGCGAAAAAGCCAGCTAAGAATCTGCCAAATCCGCCGGAAAATGCTTTCGTGATGTAGTAGACCGGGCCGCCGTGTACGGTTCCGTCTTCTTTTATTACACGGGTGTCAACAGCCAGAACTGCCTCCGCGTAAATGGTTGCCATGCCAAAGAAAGCGATGAGCCACATCCAGAAGATGGCTCCAGGACCGCCGGTTAAGATAGCTCCGGAAGCTCCGACGATGTTGCCGGTTCCTACCTGGGCGGCGATGGCGGTGGCTAAAGCCTGAAAGGAACTCATGCCCTGCTCATGCTTTTTGCCATTTAAAGAAAGATTGCCGAATACTTTTTTCATGCCTTCACCGAAACAGCGGATCTGGATAAAACGGGTCTTGATACTGTACCAGATTCCCACGGAAAGCAATAAAAATACCAAAATATAGTTAGATAAATACTGGTTGATGCTGGAAACGATCGGAAACAGAGCGGTTTCCACAGACTGCCATGTGTTGGACATAGATATACTCCTCCTGATTGGTTTGGCTGAACGAAAAAACCCGGAGAAAGCTGTATTTACATTCTCTGTCCTTTTGCCTGAGAGATTCGCAGAAATCTGCGTTGCACCTTCGGCACCCGTTGACGGGATTCTCCAGAGTTACATCCACATACAGTCCTTATCCCGGATCGGGATGCCTGAGAGTGTTACTCCTTCGGCAAGCGGTCTGCTTTTTCCTGCATGCTTCACTTGTTTGTTTCAGCGTTAGTGTTAAAATAGCACAAATGGGCCAATCTGTCAACAGTGTACGGACAGATAGACGGGTCAGACGGACAAATAGGTTGCTGTTTGCGCAACGCGTGGACAGTAACGAATCGTTACCAGAAGGGATGGAGGTCCGGATACGATGGTTGACGGAAAACGAAGCTAAGGGTTATAATGTTGCCAGAAAAGGTTACTGTACACGGGTAGGCATTTTCTGAACTGAAAATGCCGTATGATACAGTGGTGGTAACAGATTTTGCCGATTTAGAATGCGAAGCATCGGCAAAATCCGTTGCTGTTTGCGCAACGCGCGAACAGTAACCAGAAAAATGCTCTGTGTGAAAAGAGGGAAATCGTATGAATAAGAAAAATCTGGAATTAATCACCAAGCTTCGTCATGAACTTCACAAACATCCGGAGCTTTCCTGCCAGGAGACCTGGACGAAAGCGCATCTGATGGAATTTTTAAAAGAACATACAAAACTGGAAATCAAAGATATGGGTGCCTGGTTCTATGCGGTATACCGCTGCGGAAAGGAAGGAGCGAAGGTTCTTGGCTTCCGTGCTGATTTTGATGCCCTTCCGATCGGAGAGACCTGTCAGGTTTCTTATGTATCGGAAACAGCAGGTCAGGGACATAAATGTGGTCATGACGGCCATTCTTCCATGCTTGCAGGTCTTGCCCTGGAATTAGACCAGAGCGGAGCGGACTGCGATGTGATCCTGATCTTCCAGCATGGCGAGGAGATCGGTGCCGGTGGCCTGGAATGTTCCCAGGTGATCGAGAAAGAACACATGGAACAGGTGTATGCGTTCCACAATCTGACCGGATATCCGGAAGGCAGCGTGGATCTGTATTACGGTGCATGCCAGCCGGCATCTGTGGGATTTACCATTTTATTCGAGGGAAAGACTTCCCATGCCAGTCAGCCGCAGAACGGAAAGAACCCGGCAGTGGCGATCGCGGAGATCATTTTATATATGAACGAGCTGTTAAAGGAAGAGCATAAGGGCATTGTTCTGGCGACTTTGGTCCACACGGAGATCGGAACCAAGAATTTCGGCATTTCCGCAGGAAGAGGGGAAGTGTCCATGACTCTCCGGGCGTTCTATGGGGAAGAGATGGATGAGCTTCAGAAGAAACTTTGTGAGAGAGCAGAAGAACTGGCAGAGAGAGAGGGCTTAACGGTCCGCTTTGAGGAGACCGACCGGTTCCCGGATACGGTGAATGATGAGAAGTGTCTGGATCTGGTGAAGTCCTGCGCGGAGAAGCTTGGAAAACAGGTCGTGGTCATGAGCAATCCATTTTACGCTTCCGAAGATTTCGGCTATTACTTAAAAAAATGCCCAGGCGCGATGATCTACCTGGGCAATGGGGAAGATTATGCGGCTCTGCATACTACAGAGTACGATTTTAATGATCACTTGTTAGAGGCTGGCGTGGACCTGGATCTGGAGATCATCCGTGAAGCTTCGAAGGCTCCATCCGTTCGCTAAGCAGCTTCCATAACTCTTCGGTGGAAACGCCGCCCTGGCCGTCGGGCAGCAAAAATGCCTGGCGGCTGGAGATAAAGAGATAGATACAGTCTTTATTTCTCCAGGCTTCTAACGCCTCGGACCATTTGCAGGTGACTTTCGCCTGCTTTTCTTTTTTGCTGGTGACTTCGATCCCCTCTTCGGCGGTGCCCAACTGAACGGTGTAGGCGTACTGGGGTGTCTGCAGCTTCAGCTTTTTTGACTGGACCTGGATAGAGTGGAAAAAGGTCCCAAAATAAACCGCCGGAAGAATGATGGCGATGGAAGCCAATACGCTTCCTAAGAGCACTGCCTGTTCTGTCCGATTCCGCATCAGAAAGCAGATGGCAGCGAAAATCAGGAAGCTTCCGGTGAAAATAGCTGGTGAGCGGTAGCTTTTCTGACGCTTAAAGCAGTTAAACAGCGCAAAATCCCGGTAAATCTTCTTATCTACCATGACCGGGATGGTGTAGATGGTCTGATCCATAGATGTAATCCCCTTTATCTGTTTCATAATTCGAAAAGCCGGAGCGCGGTAAAGCGGACATTCGCAATCCGCTTCGCTACTTGCTCATGAACGCAGTCGCTTCGCGATCTGTCAGTGGGAACTGAAAGCACCCATTGACAGAAGCATCCCCCCGCACCCGCCGCTTAGTGCTCCGCGCACTTGAAGCGGGGGAATGCTTATCTGCGTTCAAAAAGTCGGAGCTGACAGGAGAACCGCTGGCCGGATACTTTTATTGTAAGGAAAAACAGGAGCTGGCACAAGAGGAAAATTTTGTGCAGATATTCCGGTGGATTTCTTAAAAAAAGACTTGTATACTAGTTGACAAGAGACGCAGACAAGGGATATAATAAGACTATCAGACAACGAAAAACATTTTATTCAGGAGGGATTTATTTATGAAAATGACATTCCGCTGGTACGGCAAAGACAGTGATCCGATCACCCTGCAGCAGATCAAGCAGATTCCAGGCATGACTGGCATCATGGGACTGTTGGATTACAAGGCAGCAGGCGAGGTATGGACAGACGAGGAGTGCAAGGAGTACATCGATGGCGTTCATGCAGCAGGTCTTGAGTGTGAAGTGATCGAGAGTGTAAACGTTCACGAGGATATCAAGATGGGTCTGCCAACCCGTGACAAATACATCGAGAACTACATCACCACCATCCGCAACCTGGCAAAGTACGGCGTTAAGGTTATCGTGTACAACTTCATGCCTGTATTTGACTGGCTGCGTACCGATCTGGCACGTGTGATCGAGGAGGACGGTTCCAACAGCTTATACTTCGATGAGAAGGAATTAGGCAACATGACTCCTCTTGACATTGTTAAGAAGACTGCAGAGGACAGCCATGGCTTTACACTTCCAGGCTGGGAGCCAGAGCGTCTGGCAGAGTTGGAGAAGACTCTGAAGCAGTACGAGGGCATTACCCCGGATATGCTGCGTGAGAATTACAAGTACTTCCTGGATGCCATCATTCCGGTATGCGAGGAAGTTGGTGTGAAGATGGCAGTTCATCCAGACGATCCGGCATGGCCGATCTTCGGTCTGCCACGTATCTCCCACAGCCAGGAAGATTTCGATAAGATCGTAGCGTTACACGATTCACCGGCGAACGCTCTGTGCCTGTGCACCGGTTCCTTAGGTTCCAACCCGGCTAACGATATCCCGGCTATCATCCGCCACTTTGGTGAGATGGATCGTATCGCATGCCTGCACATCCGTAACGTGAAGTACTTAGGCGAGAGATGCTTCCGTGAGGCAGCTCATCTGTCTTCCACCGGTGATCTGGATATGTTCGAGATCGTAAAGGCAGTATACGATACCTGCCCACATGACGTTTATGTTCGTCCAGACCACGGAAGAATGATCTGGGGCGAGGTAGGCCGTCCAGGTTATGGTCTGTATGACAGAGCATTAGGCGCAACCTACTTAAACGGTTTATGGGAAGCGATCGATAAGATGTCCAATAAATAGGAGTTTTTATTCCGAGGAGTTTTACTCAAAGAAGTTTCTGTTGGCAAACAGCACCACATGTTCAATGAAATCTTCGGCGGAGAACTCTCCATCAAAATCTAAATAACATTTTGCCACGCTGATATAAAAATCAGCCAGCAGATAGGTAAAGACAGGCGTAGAGATCCGGCAGTGAATGCCGGAATTCTCCGCCTGTTTTAATTTGTCTGTAAGAACCTGGATCAGAAGGGAGCGCAGAAGATCCATAAAAACGCCGTCCCGGTTCAGACGGTAGATCCTGGAGAACTGGGCGTGAGCAGTATCTAATACCTTTAAAGTCTTAGCCAGGTAATCCTTCATGGCATCCAGGTTTTTCAGATAGATCACATCAATGTCCAGATCCATATTTTCAAAAAAATTCTGGAGGCAGTAGCCTAACAGATCGTATTTATCCTCAAAATACCGGTAAAAGGTAGAGCGGGGGATCATGGCGGTGTCGCACAGCTCTTTTAAGGTGATTTTCTCAAATGGTTTCTCCGTCAGCAGCTTAAAAAATGCCTGCTGGAGAAGTGTGTAGGTTCTTCGGGCGGATATTTTTTCCTGTGGTTCCATGTGGTTAGACATAACAAACCTCCGTATCTGTACATGGTGGGACAAAAATAAAAATATGTCTCATTTGAAACAAAATGAAAAAAGTGATTCTTGAGTATTTTACCATATTTAGTCATAATAGGGCAAGTGAGAATAAGCATTATCAGTTATCAAAGACTTGTAAGAAAGGACTGAAAATATGGAAGAAAAGAGAGAGCCGGAAAGTTTTATGATGAGAGTGGCCCGCTTTATCGTCAATAAGCGGAAAGCTTTTATTGCATTGTTCATTCTGGCCTGCATTTACAGCGTGCTTTCCATGTCAAAGGTAAAGGTGATCAATGACCTGACAGATTATCTGCCTGAGAGCACTGAGACAAGGCAGGGCCTGGATATCATGGATGAGCAGTTTACCACCTTTGGATCAGCGAAGATCATGGTGACGAATATTACTTACGAAAAGGCATTGCAGCTGGCAAAGGCGATGGAGGATATCAATGGCATTTCAGCCGTGGATTTCTATGATGCATCTGATGACGATTACGATGACAAAGAAGTAACCGATTATTATCAGGATGCCAGCGCATTGTATACGTTGACCTTCGATGAGCCGGAGGACACCAAGCTGTCCCAGACAGCCATGGAAAAGGTGAGGGACTCGCTGGATGGATATTCTTCTTATGTATACACGACCGTAGACAAGGATGATGCCAAGTCCCTTCAGGAAGATATGAAGCTGATCGGCGTGATCGTTGTTTTTATTGTTTTAGGAGTTTTGTTATTTACTTCCCGTACTTATGCAGAGATCGCGATCCTTCCGATCGTATTTTTAGTATCGATGCTCTTAAACATCGGTACGAACTATTGGTTCGGAAGTGTTTCCTTCGTTACGAATGCGGTGGGGGCAGTATTACAGCTGGCCATGTCTGTGGATTATGCGATCATTTTCCTGCACCGTTTTCTGGAGGAGCGGGAGCATTATGTAGCTACAGAGGCAACGACGGTAGCTTTGAGTAAAGCGATCCCGGAGATCTCTTCCTCCAGTTTAACGACCATTTCCGGTATGGTGGCCCTGATGTTTATGGAGTTTGGTATTGGTATGGATCTGGGCCGTGTCATGGTAAAGGCTATCGTGCTGAGTATGGTATCGGTATTCCTTCTGATGCCTGCATTGCTTGTGATGATGTCCAATGCCATCGATAACACGAAGCATAAAAACTTTGTTCCAAAGATCAATTACTGGGGCAAATTTGTGGTACATACCCGCTTTATCGCGATTCCGATCTTTTTAGTAATCGTGGCGGGAGCGGCAGTTCTGTCCAATAAGAGTTCCTATATCTATGACCAGAACTCCATTGAGTCCAAGATCAAGAATGAGTATCTGGCTTCCAAAGAGCGGATCGAGAAGACCTTCGAAGTAACCAATACCATGGCGGTTGTTGTGCCAAAGGGTGATTATGAGAAGGAAGGCAAGATCTTAGCCCGTCTGGAGGAGATGGATCGTGTGGATACGGCGTTAGGTCTTGCCAATGTAGAAGTTACCGATGATGGAAAATACATTCTGGTGGATAAATTAAATCCAAGGGAATTTTCCGAGGTGGCAGATGTGGATCTGGATCTGTGCCGGGTGCTGTATCAGTTTTATGCTCTTGAAAATGAACAGTACAGTGCATTTATGAAGAATTTAGAGGATTACCGTGTGTCCATCATCGACATGGTAGACTTTATCTACGAGCAGAAGGAAAAGGGCGGGATCGATTTTGACGATGACAAATCCGAAGAGATCGATGACCTGCACCAGCAGATCTGTGATGCCAGAGAACAGCTGGAGGGCGACAAATACGACCGGATGGTATTTACCTTAAAGGGAGCCGTAGAAGGCGCAGAGACCTTTGCAGTGGTGGATGAGATCCGTGACATGGTGAAAGAGTATTATGATGAGTCCTATGTAGTGGGTGACGCTACCAGCAATGAGGAGTTAAGCAACTCCTTCCAGAAAGATAACATCATGATCAGCGTGCTGACGGCATTGTTCGTATGGGCGATCCTGTTATTTACTTTCCAGAACGCAGGACTTCCATTTTTACTGGTACTGACGATTCAGGGAAGTATCTGGATCAACTTTGCGATCCCATATGTGATCAATGATAAGATGTACTTCTTAAGTTACCTGATCGTAAGCTCCATCCAGATGGGTGCGACGATTGATTATGCGATCGTGATCACCAGCCGCTATATGGCGATCAGGAAAGAAATAGCAGACCGTAAGGCAGCGATCATAGAAACGTTAAACGAGGCGTTCCCAACCATCATTACTTCTGGTACGATGATGGTCTGTGCCGGATTCGTCATCGGAGCGCTGACTTCTAATGCGACCATCGCTTCTTTAGGTAAGACCTTAGGACGTGGAGCACTGATTTCCATTGTTTTAGTTATGTCTGTTCTGCCGCAGCTTCTGTTAGTAGGAGATAAGCTGATCGATAAGGCGGAATTGACAAGATCCAGCAAACGGGGACAGGAAAAAGAGGAGGCTTCCGAATCATGAAAAGACAGAAATTAAACAGCAGAAGAACCGCAGCCCTTCTGGCATCTACCCTGGTTCTGTCACAGGCAGAGCCGATTCTGGCGCTGGCAGATGTAAAGGTGGAGACGGCGGCTGAGACCGTGACCGATGAAAACACGGTGGTGATCACCAGTGTGGATGATCTGGTGCAGATGAGTAAAAACTGTGTATCTGAGTCTTATTCCAAGGGAAAAACCTTTGTTTTGACTCAGGATATCAGCTTAGATGGAAGTGATTTCCAGCCGATTGCTGTATTTGCCGGCAATTTTCAGGGCAATGGCCATGTGATCAGTGGACTCAATATTACCATTTCCGGTTCCAATCTTGGCCTGTTCCGTTACATCGAAGCAGACGGAGCGGTAAGAGGCCTGATCGTAAAAGGCAATGTAAAACCGGATGGCAGCAAAAAACAGATCGGTGGAATCGTCGGAACCAATCGTGGAACGATTGAAAATTGCGAGTTTCATGGTATGGTCAGCGGTCAGGAAGCCATCGGTGGAATCGCCGGAACCAATGAAGAAGGCGCTGTGATCCGTGGCTGTAAAAGCTATTCGGTCACAACGGGCAATAATAAGACCGGTGGAATCACCGGCAATAATGACGGAACGGTAGAACAGTGTGAAAATCACGGCGACATTAACGCTTCTGATCAGGGAGTAGAAGATTCTAACAGCGGTGAGCTTTCGATCAATACCGATAAGATCAAAGAAACAGTCCAGAAAGAAAAGGTCAATGACGCAGGTGGTATCGCAGGATATTCTAAGGGTAAGATTTCCGACTGTAAAAACTACGGAACCGTGGGATATGAGCATATCGGCTATAACATCGGTGGAATCGCCGGACGCCAGTGCGGTATCATCAGCCAGTGCTATAACCTGGGTGATATCAGGGGACGTAAGGACGCAGGCGGTATCGTAGGACAGTTTGAGCCATATCTGACCATTGATCATGAGGAAGATCTGTATGACCAGTTAAACAGCCAGTTAAACAGTCTTTCTGATATCAGCACGGCTCTGGCAAGAACGGTGGATGACACAGCCAATAAGAGTACCGACAGCCTGGATCAGATCGGTGACAACATGGATCAGGTACGGGACATCGGAAAGTTTTACAAGGATGTATACCGGGAAGACATCGATAAGATGAACAATGACCTGGATTCTACGACCAACGATATGCAGGAGACCCTGGATCATCTGCATCTGCGTCTGATAAAGGATTCTTCTAAGAGTAAGGTCCGCGCACTTCAGCAGCTGCTTCACGATTCTGACGCTATCCGTAAGGAATTAAAGGAGCGCTATGACGGCGATCTGACGGATAAAGACGCATTGAAGGCATGGCTGCAGCACCGTTATGAGCTGCTTTCCCAGCTGTACGAAAATATGCAGAAGGTATCCGAAGCGGTTCCGGATCTGATGGGCTCCATTACGGAAGATTCCGTTAACGGAGTGGAGGACTTTGGTGATAAGATTGAAGACCTGACCTCAGATATCAATGTGATGATGGATGAGATCAAGTATAACCGAAACAATCTAAAGACTGATCTGGAAAATATGGATGATGAGCTGGAAGTGAAGATCGACAGTCTTGCTGATCATGTAGATTCTCTTCAGGACAGCTTAAAGAGCGGCAAAGACCAGACCCAGGCCCAGAGACAGCAGTTGGAGGATCAGATCGACCAGATCCGTAATACCATTACCGACAAGGCTGATGAGGTTCGGGATAAGATGGAGGATAACGATCTGTTTGATGATGTATCAGACAATGATGACCAGACAGAATTAACGGATGGTACGATCTATGCCTGTGTCAATACGGGAAGCATTGAAGCGGACTATCAGGCAGGTGGTATCGCAGGCATCATCGGTGTGGAGGTCAGTCTGGATCCGGAGCAGGATTTGGATACGGATCAGGAAAAGACATTAAACACGGTCAGACAGGCCAAAGCAACGGTTCAGGGATGCTTAAATGAGGGCGATATCACCGGTAAACGGGATTATATCGGAGGTGTGGTCGGCAAAGCCAATATGGGTGCTCTGATCAGCAACCAGAATTATGGTGATATCACTTCTGCGAACGGCGATTATGTAGGCGGTATCACCGGAAGCAGTGATTACGTCCTGCGCCGGAACTACAGCATGTGTATGGTCACCGGTAATGACTATATAGGCGGTGTGGCCGGATGGGGTAAAAATGTCTACGAAAACTACGCGCTGGTCACGCTGACCAGTGATGGCGGCGAGTGGATCGGAAGCATTGCCGGAGATGGCGATACCGATGGAACTGTGGAAGGCAACTATTACGTGGATGGCGGCATCGGAGCGGTGGATGGGATCACCTATGACGGCCAGGCAACAGGACTGTCCTATGATGATTTTATGGCCTTAGACCAGATGCCGGAGCGTTTCCGCCAGTTACAGGTATCTTTCCTGGTGGATGACAATGCAGTGAAGACCATTTATTGTGAATATGGCAGCAGCGTAAAGGCTTCTGAGATTCCGGCGATCCCACAGAAGGATGGTTATTATTACCAGTGGGAGGATGTGGATTTAAGCAACATCACCGGCAATATCAAGGTACATGCCGTTTACCAGCCATACCACACCACCATTGCTTCAGATGATGACAAGATGGCGTCCCTGTTAGCAGAGGCCGAGTTTTATCCGGGAAGCAAGCTGATCCGCACAGAGACGGTTCTGACAGGTGTTGCTGCACCAGAGGGATATCAGCTGGGCAAAGCCTATGATTATGAGGTGACAGTGCCAGAGAAAGCAGATGTGCCGGATGAAGTAACCCTTCATCTGCTGGCAGAAGGCAGGGGAAGCCTGATGGCAGGAATGGTAAAGGACGGCGTTGTAGAGCTTCTGGATACAGAAGTGGATGGTTCTTATCTGGTATTTACGGCTCCGGCCAAGGGTACCATCGTGATCTTAAAGAAGAGCCAGGCATGGAAATATGCGGCAGCAGTCGGAGCAGCGGCAGTTTTAGCTGCGGTCATTGGAGTGGTTCTCGTAAAGAAAAAGAGAGGAAAAGTCCATGAAGAAGGAGAAGAGCAGAACGGAGACGGCGATGGAACCGAAAGTGGAAGCGAAGAAGCCGGAGCAGCAGAAGGAGCCGGAGCAGCTGGAGCAACCGGAACAACAGAGACAGCCGGAACAGCGGAAGCCGCCGGAGCTTCGGAAGCCGACCAGAGCGAAAGCGAAGGTAGAGACTATGAAGTGTAAGCCGCAGGAACCAGAGCGTGAAGCTTCGAAAGAACCGGTATCAGCCGGTTCTTCTGCCACAGCCGAAGAAAAATCATGGCAGGACGTTGATGAGTCTTCCATGAATTTGGGCCAGCGCTGCGTTTACCGCAACCGTAAACGCGCCGTGGAGCTCTACCGCAGAGGCTGTTCCCCCCAGGAGATTTTCCGGCTTACCGGTATGGGGCCGGGCATGGTATCCCGCATGTGGAAGAAATGCTGCACCAAAGATCCGGAGACCGGAAATGTTAAGGGATATCAGGCGCTGGTACCAAAGTCGAAGGTGAAATCGTTTATACGGTAATAAATGAACATATAATCATAGGTTTCCTCATAAATATCTGACGGGATTTTCATCAGATGCAGGAATCTGCTGTCGTATGTTTCGGAAAATGACAGGAAAGACGATTACCGGATACCTGGAGGAATATTGGGTAGAAAAAAAGCCTTTTCCTGGTCCAGAGCGGACAATATTCCATGGTTCAGATTGCAGATATGACCGGATTCAGCAATCCCAGCCGTTTTGTGGCTGCGTTTCGGAAGCAGTTTGCATGCAATCCCGGAGAATACAATTTTACCGCAGGTGATTATAAAAGAATTTCTGAAAAATGACGATTCTGGTATTGATTTTGATGATACAGATATTGACATAAAAGAAAAGGAGAAGAAAAACATGATCGTATCAAACGCTATCGAAAAGATGATTGATTTTTATCAGGGAAGCCAGCATGACATCAACCATTTCCTGAAAGTCTGGTCTTACGCCAGAAACATTGGACTGATGGAAGGATTGGATGACCATACTCAGGAGGTATTGGAGCTGACGGCAGTGGTCCATGATATTTCCTGTCCACTGTGCAGAAAAAAGTATGGGGAAGCCAACGGAAAAAAACAGGAGCTGGAGAGTCCGCCACTGGTCAGTGAATTTTTCAAGGATCTTCCAGTGGCGGAAGAGGATGTAAAGCGGATCTCCTGGCTGGTGGCTCATCACCATACCTATACGGGAGTTGACGGGATTGATTATCAGATCCTGCTGGAGGCGGATTACCTGGTGAACGCAGGAGAGAGCGGTTATTCCAGGGAAAATGTGCAGCATATGCTGGAGACGGTATTTCAGACAGAGAGTGGAATCCGGTTGTTAAAATCCATTTATTTGCGGTAAATATAAAAGAACCCTGCGGTGGGATGCGAGAAATGTCGCTTCCTATCACCGCAGGGTTAAATTTATTTGTCCATTCGTCTGATGATCCACATGGCGACCAGAAGAATCACAACGATAACCTCCACGATGGTTCCAGTGGTCTGGATGTTTAAATACCATGGCGTGGACGCCAGGTCATAAAGTCCTGGACGGCTGCGTTAACACCCAGCTAAACGCTCTGGCTGTCCGAAGCCCAGGATCTTGAAAATGATTTCCCTTGTTCCACTCCAGCGTACACTGGATTTTCTGTTCTTTCAACCAGTTATCATAGGCGCGGATGCAGTCTCCCACAGCAGCCATCACTGAATTTTTTGTCCGTTCTTCCCGGTCACCGAGACTTAGATAGACACAGGAAGATTGAAATTTGTGGGCTTTTACGTAGTCTAAAAATCCTGGAAACCAGACAGACGGCGATGCCGTTGCAATCCCGGCAAACAGGCTCGTCTGATAGGCAGCCCATAGGGAAAACAGTCCGGCGAGAGAGTAACCGCCTAAGTAATAGGTCTTATGGGGATCAGAGCATAGTTCTGTAATGTTTCTTAGAAAATCCGCTGCGCCATTGCCAAAGTCCTGATTGCCAAATACAGCAGGTGCCTTCCATGGAGACAGATCCTGATTCCAGCTTCGTACTTTTACGGCAATCAGGACAAATCCATGGAAGTTAGCTGTTGGATTTCGGAAACTTCCGCTTCCATTTCCTCCAGATCGTGGTCATCCACTGGCTGGACCAGGACGATGGGAGAGTCTGGATTTCCGTAGGTTTGTGTGTGGGTATTGCGTGTCATGATAGTTCCCTTCTAAAGTTCTTTCCGCATAAGGATCAATTCCCGAATTCCGCCCGATGACGAACTTTGTATTTGTTTCCAATAGACTCGATTCCGGCGGTTCCAGCTTCCTGGCCATTTTTCAGGGTAATGATGCGGTGATATTTCATAATGGATTTCTTTTCTGGAACTTCCCGCTGGAGAGATCCACATCCACAAGGATCTTGATCAGCCAGAAGAAAACAAACAATACCAGAAGCGGGATCACACAGGAGGTGATTAGCATCACTGCCACGGCTTCTACGAAATGGCTGAGAGAGGTCTCTACCTTCTGTACCAGTTCTTCGGAAGAGAGGGTTACATTCTCTACAGCGCTGGCCACAGAATCTTTCGCACCAGATAGTGCATCCTTTGCTTTCTGCCAGAAGCCAGAAATTTCCGTGGTCTGTTGGGACTGCCCCGTGATCTGCTGAGACTGCTCTGTGGTCTGTTGAGACTGATCCGTCTGGTTATCCAAAGCGGCTGAGCCGGATGCGCGATCGGCGGCTTCAGATTCTGCGTTGTTTTCTAACAGCTTTTCCGTTCCTTTTGCTTCCTCCAGGGTCGCTTCGATCTGTGCTTGGTAGGTGTGCTCGATCAGATCGGATATCTTCACACTGGAAGGAACCACAAGAAAAATACAGATTCCAAAAACCAGTAATTTCCGCGCCAGACGGTCAAGGCTACGGTTGCTGACAAAGAGATTGGTAGCAAAAAGCACACAAGCGGCCGGAATGAATATCTTAAAAGCAGCGTATCCCGTGATGGTCACCAAGTATTTTTCCAGGAAAATGGCACATAGGACGATCAGCAGGTAACCGCTTAAATCAGCCACCTTTTCCGCAATCGGCGTACCGATATCACCAGGCAGAAGGGTGATCACTGCAGAAGTTGCTGTAGCAGCCATGGTCAGTTCCAGCACTGTATTTTTCTTCTCATCCAGAGAAGTAATCGTTGCCTGGTGGGATTCCGGCGCAGCGGCATACTTACCAACGACGGTAAAAGACAGGATTCCAATCAGGAGCCAGGTGGCCAAAAGGATACATTTCTTTTTATCAAATGTAAGATTCATAATCATTCTCCATTTCATGCAGTCATCAGTTTAATTCATTACCATTAGAATCAAGAAACAGGTACTCCGATGGAATCATTGGCTCATAAAACACGTAAGGATAGGATTCTGGATCAATTTTTTCTTCGTGGATGCCATTTTCTGACCGGACGCTTCAGACAGTTTGGTTAGTCAGCAGCCTGAAAGCTTTCCCGCAGGATCAGTTTGGCTTCCAGTTCGATATGTTCTGGAGTCAGGTCATTTTCCTGGATCTTTTTCTGTAATAAGCGGATGATCTGGCTGCCGATTTCTTTGTTTGGCATCTCGATCACACTCAAGGAAGGTGAGGAATATTCTGTCAAAGAGGTATCCAACATTCCAATCGACAGCATCTCCACATCCTTTGGAAGTTCTACCCCTAAATCATGGAATCCACGAAGCGCTCCCAATGCCATGGAATCTGAATCACAAAAGATGACCTTTGGCCTGTCGCCATTCTGGCAATATTCTGTCGCCAGACGGTAGCCGTCCTCGATGGTCCCATTTCCATGAAAGACCGAATCTTGGGTGACATGCAGGCCAATCTGTCCGCAGGCGTCTAAGAATGCCTGGGTACGCAAGGTGGTGGCAACAAATGCGGAGTGGGAAGCAAACACGGCTGCTTCCGTATAGCCTTTCTGACGGATCTGCCTTGCAGCCATCAGGCCGATCATCTTGTTATCGGTACAAACAGTAGAGAGGTACTCAGAGTAACGGTTGATCAGCACCACCGGCATCTGCGGTGACAGGCTCTCTAGGTATTTCATATCTTTCAAGGAACAGGCACCGATCACAACTGCGCTGTAGCCGGTTTTCAAAATGGAAGCATCGTACTGGTCAAGGTGGTCATCCTCGTAAGTCTGGACTACGATCTCGCAGTCGAATCCGATCCGGGAACATTCCACCTGCAGTGCATTTAAGAAAGATGCCAGGATCATGGTACGGTAATCCAAAGGCCAGAAAAACGCGATGACAGGTTTTTGCTCTCTTGGAAACGTAATCGTCTTGCAGTCAGGTTCGGCTGATAGCCAAGCTCCCGCATGGCATCCTGTACCCGCTCCTGGGTCTGGGCAGAGATCTTCCGTTCACCGGATTTGCCATTCATAATAATAGAGACCGTGGTCACTGAGACACCGGCCAGTTTTGCAACATCTTTTATGGTAGCCATAGGGGAAAATCCTCCAAAATTCAATCATTTGATCATGATAAATATTAATATCTATATAAATCCACTAAATAAGACCATAACTGAAAAGCATGCAATAAGCCATTATTTATTATCTTACGTTCATTCATTTCCCTTGTCAAGCATGACAAAAATCCCTGTGCGTTCTGCACAAAACCTCTCAATAAAAACTGTCGAAAATAGCAGAACTAAAAATAAATGATAAAAATTCTCTTGACAAAACTAAAACGTTAAACTATCATATGTGCCATAAGATAAACGTTTTACTAATACGTTAAACTAAACAAAGTAAACAAGCAAAACGTAAAAAAATGAAGACTTTCAAGGGAAGGGAAGGATTCATGAGAGTGACTGTGAAGGAACGGGATCGTTACACACAGTGATTCACGGGTCAGTAAAAGAAAGGTAGGAAAACAATGAGCAGTAAAGTAAGAAGAGCCATGGACGGCAACGAAGCAGCAGCTTATGCCTCCTATGCGTTTACAGAAGTCGCAGCAATCTATCCGATTACTCCATCTTCACCGATGGCAGAGTTAGTTGATAAGTGGTCTGCCAATGGAATGAAGAATATTTTCGGTCAGCAGGTAAAACTGGTAGAGATGCAGTCTGAGTGTGGTGCAGTATCCGCGATGCATGGCGCGCTGGATACCGGTGTGATCGCAACCTCCTATACCGCATCCCAGGGTCTGATGTTAATGATCCCGACCATGTACCGTATCGCAGGCCAGTTAAAACCGGGTGTTATCCACGTTGCTTCCAGAAACGTAGCAACCCACGCCATCTCCATTAACGCAGAGCAGTCCGATGTTATGGCATGCCGCCAGACAGGATTTGCATTATTAGCATCTTCCAGCGTACAGGAAGCCATGGATTTAGGAGCGGTTGCACATCTTTCTGCGATCAAGGGCCATGTTCCATTTTTACATTTCTTTGATGGATTCCGTACTTCCCATGAGATCCAGAAGGTAGACTGCCTGGATTATGAGGATTTAAAGAATTTAGTTGACTGGGAAGAACTGGACAAGTTCCGTAAGAACGCACTGAACCCAGAGCATCCGGTTCTGCGTACCACCGGACAGTATTCTGATACATACTTCCAGAGCCGTGAGGCATGTAATACCTGGTATGACGCACTTCCAGATGTGGTGGAAGAGTACATGAACAAGATCAACGAACTGACAGGCCGTGATTACAAGCCATTTAACTACTATGGCGCTCCGGACGCAGAGCATGTGATCGTGGTGATGGGTTCCGCAAGCGGATGTATCCGTGAGACCGTGGACTACTTATTAGCAAAGGGCGAGAAGGTCGGATTTATCGATGTTCATCTGTATCGTCCATTTTCTGCAAAACATTTCCTGGCACAGCTTCCTGAAACTGTGAAGAGAATTACTGTCAATGATCGTACCAAAGAGCCAGGAGCTGTTGGCGAGCCTCTGTACGAGGATGTATGTTCCGTGATCTTAGAGTCCGGCAAAGACATCGACGTATACGCATGCCGCTTCGGTCTGGCAAGTAAGGATTACACACCTGCCCAGGTCATTGCTGAGTATGACAATATGAAGGCAGCAGAGCCAAAGAACCATTACACCATCGGTATCAATGATGATGTGACCCATCTGTCTCTGCCGGTTGGCCCAGAGGTGAACACCATTCCAGAAGGAACCATCAGCTGCAAGTTCTGGGGACTTGGTTCTGACGGTACCGTTGGCGCAAATAAGAACACCATCAAGATCATTGGCGATCATACCGATCTGAATGTACAGGCTTATTTCGAGTATGACGGCAAGAAATCCGGCGGTGTGACCAGATCCCATTTACGTTTTGGTAAAGCGCCGATCCATTCCACTTATCTGGTAAATCACGCAGACTTTATCGCCTGCCATAACAAGTCCTATCTGGACCGCTATGACATTCTGGCAGAGGCAAAAGAGGGTGCGAATGTCTTAATTACCTGTGACTGGAAGGGCGAAGAGTTAGAGAAGCATTTAACTCCATTATTTAAGAAAACAGCCGCTCAGAAAAAGATCCATTTATACACCATCGACTCTACTGCAATCGCTGCAGAGTTAGGTCTGGGCAGCAGAACCAATACCATTTTACAGGCTGCATTCTTCAAGATCACCGGGATCATCCCGATCGAAGAAGCAGTGGAATATATGAAGAAAGCCATCTTAAAATCCTACGGCAAGAAGGGCGAGAAGGTCATCAACATGAACTACGCCGCTGTGGATAAGGGTGTTGAGATGGTAGAAGAGGTAGAAGTACCTGCAAGATGGGCAGACATCACAGTTGAGGCAGAGAAGGTGGACGAGAACCTTCCAAAATGGATCAAGAACATCCAGATCCCGGTAAATTCCATGAAGGGTGACAACATTCCGGTCAGCGAGTTTATGGATCTGCCAGATGGAACCATGCCACAGGGAACCTCCAAATATGAGAAACGTGGTATCGCAGTCAACGTTCCGGTATGGAACAGTGAGAAATGTATCCAGTGTAATATGTGTTCCTATGTATGTCCACACGCTTGTATCCGTCCATTCCTGGCAACTGAGGATGAGGCAAAGAACGCTCCAGAGGGCTTTACCATGGTTCAGGCGAAGGGCAAAGGTATGGAGAACTACCAGTACCGGATCCAGACATCCGTGCTTGACTGTACCGGATGCGGAAGCTGCGTAAACGTATGTCCTGCAAAAGAGAAAGCGATCACCATGGAGCCGTTAGATGCTCATCGTGACCAGGCAGAGAACTGGGAGTATGCGCTCTCCTTATCTCCAAAGAAGAACCCATTAGGAACCAGTACCGTAAAGGGCAGCCAGTTCGAACAGCCGCTGTTAGAGTTCCCAGGCGCATGCCCAGGATGCGGCGAGACTCCATATGCAAAGCTGATCACCCAGTTATTCGGTGACCGGATGTACATTGCTACCGCAACCGGATGTTCCCAGGTTTGGGGTACCAGCTTCCCATCCTTCCCATATACCACCAACCACAAGGGTCATGGTCCTGCAGTGGGCGGCTCCCTGTTTGAGAACAACGCAGAGTACGGTATGGGAATGTGGTTATCCGTTGAGCAGCAGAGAAGTAAACTGGCAATGCACGCACAGGCTCTGGCAGATTTAACTGATGATGAGGCAGTAAAAGAGGCTGCATTAAACTGGATCGCAAACATCGATGATACCGAAGGCTCTGTAGTATCCGGCGAGGCATTTAAGAAAGCCATCGAGGCGCATGCAGCAACAGACGCTGAAAAAGCAGATATTGCAGAGATCAAAGCAAATTACGATCAGCTGACCAAGAAATCCGTATGGTTCTTCGGAGGCGACGGCTGGGCTTATGATATCGGTTACGGCGGATTAGACCATGTACTGGCTTCCGGAGCGAATGTAAATGTGATGGTATTTGATACTGAGATCTACTCCAATACCGGCGGACAGGCTTCCAAGTCCACACCTACCGGCGCAGTAGCGCAGTTCGCTGCAGCAGGTAAGAGAAATAAGAAGAAAGATTTAGGAATGATGGCGATGAGCTACGGTGATGTCTATGTGGCACAGGTAGCCATGGGTGCAAATCCGGCTCAGTTCTTAAAGGCTGTCTTAGAAGCAGAAAGCTACAATGGTCCATCCTTGATCATCGCATACGCTCCATGTATCAGCCACGGCTTACGTTGCGGCATGAGCGATGTACAGGGCGAGATCAAACGTGCCGTTGAGGTTGGATACTGGCACTTATACCGCCACGATCCACGTCTGGCAGCTGAGGGCAAGAATCCATTTGTCCTGGATTCCAAGGAACCACAGGGCGACTTCAGAGCATTTTTACGTGGCGAGGTACGTTTCTCATCTCTTGAGAGAACCTTCCCAGAGGTGGCGGATGAGCTCTTTAAGAAGACCGAAAAAGAAGCGATGGCAAGATATGCAAAATACAAAGCGCTTGCACAGTAAGGAGAAAACATATGGGTAAGCTGATTGAGAAGCTATTAGGGGGCAACACAGGAAGTGTTGTAACTGTGGAACCGGATTATATCGTGATCAATGACGGTGTATCCCATGCAGCTGTGGATGAAATATCCACAGTTGCATACCCACAGAAGGTACTGGTGATCTATGATCATGACGTACCAACGGAAGACCGGAGGCGGCAGCCATTTTAAGAAAAAATCTGGCATTTGCGGAAGAATATCACTGTCAGTACATCCAGGCAGAGGGAACCGGTTACCAGTACATGGTTAATGAAGTGGTAAAACCGGGCCAGATCATCATCGGCGGCGGTTCCCACGGAAGTATTTTCGGGGCTAAGGGCGCACTTGGAATCAATGTGAGCATTCCGGAGCTTGCCAGAGTGACCGAGACCGGACGTTACAGCATCGTGGTTCCGGAGACTGTGGAGATCAGCCTGAAGGGAAGTTTAAAAGAAGGGGTCAGCATCATGGATGCAGCATTTTCCTTCTTAAAACAGGCAGGTGATGTGAAACGGAAATCCCTGGAATTCTACTGCCCGACCTTAGACCAGCACGAGAAAGAGGTGCTGTGCAGCATGGCATGTTTAAGCGGCGCGTATACGGCATTTACCGTAGAAGAGGAAGGCACTCCGGTTCTGACTATGGATTTAGGAGCCGTGGAGCCAATGCTCATGCTTCCATGTGGTGACAGAAAAGACCAGAAGGACGCCAAGATCGTTCCTAAGACATCGAAAGCAGGTCTGGAGTTAAATGCAGGCCAGATCGGTGGCTATACCGGTGGTACTATTGAAGAACTGAGAAAAGCAGCTTCCATGTTAGACGGACAGAAACTGGCATTAGGCTTCCGCTTAAGCATCTGCCCGGCAACTAGCCGTGATTACATTCAGGCTGCGGAAGAAGGCATTCTTACAAAATTCATTGATTTTGGAGCACAGATCAACGCGGCAGGCGATCACAGTGTTGTAATCCAGGGCGCTGGAGCCATGGGACATGAGGAACGCCTGGTAACTACCGGACTGTATACCTTTGCAGGTTCCATGGGATGCGATGATGCAGAAGTTTATACAGGCTCTGTTGAAACAGTCATGAACGCTTCCTTTGCGAAGCAGATGTAAGGAGGCGCAGTTATGGAAAAAAAATTCAGTGGAAAAATCTGGAAATTTGGAAATGATATTGATACAGATACCATTATTCCTGGAAAAAGAGGTACCATCCCGGATCGTAACGAGATGAAAAAATATGCGTTTGAACTGTTAAAGCCGGAATTCGGTTCAACCGTCCAGCCGGGAGATATCCTGGTGGCTGGAACCAACTTTGGCTGTGGTTCCAGCCGTGAGCAGGCAGCCACGGTTCTTTCTTACAATGGCGTCCGCTGCATCATCGCAAAGAGCTTTGCAAGAATTTTCTTCCGAAACGCATTTAACAGCGGCATCCTTCTTCTTACCTGTGACCAGATCCAGGATGTGTGCGAAGGCGGCGATATCGTTACCGTAGATGTCGATGCACAGACAGTCAGTGTAAACGGAAAGACCTTCAAGGTTGGTGCGGTTCCAGAAAATCTGTATAACATCGTAGCAAATGGCGGTCTGATCGAAGATACGAAGAAGCGTCTGGCAGCAGGAAATATAAAGACAGAGATTTACCCTCTTTCCATTGAGCAGTGCCGCAAAAAAGGCTACACCATGGTGGAAAAGCTGTTAAAGAAGAATGCAGGCAAAGAGCACGTAGCTCCTGGTGATATTGTGATCACAAAGCCGGATATGTTCATGGTTCATGATATTTATACCACCTACCTGTTAGAAACGATGAAGCAGATCGGTGCAGATAAGATCGATGATCCGGACAAGGTAACTATTGTCTGGGATCACTGTATGCCGACTGCTGTTGCAAAGAATGACTATGATCATTATGAAGCAGGTCTGGAGCTGGCTAAGAAATATGGCATCAAGAAGCTCCATATCGGTGAAGGCATCTGCCACACGATCATGCATGAAGCAAAGTATGCGAAACCAGGCGAGATCGCGACTGCAACGGACAGCCATACCACCACTTATGGCGGTGCCGGAAACTTCTGCTCCGGTATTGGTACGGCAGAAATGGCAGCAGCCCTGATCACCGGAGAACTTTGGTTTAAGGTTCCGGAAGCAATCAAGATCGTATTAAACGGACATTTAAGAGACGGCGTGATGAGTAAGGACGTGATCCTGCGTATCTTAGGCGATATCAAGGCAGATGGCGGACAGTACAAATCTCTGGAGTTCACCGGTCCTGCAGCCCATGAGATGAGCATGGAGCAGCGTTTTACCGTTGCAAACATGGCGCTGGAGGCAGGCGCAAAGTGCGGTCTGTTTGAAGCCGATGAAAAGACAGCAGAATACTACGGAATGCCATTAGAGGACATTGACTGGGTATGTGTCGATGAGGAAGCAAAGTATGAAAAGGTACTTACCTACGATGTGAGCGAACTGGAACCACAGCTGTCCTGTCCACAGGGCGTTGACAATGTCCATCCGATCAGTGAAATAAAAGGCACCAAGATGGATGAGGTATATCTGGGAAGCTGCACCAATGGAAGTATTGAAGACATGGAAGTGGCTGCCAGGATCTTAAAGGGCCGCAAAGTGGCAAAGGGACTGCGCTTTATCGTTGTTCCGGCGACCAATACCATTTTCAAGCAGGCGATTGAAAGAGGTTATATCAAGACCTTTATCGAAGCTGGAGCAGTCATCTGCCATCCATGCTGCGGACTGTGCTGTGGTATGCCATATGGCCTGATGACAGATGATGAGCGTATCCTTCTGACAGCAAACCGTAACTTTATCGGACGTCAGGGAACCAAGAAAACATTAAGCTATCTGTCAAGCCCTGCGGTTGCAGCAGCAACGGCGATCATGGGCGTTGTAACAGATCCGGCAGATTTACCGGAACTGGTGTAATTAGCCTGTGATTTACGGGCAGGAGGAAAAACAATGATCAAAAATTTTGAACAGTTAAAAGAAATGCTCTGTTCCATGCCAGTAAAACGCCGTGTGGCAGTGACTCCGGCACAAGACGAGCATACGCTGGAAGCCATCAGCCATGCATATAAAGATGGCATGGTGGAGCCGGTTCTGATCGGTGATGAGGCAGCAATCCGTGAAATTCTGAATAAGCTTGGGGTTTCTGCGGAGGGCATGACGATCATCCATGTGCCGGATCCGACCGAGGCCATCCAGAAAGCAGCAGATATGGCAAGAGACGGCGAAGTAGACTGCATCATGAAGGGCAAGACTGAGACAGGCGCCCTGATGAAGGTTTTAGTAAACCGTGAGAGAGGCATCCGTAAGAATGATACCATGAGCCTTCTGGCATTTATGGAGAGCCCAAATTACCATAAGGTATTTGCTATCACGGATGTCGGCTTACTGACTTACCCGACCAAGGAGCAGAAGAAAGCAGCCATCGCAAACGCAGTGGAAGCGTTTCATGCCCTGGGCGTGGAGGAGCCCAAGGTAGCCATTCTGGCGGCTGTAGAGAAGGTGAATCCGAAAATGAAGGAGACCGTGGAAGCAGCAGAGATCAAGGAAGAGGGTGTTCCTGGATGTATCATCGAGGGACCAATCAGCTATGATCTGGCGATGGACCCACAGTCCGCACCGATCAAGGGCTATGTAAGCCCGGTGGCAGGTGACGCAGATCTTCTGGTTGTTCCGGATATCGTCAGCGGCAATATCGCGGCAAAGACCATTACCGTTATCGGCGGAGGCCGAACCGGCGGCGTGGTCTTAGGAGCCAAGGTTCCTGTTTTATTAGTATCACGTGCAGCAAGTGCAGATGATAAATATATGTCCATCGTCATTGCGGCGTTAGTGGGCACAAAATAGGGGGAAACAAATGGAGAAGAAATTAAATTTTAAGGTGTGCGGGCTTCCTGCAAAGTATTTTATTCCGTTTTTCATCATTGTGATGGCAAGTGTTTATCTTGGATTTATGCCAAAGGTGAAAATCTATTCCAACGATGCGGGAACCTATATGGCAACCAGCTTTGTTATGACGATCGCCTTTTTGATGGCAGTCGGTGGACTGTTTTTCTGGCTGGGCAACACGATCCCGATCGTCAATAACTATCTCGGCGGCGCATGTCTGCTTCCTTTATTAGGCGCATCTTTCTTAAATTACGTTGGTTTAGTTCCACAGGAACTGGTCAATGGTACCAAAGTCCTGATGGGCGGCGGCTTCCAGGATGCTTACATTGCCATGCTGCTGGTTGGTTCCATCTTAGTCATGGACCGCAAAGTGCTTCTTGGCGCAACTGCAAGATATATGCCAACCATTTTAGGAAGCCAGGTATTTGCCCTTGGTTTCTGTATGTTAGCTGGCCTGATCACAGGCTATGGCATTCCAGAGGCGTTATTTAACATTGGCGCTCCATGTATGTCCGGTGGCTCCGGCGGTGCTATGACCACACTTCCTGCTCTGTATACCAGCCTTGCAGGTGAGGACATGACTCATATGGCAGGACAGTTCTTATGCTACGCATCCATCGCAAACGTACTGGCTGTTGTTATGGCAGCGGTTGGTGGTGCGATCACTTCCAAGATGAAGGGCTTAAACGGCAATGGAGATATTCTTAGAAAGCAGGGAGCTTCTATGCAGACGGAGAGTGAGAAACGTCCAGCAACCTCCGCTGATTATGCAGCATTAGGCTCTGGTATCTTCATGAGCTTCTGTCTGTACCTGTTAGGTAATATTTTAGGACATATTCCAGGACTGAGCGTGATCCCGGGTCTGGCTTGGACCATCGTTCTGGGTATCATCATCAAATGTACCGGTATTTTACCAGATTCCTTAGGTGATAACTGCGTATACTCCATGAACTTTGCATTAAAAGCTCTGCTTCCAATGCTGATCGCAGGTATCAGTATCAACTCCCTGAAGTTCGCAACCTTAGCTGAGTTCTTCAGCATCGGTTCTTTCATCGTGATCTTCATGGCAGTTCTGGGCGCATTCATCGGTGCGATGATCTTTGGTAAGATCTCCGGTCTGTGGTCTTATGAGGCGGGTGTTACCGCTGGCCTTTGCTGTTGCAACATCGGCGGTTCCGGCGACCTGGCAGTGTTATCTGCAGCAAACCGTATGAATCTGCTGGCATTCGCATCCATCTCCACCCGTATCGGCGGCGCACTGATGGTCATCTGGATCGGTCTGTTATATCCACTGTTCCACTAAAATGGGCTAATTCAATATCGTTAAAATCAATTTTTGCCAAATAAATAGGGCATGGCGAGGCGGAGACGTCCGCCATGCCCTATTGCTTCATAGGAAATTTTCAATTTTAAATAAGAAGGAGAACATAAAATATGAAATCATATAAAGTATTTGCCATCAACCCAGGCTCCACATCCACCAAGATCGCCATGTTCGAGGGCGACAAAGAGGTATTTTCCAAAAATGTTTCCCATGACGCGGAGAAGTTAAAAGAGTTTAAGGAGATCAGTGATCAGTTTGATTACCGGAAGGAAACCATTTTGAAAGAGCTGGCAGAGGCAGGACAGACCTTAGAGGGTGTGGATGCATTCTCTGCCCGTGGCGGTGGCCTGGTAAATGTAGAGGGTGGCGTGTATAAAGTAGGCGAGAAGCTGTTAGAGCATGCCCGTGTCGGTTACACCGTAAAGCATCCGGCAACCTTAGGTGCGCAGCTGGCTGACGCATTTGCCAAAGAGTATGGCGGTGTGGCATTTGTGGTCAATCCTCCGGATGTGGATGAGTTCACAGATGTTGCCAGAGTGACTGGTCTGAAGGGAATTTACCGGGAAAGCCGTATCCATGCGTTAAACCAGAAGGAGATCGGCATCCGTTATGCAGCAAAATTGGGCAAAAAATACGAGGACTTAAACCTGATCATCTGTCATATCGGCGGTGGAATCTCCGTAACAGCCCATAACCATGGAAAAATGGTAGATTCTAACGATATCGCCAATGGTGACGGTCCGATGGCACCGACCCGCTGCGGACAGCTTCCGGTAAAGGATGTTGTAACGATGTGCTTCTCTGGAAAATACACCGAGAAGGAGATGCGGGAGAAGATCACAAAAACAGGCGGTCTGGTGGATCATTTAGGAACTTCTGACGCAAGAGAAGTCACTGAGATGATCAAAAATGGCAATCAGTACGCAAAACTGATCTATGATGCCATGATCTATGAGATCGGCAAGACCGCAGGCTCCATGGCGGCAGTTCTGTGCGGAAAAGTAGACGGTATCATTTTCACCGGCGGTATTTCCCATGACAAATATGTAGTAGAGAAATTAACTGAAATGTTATCCTTCATCGCCCCGATCACCGTTATGGCAGGTGAGTTCGAGATGGAAGCCCTGGCAGCTGGTGCGATCCGTGTGCTGAGCGGAAAAGAAGAGGCTAAGACTTATACCGGAATTCCGGTATGGAACGGGTTTAATGTATGATGTCTTTTAAGAGAGTGATTTTGTATGCGGTGGGACTTCTGTTTATGGCCTTCGGAGTGGCATTTTCTGTCAATTCCAACCTGGGAGTCTCACCGGTAAACTCCCTTCCCTATGTGATCAGTAAGATCATCCATATGGATCTGGGAAATTGTGTGATTCTTGTATTTTCCTGCTATATTCTGGTTCAGATACTGGTTATGAGAAAGGATTTTAAATGGATCAATCTGACCCAGCTTATATTTTCAACGATTTTCGGATATTTTGTGGATCTGGCAAAATGGATCGTCGGTGATTTTGCGATCCCCACGTATGCGGGACAGCTTCTGATGCTGGCAATCAGTATTTTACTGGTGGCAATCGGTGTGAGCCTTTATATGGGGGTCAAGCTGGTAAATATGCCCATGGAGGGCATGACCCATGCCATATCGGAGAAAATCCTGAAAAAACTTCCATTTCATGATGTAAAGGTGATCATGGACTGCCTTTCTGTCGGAATCGGAATCGTTCTTTCCTTCGTATTCCTTGGAAAACTGGAAGGAATCCGGGAAGGTACGGTGATCTGCGCGTTGCTGGTTGGAAAGATCATGAAACCGTTGAAAAAAGTGATCGATCCGATGATACAGAAGTTCTGTTTTCAGAAATAAATGGAGGAAAATAGGATGAAGATGACGAAAATGTCACGGGCAATTATGCCTGGAATGACTAATCAGAGAGGAATCCTGTTCGGTGGTCAGATGATGGCGTGGATGGATGAGGTCTCTGGAATTACGGCGAAGCGGTTTACTGAATGCGAAGTAACTACGGTAGCTGTGGAACAGATCAAATTTCTGGCTCCGATTCCATGCGGAGTGTTTCTGGATGTGTGTGGAGAAGTGGTTTCCGTGGGAAATACTTCGTTAAAAGTTCAGATCGAAGCGTGGATGGATGTTTCAAACGGAGAATCAGAAAAAGTTGCAGAAGGATTGTTTGTCTATGTGGCTTTGGATGAACATGGAAAACCGAGAAAGGTTGGAAAAACTTTATGAAGATCGAAGCAGCAGTGATCTGCGGAGACGGCGTCGGCCCGGAAATGATGGGTGCGGCGCTGTCTGCGCTTATAGCAGTATGTAAGAAATATCATCACGAACTGGTGACGTATCCGGTGTGTGCCTGCAGCGAGGCGCTGGAGCTGGGGAAGGAGCCGCTGCCGGAGGAGTCGTTACAGCAGTGTCTGGCGGTTCCGGCAGTGCTGTTTGGCAATACCGGATTGGAAAAATACCGGGATAAGCCGCTTCAGGAACGGCCAGAGGGGGCTCTCATGGCGCTTCGGAAAGCTCTTGGAGTCACCACCAACATCCGTCCGGTACGCTATTACCCGGAGTTATCAGAATTCTCTCCATTAATTGAAAGAATATTTTTTTACCAAACAAGATACCGCCCATATCGCCATGGCAGAGCGATACGGACGGTATTTTTTTGATTTATTCACATTTATTATTTAGGGTTTGGGTTTATCAAAATGGTCTTATATTGGGATTAAGCTTGTTTTATTCATTTATTTCTCCGGCAGGTCAACCGGTTCGAAATATTCGCCCAGGGTCTCCAGGGCAGGTAATAATTTGGTGACGCCGCAGGTAAAGAAGAGAATACGGATCACCTCGAAGATCTCATCGATGGTCGCACCATTTTCCAGGGCGATCTTTGCATGAACCTTCATAGTGGTTTCTGTGCCGGTGGCCATGCCAATGGCCATAACGATCAGTTCACGATACTTCTTGGGAATAGAAATATCTTTTTTGTTGCAGTTGACATACTGCTGCAGGAACATATTGATCAGGTTTGGGTCATTGCCCATGACACGGTGGGAATCTAACAGTTTACCGCCTCTGGCGTCTTTTAATTCCTCCAGGATCGCGATGGAGCGTTCCAGTTTCTGTTCATCGGTCTGTCTCAAGATAGACACCTCCTTTCGTAGGTTAATGGGGGAAATATATCATTATAACCCGTACTTGGCACGCAGAAAGTCCGGTGCGTAATTCGGGAACAATGCGTAAGTGAGGACATCTTCCTCAGTCCTTGCCAGGTTTCCGGCTTCTGCCTTCGCAGCTTCAAAACCAGGCTGTAACATATCACCTGGACGTGGGAAGGTTGGTTTCTCATCGCCAAGGGCTTTTTCTGACAGTTCTGGGGAAATTGGTCCCGGCGGCATACCGTACATACCACGGCAGTATTCTTTTAATTCCTTGCTGACCATAGCGTAACGCTTGCCAGTCAGAACATTGGTTGTCGCCTGGGCACCGCACATCTGGCTGGATGGGGTTGCAAGCGGCGGATATCCCATGTCTGCGCGGACGCGGCTGACTTCTTCCAGAACCTCTGGAAGACGGTCGTATAACTTCATAGCGGTCAACTGGCTTTCCAGATTGGAGAGCATACCGCCTGGAACCTGATGCTGGAGACATCCCACATCGACGCCTACCAGTTTGGTCTCAAAATCAGCGTATTTTTTACGCAGCTTCATAAAATCGTCATTGATGGATTTGAACTGTTCTAAATCAATCTTTGGATCGCGGCTGGTTCCCTTCAGGGCAGCTAAAAAGCTTTCAATTGGAGGATGGGCCGGGCCCATAGACATAGAAGAAACACAGACATCCAGTCCGTCTACGCCTGCGCGGATCGCCTCCCAGTAAGTCATTTCCGCCATGCCGCCGGTACAGTGGCAGTGGAGATGTACAGGGATCTTCAATGCTTTCTTTAATGCGGAGATCAGTTCGTAAGCGGCCTGTGGAGTCATCAGTCCAGCCATATCTTCCACATGCATCAGGGAAGCACCCATTTTCTCCTGGTCTAAGGCGTTCTGGACAAATACTTCTGTGGTGTGGAATGGGCTTACGTTATACTGAACAGAACCCTCGATCTTTTTGCCTGCTTTTTTTACTGCATTGAAAGCAGCTTCACAGTTTCTTAAATCCTGAAGGGCATCGAAGATCAGGAACACATCAATGCCTGACTCAGCAGCCTTCAGGACAAATTTTTCTACAATATCATCTGGATAAGCCTTGTAGCCTACCAGGTTCTGGCCTCTGAGGACCATCTTTAATGGAGTTTTCTTGACATATTTTTTGAATTCCCGGACTCTGTCCCATGGGTCTTCTTTTAAAAAGCGGACTGCCACATCAAAGGTAGCGCCGCCCCACATCTCCATACTGTCATACCCCACCTGATCCATACGGGTCAGAAGCGGAACCATATCTTCTGTAGTCATGCGCGTGGCAAAGAGAGATTGCTGTCCATCACGGAATTCCACACTGTTAAACTTTAATGGAGTACCAGCTCCGGCAAAATCAGCCGCACCGATCCCGGTTGGAAGAATAACTGCAGGGGTTGGTTTTCGATTCCAGAACAAGTGATCACATCCTTTTCTTATATTGATTGTGTTTCGGTGTTATCAGTGTCAGAACAAAATTGGGAAGGATTTCGTTTGACTAAGATAAGTAAAACGTTAAACTAAATCGTTAAAACAAATGTACATCATTTTTGGAAAAATGTCAAGGGGAGAATGGGGGAAATTTGCGATTGTGCTGTAAAAGAAAATCCATTATAATAAGAGCACAGGCGATTATACTTGGAGAGTTCACACGGGAAAGGAGAGAGAATGACCGGTGAACGAGAAGAAGCGATGCAGATTACGGACCAGGAGGCCCAGTATGATGCAAGCGCAAAGCGTCTGCTGGCACAAAAATATGTGTTAGCGCATCTGCTGGTGAAAACAGTAAAAGAATTCAGGGAAATGGATACGAAAGAGATCATTCCTTTAATTGAAGGAGAGCCATACGTTAGTGCAGTTCCGGTGGATGGAGGACTTACGAATCGAGAAATGAAAATCCATGGTTCCAGAATCGTTGGAATGAATACGGAGGACATGGAAAAGAAGGAGGGCATGATTCGGTTTGATATTATCTTTTATGTTCGTATGAAAGATGGACTTTCACAGATCATTGTAAATGTGGAAGCCCAGAAGGATGAACCATATCAATATCGGATTTTGAACCGAAGTATTTACTATGTCAGCCGGATGATTTCTTCGCAGAAAGAACGGGATTTTGAAAATACGAATTACGATGATATCAAAAGTGTGTATAGCATTTGGATTTGTATGAATAAGAAAGAGAACAGCATGTGCCATATTCATTTGACTCAGGATGATATGATTGGAGATTATCATTGGAGAGGAAATTTGGATCTGATCAATATTGTTATGATCGGATTGGCGAAAGAACTTCCAGAACAGGATCCGGAGTATGAATTGCATAGACTGTTATGTACACTTTTTTTGCCAGAGATACCACAGGAAGAGAGAATTACAATACTTGAAAATGAATATGATATTCCGGTGGAAGAAAATTTCAGAAAGGATGTGAATGTTATGTGTAATTTGAGCCAGGGGGTAAAGGAATATGGCATGATGGAAGAAAAAGTAAAAGTGATTTTAAAAATGCATCAGAAAAATTACACAACCGCGGAAATCTCTGATATTGTAGATATTCCAGAAGATGAGGTACAAAGGATTATCGAAGAACAATCGACGGCAGTATCATAAGGTCATGAAAACGCATGGATTGCAGTGAAAAAACTGCGCCATGCGTTTTTTTCGCGATTTACTTGCCAGTTCCTGTCGAACAGGTTACAATAGGTGAGGAAAAGGCAAGAGACAGCCCGGAAAGGAATATAGATAGATGGAAAAAAAGAAAAGCGTTCATACGGATGAAGGCTTACAGGGAAATGAGCGGATCGAGGAAGCGATCCTGGCGCTGCAGCAGGAGCCAACGGAGGAGTTATTAGCCCACACACTGACGGTTCTCCGGAAGCGGATGCAGGAGAAGGGGCAGTTTATCGTGGCGGTGGAGCCTCCGGTTGGAGATGGGACCATGAAGCTCCAGACCATCCGGACAAAGGATGGTGGACTCTGGTGGATGGCATTTACCGGTTTTGATGAGGAACTGCGGGGAAGTGGCAGCGTTATGTCTACGTTTATGGCAGATATGGGACAGTTATTCCGGTCGGCGGTTTCTGTGGAAGATATCCAGGGAGTGATCGTAAATCCGTGGAACCGGACGCTGATGATGGATAAAAATCTGATAAAGATCACGCTTGGAGAAGGGAATCACTGATGGATCAGAAAGAAATCGAAGAAAAACTGAAGAATTTTCAGGTAAAACATATTGAAAAGCCGGAAAAAAAGGAAGAACATCCATTATCCGATTATGAAGGCTTTTGCGAGCAGTGGAAACATGCGGCGAAAATCCTCATTGGAATCGGAGGAGAGTGGAAAAAATCCAAACGGGAAGATATCTGTGAGGCGTATGACCTCCTGGCAAAATGTCTGGAGGGCAGAGATTATTTTATCGTAACTACCAACACAGACGCGGAAATTTTCCGGTCCCGGTTAGATGCCAGCCGGATCACAGCGCCTTGCGGCAATGAGACCTGGCGGCAGTGTTCCCGTTCCTGCACCAAGGACATCTGGGAGCCGGGAGAGATTCCGGACGATATCTGTCCACATTGCGGCGCACCGTTGTGTGGCAATACCATTGACGCGGATTCTTATATCGAAGAAGGATATCTGCCTCAGTGGATGGCATATACCAGATGGCTGACCGGAACCGTGAACCGGCCGCTGCTGGTACTGGAGCTGGGAGAAGGCTTTAAGACCCCAACTGTGATCCGGTGGCCATTTGAGAAGACAGTACGCTTTAATAAGAAGTCCTGTTTTTATCGTGTCAATGCCAAGTTTGCCCAGCTGGCAGAAGAAACCGATGAGCGTTCCGTCTCTGTTGCAGAAAATTCTGTGGACTGGGTATCAGCAATGTTGAAAACCTTATAAGAATTGAAGGAGGGTTATATGGGAGCAATCCACAATGACTGGCTTCAGGCAGTAGGCGGAGAATTCCGGAAGCCATATTATAAGGAATTATACGATTTTGTGAAAGAAGAATACAGTACCAGGGTGATCTATCCACCGGCAGATGACATATTCAATGCCCTTCATCTGACGCCTTTAAAAGAGGTAAAGGTGGTGATCTTAGGCCAGGACCCGTATCATAATGAGCATCAGGCCCATGGGCTTTCGTTTTCTGTTCTGCCTGATCAGAGGGAGATTCCTCCGTCTTTGCAGAATATTTATAAGGAACTCCATGATGATCTGGGCTGTTACATACCGGATAATGGATATCTGGAAAAATGGGCAAGGCAGGGCGTACTGATGTTAAATACGGTATTGACGGTGCGGGCCCACCAGGCGAATTCTCATCAGGGACATGGCTGGGAGCAGTTTACAGATGCGATACTGGAGGCAGTGAATCAGGAGGACCGGCCGATTGTGTATCTGTTGTGGGGCAGACCGGCCCAGAGCAAGATCCCGATGCTGACGAATCCAAAGCATCTGATCTTGAAAGCGCCTCATCCAAGCCCATTGTCTGCTTACCGCGGATTCTTCGGATGCCGCCATTTCAGTCAGACCAACGCGTTTTTAGAGAGCCATGGGGCAGCGCCGATTGACTGGCAGATTGAAAATATTCATAACTAGAATATCGACCAGAAGGAGAAAAGCATGAGTATTATTGAGATTTTAAAGGTCTTAGTCCTGGGAATTGTTGAGGGATTTACGGAGTGGCTTCCCATCAGCAGTACCGGCCATATGATCCTGGTGGATGAGATCATCCACTTAAATGTGACACAGGAATTTAAGGACGTCTTTATGGTAGTGATCCAGCTTGGGGCGATCCTGGCGGTGGTTCTTCTGTATTTCCACAAACTGAACCCGTTTATCAGGACCAGAGGACGATCCGTAAAAGGAGCAGTGATCCCGCTGTGGGGCGATGTGGCGCTGAAAAAACATACGGTGATCCTGTGGATGAAGGTGGTGGTAGCCTGTGTTCCGGCTGCTGTCATGGGACTGTTGTTTGATGACTGGATGGAGGCCCATCTGATGAATGCTTACGTGGTTGCGGCGGCGCTGATCCTTTACGGTATCTTATTTATCGTGGTGGAGAATATCAACTACGGTAAGCGTCCGGCAATTGAGCGGGTTGGCGATATTACCTATAAAACAGCTTTGATTATTGGTTTATTCCAGGTGCTTTCCCTGGTGCCTGGAACCTCCAGATCCGGTTCCACCATCTTAGGAGCCATGATCATCGGCTGTTCCAGACCGGCAGCAGCAGAGTTTTCCTTTTTCCTTGGAATTCCGGTGATGTTCGGTGCCAGTCTGTTAAAAATCGTGAAATTCGGGTTCCATTTCACGGGAGCAGAGATTTTTATCCTGCTTTTTGGAATGGTGGTTGCGTTTATTGTTTCCGTATTTTCCATCAAATTCCTGATGAGTTATATCCGGAAAAATGACTTTAAGCTGTTTGGAATCTACCGGATTGTGCTGGGCGTGATCGTGGTGATCTTTTTTGCGGTGAGAACGATTATGGGACTGTAGCAATTGATATAAAGAGGACATTTCATTCTGTGATGAAAACGATACCATTACAGAATGAAATGTCCTTTTTTGTTTCGACAGGAAGATTAAAGCTTGATTTATTGAGAAAATTGCAGAGATATATGAGACGGATATCTGTGAAAAATGGCGGTGATTCAGTCCTGTATTCTCTAAAAATGAAAACGATTAACACCTGCAAACGACAAAAACATATAAAAAATACAAAAATATGTCAAATTATGCACATTCTGCGACAAAATAACACATGAAAGCCGTAAAAAACAAAGATTGTTAAAGGAAAATCACTAAAATATTTTTATGAAAACGGTTGACATATGTGCAAAAAAGATATATAGTAAAACCACAAGAAATAAATGAAACGGTTTTTGTGAAGACTGCATACTCCGGAGGGCGTCTGACAAAAACAAATGTGGAAAGGTAACTGTGAAAGTACTAGATAGTTACGAACGGTTACGTGAAATGTATCAAAAATATGGAGGGTTAGTTATGAAATTAAGAAGATTTGCAGCTCTTTCAATGGCAATGGCGATGGCAGCAACTACAGCAGCAGGATGTTCCTCAGGACAGAAAACAACAGAGACAACTGCTGCAGAAACCTCTTCAGAAGCAGCATCCAGTGAAGCAGCTTCCAGTGAGGCGGAAAGCAAGGACGAACAGGCCGGAGCATCTTTAGAAGGTGTAAAGATCACCATGATGAACAGCAAACCGGAGCTGGAGGATGCTTTTAATGAGGCTGCAAAGGAATTCCAGGATGCAACAGGTGTGGAGATGGAGATCTATACCACAGATAAACCAGGAGAGGCAATTGCACAGAAGTATGCAGCTGGCGATCCTGCAACCCTGATGCTTTGCGATTATCCGAATGTTATGGATATTGCGGCAGAAAAACTTCTGGATTTAAGCGATGAGAAATGGGTTGCAGACGGTGGTGATGCGTTAGGAGCAAAGCTTGATGGAAAACTGTATGGTTTCCCATTTTGTGTTGAAGCATTTGGCCTTCTTTATAACAAAACTGCCATTGAGAATATTATTGGTAAAGAGTTTAATCCAGATGATTATCAGACCTTAGATGAGTTTAAAACACTTTTAGATGAATTAAAAGCAGGTGGTATGGAGACACCGGTGATTTTAAACTCCGAGGACTGGTCCATTGGACAGCATTTCATTCAGTATACATATAAGATGCAGACCGGCAAGAAAGAAGATGCACAGAAGTTATTCGAGGATGTAAAAGCAGGTAATGCGACGTTTGAGGATAATGCAGTATTTAATGCAGTATTTGACACACTGGATGTCTTAATTGATGATAATATCAATAAAGCAGATCCACTGGCAGCAGATTATGACTTGAATGCAAGCTATTTAGCAGAAGGTGAGGCAGCATTCTGGTTAAATGGAAGCTTTGCATGGCCAGACACAAAAGAATATGTTGATGGTTCCATGGAATATGGCATTATGGCTTATCCTGTTAATGGTGATTTTCCATCTGTAGGAAAGATTAATGCAAATGCAACCAAGTTCTTTGCAATTGATAATGTAAAAGCAACTCCAGAACAGCAGGAAGCAGCAAAAGAGTTCTTAAACTGGCTGGTATATGATGAGGCTGGGCAGAAGGTATTGGTTGAGAAATGTGAGATTGTTCCGGCGTTTACCAATATTACTCTGGATCTGACAAATGATTTTAATAAGGGTGTAAAATCCTATGTTGATCAGGGAAGAACCAATGAGTATGTTCCGATTCCTTCTGATCACAGAAGCAGCCTTGCAGCGTATATGCAGAAATATCTGGCAGGTGAGATCGACAGAACAGAAGTAGCAAAACAGATGGATGAGTTCTGGAAAACCCACTAAAACCCATGATTGACTGGAGACAGGCGTGGTTTCGGAGAGATGTCTCCCGAAACCACGCTTTTCTATCATCGGAGCTGCCGATGACGGAATAGAGATGGTAAAGGAAGAAAAAGTATGAAAAGTAAAGAAAAATTCAGCAGTAAATTAGGTACCTTTCTGCTATTTGCAGGACCTGCAGTGATTTCGTTTGTTCTGGTGGTTATGCTTCCGATGGTTTATGGAATCTATCTGACCTTTACAAGCTGGGATGGATTCAGTGATGCAAAACCATTTGTCGGCATTGCGAATTATATCTCTGTGTTTAAAGACACTGCTTTCTGGACTTCCCTCTGGATTACAGTAAAATATGTATTTTTATCCGTTATTTTTATTAATGCGATCGCATTCTGCCTGGCATATCTTTTGACCAGCGGGATCAAGGGACAGAATTTCCTTCGTGCAGGCTTCTTTACACCAAACCTGATCGGTGGAATCGTTCTGGGATACATCTGGCAGTTTATTTTTTCCAGGGTGCTGGTGGATTTGAACAGTATTTTAAATCTTCCGATTTTTGCAAAATCCTGGCTTTCTTCCCCACATGGAGCCTTTGCTGCCATGGTGATCGTAACAACCTGGCAGTATTCCGGATATATGCTGTTAATCTATATTTCTGGTTTTGTAAGCGTACCTCAGGATCTGATCGAGGCAGCAAAAATCGATGGAGGAACCTCCAGCCAGATCACCAGATATATCACGATGCCGATGATGGTACCGGCATTTGTTACCTGTATTTTCCTGTCTCTGACCAGATGCTTTAAGGTTTACGACCTGAACCTGGCGTTGACGGCAGGCGGTCCTTATGACAGCACCAAGATGGCAGCCATGCACATTTATACGCAGGCATTTGAGAATCATCTGTACGGAATCGGACAGGCGGAAGCGTTGGTATTATTCCTGGTAATGGGTATTATCGCTTTTATCCAGATTTCAGTAGGAAAGTCAAAGGAGGTTGAAGCATAATGGCAAAAGAGGTAAAATCAGTTCAGGTAGGCGGCACAAAAAAACTGGTTATGGATGTAGTTAAGACCATTTTTGTTGTCTTTATGTTTTTGTTTTATATGATGCCATTTATTTTGGTCATTATCAATTCCTTGAAGAGAAAGGTTAATATTGTAAAAAATCCTTTGATGCTGATTGATGACAAAGGAGTCCAGCTTGTTAACTATGTGAAGGCATTTACGGAAATGGATTTTGGAGCTGCATTCTTTAACTCCATTTTGATAACAGGTGTCAGTGTATTTCTGATCCTGTTATGCTCATCCATGACTGCATATTTATTCGTGAGAACCAACTGGCTGGCATGCCGGATCTTCTTTGCACTGATCGTGGCTTACATGGTAGTTCCCTTCCAGGTTATCATGATCCCACTGGTTTCTATTTACGGTAATATTTTTGGAATCTTAAATTCCAGGGCGACCTTGATCTTTATGAACCTGGGATTCGGAACGGGTATGGCCATATTTATGTGTCATGGATTTATTAAAACAAATGTTCCTATGGCATTGGAGGAGGCAGCAAAAATCGATGGTTGTACCAGATTACAGATTTTCTTTAAAGTTGTACTTCCACTGATGAAGCCAATTTTATCAACCATCACAATTTTAAATACGTTAGGTCTGTGGAATGACTATCTGTTACCAAACCTGGTATTAGGAAAGAAAGCATTGTACACATTGCCGTTGGCGATCCGTACCTTCTACGGAACATTCTCCAATGACCTTGGAAAAATCATGGCTGCACTGGTTATGATTGTGGCACCAATTATTTTGGTGTACATCTTCCTTCAGAAATACATCATCGGTGGAGTTGTGGCAGGTGCAGTAAAATCATAAAAGCAGCAGCCTACAGAAAGGACAGAATTTATGGCTACGATTAAAGATGTTGCCAGTAAGGCAGGAGTATCGATCACAACCGTGTCCAGAGTCATGAACGACAGAGGACCTTTGAGTGAGGCGACGAAAAAAGCAGTTCATGACGCAATGGAGGAATTGGGATATTTTCCAAATGATGTAGCCCGCGCACTTGGAAAAAACAGTCTGATATCATGGGATTGATCGTACCTACGATTAAGCATCCTTTTTTTGGCGAACTGGTGCATGCGTGTGAGGATGAAACCTATCGTCGTGGTTATAAATTGATGGTAGTTGCTTCTGGTTATAATGAAGAAAAAGAAAAACGCTGCATGGATATTTTAAGAAGAAATATGGTGGATGGAATCTTTTATGCGTCACATTTTCTGAGCAGAGAATTTTTGGAGGAGCTCCGGGTTCCGGCAGTGACGCTGAATAACGAGTTTTCCGGTCTTCCTGTGATCCATTCGGATGATGTCCAGGGCGGTTATATGGCAGCCCGCCATCTGATCGGAAAGGGATGCAAACGCATGGTCCACATCAGTGGACAGCAGGATCTGCATCTGTCGGCGGATGTAAGAATGACCTCATTTATGAAAGAATGTGAACGGCAGGGCGTGGCCTGTAAGGTATATTCCGCCAGTGAGCAGATGCTGTGGGATATGGAATATATGCCTTTGATCAACCGGATTTTTATGGAAAATCCGGATATGGACGGAATTTTTGCAAGCTCAGATATCATTGCAGCCCAGTGTATCCAGATGGCGGGAACCTTGGGATACCGGATTCCGGAGGATATCAAAATTGTTGGATATGATGATATTTGTCTCAGCCGTCTTTTATATCCGCCGCTGACAACGGTCCATCAGGATATTAAAGGGCTGGCAAAGACAGCGATGGATACGGTTGAGGAACTGATTGAAGGAAAACAGGTGCCGGAAAGCCAGGTGGTTTCTGTGTCTTTTATAGAAAGGAAAACAACATGAGTTTTAAGAAAGTAAGTAATCAAATCATGCTGATCACTTATGCAGACAGCATGGGAAAGAATTTAAAGGAACTGGAAGAGATTTTAACAACACAAGTAAAGGGAGCCATTGGCGGACTGCATATCTTACCGTTTTTTCCGTCTTCTGCAGACCGGGGATTTGCGCCAATGACTTACCGGGAGGTAGATCCGGCCTTTGGTGACTGGGAGGATATTGAGCGTTTGGCATCGAAGTATTATCTGATGTACGACTATATGATCAATCACGTATCTGCCCACAGTCCGGAATATCTGGATTATCTGGAGAAAAAAGATGAGTCAGAATATCGGGATTTCTTTATCCGTTTTCAAGATTTCTGGGAAAACGGATATCCGACACAGGAACAGCTGGAAAAGATCTATAAGAGAAAGGCCGGTGGTCCGTCTGTGAAAGCAGAGTTTGCAGATGGGAGCAGTGAACTGATCTGGAGTACCTTCAGTTCAGAGCAGATCGATCTGGACTGCAACCAGCCAAAGGTAAAAGAATTTATCCGTAAAAATCTGGAATTCCTGGCAAAACATGGCGCGGCTTTGATCCGACTGGATGCATTCGGCTATGCGACTAAGAAGCCGGGAACCAATTGCTTTTTCCTGGAACCGGAGGTCTGGGACCTGTTAAAGGAAACCCAGGATATGATGGCACCGTATGGGATCAAAGCGCTTCCGGAGATCCATGAGACATATTTTACCCAGTTAAAGCTGGATGCCAGAGGATATGATGTGTATGATTTTGCACTGCCGCTTCTGGTATTGCAGGCATTGTATTTTGGCGACGCCATTTATCTGAAAAACTGGATGAAGATCTGTCCGAAGCACCAGTTTACAACATTGGATACCCATGATGGGATCGGGGTGATGGATACTTATCATCTTCTTCCGGATGATGAAATTGACCGGACACTGGAGAGACTGTATGAGATCAGCCCTGTCACAAAGGGCATCAGCACCAAATCTTCTCATACTTATTTTGATGCATATCAGGTGAACTGTTCTTATTTCTCTGCTCTGGATGAGGATGAAAATGTGTATCTGTTAGCCAGGGCAATCCAGTTTTTTACACCTGGCATTCCGATGGTCTATTATATGGGCATGCTGGCAGGCGTTAATGATCTGGAGCTGTTAAAAAAGACTGGTGGAGGCCGTGATATTAACCGGAGATATTACACAAAAGAGCAGGCTGAGGAAGCATTCAGGCAGCCGGTGGTACAGAAATTGCTTCGTATGATGGAGCTGCGAAATACCCATCCGGCTTTTGATGGAGAACTCCAGATTTTAGACAGTGATCCTTATACACTTTCTGTCTGCTGGAGCAAAGAGCAGGAATGGGCACAGCTGGATGCGGATCTCCGGACCAAAGAATGGAAAATCGTTTATACGGAACAAGGAAAAGAAAAAACTTTTGCATAGAATCAGGAGACAAGTGAGGAGAATATGGAAAGTAGATTGGAGCGCTGCAGCTTAAAGGAAGCGGGAATTTCTGCTTCTGGGGTACAAAAATTTCTGGATGAGATCCAGACCGGAGGCTACCACCTTCACAGCCTGATGCTTACCCGCCATGGAAAAGTGGCATACGAGTGCAGCTGGAAGCCATATCAGCTGGACGAGGTACACCTGATGCATTCTTTCACGAAGGGCCTGGTGGCGACTGCCATTGGTATTCTGGAGGGAGAGGATCGGATATCACTGGAGGATTCTCTGATCTCTTATTTTCCAGAATATCAGGTGGATGACCAGGACGGAAAATTGGAGAAGATCACGATCCGGACCCTGCTAACGATGAGCAACGGTCATCCGGATGTTCCGGACCGCCATGGGTGTGATGATGAAGTCCGTACTTTTTTAGAATATCCGATCGTGCATGAACCGGGAACCGTGTTTATGTATGATTCGATGGGAACGAATATGCTGGCGGCAGTTGTGAAACGTGTGACCGGTTATAATCTGTTCCAGTTCTTGCGGTTCCGGGTTTTAGAGCCGATGGGAATCTATGGAGTGGACTGTGACAGCTGTACTTCCGGAAAAGACCAGGGCGGCGGCGGAAGCCGTCTGAAGACCGAGGATATGGCCAAGATCACGATCCTGTATTTAAATAAAGGAAAATGGAATGGAAAGCAGCTGGTTCCAGAGGGCTGGATCGAACGGATGACAACGATGCAGTTTGAGAAGAGCATGGATGCTTCAAATCCGGACTGGGAGGACTGGAAGTGCGGATATGGTTTCCAGGTATGGATGTGCCAGATACCAAACACCTTCCGGTTTGACGGCATGTTTGGACAGTTTGGCATCGTGCTTAAGGATTACGATGCGTCTGTTGTGACGACCTGCGGCGAGGCATATACAGAAGCAGTGCTGCGGCTGGTCTGGAAATATCTGGTTCCGGCCATGAAGGGCGCAGATGAGGATTCCGAACAGACAGAATGGGAACTGGAACAAAGAAAAGCATCGTTACATATTGCGTGGCCGCTGGAGCATGAGACGGTTCCTGCGCAGACAGAAAAGCTCTGGACAGAGCTTCTTGGAAAAACGATCATGTTTCCAGAAAACCAGGCATCGGTGCTGGCAGAAAGCCGAGTGAACAACTGCCATACCTCGACCTGGACAGAACAGCACAGAACCGGTATCCAGTCGCTTCGGCTGGAACAGACAGATGGTGGGATCGTGCTTTGCTTTAAAGATAACTGCAACCGCGGAAGTCTCCCGGTAGGAGATGGAGCGGAGCCTAAACGGGGGCTGCTTTGCTCCCTGTGGGGAGATTATGAGGTATGGACGGCTGCAAGGTGGCTTTCAGATGGAAGACTTTGCATGCAGATCCGTATGGTAAATGGAGAATATTATCAGGTATTTACCATGAAAAAAGAGAACGATGGCATCGTTGTGCAGATCTACAGTGGTCCATGGGACAGAAGGGTTGGAAGACCGGAAGGAAAAGAATATCACTGCAGCCTTTTACAGTAAAAATGCCAGACAATTCTGAAATGAAATTGAGGTTTATGGTATGAAAAAAGAGGAAGAGATTTATGAAGCAAGGTTTCAAAAGCATATCGATGAGTTGAAATGGCTCTATATGGAATTGTATGACGATCAGGAGCATTTCGATGAATTGTGTGCTTCTATGAAACAATTTTATGATACCAGGAAAAAGGGATTAAAAGCTTCTGATCTGACCCGGGAAGCAGACCCGAATTGGTATAAGGGAAGCGATATCCTGGGTATGATGATGTACACGAAGATGTTCGGAGGCAATTTAAAAGGGGTCAAGAAGCATCTGGATTATTTAAAGGAGTGCGGAATCAATTATCTTCATCTGATGCCGCTGATGGAATCTCCGAAGGACCGTTCTGACGGTGGATACGCAGTGGCAGATTTCAGAAAGGTACAGCCGGAGCTGGGAACGATCCGGGATCTGGAGTCACTGGCTTCGGAATGCCGGAAACAGGGGATCAGCATCTGCCTGGATTTTGTCATGAACCATACTTCCGAAGATCATGAGTGGGCAAAGCGTGCAAGAGCAGGGGAAAAAGAGTATCAGGACCGCTATTTCTTCTATGATAACTGGGATATCCCGTCACAGTTTGAAAAAACAGTCCCACAGGTATTCCCAACCACAGCTCCTGGTAATTTTACCTGGCTTCCGGAGATCGAGAAAGTGGTCATGACCACGTTTTATCCCTATCAGTGGGATCTAAATTATGCAAATCCTGTGGTTTTCAATGAGATGATGTATAATTTCCTGTATTTTGCAAATCTGGGCATTGATATTATCCGGATCGATGCGGTTCCGTACATCTGGAAAGAGCTTGGAACCTCTTGCAGAAATCTGCAGAAGGTTCACACGATCGTCCGGATGATGCGTATGATCGGTGAGATCGTATGTCCTGGAATTCTGCTGCTTGGTGAAGTGGTGATGGAACCAGAAAAGGTCGTGCCTTATTTTGGAACGCCAGAGAAGCCGGAGTGCATATGCTCTACAATGTGACGACCATGGCAACCATTTGGAATACTGTGGCAACGAAGGATACCAGACTTCTGGAAAAACAGCTTGACAGTGTGTACCATCTGCCGGGCGAATATACCTTCCTGAATTATCTGCGGTGCCATGATGATATCGGCTGGGGACTGGATTATGACAGTCTTGGAGGCTGGGGAATGGATCAGGTAGCCCATAAGCAGTTCTTAAATGATTTCTTTACAGGAAAATATAAAGAAAGCTTCAGTAGAGGTGTTCTCTATAATGATGATCCGGTCAGCAGGGATGCCCGTTTCTGCGGAACGACTGCCTCCATGTGTGGGATTGAGGAGGCTTTGGAGAAACAGGATGAAGGAAAAATGGATCAGGCAATCCGTCTGGATCTGATGCTGCATGGATTTATGCTGCAGCAGTCCGGAATCCCGGTGATCTACAGCGGAGATGAGGTCGGCGCATTAAACGATAACCATTATAAAGAGGATCCGGAGAAGGCAGAGGATTCCCGTTATATCCACAGAGGTCAGTTTGACTGGAAACTGACAGAGAAGATCCAACAGGAGGGAACTGTCCAGAACCGTATCTTTTATGGTCTGCGCAGGATGGAAGAGATCCGCATGGAGCATGAAGTATTTTCTTCCGATGCGCTTGCAAGAACCATGGATATGGAGGATGATTCGATTCTTGGCATTCTGCGGACAGGAGAAACTGAAGAGATGCTTGGCGTTTATAATTTCAGTGATGCTCCGAAAAAGGTTTCGCTGCAGGAAACATGGACGGATCTGTTAAATGATGAAACATATGATACAGAGCTTTTATTAAAGCCTTATGACTTTAGGTGGATGATCAGAAAGTGAGGGAAAGCAGAATGAAGGTAATGGCACATAGAGGCTACAGCGGAAAATATCCGGAGAACACGATGCTGGCTTTTGAAGAGGCAGCAAAAACCGGAGCAGACGGAATTGAGCTGGATGTTCAGCTGACAAAGGACGGACAGGTGGTGGTGATCCATGATGAGCGGATCGACCGTACCACAGACGGAAGCGGATGGGTAAAGGACTATACCTATGAAGAATTAAAAAAATTCAATGCCGCCAGGGTAAAAGGTGATCAGTTTGGATTTCAGCCGATCCCATCCTTTGAAGAGTACTGTGCCTGGGCAAAGAACCAGTCATTGTTTACCAATGTGGAATTAAAGACCAGTATCATTTATTATCCGGAGATCGAAGAGAAAACGATCGCTCTGATCCGCAAGTATGGTCTGGAGGATCGGATCATATTCTCGTCATTTAACCATTTGTCAATTCTGAAGATGAAGGAACTGGCCCCGGAGATCCCTTGTGGTGCTTTAGTTGGCGACCGGGGATTAAAATATGCAGGATTTTATTGTGAACGCTTTGGATTTGAATTTTATCATCCAGATTTCGCAACCCTGACAGAGGAGGATGTAAAGGAGTGTAAGGCGCATGGGGTTGGTATCAATGCTTGGACAGTCAATGGCATGGAAGGGCTGGAAAAATTGGTGGAATGGGATTGTGAAGGAATTATCACAAACTACCCGGATGTTCCTGTGAAATATTTCAAAGCAAGAAACAATGATTAGGAGGAATCACTCTTGGCACTGATGCATATCAATTTTCATTCGGACGTCTTAAATATGGATACCAAGATCAGTGTGATCATGCCGCAGCGGATGCAGGGAATCGGACTGGCAGGAAGCAGGGACAGTGAAAACTATCCTGTTCTGTGGCTTCTTCATGGGCGGAGTGATGATGATACCATATGGATGCGGAGAACCTCGATCGAGCGCTATGCGGCGCCTCTTGGCATCATGGTCATCATGCCGGAGGTCAGCTACAGCCGTTATCTGAATATGGTACATGGTCCAAGATATTTTGATTATATATCCAGAGAACTGCCGGAATTCTGCGAAAAACTGTTTCCGAAGATGAGCCGGAAGCGGGAGGACCATTATATTGCCGGTCTTTCTATGGGCGGCGGCGGTGCGATGTGGGTAGGGCTGCAGAAGCCAGAGCAGTACGGTACGATCTGCATGCTCTCCACAGGAGGAATTGCTCCTTTAGAGGGGCTGTGGCGTTCTAAGAGCGGAGATGATATCTTTTACCGCAAATGTAACGAGGATATTTATGGAACGCCGGATTCTGACAGTCTGGCGGGAACAGAGTACGATATCCTGAAGCTGATCCGTGAGACAGCAAAGAAGCATACGGTTGTTCCGAAGGTATATCATGCCATGGGAACAGAGGATATCCGTTATCCTGTGGCGATGAAGATCAAGGAAACCTTTGAAAGTATCCCTGGAAATCCATATAATTATGAATACCACGAGGGTCCGGGAGTCCATGAGTGGGTCTTCTGGGACGAGTGGATTCATCATTTTCTGGATACTGTCGTGCAGAAAGGAGGCCGATAACATGGCTCTGATCCTGAATCATTTTTATTCCTCAGCGCTGACAGAATGTAATTCCATGACGATTATCGCTCCTGTGGAAACATGGCCAGACAGAAAATTCCCGGTATTATGGCTGCTCCCGCCGGTTGGAATGGATCATACTGCATGGCAGCGTCATACCTGGATCGAAGAAATGGCAGAGAAAAAGGGAATCCTTGTGGTCATGCCGGATATGAAATTAAGCTATGGGCTGGATATGAAATACGGATTTGCATATGAGAAGATGCTGACCCAGGAGCTTCCTGAGCTGATTGCGGATTATTTTCCTGTGGACTTAAATAACCAGATGATCATCGGTGTAAAGGAAGGCGGGTATGCAGCGCTGCGGGCAGCTTTTCGACATCCGAAACAGTATCAAATGGCTGCATCCTACAGCTGTGGTTCTCTGACGGAAGAGAGGGTTCCGGAAGAACTTCATAAGCAGGTAGAGAATGCATTTGGAACCAGGAAGCTGGAAGAACTCCGGGGTACAGAATATGATCTGAATACACTTTTCGAGAATCTGCCGCTTGAGAAACATGGAGAGATTTCCTTAAAAATATGTCTGGAGTATTCCAAAGAGGATACCTATGCAGCTTCTGCGGAGATTCTGGCAGAAAAATTGAAGCATAGACCAGTGGTGAAACAGAGAATCCGTGTTTCAGAGCATGAGATGAACTGGAAACAATGGATGGATGCATTGGAAAGAGAAGAGATAGGGTAACAGTAGAAAAAGGACATCTGATCGTGTGATGGAAGAGCTTGCCATCATACAAACAGATGTCCTTTTGATATTACAGTCCCTCAGCGATCTCGTAGATCAGTCTTTCGGAATCTTCCCATCCCAGACATGGGTCGGTGATGGATTTGCCGTAGCAGTGTTCTCCGATCTTCTGGCTGCCTGGTTCGATATAGCTTTCTACCATGACACCTTTGACCATCTGGTTGATCTCGCTGGAATGGCGGCGGCTGTGGAGGACTTCCTTGACAATACGGATCTGCTCCATGTACTGTTTGCCGGAGTTGGAGTGGTTGGCATCCACGATGCAGGCCGGATTTGCCAGATCCCGTTTGGCGTAAAGCTCATGAAGGAGGATCAGATCTTCATAGTGGTAGTTCGGAATATACTGGCCATGCTTGTTGACTGCGCCACGCAGAATGGTGTGGGTCAGTGGATTGCCAGGTGTGTGTACTTCATAACCTCTGAAAATGAATTCGTGACCGCCCTGTGCTGCCACAACAGAGTTTAACATAACTGATAAGTCGCCGCTGGTCGGGTTCTTCATACCAACTGGAACATCGCAGGCACTGGCTACCAGACGATGCTGCTGGTTCTCAACAGAACGGGCTCCCACTGCGATGTAGGACATCAGGTCGGATAAGTAGCGCAGGTTTTCTGGATATAACATCTCATCTGCAGTCGTAAGTCCGGTTTCCTGAACCACATGCATATGCATCCTGCGGATGGCGATCAGGCCCTCATACATATTTGGTTTCTTCTCCGGGTCTGGCTGATGGAGAAGTCCCTTGTAACCTTCACCGGTGGTACGTGGTTTGTTTGTATAGACACGGGGAATGATGATGATCTTATCCTTTACCTTGTCCTGTACCTTTACCAGGCGGCTGGTGTAGTCTAACACAGCAGTCTCATTATCCGCAGAGCATGGTCCGATGATCACGAGAAATTTATCACTCTCCCCGGTGATGACTTTCCTGATCTCCGCATCTCTTTTTTCTTTTAATGCGGCTAACTCAGCAGGAATCGGAAATTGTTCCCGGATTTCCGCAGGAGTTGGAAGTTTGTTGATGAATTCAAGTCCCATAGATTTTTCTCCTCTGTAAAAAATTTATTTCATTATAATATGCTTTTTGGAAAAATAAAACCCTGGAAATAGAAAAAATATTTGTAAAAACGGAAAAATGTTTGTGACGGAAAATAAAAATGTTTGCGGCTGGAAATAAATTGTAAAAAAAGTGACAGCATGATATCATAGAAACAATGGCCAAAAGCCACAAAAAGAGAAGGGAAAAGCTGTCATGGAAAAAAACAGAGATGGGTTTAGAAGCAGGACCGGGTTTGTGCTTGCATGCATCGGTTCTGCAGTTGGAATGGGAAACATATGGAGATTTCCATATATGGTATCGGATTGGGGAGGTATGACCTTTCTGATCCCCTATGTGTTATTTGTGGTGTTGATCGGAGCGTCAGGAGTGATCGAGGAGATGGCTCTGGGACGGGCGGCAAAGGGCGGCCCTATCAAGGCATTTGGATGCTGCACGGAGATCCGTACCAGCAAAAAGAAACCGGGAGAGATCGTTGGCGTGATCCCGGTACTGGGGTCGCTGGCGCTGGCGATTGGCTATACGGTTGTGGTCGGCTGGATCTTCAAATACGCGTTTTTAGCCATCAGCGGCGGACTGTTTCAGTTCCATCAGGATATGGACGCCATTGCCGGGCTGTTTGGAAGTACTGCTTCTGCATTCGGCAATAACATGTGGCTGGTGATCGCCATGGTGGTGACGGCTGTGATCATGGCATTTGGCATTGCAGGTGGGATCGAGCGTGCCAATAAGGTGATGATGCCGTTACTATTTGTCCTGTTTTTGGGACTTGGTATTTATATTTTCACACTGCCGGGTGCAGGAGCGGGGTATCGTTATATTTTTACCATTGATTCCCGGAAACTGTTAGATGGAAGATTGTGGATCTATGCGTTTGGACAGGCATTCTTCTCGCTGTCCATTGCGGGAAATGGTACCGTGATCTATGGTTCTTATTTAAGTGAATCGGAGGATGTGGTCGGTTCCGCAAGAAATGTAGCGGTATTCGATACCACGGCGGCGCTTCTGGCGGCATTTGTCATCATTCCGGGAATGGCAGTGGGAGGCGCAGAGCTTTCCTCCGGCGGTCCGGGACTGATGTTTATCTACCTGCTGAATGTGTTCAATGGAATGCCGGGCGGCAGAGTGGTGGAAATGGTGTTTTACATCTGCGTATTATTCGCAGGCTTAAGCTCTCTAGTGAATCTTTATGAAGCGCCGGTGGAGATGTTAGAGGAACGGTTTGGAATGAAGCGGAAGATGGCAGTTGCCTGCATGGCTTCGATCGGAGGCATTGCGGCCCTGCTGATCCAGGGTATCGTATCCGGCTGGATGGATGCAGTATCCATCTACATCTGTCCACTGGGAGCCATGCTGGCAGGAATCATGTTTTTCTGGGTGGCTGGAGATGATTTTGCCCTGTCAGCAGTGAATCAGGGAAAAGAAAGACCGATTGGCAGATGGTTCCTCCCGCTGGGAAGATTTGTACTGGTTCCAGCCGCGGCGATTGCGCTGATCGCAGGAGCCATTCTTGGAGGAATCGGCTGATCCTGTGAAAAATATGTTACTGTTCACGCGTTGCGCAAACAGCAACGGATTTTGCCGATGCTTCGCATTCTAAATCGGCAAAATCTGTTACCACCACTGTATCATACGGCATTTTCAGTTCAGAAAATGCCTACCTGTGTACAGTAACAAAAATATTACTCCACGGGCCTGTCAGCAAAGGTTTGTTCGATTTTTCTGATCACAAACAGATAAGAAACTCCTGTAAACACCCCGGCGGACAGCCAGGCCGCCGGATCTGCAAAGCAGGCAAGGAAATAGCTGGACAGCTTGATGGAAGCCATGGATACGATCAGTCTGGCAATTAATTCCGCCACGCCGCCCATCATCGGCAGAAAACCATATCCACAGCCCTGCATGATGTTCCGGAAGATGAAAATGGTACTTAATGGAACAAAGAACAGAATACACAGCTGGCAGTAGGTTCTTGCCCAGGGGATCATAGCATTTAGATCCACATTTCCTGTAAAGAACAGTCCCAGACACGGTTTGTATAAGAAGAACACAATGGCAGCAGCAGCCAGGGAATAGATGAATTCCGCAATCAGGGCATTTTTCACACCGCCCTTGATTCTGCCCACATCTCCGCTGCCATAGTTCTGTCCGCCATAGGTAGCCATGGTCTGTCCCATGGCAATCATTCCCTGGACGACCAGATTTTCCAGTTTGTTGGCTGCGGTGTAGGCAGCAACTGCCTCAGAACCGAATAAATTCACTGCGGACTGCATGATCATGGTTCCGGAAGAGGTGATGGCAAACTGGATGGACATCGGGACTCCGGCGGCAAGCTGGGCGCTGGTGATGGAGCCAGACAGCTTCCACTGATTCCGTCCGGGCTTTAGATCCGGCGCTTTGAACCAGATATAGATTCCACAGAGGACTGCGGAGATCAACAGGGAGAGGTTGGTGGCCCAGGCAGCTCCTGCCACGCCCATCTGGAAGGTCACGATCAGAAGCAGATCCAGTACCACATTTAAACAGGCGGAAAAGATCAGGAAAAACAGAGGAATCTGACTATTTCCCACGGCCCGGAGGTAGGCGGAAAACAGATTATAAAATACATTGGCAGAAATTCCTATGCTGATGACCATGATATAGGTATAAGCGTTATCAAAAATGTCTGCAGGTGTATTCATCAGAACCAGAAGTGGATGCATGATCACCAGACAGAATACCGTCATCAAAATGGAAGAAATGATGGACAGAAGGATTCCATTGGCGACACTGGCCTTCACGCCATTTAGATCTTTGGCACCGTATTTCTGGGAGACTACTACGGAAAAACCAGAGGATACACCCTGGGCAAAGCCTGTGGTCAGAAACATGATCGTTCCGGTGGAACCAACCGCTGCTAATGCCCCGGCTCCCACGAATCGCCCCACGATGATGGTGTCCACCATGTTGTAAAGCTGCTGGAACATGTTGCCGATCATCAGCGGAATGGTAAAACGGAGCAGGATCGGCATGATCTTTCCTTTCGTCATATCTAATTGCATATCTTTTCGATTCCTTTCTGTAAAAATCGTTATAAAGTTTCAAAATCCCGGATTTGATTGTACGGGCGGGCACATATTTTGTCAATAAGATTTCCGTTGGAAAATCCATTTTCAGTATTAGATCCAGAAGCTTCCTCATAAGAATATACAAGTATTGGGACAAATACCCTATTACTGTGATAGAAGGAGGAAGAGAGATGAACATGAGAAGGAAAGGAAGCAAGGGAAAATGGCCCTGTAAATTCCGAAAGGGACTGTCACTGGCATTGTGCGCCAGCATGGCAGGAACCGGAATTGCGGCTCATGTGGCATTGGCGGACACAGAGGCAGTGGTCTTGGGGGACGAGTTATTAAAAGCGACGCCGGATCAGGCACAGAAACTTGAGGAGGCGACTCCATCCAATGCAGGAATGTCCAGCAGTCTGACGGACGGTGGTTCTGGTGAGATTGGCGGGGAAGAAGCCACACCATCCAACGCAACATTTCAGATGCTTCCACCAGACGATAACATATTATCTGTCGGAACGGACGAGCCTTACCAGTCCATTCAGGATGCCATCAACTACATAAATGAAAGACAAAAGGGTTCTGATGAGGCGAAGGAAGAGGACTGGATGATCCAGGTCAGGCCGGGAAACTATGGACGTTTCCTGGTGCCGAGAACGGTAGAAAATTTAACGATCCAGGGCGCTGGAAATGATACAGTGATCCAGACAATGGATGGTTCCTCCCTGGAGTCATCCGCAGGAAGTGACCGTAACAGCGATGCCAATGGAATTGTGGTATGGGGAAAAAACATTACATTTAAGGATTTAAAGATCGAGAGCGGTGATTACCACCTGGACAAGGAGGGAAAGGAACTCTGGTATACTTCTGCCATCAGTACTAACGATATCATGTCAGGAACCGGAGAAGAGGCGGCCAGCGGCCTGACGCTGGATCATTGTACCTTTGAGGGCTCTGGCACCGGTATGGGCGTGCTGCCTCTTAGAAGCGTATTTACCGTAACCGATTGTCGGTTTGAGGGCTACGAGCAGGCAATCTATTTCGCCTGTGACAATTTAGAGGCACTGGACTGGCAGATCACCGGCAATACGATCGAGGACTGTATTTACGCCATTCATGGATATTTTGGCGGAGCGGTAAGCGGGGATGCGGAGGGCATGATGATCCAGGGCAACACCATTTGCGGAACCCAGGATCGGTTTGCAGTGGTTGCGCTGATGGATCAGTCCAATAAAGGCTCCCTGAAGCTGGATATTTCCGATAATGATTTTTCTTATGCGATCCTTGGCGGCATCAACCAGAGAAAAGACGGTGACGTAGCTCAGGGAAGTATGGGAGAGCTGCAGGATGCCAATGTGATGAAGGATCACAGCTTCGTGGCAGATGCCTATTGGTACAGTGCAGACAATTACGGAACTGCATTTTACGCGCCAAAAGAAGCAGGTAAGATTGCCGTATGGCACGCAGATCCCCTTCAGGAATCCGACATTAAGGATAAATTCCAGGCGGCTCTTGAGGATTATGGCACTGCAGGCCAGTTTATCGAGTTCAATGCCCCGGCCCAGGAGATCTTCACTCTGGCGAAAAATGCCTGGTGATCGAGGATTATGTGGATGCAGGCGATTTAAAGATCTCCAAGCAGGTGCTTGGAAATGATCATGACAGCACCACATTTCACTTCAAGATCAAGCTGTCCAGAGAGGACGGAAGAGCATTGAATGGCCGCTATGATTACGTGGATGCGGCAGGCGAGAGCCACACAGCAGCCCTGGAAGACGGAATCATGGAAATCTCCATGAAAAATGGCGAGAGCGTGGTAGTAAAGGATCTGCTTCCGGGAACCCAATATGAAGTGAGTGAGGCAGAGAACAGCGCTTATACCGCTTCCTGTGCCGCTCCGACTGGTCAGATCGAGGCTAAAGTAGAAAAAGAAGTGGTCTTCCAGAACACCTATCAGGGTTCCGGACTGCCGGATATTCCATCACCAGACTGGAGTATTTCTAAGTCTAAAACTGCGGAGACGCTGGACAAAGATTTCCAATCTAAGGTGACCCTGTCCTTACCGGCTTATGATTATAAGCCGTCTGTGGATGTAGTCATGGTAGTGGATGTTTCCAGCAGTATGAAAGATCATGATATCACAGAGGCGAAAAAAGCCGCTCTAGCGATGTGTGGGGAATTGGAAAGCCGGGATAAGGTTTCTTCCAGAATCGGAATTGTGACATTCGATAAGACTGCACATGATCTGACCAATGGATTGGTATCCGTGACGGAGGCGAAAAAAGCCATCGGGGAGATCAAGCCGTCCTCTGATACGAATATGATGGCAGGTCTGATGGCTGGCAAAGCTATGCTAGACCAGGGTACTGCTGATGACAAATATCTGGTGCTGTTAAGTGATGGCATTCCGATCTACTGGGTAAATGACCAGGGAGAGGCAACTGGTAAGATGTTAAGCAGATATACACAGCTGGATGAAAACGGAAACCCGGTGATCGTAAGCCGGGAGCCAGCAGCATCAGAACCAGAGGGTCCATGGAAGATATGAGCGTGGTGAAGTCCATTGATGAAATCCTGGCATTTCAGGACTGGGATACCGATGCAGACGAGTGGATCCAGGAGAGCAATACCGGAGCCATCTGGGATAATGGATATAAGCACACCAACATTGAAAAGAGCATTTATATGACTGCAAAATACCTGATGAGCGAGATTTTAGGCCGCTATCCGCTGAAAATGGTGGCATTTGGAACAGATAAATATTCAAATAGTATTGTTTACAAATACGGTGAGAATTTCTGTGACTGGATCGGCGCCCAGGAAGGTGTTTCTTATTATAAGGTAAAAAAACCAGGCTATGGAGGGGAAAACGGAGAACTGGTGCAGGCATTCGAGGAGATTTCCAATGAAATGATCCATGTGGTAGATGCCGGAAGCAGCGTGATCGATGAGATCGGAAAGACCGGGGACTATGATTTTGCCTTTGTGAATGATGCAGTCAGACTTGTGATGAACGTGGATGGAAAGGAAGAAGCAGCTGAGAAGATCGGGGAAAATTCTTACGGTTTCGTGAAAAACAGTCAGGTGGCAGATGGGTATGAATTTGTTCTATACTATCACCCGGACGGCTGCTCCTATAAGGGAAAAACTTACGGCGAAAGCTTTGTGTGGAAGATCAATGTGCCGGTAACGATCGATCATCCGGTGCAGTTGACCTACCAGGTGAAACTGACGAATCCTAAGAATGAGGCGGGAACTTACGGAACCTATGACCGGGATGGAAAAGCCGGTTATGAGGGGCTTTACACCAACAATATGGCAGTTCTGTATCCGGTGGACAGCAATGGAAATGCGTATGAACCAGAGAAATTCTTAAAGCCAACCGTTTCCTATACTGTAAAGAGTGAAAAACCGGACCCGACTGATCCGACACCAACCGAACCAGAGCCAAAGCCAACAGAGCCGGAGCCAAAACCAACAGATCCGCAGCCAACAGATCCACAGCCGACCAATCCGCAGCCAACGACGCCGGGCGGTAATCATATCAGTGGCGGTACCGGCGGACGTGGCTCCAGAGGTTCAGGAATCGGTGGTCCGGGCGTGGAGACACAGGCAGCAGAGACCGTACCAGAAGCGACTATAGCAGAAAATGCAGCAGAGACAGCAGCAGAAGAGCTTCCAAAGACCGGGGACCACACCAGTCCAGCCATGTGGCTGCTTTTGATTGGAGCCGGTATGGCGGCATCTCTTTTTGTGGCAGTTTCTGGAAGAAGAGATGAGGAATAATCTGGTAATGAAACATGGGAGGACGTATTGGGACGAGGACTGCGGCATGCTGCCGCGGTCCTGGCGATGATCTGCCTGACAACAGGATTTACCGGTTTGAGCGGACTGATCTGGACAGGAGCGCAGCAGCAGAGAGTGTATGACGATCTGATACGCCAGACAAAGAGGGAGAGCGTTCTGCTCTCCCGGACAAAAAACGGGGGAGAAAATGGAAGTGTACAGAGAACGAGGGTTTCTGTGGAGGAATTACAGGAACGAAGGCTGGAACAGGCCAACGCTGGTAACAAGGCAGCAGGTAGTGCGGCTGGTGGGCAAAAGCATAGGGGCAGACTGGAAAATCAGCAGACAGCGAAACAGGCCCAGACGAAACAGGCCCAGATGAAACAGACGGTCATCGACTTTGACGCCTTAAAAAAGATCAATCCGGATGTAGTATCCTGGATCACGATTCCTGGCACCAACATTGATTACCCGCTCTTACAGGGAAAGGACAACAACCAGTACCTTCATAAAGATATGGAAGGAAGAGACAGCGCGGCAGGTGCCATTTTTCTGGATCACGGTGACAAGGCAGATCTTTCCAGCCGCCACAACATCATCTACGGTCATCACATGAAAAATGGAACCATGTTCAAGGACATCGTCAAATACAAAGAGCAGCAGTATTTTGACGAACACCAGGATATCATCCTCTACACCCCGGACCGGGAGATTCACCTAAAAGCTCTGGCAGCCGTGGTCGCAAACCCAGATGCCATCCGCCGGAAGATTGATTTTCAGTCTTGGGAGGAATTCACCTCTTATATAGAAGAGATGACCCAAGATTCCAGCGCTTTTGCAACAGTTCCCAAAGGAACGGCCATCCGACGTCTCTATTCCTTTGTCACCTGCAGTTACGAATTTCAGAACGCAAGAACGATTTTATATGCATATGAAGAAAATTAGACGAAAAATCACAAAAAACCGCTTGACATTTCCTGGAATGAGGGATATACTAAACAGGCAGTCGCGATTGAGACACATCATGACTGCTCATATGGGGTCTTAGCTCAGCTGGGAGAGCATCTGCCTTACAAGCAGAGGGTCATAGGTTCGAGCCCTATAGGCCCCATATAACCGAATATGGCGGAATAGCTCAGTTGGCTAGAGCACACGGTTCATACCCGTGGTGTCGAGAGTTCAAATCTCCCTTCCGCTACGACTAAAAGAAAGACAACTTGAGAAATTCAGGTTGTCTTTCTTTCTTTTTTGTTAGGAATCTTTGGTTTTTTCATTGAAAGAAACCAGTTATGTGGCGTATAATGGTGTGGAATTATTTGGAAAATACCGTTACCTTTGCTATGACGCTCCAGGTTTCGGGGACAGACCATATTAAAAAATAGATAAAACGAGGAAAATGATTATGAAAGAACAGGTGAAAGATTTTCTGATCATGACGGGAGGTACTGCCATCGTGGCGGCGGCAGTGTTTTTCTTCCTGGTGCCAAGCCATGTGTCCGTGGGCAGCATCTCCGGTCTGGCAGTGGTGCTGGAAAATTTCATTCCCTTGCCAATCTCAGTGATCACTATGATCTTGAATGTGGCACTGCTGATCGTGGGATTTTTGTTTATCGGCAGGGAATTTGGTGGAAAAACGGTGTATACGTCGTTCTTATTGCCGGTGATAATCGGAATTCTGGAGAAAGTATTTCCTAATAATGGTTCTATGACAGGAGATCCGTTCCTGGATATGCTCTGTTATGTGTTTGTGGTCAGCATCGGGCTTTCGATCTTATTTAACTGCAACGCCTCTTCAGGTGGACTGGATATCGTGGCGAAGCTGATGAATAAGTACCTGCGCATGGATCTGGGAAAGGCCATGGCTCTGTCTGGTATGTGCGTGGCGTTGTCATCGGCACTGGTGTACGATAAGAAGATCGTGGTGCTCAGTGTGCTGGGTACATATCTCAATGGACTGGTGCTGGATCATTTCATTTTTGGCGCCAAAGTGAAGCGGAGGGTCTGCATTCTGTCCAAAAAGGAGGAAGAGATCCGGAAGTTTATCATCGAGGAGCTGCATAGCGGCGCGACCATCTATGAGCCATCGGGGCATATGATTTCCAGCCCCACAGGGAGATCATTACCATCGTGGACAAGCATGAGTACAGCAAATTGATGAGTTACCTGATGAAAACGGACCGGGAGGC
>QUFC01000030.1 GCA_003478355.1 Lachnospiraceae bacterium AM48-27BH
ACTTCTTATAAAATATCTTTTGAAAGAGTTTCTATTTCTTCACATTTTTGAAAGAGTTTCTATTTCTTCACATTTTTGCTTATTGGAATATTCTTCTAATTTTTCTTGTATGTAAAGATATGTTTTTTTATTAGCATAATTTTGTATCCATGTTTTATATGGATTCTGATGTAAAGATTTTTTATTAATCTCAATTAATTTACATGCAAAATCATGATATGACCATGGACATGGCAGAATTGCAGCTAAAAATTCAATAACACCTTTACTTTCCGTTACATTACGCAAAGATGAAATATATGCATCATTATATAACCCTATTTTGGCTTTGTTGACTCTATCTTCGGAAATTTCAAATGCATTCAAATATTGTTCATGCACCTTAATTCCTTCAAAAGTCTTTTTTTGTATTTCAATAAGATCATATAGAACATCTTTATGGTTTGTTTTACTAATTTCTAGTGACAAAATTTTAATATATTCTAACAGAAACTTGTAATCTTGAATTAAAAAAAATTCAAACTTTTCTCGACTTAATGTACCTCTTCCGATTTCTTGGACAAAAGGATGCTGATAACATGATTGCCATATCTTGTCTGAAGTATTTCTTAAAATTTTTATATCTACCATAACTACTTCCTTTCTATAGAGCATTTCACTCTGTTACAAATAAACTTTAATGTCATCACTATTAAAATTGTCGGAAGTGTATTTCCAATAACAGTATTGTAGTTCATTAGCACTCTATAGATTGCAAAACCTATAATCCACATTCCAATATTTTCCACATCAAATTTCCTATCATTTTCTTTTTTATGCAAAACAAAATAATCCGTAAATAATACTGCAAATAGTGGAGCAAATATCGAGCCTATAAAATATAAGAACTCCTCGAACTTATTGCTTGGTACTAATACCGCTATTAAAGTGCCTACAATACATGTAATGGTTGCTACTTTTTTTACACCCCAGTTCTTATTAATACTTTCAGCACATATTCCAACAGAAAAGGTATCCAAATAAGTTGTTGTGACCGTAGAAAAAATAACAATAAATAGCCCCATTCCCCCCAGTCCCATTTTTATAATAATATTGGAAATATCAGATTCTTGAAATACAATTGACGCAAGCAAACCAATGCTAAACATTATCATACTACCCAAACTATAACTTAATACACTGATCACACTTCCTTTTACTGGCTTATTTACATTACATGTATAATCAGATATAAGTGGTAGCCATGATAAAACCATAGCGACATTCAATTCAACACCAATACCAAAGCTCTCCATACTATCAGCTACAACCAAATCTTTCGGAACCAAAAAAATAAGCTTGCACCCCATAATAACAAAAAAAGCCAGAAATAAAGCACATACAATTCCATTTATAATAGTCAGTTTCCTTAGACCAACAAAAATCCAACAACATATAAATATTCCTATTACAACACACCAAATTCTCTCATTCCCATATCCGATCATATTTTCTGCTACCCCGTTTAAGGCCTTTGCACCATTTATAATCATTACAGATGTCCATCCAAATAGCTGAATTATATTAAATATGGAAAATATAGTAGTTCCTTTTTGTCCTAAAGATATTTTTACTATTTCTGGAGTAGTTTCTTGTTCTTTCGCCCCAATATAACCAGCTAAAAATAATATAGCTGCTCCAATACTATGTCCTAATATTATAGCTGCTATACCTTTTATTATGCCTAATGATCCAATAAGCATACCAGTTACTATTTCTGCTATTGAAATAGCAGCACCAAACCATAATAGTCCCTGTCCCACTATGGTGTGTCTAAAGTCTATTTCTTTCATATTTAATCTCCATTCACTTATCATTTAATTACAAAGCAATTATAGAAAATATTTAACACCATCTCACTTGCTTCGCATTTCTCCTTGCATAATTTGAGGAATGCCGAAAAAAGCATTCCCCAAATGAAGTTTATATTTTGGAATATTGTATTATAATTGATTGAATTTTACTACAAGTTTTAACTTTCTAATTCAAAAGCCCCGCCAAATTTTCCTTTGCTTCATTCATCCACTCTTCTGCTGAAACCCCTAATAAAAACAATTTGTTTTCTGGCTGATTTACAATTGAATAAAGCTCATTGTATATTGGATAGACATTTCCCATTGTTTGATAGACGCTTTTTCGAGCCGGAAGCAAATATTGCGGATGAGGATTATTATTATCCGGGGAGACAGCTTTTACCATCGTTTCAGTGTTTCCTATCACGTTCGCAAGTTTAATTGCAGCATCCTTTTTTTCATTATCAATCTTACTGTTAACACCTACCACGTCACCATAAAATACTGGAATATTATCTTCTTTGCAATAGGAAATAACTTTAAAATCTAGATTATTTGTGTAATCACCCATATTAGACATAGCTTCAGTATATCCTAAATATGCTCTTCCATAACCTTCTTTAAACCATTTAGCCCTAATATAAGCATCGTTGTCTTCAGGCCAATATTCAACCTGTTCTTTCCCTCCCATTAGTTGCATATGTTTTAATCCTGATACTACTTCTTCATCAAACTCTGTTGGTGATGGTAATTGGTAATAATCTGTATATTGTTTGTTATGATCCATCAAACCATCTAAGTAAAGGCAAATTTTTCCTGTTCCACCAGACATATCAACTAATAATCCCTCATTTTTATTTGGAATTGTACCAGTTGACTGTCTATCTCCCAACACCTGGTATAACTCATCAACAGTATCTACAATCGCCAATTCTTGATCCCCTTCTCTATAGTATAACAAATTTGTACATATAATTTGAGGAACGGCATAGATATCGTTATTACGTGTACATCCGTTTAACGCAAAATCTAATATATCTTCACTGTCTTCAATGCTATTTTTTTCAAGAGGTAATAAATACCCTTTTTCGATATAATCATTAAGATATATTGCGTCAAATACAAATACGTCAACATTTTCGGTCGGTTCTTCTTCGTAGCAGTCCCAATTCACAAAATTTAACGTTACATTCGGTTCTGCCTTTTCCCAACTTTCCTGAACGGCCTTCTCAAATCTTTCTGTATCTGGAACATATCCATATAATGCAACATTTAGAGTGGTATTAGTCTCATCCGGCTGAGCTGCATATACATTAGTGCTTCCCATGCCAAACATCATTAATAAACTCAGCATCAAAATCCCTATTTTTTCTTCATAAGCTTACCTCACTTTCTTTTGTGGCAACAATAATTATGAATGGGGCTTTATCCCATTCTTTTCCCCAATTGTAATCCTTATATTGGGAGATACATTTTTCAAAGATAGCAGATGGAAGATTTTGGACAGTATACTCATGTGTAATCTGAACCTGTAAGTTTGCATTTTTAATCCAATCCATATAACAACTCTTACTCCAATACCAATCGTGCAAAACCAGATTCGGATGTCCTTGTATTTTTAAACTCTGTGTTTTATTTTCACCGATTTCATAGTTTTTATCTTCTTTTCCATTGGTAAAAGTCGAAAATGCTACACCTGCCGCTTCCGGATGACTATCCAGAACTATTAATTTTCCCCCCTTTCTTAAAACTCTTTCAAACTCTTTGAAAATAAATTGTATTTTATCGTAATCAGAATTATTTATAAATACAAAACATGTTATAATACAATCAATAGAATCTGATTCTATAAAAGACAAATCATTATTCTCTACTAATTGATATTGAATATTTGATAAACCTCTATATTTTTTGCAATAGACAACATATTCTCTGACTGATCCACTGCAATAATCCTATAATTTTCGTTTGATGATGCTAATTTTGCGCAAACCTTACCAGGTCCACATCCAAAATCAAGAATTTTTGTAATTGTTTTATCATTTCTTACCATATCAAGGATAACTTCATATCCCAATATATTTTCCAGCATATCATTATACTGATTAAACGCTTCTGATACTTCCTGCTCCTTCCAAGACGTTCCCATATTCCTTACTCCTTTCTATCAAAAAACTTATCCCATTTGTTTTTGACAAAATATTGATATATTGGCAGCAAATTTTCAAATGCCTCTTTATCAATATGATTTTTTCTTTTTATATCTGCAAAAAGACCTAAAAGCAGAATTACTTGCTTCCAATATTCTGCAATATTAAGGTTTAAAACATCATCTACTTTAAACTCTTCTTCATGAGTTCTATACAGTTTTTCATATTTGTAGACTTCTTTTAAATCATCCCAATTATTCTTTTTAGGCATACACGGAAATGAAAAGAGTTCCTTTTCTTTTGTTGTATCGCTTAAAACCTTCTCAACCATTTTATTATCTGGCTCATATATATGTGTCGTTGCTACATTATGGCAGTAACTACCTACTTCTAACCCCATTTGAGTCGCAAGCATTTCTTGAATGAAAGTAAAAGAGAATACATCACTCAATATTCCTCTATAAGCATCATTAGCCCTCATAAATGTGGACATAAATAACTTACTGTTTCTTATGAAGAACTGTAGACCAATAGTGCAAGAAACATCTATATTTTCCAAAGTCAGAATTTCATTCGGATCAAAAATACCAATAAAACCTCTTTTACTATCTCTATCTTCTTTAAAAACATCTAGCAAACGATTCCATTGATTAATCTTTTTATCTCCGTATTGAAATATTTTTTTACCGTATGCTGTTCCTGTTAAACATTTACCATCCATAGAATATTTCCGCATATTAGATGCATAATATTCTATGAAATCTAAATCATTTTTACCAGACAGATACCATAATGCTTCCGCAAAATTAAATACAATGTTTGTTTTTCTAGATGGCAAATAACATACCCTTTCTATTGGATTCTCTATAACAAAGGATAAATTCAATACTTCTTTACTCTTGTTTCCTCTTGGCTCATTGATAAATTCGGGAGTTAAATATACATTTTTCATATTATGTAAATATGCTTCTTGAAAATTTTCAAACTTCATAGCTTAACCCTTTCGTCCTTATAACATCTTATCTAATTTATCATAATACTCCTCTATACTATGATAAATAATGTAAGTAACATCTGTAACTTTATGTAGACCTCGAATTAAATAAGCATACTTTTCTTCGTCATCTGCAAGCAGGAAAATTATTTTTTTGTTAAATGCAGATGCCCAGCCGATCTCAATATGAGTACCTGGTGATGCTGGTATTCCTGGAAAAGCAATAAAAATATCACATTTTTCTATCTCGTCATAATCAATCTTTGTACACTGCTCAGGGGACATAAATTCCTGTCCCCATGCCTCACGCTTATGAGCATTATGGACTGAATATCCTTTTTTTTCCAGAAACTCAATGAGATTTACTATTTCATTCTTTTTTTCTTCATCCATACTCATTGTTTTAGAATTCACAAGGCTTTTAAATGGAGCGGCTAAAAATACTTTTTTCATTTTATTTCCTCCTTAAAAAAATTAACATCAACATAATCTAATAGTGGATGTAAATATCCATATTGATTTAACAATAATATTTCTTTCATATCCATCCATTTTACGTCTATAACTTCCGTTTTATTCGGAGATAACTCGTGTAATCCAAATTCACCATATACAATCCATACATCATAAAAGTCCTTTTGTTCTTTTCTTTTTTTACTAATAAGCTTTTTACCAGTTAAAGAACTAATATCAATTCCCAACTCTTCATATACTTCTCTACATGCGGCTTCCCACGTATTTTCACCTGCCTGTACGGAACCACCTGTACATTCCCAACAATAAGCATACTGTTTTTCTGGACTTCGCTTTGACATCAAGTATTGTTCTTTTTTATTCTTTATCCAAACACTAACTGTTTTATGGTATAGTCCTTCCGGTATCTCAGAATTAGCTTCTATAATTTTTCCTGTTTCATTTCCAACTGAATCATACAACTGCCAAAGTTCCAATGTGATTTTCCTTTCATAATAGATTCCAAACATTTTCCCAAGATTCTATATATCCATCAGCTACCTTTATTATTTCTGTTTTATCCGAAGCATAATACTTATCATATACACCGACTACTTTCATCCCAAGTTTTTTCGCAGTAACTAAAGCACTTAACGAATCATCAAAAAAAAGGGTTCTTGATAAAGGCACTTTTAATTCATCAGATATCTTTTCAAAAATATCCGGAAAATTTTTTCCTCGTCCTATTTCATCTGTTGAACGTATAACATCAAACATATCATATATTCCATTAGATATTAAACAGCTATCGCATAATATTCTAGGCAAGCTTGTCGCTATAGCTAACTTTTTTCCTTCCTCCTTCAAATACTGTAAATATGGAAGGCAGTATTTTTTGAGCTTAATATTATGCTTGTATTCAATCAGTGCAAGTCTATTCCATTCAGAAATAACCTCTTGAGATGTCTCACTTAACATGAATAATCTTATAGTATATTCTGCTGCTTCTTGAAAACTTTTTGAACACAATTCTTGTATATAAGTAACTGGAATATCCTTTCCCTTTTTAGATAAAAAATCTTTACTTATATCTTCCCATACCCATAAAGAATCTAATATCGTACCATCTAAATCGAATATAGCCGCATCACAATTCATTATAAATTCCCCCAACTATCAAAACCTCCCTTAATTGTTTGGAAGCTTGTACAATATTATCTTGTCCAAGAATCGCCGAAACAACAGCAATGCCGTCAATATTAGTATCCAGCAAATCACTCAAATTGTGGATATTAATACCACCTATAGCAACAACTGGAATATCTACACTTTTTTTAATATCTTTTAACATCTTCTTTGAAACATTCGAAGCATCTAACTTGGTTGTCGTGCTAAATACAGCTCCTACGCCAAGATAATCTGCACCTTCTTTTTGAGCTCTTATTGCTTCATTTATGTCTGTAACCGAAACACCTAATATCATATCCTTATTTATAATTTTTCTAACTACTTCGGCAGGCAAGTCACTTTGTCCAACATGAACCCCCGCAGCCTCAACAGCAAGAGCCACATCAATACGATCGTTTATTATTAACGGAATTTTGAACTTATCTGTTACTTCTTTGATTTTTCTCGCTAAATTGTAAAATTCCAAATCAGATATATTTTTATCCCTTAATTGAATCGCAGTACATCCTCCTATGATAGCCTGTTCCACTGACTTTTCTAAAGAATGCCTTTCCGTTCTTGATACATCTGCCACCAAATACAAACTATAGTTCATTCTCATATATTCCTGCCCTTCTATATAAATCATAGAAATGATTTGTCGGTCCATTACCTTTTCCTAATTCTAAAGAATGTTGTATAGCACCCGTTATGTATTTTTTTGCTTCATTAACAGCTTCTCTTGTACTAAAGCCTTTGGCAAGTAAAGCTGTAATTGCTGAAGAAAAAGTGCATCCCGTACCATGTGTATTCTTTGTATCAATTCTTTTTGTGTCAAAATAGCTAAGTTCTTTTCCATCATACAGAACATCTATAGCACTTCCCATGTGATGACCGCCTTTAATCACAACCGCTTTGCATCCCATATCATATATTCTTTTTGCAGCATCTTCCATTTCCTTAATTGATTGTATATTTGAATTTATTATTTTCTCAGCTTCCGGAATATTTGGTGTAATGATATCTGCTATTGGGATAATCGTATTAACTAAGGTATCTATTGAACTAGGATCCATAAGAGGACACCCATTTTTAGCATACATTACTGGATCAACAACAATATGCAAAGGTTTGTAGTGTTTCATTTGTTCCGCTACTGTTTTCATACACTGTGGATTTGAAAGCATGCCTATTTTTACCGCATCAACTCCTATATCTTCAAATACTGCTTCTATTTGTTTTTTTATCATATCTTCGCTAATGTCCTGTACATCTATCACTTTTTCAGTATTTTCTGCAACAACTGATACAATTACGCTCATCCCAAAAACCCCATGTGCTGAAAAAGTTTTTAAGTCTGCTTGTATTCCTGCCCCACCACTACAGTCAGATCCTGCAATACTTAATGCTCTTTTCATTTCGCTTCTCCTCTCGTATTTTCTAAATTTATGTATTAAAATGTTAACAATGCTATTTTAGTGCTTTGTTTTCAATGCTTCTACATACTTTGTATAGATTAACTTTTTTTTGTCCTACATTGACATTTTTTAGAATTTTTATTAATATATCACTTTTACTGAATATTTCTGCCGTAAGGGTTCTTCCGCATTTTTCCGTTTTAGATTGAAGCCCAATTTTAGAATCAAAGAGGGTTATTAGATTTTTTCTTTTTAATGTTAATAAAATACGGAACTTTGAGGAAGAAACCACACTTAGTTTACTTAAAAGACCATCGTTTATTTTCTTATTATTCTCCTGGGATAAAATTATTCTCTTTATATAGCAAAAATATTGGTATTGCTATAACTATTGCGTAATTCACATTTATTCATTCCTAGATGGATTCATTGTTCTAAACTCCACACACTTTCCTAGATTAACATTCTCTCAATCAATGTCATATTTTTGTCCCAACTTGGCACACTTCTGCGATTTACAGGGAAATCTACCCATGTTAAAATGATACTGTCAAAATTATATGTAGCAAAAACGCAGCTTTCCAAGGAATGCCTCTTCTCTGGTGCAAGCTGCGTTTTTTAGTGCATGGAAAGGAGTATCACAACTAAATATAGAATAAGCGTTCCTCCGTATTGACCGGACGGAAGCTTTTATGAGGCAGGAAAACTATAAGCCAGGGCAAAGTGAAAGATCTCACTTTGCCCTCTTTTTATGAAGGAGGTTCATTTACTTGAAAAACCATGTACACAAAGCAGCCCCACCGGGCATGAAACATCATCGGAACTATGGAAAATATCTCTACACTGCCTTCCTTGTCTTCACTCTGATTGCCTGTAATGTACAACCAGTTATGGCTGCTACCATCTGGGACAAAGCTTCAGAAATCATGAAAGACGTATATAACCAGATTATCCTGATCTCCACCATTGCGGCTGTTGTAACTGCATCGGTTGCTTTGCTTTTGATGAATTTTTCCAAATCCGGAAAAACCGTGGATGAATCCAGGGCATGGCTCAAACGAATCATCATTACATGGGCGATTCTCAATGGTCTGGGATTTATCATGGCTTACATCACTCCGTTCTTTGCCGGCGGGCAGTGGAATGGATAATGCAGATAAGGAGGTGGCTCTTTCATGGGAATACTTGACGGAATTGTAGAATGGATTGCCGAACAGGTCATGAACATTCTGGATTTGATTACGACTTCTGTTCTGGCTGCACTGGGATGTTCCATGGATACTTTTCTCCGGTATTTTCCAGCAGCGGAAACAATGTACCAGATTTTTCTGGCACTGGCTATCGGACTCATCCTTTTAAACTGGGTTTGGCAGCTTTTTAAGAATTATTTTATGGGGACAGGGATTGACGCTGAAGATCCAATCAAATTATCACTGCGAACCTTTATGTTCCTTTTCCTGACATTCTATGCCAAAGACATTGTAGATCTTCTATTGAATATTGCAGGAACCCCGTATAGCTGGATTCTGACTGAAGATCTTCCACCACTGGAATTTGCCAAGTTTAATTCTGTAATCACAGTCATCCTGGGAGTATGTGCCAACGGTGCTGTTGCCATTGTTGCCCTCATACTGGTACTGATCCTTGCCTGGAATTACATCAAGCTGCTTTTTGAAGCTGCGGAACGTTATATACTGCTTGGAGTTCTGGTCTACACCGCACCTGTTGCATTTTCCACAGGTGCTTCCCAGGCTACTGGAAATATTTTTAAGAGCTGGTGCCGTATGCTCGGCGGACAGTTCTTTTTGCTTTTAATGAACGCCTGGTGTTTGCGGCTGTTTACTTCCATGGTGGGAACATTCCTTGCAAACCCTTTATCACTCTAGGAAGGAGGAGATTATGAAACATAAGAAAACACTGCTCTGCAGCCTGCTATTGATTTCTTGTCTGATTCTTGTAACATCCATGCCGGTCTTTGCCGCTGAACTTACAGAAGCAGAGGTACAGCAAGCTGTGGATGCACAGGGAAAAGAAACGGTCACCGGTAATGTTTTTATCTGGTTTCTGTGTGCCATTGCTTTTTTGAAGGTTTCTCAAAAGATTGACAGCTTTATGGCAAGTCTGGGAGTCAATGTTGGAAATACTGGTGGAAATATGATGGCTGAACTTTTAATCGCCGGAAGAGGTCTTGCAAGTTCCTTTCGAGGGCATGGAGGTGGAAGCCATAGTAGTTCCCATTCTTCCTCTCCCGGAAGTGCTGCAGTACAAAGTTCTTTCCTTTCCGGAGGATTAGCCGGAGCCGTTGGAAGGCAGACAGAGCGTTCTGCGGTAAATGCAGCCACCGGATATACCGAAGGACCAAGCATCGGAAATGCACTCTATCAGTCTTCCCTTGAAAAAGGCGGAGATTTTGCCAATAACGTTATCAGCAATATTGCTCAAGGAAACTATGGTCAAGTTGGCTCGATCAAAGGTGATGGAGCTGTTTCTGCATTTCAATCCTACATGGGAATTCAAAATGAAGATAAAACAGATCATTCCTATACCAATGTTGAAATTGGAGGTGGCAGGATAACAGGAGTTGAGTCCGGTTCCAATGGGGACAGCCGGGAATTTGCTATGTACCATGCCGATCAATATACGGCTCCTACCCAGGGAACCTATGAAACTGTGCAATCTGTAGACGGAGCTACCTGGTACAAGCAATATGCCGAAAATACGGTATCCAAAATCCCTTATGATGCTGGCGATGGAAAAATAGCTACAACGAATCCATTGTCCAAAAGCTTCCTCCTACTCCTCCAAGAAAGGATCGGATTTAGTAATGGATACAGAACGTTCTGGACTTGACGAAGCAATGGATGTAGGCTCCAGTACCGTTTCTCACCTAAAGTCCTTAAAAACAGCAGCCACTTTCTCCAAAGCAGGATATGGTGCCGCCCTTGGCGGACCTTTCACAGCAGCAATTGGAGCCGTCATAGCCAACCGGAATCAGCTCGCTAAAATTCTTCTTGTTATTCTCGCCATACTGCTGCTCCCGGTTTTATTTATTGTGATGCTCCCTGGTCTGATCTTTGGAAGCCTGACCGAGCAAAGTGATGTACTAAACAGCAACTCTATGATCAGTGAAAACATCCGTGCTTCCCGTGAAGCCATCGTTGAAGTGTTAGAAGAAAGCCATGAAGACATTCTGGCAGAGATCCATGCAGCAATTTCCCGTCTTCCACAAGGTGATACTGCATCCATCAATGATCCCTATACATACAGCATCTCCGTCAATGCCAATCTGCTGATTTCACAATTTTGTGCCAGCCAGGATGATTATAAAAATATCAACCGAAACCAATTAAAGAAACTCATTCGTGAAAATAAAGAAGGACTTTTTTCTTATGATGTAGCAACCGAAACAGTTACCATGGAAGTTACCGTTGATGGCGGTGCAGAAGGAGAAGCCGGCACAGAACAGGGACAGGAACAAACACAGACGGTTACTTTTACGAAACACACCTATACTGTTGTTTATGCCGGAGATTCCTATTTTGCAGACCATGTATTCCATCTTACAGACAAGCAGAAAGAACTTGCCAAAAACTATGCTGAAAACCTGACTGCTTTCTTTGGAACTGCTTCTTCCGGTATTGTCGCTGCTATCAATCTTAGCGATGAGGTATTGTCCTACCGCCCTGCTGTAGAAAGAGCCGCTGCGAAATATGGTATGAGTGATTATGTGGATTTAATCCTAGCAGTCATGATGCAGGAATCTGGCGGACGGGGGCTGGATGTGATGCAAGCAGCGGAAGGTGGATTTAATACCCGCTATCCCCATGTGCCAAATGGGATTACAGATCCGGAATACTCCATTGAATGTGGCGTACAGGAATTAAAATATGCCCTTGATAAAGCCGGCTGTACCGGACCTACGGACTTAGACCGGATTAAACTGGCTCTTCAGGGTTACAACTACGGTTCTGCATACATTGACTGGGCAATGGAGCGTGACGGTGGCTATACCAAAGAAAATGCGATTGCCTACTCTGATATGATGTGTGCAAGACCAAGCTGGCCTTATGACCGGTATGGGGATAAAGAATATGTGGATCATGTCCTTCGCTATTACCAAATTACTGCCAGTGGCGGCAGCTATCCCGCAAACGGCATGCAGATTCCACACTATCTCCAGACAGACTATGGAAACATTCCATACGGCGGGGGTTCTATCGCCAGCAGCGGATGCGGTCCGACAAGCTTTGCTATGATTGCCAGTTATCTTACAGGCACTACCATTACACCTATTGATGCAATATCCTGGTGCGGAAATTCCTATTACAAACCAGGAGTCGGCACTTACTGGTCTTATTTTCAGGCAGCGTCCGATCATTTTGGGTGTGGGGCTGTCACACAGACCAGTGATCCCAACCAGGTACTTCAGGCTTTATCTGAAGGTCATCCGGTCATCAGTTCCCAAAGAGCCGGGCTTTTTACCAGTGGCGGACATTTTATTGTCCTTCGTGGTGTAACGGCTGGAGGTAAAGTATTAGTCAATGATCCCAATGATAGTTCCTCCAAAAACTACATCAACCGTGAATTCGATATGATGACGGAAGTGCATGCAACCGCAAATGCCTATTGGATCTTCGCTAAAAAATAAAGGAGACACTTATGAACAGAAAAAAAGCAATTCTGGCTATCTTTATGATGGCCTTTTTAATTATCATCGGATTTGTTTTTCCCTCCATCTGGAAATCCCAAAAAGGAAACAAAAAATCCGAGACAGAAAATACTCAACACGATAATAATGAAAATGCCGAGACAGAACAAGCAGAAAATAACGAATCCATAAGCTTTCAGGATTTTGAAGCTTTGGAAGACTTTTTCTCCAAGGAACAGGTGAAACTTTTTCAGGAAGAACTGACCTCCTATCTTAAAAACGTAAAACAGATATCTCTAACTTCCATCCGTTTCCTTGCTGATGATACTACCTATCCCAATGCTTCTGATATTAATTTTTTGTTCCAGCTTCCGGATAAGTCCGTTCTTCCTGTGTACTACACTTCCTCTACTGGAAGATTCTTTTTCGGTGAGGAACGTACCCCTGATTCTGGAAAAGAAATCATCTATGAACGTCCGACAGATGACAAACTTCCTTCTATCACAACAGAGGAAATTGAACAGTTGCAAGAAGGCGGTTATGACGATACCTCCGTGAATTCGGAAAAAGCTGCCCCTGTCACAGAAGTTCCGGAAACTCCTTCCATGGAAGAACCAAAGGAGGTGCAGCCATGAACAATACTGAAGAACAACATCCTGTCTTCATCCCACGCAATTTTATAGAAAAAGGGACCTTTATGGGCGGAATGTTTAAAATCCGTAATGCCATCGAAGGCGGTGTCCTGGCAATCCTGATCACCATTCCTGTTATCAATCTGCCTCTGACACTCACTGTCAGGATTATTATTCTCTGTATGACTGCTCTGCCTGCAGCTATGATTTCTCTAATTGGAATCGGTGGGGAAAGCATTACTGCGTTTTTAATGAACGCTCTGCGTTTTCTGAAAAACCGCCGGGTTATTTACCGTATGGATGTACATCCGGAGCCGAAAAAAAAGTACCGGATTAAAAAACCCCGTAACAAAGAACCCAAAACCAGAAAACGAAAACGTCATCCAAAGCAACCTGCAGAATCTTCTTCTGAAGAGAACTGCTCACAGATGTCTTCCGAAGAGGAAACAAAAGAAACCTCTGCTATTAAAAAAAAAGAACGCCGGCAGTTTGACACTTCTACAAAACGTGGAATACGCAAACAGGCTCGTGAAGACATCCGGATTCTTAAATATGAGTCCCGACAATTAAAAAAAGAACAAACCGCTGCACGTAAAAGTGCGAAAAGGCAGGCAAAACTTGAAAAACAACAGATAAAGCAGCAACTTTCGGAGGAACGAAAAAAAGAAAGAACTGCGAATAAAGCTTCCAACCAGCCTCCTGCTTCCGGGAAAAGCAAAAAGAAAAAGCGAAAAGAAATCACCTTGGAAGATTATCTTCCTATTGATAAGATTGCCAATGGTGTTATCTACACGACAGACCATCGTTATGTAAAAATCCTGGAGATTGAACCGATCAATTTCCTCTTACGCAGTGCCAGGGAACAACAGGGGATCATCTTCAGTTTCATCTCCTACCTAAAAATCAGTCCTGTGAAACTGCAGATTAAGATGATCTCCAAAAAAGCGGATATCAACAAACATCTGGAACAGTCCCGTTTGGAAATGGAACGGGAATCAGATCCTAACTGCCGGCAGTTACAAAAAGACTATATCCAATTTGTCCGGCAGTTAAGTTCCAGAGAAGCGGTTTCCAGACGTTTTTTCCTAATCTTTGAATACGAACCTTTCAATGTGAATCGGAAGGTGGAGGAAAAGGAAATCCTGGCAGCTTTGGAAACTGCTGCACAGACCGCAAAAACCTTTCTATATCAATGCGGCAACGATGTGCTGGTTCATGACAATGAAGATGAGTTTACAACCGATGTACTCTACACTTTACTGAACCGTACCAAATGTACCGAAACACCTTTGCCAAAACGGATTAACCAGGTACTTACCCGCTATATGGAATCTGGCCGTGAGCAGGAAGTGGATAACATCCATATCAATGAATTCATTGCACCAGAGTCTTTGGACTTTAAGCACAGCAACTATGTGCTGGTAAATGGCATCTACCATTCTTACCTGCTGGTGCCGTGCGATGGTTACAAAGCAAAAGTAATGCCAGGTTGGCTGTCCCTGCTTATCAATGCTGGCGAAGGAATTGACATTGACTTTTTTCTGCATAAACAGCCCAAAGATAAGATCCAGCAACGTCTTGGACAGCAAATCCGGATCAACCGTTCAAAGATCAAAGATGCCTCTGATACCAATGCGGATTTTGATGATCTGGATTCTGCCATCCGTTCCGGCTATTTCCTCAAACAGGGACTTGCTAATAATGAAGATTTCTATTACATGAATCTTTTGATTACAATTACGGCAGGTGATCTGGAAGAACTGCAATGGCGGATTCAGGAGATGAAAAAACTTCTCATCTCACAGGATATGGATCTGCGGTCTTGTTACTTCCTGCAAGAACAGGGATTTTTATCTTCCCTTCCTCTTGTAAACCTGGATAAGAAGCTCTATGAACTCTCAAAACGAAATGTCTTAACCACCGGAGCTGCCAGTTGCTATCCTTTCGTCAGCTACAGCATTTGCGATGACAACGGCATCCTATTTGGAGTAAATAAGCATAACAACTCTTTAGTGATTGCTGATATTTTTGACTCCAAACAATATAAAAACTCCAATATTGCGATTCTTGGCACTTCTGGATCCGGAAAAACCTTTACCATGCAGACTATGGCACTTCGTATGCGGCGTAAAGGAATCCAGGTATTTATCATCGCACCGTTAAAAGGTCATGAGTTTTATCGGGCTGCCAGAAATGTAGGAGGAACCTTTATCCAGATTTCTCCTGCCAGCCAAAACTGCATCAATGTCATGGAGATCCGAAAAGTAGATAACTCTGTCAATGAGCTGCTGGACGGTCCAACTTTAGACGCATCTGCCTTAGCCAGTAAGATTCAGCGTCTGCACGTTTTCTTTTCTCTGCTCATTCCAGATATGAGCCATGAGGAAAAACAGCTTTTGGACGAAGCACTGATTAAAACCTATGCAAGAAAGGGAATCACCCATAAGAATGAATCCCTCATTGATCCCAAACACCCGGAGCATTATAAAGCGATGCCAATTCTTGGAGATGTATATGATGTTTTGATGGAAACCGAAGATACCAAACGGCTGGCTCACATCCTGAACCGTCTTGTCCATGGCTCTGCTTCCTCTTTTAACCAGCAGACCAATGTAGACCTGACCAATAAATATACTGTTTTGGACATCTCAGAGCTGACCGGCTCCAGCGATCTCTTAACGGTGGGGATGTTTGTTGCTCTGGACTATGTATGGGATAAAGCCAAAGAAAACCGTACCGAAGAAAAAGCTATTTTCGTAGATGAAGTATGGCAGCTCATCGGTGCTTCCAGTAACCGCCTGGCCGCTGAATTTGTTTTGGAGATTGCCAAGATTATCCGGGCATACTCTGGTGCCGGTATTTTTGCAACCCAGGATCTTAATGACTTTTTTGCTCTGGATGACGGAAAATATGGAAAAGGCATTATCAATAACTGTAAAACCAAAATTATTCTTAACATGGAAGATGAAGAGGCACAACGTGTAAAAACCATTCTTCGTCTTTCCGAAACCGAAGTCATGAATATCACCCATTTCCAACGTGGAAACGGACTGATTTCAACAAACAACAATAATATCACTGTGGAATTTAAAGCTTCCAACCTGGAAAAAGAATTAATTACCACAGACCGACAGGAACTCCTGGAAATCTTGAAACGCCAGGATAAAAAAGTCGGTTAATGTTACCTGCAGCCCGAATGTGGCTGCTTTTCTTTTTAACAAAGGAGGAGATTTATGTTAAAACCAGCAAAACAACCTCATATCCGGCTAACCGCCCTTTTTCTTTGTGTCACGATGTTTCTTAGCACACTCTTTTTCAATGCCCATACCGCTTATGCTGCAGATGGAACCATTGATTATAAGGCAGGAGCCAAAATTCCATACGGGGACTATTATACTTCCCGCATGAGCTTTGATGGCAATAACACGGCTTATTGCGTTGAACCATTAAAGAAAACACCGGCTTCCGGAAAGTATCCTTATAACCTTTTGGGAAAAAATTCCCCACTCAGAAAAGCTCTTTACTACTTAAACGGTGGATATGGTTATGAAAAGGTAATAAAAGATCAATATTTCCAAGGATGGTCCGATGACAATTCTTATGTCATTGGTCATCTGGTCGTTTCCTATATCCATGCAGGAAATAATGGGGACACCGGTGCTTTTCATGGTGCACCTCAAAATTATATTGACAAAGCATTGGAAGTTGCCAACGCCATTGAAGGGCTTCCTGCCCCACCAGAATCCTTCCGTGCTTTTATCGTTCCTGGCAATGCTTCCCAAACTTTTGCAGGAAGCTGGTATCAGGTTCCAAACGGCTTTATCGAACTGCAGAAATCCTCTGCCAATACCGATATTTCCGATAAAAATGGCAATTACTCTTTAGAAGGAGCCAAATACGGAATCTACAAAGGGGAAGAACTGGTAGAAACTCTTGTTACCGATAAAAAAGGATATGCAAAATCCAAAGAACTGGCAGAAGGAAGTTACACCGTTAAAGAAATCAGTGCCCCAGAAGGATTTGCTATAGATCCTTCCGCCCATAATGTTACGGTAAAAGCAGAAGGAACATCTACCGTAAAAGTAAAGGATATTCCTCAAAATAATCCCGTAAAACTGCTCCTTAAAAAGCTGGATGCTGACACACAGCAAAATTCTGCACAGGGAACCGGCTCTCTCGCCAATGCCGAATTTACAATAAAATTCTATACAGAGCAGTCAGCTACCGATCCCGGAGCAAATGGTAAGAAACCGGTTCGCACCTGGATATTGAAAACAGATGCCTCTGGAGAAATCCATTTTACAAAAGATTATTTGGTATCCGGGGATGAATTTTTCTATGCCAGTGATGGAAAGACCGTCTGCTTCCCACTGGGTACAGTAACCGTACAGGAAACCAAAGCACCTGCCGGCTATCTTCCAAACGAATCTGTTTTCGTGCAGCAAATCACCAGTACCGGTACGGAAGAAACTATCTCTATTTATAACGCTTCTTCTGTCGAAGAACAGGTCTTCCGAGGCGGCGTCAAAATTCAGAAGCGGGATCTGGAAACTCAGGGAACACAAGCACAAGGAACCGCATCGCTTGCAGATGCCGAATTTACCATTACCACTTTGAACAAACAGCCGGTATGGGTAGGTGGAAAGCTCTATGAAAATGGTCAGGCAGTACTTACAATTAAATCGGATGCACATGGTATTGCTGCAAGTGCCGCTGATGCCCTGCCCCTTGGACATTACCGGATTGAAGAAACCAAAGCGCCTTCCGGATACCTAACCGATGGTGCAAAGGCTCTTGAATTTGACATCACCCAAAATGGAGAAATCGTAGATTTAACAACAGAAGAGACTTCTGTTTCTAACCAGATTATCCGTGGCGGTGTCAAAATCCAAAAACGGGATCTGGAAACGGGAGAAGCCAAACCACAGGGAAATGCTTCTTTAAAGGATGCAGAATTTACAATCACCAATCTTGGTCCAAATCCTGTTCTTGTGGATGGAACCCTTTACGAAAAAGATCAAGTAGTTCTCACTTTGAAGACAGATGAAAAAGGGCTTGCTTCCACAAAAAAAGATACTCTCCCTTATGGACATTACCGGGGTGATGAGACAAAAGCACCGGAAGGTTATTTGAACGAGGGAAAACTCTCTCAGGAGTTTCATATCACAGAAAATGGGAAAATTTTGGATTTAACTGCAAAAGAAACAGCGATTTCCAATCAGGTAATCCGTGGCGATTTAGAATTCGTAAAGGTATCTGACGGAGATTTAAACCGGCTGGCAAATGTCCCATTTTCCATTACCTCCAAAACTACAGGAGAAAGTCATACCATTGTAACAGACAAAAATGGCTATGCCAGTACCTCCTCAGAATGGAATAAGCACACTACAAATACCAATCGTGGGGAAACTTCTGAAGACGGAATCTGGTTTGGCTCTTCTAAACCTGATGATACCAAAGGAGCCCTGATTTATGATACCTATATTTTGGAAGAACAACGCTGCGATTCCAATGAAGGTATGAACCTCTTAAAAATTGAGGTCTCTGTATATAAAAATCACGTAGTCGTGGATATGGGAACTTTAACGGATGATCAGATTACCATTGGAACTACTGCCCTTGACAAAGACAGCAACTCCCACTTTGCCAAACCAGAAGAAAAAATCACTCTGGTTGATACCGTAGAATACGAAGGCTTAAAGAAGGGACAGTCTTATAAGCTCATCGGCACACTGATGGATCAGGAATCCGGAAAGCCAATTGAAATAGATGGAAAACCTGTCACAGCAGAAACCACCTTCAAACCAAAAAAATCTTCTGGTTCTGCAAAAGTGACCTTTACGTTCAATGCCTCTTCTCTGAAGGGCAAAACAATCGTAGTATTTGAAGAACTGTACCAGGAGGATTTAAAACTGGCTGTTCATGCGGACATTACAGATCAGGATCAGACTATCTATTTCCCAGAAATCGGGACCACTGCAAAAGATAAGGAAACAGATATGAATCTTTCCCAGGCAGATAAAGAAGTTACCCTTGTAGATACGGTAGCTTACAAAAATCTTCTGCCCGGCGAAGAATATGTTATGACTGGAACCCTTATGGATAAAGAAACCGGAAAACCTGTCGAAATAGATAAGAAAGAGGTTACTGCCGAAACCACATTTACTCCTAAAGAATCCTCTGGAACGGTAGATGTGATTTTTTCTTTTGATGGGACTTCCCTTGCCGGAAAAACCGTAGTTGTTTTTGAATCTGCTACTTATGACGGCAAAGAATTTGCAACACACGCTGATCTTGAAGATAATGGGCAGACCATCTACTTCCCGGAAATTGCTACCACTGCAAAAGACAAAGCAGACGGAGATCATTTTGCCAAAACCGATAAAGAGATTACTATTGTTGATACGGTTAAATATAGTAACCTAATTCCAGGAAAAGAGTATGCACTTACCGGTACCTTGATGGACAAAGAGACAAAAGAACCTCTTCAGGCAGATGGTAAACCGATTACTGCCACTACGACCTTTACTCCTGAAGATGCCTCTGGCAGTATTGAACTTACCTTTACATTTGATGGCAGCATCCTGTCCGGCAAAACAATTGTTGTCTTTGAGTCTTTAACGTATCAGGAAAAAGAGATTGCTGTTCACGCCGATATAGAAGACCATGAACAGTCTATCTACTTCCCGGGAATTGGAACTACTGCGAAGGACAAAGCGGATGGGGATCAGGAAGCCGTTGCTACGAAAGAAGTAACCATCATTGACACCGTATCCTACCAAAATCTGATTCCGGATACTCCATACAAACTGGTCGGCACACTGATGGACAAAACAACCCAAAAGGAAGTTATGATTGATGGAAAACCTGTCACGGCAGAAACAGAATTTACACCAAAGGATTCCAATGGTTCTGTCGAAGTCATCTTCACTTTTGATGGAAGCACATTGGCTGGACATGATGTAGTCGTTTTTGAAAAACTTTTTTCCCTTGAAGGAGAAACAGCACTTGAAATTGCTTCCCATGAGGATCTGGACGATAAAGGACAAACGATAAAACTTACGGAAGCTCCAAAAGACACACCTGAACCTTCCAAACCAGTCAAGACCGGAGATGAAACAACCGTTCTTCCTTATCTTTTACTGGCAGGTGCCGCACTCCTCTTTGCTGCAGGATTTGGTATCTTATATATCCGTAAGCGGAAAAAAGATAAGTAACTATCAATAGATATGCTCACAGGCAGCTTATTACGGCTGCCTGCTATAAAGGTGATGAATATGGAACAATCTCGTTGTAATGCCGATGCCAAACACATCCGGCATTTTTTAGATATTTGTGATGGAAATTGGCATTCCTGTATTTATGTTCGCTGTGTTTCCTGTAAAACCCCAGGTTATTGTAATGGCCCACACTTCTTATATCATCCAGATGAAAACGGCAGTCCATGTGTCCTGCCCATGGCAGATGCCCGTATGCTCTTCTCCCGCATACCGGAACCAACGGAATGTCTATCCGCCATAACACTGGAACAATTTCAGTCTTTATATGGACTCTACTTTGCAAAAGAAGCATTGACCGATAAGCCATGTCCTTGTTTTGCTTTACTGCGGCACCAGGAAGCATCTCATTATCACTGGTAAAAGGTTGCACTTTTGGCACTTTCTGCGTACAGGATAAGAAAGGAGGCGATTTTATGTTGAATTTCACTGCTATGATTCAAGGAATCGATACAATATTTACGAACTTTATTTTTATTCCTGCACTTTTAATCCTGTACCTGAAGTTTCGTCCGAGAAAGCCCTGGAACAAACGCACCAGAAATCTGTATCGGCTATGTATAGCTCTGATTTCTGTTTATGTCATCCGGATTTTCTGTGCAGGGTTCATCTTTACACCAGTAAATTACTCACGTTTTGCAGACAGCGGTTTCTTTCCGCTTATCAAGGCACTGTTCTATTCTTAGATTTTCTGCCATTTTGTGCCATTTAGTCCGAATCTGGGAGTAGTTTCTATGCCCATCCTATGGGAATTCATCACCTGCTTTCTTACAATATACGTATAAAACACGTAAGCGAGGTGAATCTTTATGAAACAGAAACAAATCCGCTGCCCATACTGCGGCAGCATCGCAATTTTAAGGGATGCGTCCTATGTATATGGAAATAAAGCGAAAGATGGAAAACTCTATGTGTGCAGTCACTTCCCACAGTGTAATTCTTATGTAGGAGTTCATCCTGGCACTACCAATGCCAAAGGAAAACTGGCAAACAAAGAGCTTCGGCAAAAAAGGATCCAAGCACACCGGGTATTTGACCAGATATGGCTAAACCACATCTTTACGAAATCGGAGGCTTACCGCTGGATTGCTGATAAATTCTGTCTGACTGCCAAGGAAGCACACATCGGAGAATTTAGCACTTATATGTGTGATCAACTAATTCTGGAATCCATGAAGATTCTGGAGAATAACCATATCCCTCTCAGGGCCATTGGTTGAAAGGGGGGATATGTATGATCATCCCGATGACAGATGATGAACGCCGATTGACAGAGGAGTACTTATATTTGGTACCTGAAATGGTAAAAAAATTGACTTCCCGTTGTGCTTATGTCTCATACGATGAGCAGCAAGACCTTCTGCAAGCCGGAAACTTAGCTTTATGCAAAGCCGCCATGAACTATGACAACACCCGTCCCTTTGCAGTTTACGCCAAAGTTGCCATACGAAATGCCATTTACAGTTATTGGAGAAAACTGCAAAAAGAACGAAAATACACCTGTTCCATGTATGCATCTTCCGAATTTGACATGGAACCCCTGCTTGTAGACCAAAAAACCGAACTATGGCAGGAACAATGTATGAACCAGGAACCCATTTATAAGCACCTGCAGTCCTTAGAAGCGAGAAGCTGCAATACACTAAGAAAAGGAATACATGCCCTGCTCCTGCAGCAAAAAGGATATACCAACCAAGAAATTTCCAAACATTATGGTGTCCCAATGAATCATGTCCGGGCATGGCAAAGCAAAGCCCGGAAATACTTACAGCAGGATACCAAATTATATACTCTTTTATCTTGAAGGGAGAACGATTATGCTGACACTTTATACTGCAGTCGGAATCCTACGATTCCAGGATTCCATAAAGGAACATAAAACACCGACTGTTATCAATAACCGGCAGGAATACGGACTGACAGAAGAAGAATTCTTTCTGTGGAGCAGCCTCGCATTTCAAATCCGACAGATCCATGAATTGCAGTCTGCTTTTTCCGAACGCTTGAAAAAACATCACCGTTCGGAAAATATCCCCATTGAACCTTACCTGAATCGGCTGCTGCTTCGAGGACTGGTTGTAAAAGGGGATGGTTTAACTGGTGTGGATGCCCTGTACCGCCTCTTAGGAGAACTTTATATCAGCCCATTGCAGGACAGTTTTTCAGTACGGCTTTTTACCTGCATCTATCTCTGCATGAAGAAAAAACTGCACACAAAGGAACTGATCCATTATCTAAAAAAGCCGGCACGGACTGCTATAGAGGACACGGTACTCCAAATAGCAAAAAAAGTACAGATTTCTACGGCAGAGCTTGTAACCTGTGTAGAACAGGGCATCCATCCACAAAATACAGAGCAACTTTTGACGCAGCTCTATGAAACCTCGGATGCAACATTCCGTACCCTGGCACAGGATATCCAATTCACCCATGCCGGTTATCCTGTACTGGAAGCCATCAGTAATTTGTACCTCAATAAACAGATTGCATTTGAAAAATTATAGGAAGGAGCAAATTATGCCAAAACCATTTCTTAATAAGCTGATTGTCCATGGGGCAATCGGCTTTTTCTGTGTCCTATTTGGATGTATTTACGGATTTATAACAGACGACCAGATATTTCTCCTTATGAGTCTTTGCATCGGTGTTGGAACTGCCATACGAATTGTGAGTCTGCTACATACCATCAAGATGCATGACTATACCGAATTAACTGGAACCTGTACAAAACGTGAAGTCAGCCCACTTACCAAGAAACAGAAAATTATTTTCCGTTCCACTGACCAGAAAGAATATCACTTTACATTCGATAAAAATATCCGCCTTTTATCTGGACATTATTATCGCCTATATTTCCGGAATGTAGCAAACCTTTCGGGTGAAGAAAAGGTTACTCCGGATTTACTTGCGTATGAGGAATTATCCCTAAATGAAGATGTTTCCCCGAAGAACTCTTAGATTTCTTCTCTAAATACAATAGAAGTGGATATGCCACTTTCACATACCCACTTCTATTATGCTTTATAAGTTTTCCTTCTGCCGTCCCAGTGAAATGACAAAAACCACTCCGAACTACCACGTATTCTGTCTCAAGGATGACAGCATAACAGCAATCGCAGGGAATAATAATCTATTGTATTCCAGAAGACTCTTCAAAAAATGGACAGTGCTTTCACTTTCAGGGTTTCAAAATGCAGTAACAATATCTTTTATTTTTCTACTGTGACCAATTTTTTCATATTAAGGGCAACTTTATACTGACAGTGAAAATTCCCGCTTCATAATTCACTTGAATATCACCACTTATTTGTATTACTAGCTTTCTAGTAGCATACAATCCGATACCACTGCTTTTTATCCTTGCTTCATCTTTTGTGTAAAACAAATCAAATATAGATTTTAATTCTTCATCACTAATATAATCAGAAGGATTGCTTATTTGTATATGACAATACTCGGATTCTCCCCACATGTAAAACATTATATCACCAGTACTATACTTTAAAGCATTATCTATTAAATTACATAAAATTCTAATTAATATTTTCTCTTGAGCAAGTATCCAAATGTTTCCATGTGGCAGTCTAATATCTAATTGTTCTGAGGCACGTTTTGAATTTTGAATATATTCCTTTAACAAAGAAGTGACTACCTCTGTAATATTGACTGATTTCATATCAACTTCGCTCTCTATTGCTTCACTCCAAAACAATAAATATAAATCGTCTACTAATTTTTTTAAATAATCCGCCTTTTTTTCAATATGTTCTATATAGCTATTAACAGGTTCATTCACATTTTTTTCTAATCTAATTAACTGCAAGTAACCAATAATAACAGTTAATGGAGTACGTAAATCGTGTGATAAATTTGCTACCATCTTTTTAAAATTTTTATCCTGTTTTTTTAGCTGATGTTCTTTTCGTTCATCTTCTTTAATTCGCTTGTTGATACTAAGTGCAAGGTTCTCAATATCTTTATCCAATACATTGACCGAGTAGATATGCTCATTATGTTCTATCCATTCTATAATTCTTCTAATTTCCCTCTTCAGATGAAAAATGTATAATATGCCTAATAATATAAACACTCCTGTTATTAAAAAGACAACTAGCAAACTTCATATCTCCTTATAATATTAGAATCTCATCACATGTATTCAAGATTGCATTATCATGTGAAACAATAATAATTATTTTATGATTTTTAATTTGATCGATCAACTGTAAAAATTGTTTTTTTCCACTCTCATCCATAGCTGAGGTAGGCTCATCAAAAATCATTACCTGACCGTCTTGCACTACTTGGCGAATAATTGCAATTTTTTGCTTTTCTCCACCGGAAATATTACTTGACTTTTCATTAATTTGCAAATCCCAATTATCTCTTTTCAAAATACTATCACCAAAGCAATCAACGGCTCTCTGTATACATTTTACATCAAGCTTTCGATATAAAGCAATATTATTATATATTGTATCTGCTATTAAAGTCGGCTCCTGTTCTGTTACACTGATTACATGTTCTCTTATATAATCCATATCTAAATTTCTCATTTCTGTATCGTTCCATATTATATTCCCTTGATATTCATCTACATACATACCCATTAAAATTTTAATAAGTGTACTTTTCCCACATCCGTTTTCTCCTTTCAATCCATAAACTTTCCCCTTTTTTAAGTTTGTAGAAAAACTTTTTATGGTTTCTTTCTGGTCATATGCAAAATTCAAATCCTGAATTCTAATTTGTTTGATTTCATTAAGTCTTATACACCCCTTAGACTGCTCCTTAATTTCTAAAATAGATTTTATACGTTCAAAGGATACATAAGCCTCTTGGTATTCTTGACCGTATGCCACTATTTCTTTTCCATATTCCAAAATCATATTAAAATATACTGAAATCATATAGAAATATCCTATTTGCATATCTCCAGTAAGTATCTTTTTTCCTCCAATCCAAAGTAAAATGCATACAGATATTGCCCCTACAATCCCTTCAAGATTTGCAAATGCCTGGATAGTCGCTTGTTGTTTAAATATAGATCGATATAATTTTTGATATGATGCTACTAACCTATTTGAAAAAAATGAATCCATACTATGTATTTTTATAAACTCTATTTTTTCTAATTGTTCCTGCAGTCTGGAGAAGAAATTGGATTTCTCCTCTTTCATTCCATAACTGCAATTATAAATACGCTTTTTGAAGCCAATATATATAAAAAAATAAAGTGCTAATAAAAACATTGTAACTATAAAAGCAATCGAATCCATTTTCCAAATCATAAATAAGATTATACCCGCTGAAAAAACTGAAAATATCAATTCAGTCAAGGAGCTGATGAAAAAAATAAGTACATCATTCGCATCATTGTTTATCCTTTGAGATAAGTACGATAAATCAGTTCTGCCAATTACGAGTGGCGAAACTTTTTTTAAATGATTTACAATTTCGAAATTTAATGAAAATGCTGCATTAGTCTGTATCCTTATATAAAGTATTTTATTGACATAGCAGACAATTTCCTTACCAACATACAATAACAGTAATAAAAATATGAATTTTAACATTGCTGAATATGTTGTTTCCACATTAAACATATTAATAAATTGTCCCATAGCAGCCGGTATAAATGTATTTAACCCGCACAGTATAATACCCAACAAAAAATATATCCCATATTCTATTTTATATTGAAAAACATATTTACTGCAAAATTTTATCATTCCAATTCTCCCTGCTATTTCATTGAGCCATTTCTTTCATCAGCTCCAACATCTCTTCTGCATTCCATTTTACTGAAGAACAAATCTTATTTTTATAAGCAGCACACCCACCATAACATACTGGAAAAAATGAACAATCTTTACATTCTTGATCCTTTACAACATCATAGGAAAGCCATTCTACAAATTTATTTGTAAGTTTGATTCCTTTTTCCAAATTACCGATACTTCGTTCACTATATCCAATATCATTCCAACATTTATACAACGCTCCATCTGGACCTATCACAAATGAATTTAAGCTAATTGCTCCACATACACCATAATTGCTCGGCTTAACACCTTGGTACATAAAGCCTCTCTTAATCCCTTCTTTATAAAACGCAATCTCTTCTTTTGCGTACTGTGGTCGTTCCATACATATATGATTATTACATACTCCATTAATATCATCTACTGGTGCTAAATAATAACCAACTCTACCTTTTAAACCATATCTTTCTAGCCAATCAAATATTTCTGTTGCTTCGTTTATATTTGTCTTGTCAACATTAATTCTTATCGAAATATTCAAAATATCCGCACATTCTCTTATATTGTCCAATATATGTTCGAAGGTAGGCTGATGATTATGGAGAATCCTTCTACTATCATGGGCTTGTTTTGAACCATCTAAAGTAACTTGAATATAGTGGATGTCCATGTCTTTTAATTTTTCAGCTACTCTTCTAGTCAATTTATAACCATTTGTGACCATATCCGCATTATATTTGCAACCAAGTGGCAAAACAGACTTTATCTTTTTGGTTAATTTTTCAATAGTTTCAATTGCCAATAATGGCTCCCCTCCATACCAAGATACCGTTAATTCATGTATATGCTGATATTTTTCTTTGAGCTGCGATGTTAATTGATCCTGAACAGTCTCAGACATAGTAATATATTCTCTCCCTTTTTCATAGCAATAGGGACAACAAAAATTACATGCCATAGTTGGGGCAATAGTTAATGTAAGATTTGAATCCGCAAACCTTTCTATTTTATTTCTTATAAGCAATTCTGCAAATTCATCTTTATCATCTTCAACTAGCATACCACCCTCTAATAATGCTGACTCTAAATCAGGCTTTGAACATTTTTTCCCTTCTTTCATTTCATAATATGATTTTTCATAATCAGTATCTAATTCCAGTATTGCAGATGTGACCGTATTGTAAATCAAACAACTTTTATCTTCTTTTTTCTCTATATTGTATCTTGATCATTTCATTATTATATCCTCTTTTCTTAATCTCTTGTTTTCACAGTGTTCTTTGCAATAATGAAAATGTGCCCAGCATATTGCTGAGCACATTTTCCTTTACTGACTACAAATATCTTTAGTAACGAATTACACATGTAGCCTTTTTAGATCCACAACCTTTATCATTGTAAACCCAGCAGATTCTTGTACTTTTGTCCTCTGATGCTTTGTTAATCCACTTCATTGCAATATCCTCCTGTAAAATATTTATTTATTTCAAAGTAGTAAGAGCTACTTGAAACACAAATTAAAGTTCTTGACGTTTCAATGCAAAATGCATTAAAACTATCCCCACCAGGCACGCACCCATACCATACATAATAGTTCCAACAACAATCCCATTTGTCATCCGATATCCACAAATATTATACATATAAGTGGTCGGGTTCATAACACAAAATGCTTTAAGAAGCACTGATTGATTTTGAAAATTCTCATATACCATAGGATAAGTAATCGCACCTGCAAAGAAATATACACATGATAAAGCTGCCACAATTCCTGTATTCTTTACTAAAACCGTAATCAAAACCGCCACAGCTTCCATTCCAATCATAGCTATCATATTTAAGGTAACCATTCCGATAAAAATCAAAAATTCCTCACCTTTATAATGAAAACCATACTTCCATGCTAATCCTAAGCCTAATGCAGTTTCCACAATATAATAGAGAATAAAAAAGTGAACATTTATCACCAGTAATTTACTTAAAAATAATTTGGTTCGATTTATCCCATATACGACAGAAGCTCTTATTGTTCCTTGATGAAATTCTGCAGATACCATTGTCGTAATATAGACAATTAATCCAATCCAAGAAAAAAAATTAATTGATAATGCAAATCTTGCGATTTCTGCAGCTTTTACATTATTCATGTCGTCTATGTAGCAAATCCAACCAATGCTATCTATATTTCTATAATCACCAAAAGTCATAAACAATGTATCATTTCCCACAACGAACGGTATAAAAAAAATAAATGCCATAAATACTAAAACCCACTTCGAGGCTCGCGAATATTTCATTTTATAGTACTCTGCTTTAAGCTGTCTCATTCGATTTCACCTCCGATAATAGATTTGTGTAATACTCTTCTAAGTCTTCTCCTTCATATCCTATTTTTTCTACACCAACTCCTCCATATACTAATTCTTTTGTTATATCAGAAATATTTTTATTATAACCAAATACCTTAATCACATTTCTTAAATAAACTTTTATTTGACTTTCTGGATACCTCTCATCTAAAATACAACTAGCCTTTTCCACATTGTCTACTTCGATATGAACATGACGACGACATTTCTCATCTAATTCTTTATCTGTAATCTGTTGTAACATTTTTCCATGATGTATAAATCCATATACAGTTGCAAGTTGATGTAACTCTGGCAAAATATGACTGGATATAAGTATCGTTGTACCATCTTCTTCATTCATATTCTTTAAGACTTCTCGCACATATTTAATTTTGGTTGGATCTAAGCCATTTATTGGTTCATCTAAAATTAGCAACTGTGGGCGACCAAGCAATGCAATTGCAATTCCTAATCGCTGTTTCATCCCTAAAGAAAAAGCCTTCACTCTTTTATTTCCAGCGTCCTTTAAATCCATTATTTCCAGAACTTCATCAATACTACTTTTCCTGGAATTCCTCGTTGAGTACGCTGGATTTCCAAATTTTGGCGTGCTGTCATGTCCATATACAAAGCTGGATTTTCAATTAAACATCCTATCTTATTTCTTTCATCTTCAAGATTTTTTTTACCAAATAAACTTATCTCACCTGAAGTCGGCTTTGTTAGTCCTGTAATAACTTTCATCAGGCTACTTTTTCCTGCACCATTTTCTCCAACCAGTCCATATATCTCGCCCGCTTTTATCGTAAGATTTACCTGATTAAGTACCATATTTTTTCCGTATGCTTTACAAATATCTTTTGCTTCCAATATTTTTTCGGGTTCTTTCATTCTAATCACTTCCCTCGTTTCTTAAATCCTATAATGATAATGATAATGTCTAATTCTAACATTTCTCTTAAATCAGTTCTTAAATTTCCATAAAATTATAAATTTATCTTTATATTTTCCCACTCGCCTATGAAACCTTCAAATTATTTAAAACAGTAACTTGTATGAAATTACAAATCATGTTAGTATTTTTACCATACCTATTACCAAAGGAGTTTATTATGATTGATATATTATTAGTAGAAGATGATAAAGAAATTTGCTTTATTCTTACAGAATTATTAAAAAGAAACCATTACAATGTTTCAGCATATCACAATGGGATAGAAGCAATTGAAGCTCTTTCCTCTAAAAAATATGATTTAATGTTATTAGATTTGATGCTTCCCGATTGCCTGGTGAAAAATAACTATTTCACCTAAAAAAACACAACAATTCTATTCCAGTTATTGTTATATCTGCCAAAAATCAGCCTGAGATTCGTATAAACCTTCTCCGATCCGGTGCAGATGATTATATAACTAAACCTTTTTATCATGAAGAAGTTCTCGCACGAATAGAAAGTGTTTTGCGCCGTTGCAGCGAAAGTCCCCAAACGGAATATTCCTTTAAAGATATTCGCATAAATGTGGATGATCACAAAGTACTTGTAAATAACACAGAGCTTACTCTGACTACTACCGAATATAACCTCTTACAGCTACTAATCAAACATCCAAAACAGACTTTTACAAAGGAATCTTTATATCAACTTATTTGGGGAAAAGATTATATTTCAGATGATAATACTCTCAATGTCCATATAAGCAAACTAAGAAAAAAACTAGAGCATATAGGAAACCAAGCCCCTTATATCGATACTATATGGGGAATAGGTTATAAATTACACCGTTAGAATAAATTCACGCAAAAAATACCATTACAAAGATTAATCTGTAACGGTATTTTTTACCCTATTCACTTTTTTCATACTTTCAAACAACTAGGTATACCCTCAACAATTTTTTCAGGCACAAACACTTCATTAACTATCACATACGTCCAAGCACCATCTGAGTTATCCGTAGTTTTAGACACTACAATGGCTTAACTTCCACGCAGTATATATTAAATCTACGAATTACAAATGCAAAGACACAACTTCGAACCACTACATATTCCTTTCCAAGGTAACGGTGATTGTGGTCTATGAAAATCATTTGTATTTCAGCTGACCATAAAAAACACCGTTGCAGATTCACTCCCCCACAACGGCATCTTTCATTTTTTTTATTCGATTTTATCTTCTCCTGTTGCCTTTATAAATCTCATAACCTCATCAATGGTTTTCCCAGATGCTACCAAAGCCTTAAACAGCTCATCTTTCTGCTTCTCTTCTATCTCTTTTTGAATCTCTTTTGCTTTATGACGCAGTTCCTTTAAATCGGACTCTTTTGTACGAATCTCCTGTTCCACATACTCCAGTTGCTCTTCCAAAGATGTGTTTTCCAGTTTTTTTCGTCTTGCCATAATGCATCCTCCTAATAATTTTTCCTCATTCTACCACATTTTATCTACTCTGAAAAGGTAGTAGTGTTTTATGAAAATTTTATATCTATTTGGGATTATCCTCATAAAATACTACACTTCCAAGCATTTTGACACAAAAATTATTATTTCGAATCGCAAAATACTATATATGGTATTTTATCATTGACCTTCGCTATATCTTGTGTTACTATGATATTGTATTTAAGTTTTGTGTTATCCCTTTATAGGGTGTCTGGATACTATCTCCAGTACACATGCAGTTTAAGTTGGAAAATCGTGTCATTATAATGCCGTTTTATACGGTGCTATAATGGCACTTTTTTTATTTATCACTATTTTATCGCCCAAAGGGCAGAAAGGAGAATTTTTATGTCATCTATTATCATTGTAACAGGAAGGGTAACTGCCGATCCGGTTATGCAACAAGCAAAGAACTCCGGAACTGAATACATCAGTCTGGGGCTTGCTACCAACCAGAGAGGTCAAAACGGAAAGGAAGAACCCATCTTCTATCAGTGTTACTGCAACAAGTTTCTTGCAGATCGACTGATAAAAGCCGGTGTCAAAAAATCAACGTGTCTCATGGTCTACGGAGATTTAGAACTCCATCCGTATATTCACCAGAAAGGCAATAATGCAGGTCAAGCAGCTATCACGCCGCAAATTATGGTAAAGGACTGGCAGTTCTTACCTGCGAATCGTAATGATACCAATGCAGCAACACCTGTACCGGGGAATCCAATGGTCGGAAATCCGAATGTTCCACCAGTACCAGCAAACGGTGCTACTTATAATGGAAACCCGGGAATGAATCCTTCCGGTACCGTGCCTACTGGCGCAATGCCAGTCAATAACAATATGATGCCACAGGCCGCACAACAGATGTCTTATGCTCCGGCAGGGGGATCGGCTTATGCACCACAGGGATTTACGGCTGGCAATGTATCTGGTGATGGATTTACCAATATTCCGGAAAATACACCACCACAGCAGCTTCCATTCCCGTAAATTATCAAAGATCCCTAAAATGAAGGAATTGCGACTTTCCAGTATCTACTGGTCTGCTGCAATTCCTTTTTCTATTGAAACAAACATGGAGGAAATGAAGTGAATACACAAAAGAAATTTCTTAAAGTTCTAAGTATGCTCACAATAATTTTGTTAATTGCAACTATATTCATACCAGGAAATGGAAATCGTAATGCAGTCGCAAGTATCGGAATCCTTGGCATCCTGCTGCTATTTCTTTCCACACTTCTTCCTAAAATCTATAAACTGACTCTAAACCTACTCAAGAACCAGGGCAAAACAAGCCCTTGGTCTTCTTTGAAATCATCTGAGCCAGTTTCCGAAACAGAAGAATTGCTTTGGAGACAAATCAGCTATCAGATTACCGACAAACTACAGGCTGCATTTCCAAATGCAACATGGGAATTCCAGAAGCCGCCATCCATGAAGCAGCTTCTTTGCGGAAATCCCATACGTCTGAGAACCTTTCATACGGAGGACTACAACTTTGCGGAAGCACGTATGAACCAATACGGATATCTGGAACTTCAAATGCTGACCATTGCCAGCCTCAAAAAGACTGTCACAGTTACCGATGAGGACGATGTTCCTTTTGCTGATCCGGAATCCTGGTATTCCTTAATTGGCAAGAAAAAACTGGAGAACCTTATCGGACAGCTCCATGCGAAAGGACACCATAAACTCTATATTAATGAAAACGGGCAAATTTACATCCAAAATGGTGATACAGCGGAAATCAAGGATTGTTTTGATTATTTCCCGCCACGAAACTATTGGGATATTCTCATTTCCATCTTCCAAAAAGATGAATTGACCGCAAAAGAAAAGGACCAGGCACTAGAATTATCCTGGATAAAAGAATAAAGGAGGAAATACTATGCCAAATACAAACTTTGTCCCTAACTGGACTTTTGAAAGAACGCTACCATCTCCATTTGACAGCTATTCCGGGAAAAGTGCAGTGATGAAAGACATCGCTTCCAAATACTGTAATCAGCCTAAAAAACGGGCTACTCTCCATTCTGCTACTTTGCAGGCAGTTTTTTCTTATATGAATTTGGAAAATCCACCTGCTGGAAAAGCAGAGGAAGAACTCGGAGCCATTGGAAGCCAGGCAAACAATTTTACAATCGCAGAATATCCAAGCCGTACCGGGTTGCTGCATGTAGTGGTCTACAACCGTATGACTGGGAAATTTATAGCCGGAAAGTATGAAAAACCTTTGGATCTGGACAGTAAACCAGAGCCATATCAGTTTAAAAAAGATGAAGATTCCGGAAGTGCTCTTTATTTTGCTTTAATGCCTACTTTCCTTTCAGATGACGAATTCAATGAAAAATATCAGGAATTAAAGCAACACCGTGATGACGGTTTTCCTGACCTGCCCAAAGCTGCAGAAACGGCTGCGGTTCTTTGTGATAACGTGTACCGCAGGATCCGTTATGGTGATTCCCTTCCTATCGGGAACATCAAAGTTGACACTCCTGCAAATGGCGTGCTCCAAAGACTTACACCACTGAATATCCAAAAAGGTGTTTATGCACCAACGGAAATTATCCAGGGTACCTTTCAGGTATTAAAAGGTGGACATCACTATACTGCTTCCGCCGTTTCAATTCCCAAAGAAGATTTTGTCGATAAATACATCCTGTCCAATTCTCGGACATTAACTCCCCAAGAAGAATCAACCGTTCCTATTCTCGAAGATTGGTATGTAATCCCAAAAGAAATCCAAAGAATATGCGAACATGCCAAATTAACAACTGACAGCAAGCAACCTATGAGGAATTTTATGCTCCGTGGGCCTGCTGGAACGGGAAAGACCGAAGGTGCCAAAGCCATTGCTGCAGGACTTCACCTGCCTTACCGATGCATCACCTGCTCGGCAAATACAGAAATTTTTGACCTTCTTGGACAGATTTTACCTGATGTAGATGAAAAACAGCTTTCTTTGGTAGGGGAACTGCCCTCTTTTCAAGACATTACCCTCGATCCGGCTACTGCCTATGAAAAATTAACGGGTACTTATGATGAAAAGGTATCAGAAAATACAGTTTATGAAGAATTGATCCATCATATATCTGAGGAAATGAAGCAGAAACAAGCTGCTACCTCCAGCAGCCAACAGTTCCGCTATGTGGATACACCACTGGTTGAAGCCATCCGAAACGGCTATCTGGTAGAAATACAGGAGCCTACGGTGATTGCCAATCCTGGTGTACTGGTAGGACTTAATTCCCTATTGGACCGTTGTAACAGCGTATTTCTGCCAAACGGGGAAGTCATCCATCGGCATCCGGATACTACCATTGTAGTCACAACTAATCATGACTATGCCGGCTGTCGTCCCATGAACCAGTCTGTCATTTCAAGGATGAATATGGTCATAGATATGGATGAACCGGATGAAGAGACCATGGTAGAGCGTGTTCTTGCTATTACCGGATGTTCCGATAAAAAATCAGTACGTACCATGACACAGATTGTACGTTCCATCGCACAGTATTGTCAGGATAACCTGATAACAGATGGCTGCTGTGGAGTCCGGGAATTAATTGCCTGGGTTCAGTCTTTTATGGTATGTGGCGATATACAGGAAGCTGCTCATTATACCATTTTATCTTCCGTCACTGCCGATTCTGAAAGCCGTATCGAAATTGAAGGTTCTTGCTTGGATACAGTTCTTGCATCATAACACACTATTGAGGAACACCTTTTATACCGAAGCCGAACTACGCAAAACTCTGGCAGAAAATCTCGTTTATTTAAGAAAATCCAAGCAGACGAAACTCTCTCAGAAAGCCGTAGCAAGACTTCTGCATCTACCGGAAAAAACAATTATGAACTATGAAAATGGGCATACGCTTCCATCTGCTTACGCCGTCTTTCGGTTAGCCCAGTATTACGGCTGTACAATGGAAGATCTCCTAACCCAAAATATGAAAAAGAAAGAAAGGTGAAAAAATTGAATAACACTCAAAAAGCTTTAAAAAGAATGATCCGGGATACGGAGTCAAAAATCACTGATGAAGAACTCTTTCTTTCATCGGCTTTCCAAAAATACCAAACATCTCTGGCGAAAGCGGCTACTGGCCGTTCTCGCTATGGACTTCAGGTGCTTATGGAATGGGACAGTTCTGAAAATGCAGACATCGCTTATACAGATAATTATAGAATTCACTGTAACGCCGCAAACTCGATAACCCAAAGCTTTCCTTCCCGATTTCTGCGGTCACAAAGCCTGACTGGTCTAACTGGACATGAAATCGGACATCTGCGTTACTCTGATTTTGCATCACTACAGCTTTATCTGACCAATATGGAAAATGGTTCCTTCTATCCAGAAGCACCAGACAATCTGCCTTCTGGATACAAGGCAAATCTGCAGGACATCTTAGATGCCATGGAAGAAAAAGATAATGCAACGTGTCTGACTCTATCCCGCTGTGCTGCACAGTTTAATAATATACTGGAGGACATCTACATTGAAGCCCGGATGTGTGAAGAATATCCCGGAACTTTTAAGCAGGGAATACAGATCAATAATCTGCGGATGTCTGAATTGATTCCTTCTATACAGGAACAAATTGACTGTGGCTATCAGCCGTTTTCCATTATGAGCAATTTAATTTTGTCTTATTGCCGGACTGGTAATATAAATAACCGCACGAATTATTCTGGAGAATACACAGACACCCTTTCAGACTGCATGGATTATATTGACGATGCTTTAATTGCCACACAGGGGAAAGAACGCTTACGTGCTTCCAACTATCTTTTAGTACTTTGCTGGAACTATATTCAGCCTATGGTAGAGTTAACCAGAGAGTCTTTAAAAAAGCAGGATAGTACCCAAGTTGGCGATGCTCTGGAGGATCTGCTGCGGAAAGAATCAGGTAGCGGATCTCCTCTTCCAACTGGTAAAAACGGAGGAATCCCTAAAAACATTCCAGGTCCTACAGTAAAATCAAAAACTCCTATAACCTGTGACTTATCTGGTCTTGATCCAAATTACAGGCAAGATGCAATCAACCAGGCAGAAAAGGTACTGCAGGAAGAAGGAGGAAGAATTGAACTTGCTAAAACTACAGCAGTATTAGATGGAAATAATCCAGGAATCACATACGCATCACAGTATGCCGGTTCCGGTTATGAAAATGCAGCGAATGATCTTGCACGCATCCTAAATGATGTTGCTACGGAAAAAGCCCAAAATGATTATGAACAGGAATTAACAGAAGACTTGCAAAAATCGGCGGATGAAATACATTACGGAAATGCCCATGCAGGCATCCATGTAACAATCCACCGCATCAATCCAGTTTCCGACTTTTTTATCAAATCTTATCAAACAGTTGCTTCCCCTCTTTTGCGGACCTCCAAAAGGCTGCAAAGTTCCATTCTTCCTTTATTAAAAGAAGAGGCAGAAGGCGGGAAACAAAAAAACCTGTTATTTGGTAAAAGGCTGGATATGCGGGCTTTACACCGAAAGGACGGCGGTATCTTTACCAGAACCAGGCTTCCGGATGAAGAACAAAAACTTTCCGTGGGACTTTTGGTTGATGAAAGTGGTTCTATGGGCTGGGGAGATCGTATTACCCATGCCCGGAAAACTGCAATCGTGCTGTATGATTTCTGTATGAGCCTGGGAATTCCTATTACCATTTATGGGCATTCTACAGATTCTAAGGGTGTTGCTTTGTATTCCTATGCTGAATTTGATTCTCTGGATGCCTCTGACCGTTACCGGCTGATGGATATGTCTGCCCGTAATGGCAACCGGGATGGAGCTGCACTTCGTTATGTTGCGGAACACCTGGCAAAGCGTCCGGAATCACAAAAACTCCTCATCATAATCTCTGACGGACAGCCCGCAGATTGTGGGTACAGTGGTACGGAAGCAGAAGCAGATCTTCGTGGTATCAAGAATGAATATCGTAAACGTGGCATTGTGATCTTTGCTGCAGCAATTGGTGATGACAAAGAAAACATCCGCAGAATCTATCAGGATGGTTTTTTAGATATTACCAAATTAGAAGATTTGCCCAAAAATATGACACAGCTTGTAAAACAATATTTGAAATAGAAAGAAGGAAAACATACATGAGTGAAAATTATCAAAACTCAATTACAGATCAGATATGCAAAGTACAGACCAGTAAAAAATTAATTGCACTGTATGACCGTCTCCGCTACACAAGTTATAACAGCTATGCACAGCTTCATGCAAAAGGAGAATTTGAAGAAAATGGTCATAAAGTTCACTCCCTTATTGGAATCTCCATACAGGATTACTCTAGTGGTACCGGTGATAAAAATATTATCACCCGTTTTCATCTGGCACCCGAACAAATTCAATTTCTGCTGTCCAGAGTTACCGCTGGCTTTCCTGAATTTGAATGGTCGCAAAGCAAAATATTTGGTGTGCCGGATGGCAATGGCTATTCTACTGCACAACAGTTTTTTATTTCCCGCCACGTATATAACAACCAGCAGGAAATACTGACCAGCCCATGGAGAATTCAAATTAATAACGGAAAAGGTATCAAGAAAAAGAATCATAACGGCGGCACTTATATGCAGGCTCAAAGTTTTATCTCTGAAAAAAGTGCTTTTATCCAATTGACAGATATGGATTTTTATATGCTGTTAAAACGTGCTGATTCCTATATCGTAAATTGGGAAAACTACGTTGCATCCTTCCTGATTCAAAACGGCAAACAACAATTTAAAAAACAACAGGACGCACGAATGGCACAAAATATACAGCCACATGAAATGTCTTCCTATATGCAAGAACAACCACAAGAACAATATCTGAATGGTATGTATGTCGCTTAAAGAATTTCAACAAAGAAGCAGCCGAAAAGACTGCTTCTTTTTATAAAGGAAAGGAGATTTCTATGGATTATGCCACAACACTAAATATTGACCAACAAGGGCGGATCATTATTCCTGCCAAAGTAAGAAAAGCCCTACAGCTTCATACAGGCGATGTATTGATGCTGGAAGCTGACACACGCAACATCTGTCTTCGTAAATGCGACTCCCATATCCCTATGGATATCCGGTTAGACAGTTTTCTGGATATTTTACATAGTAATGTCCCTTGCCGGATCCTGTTATGTAATGATTCCAAAATCATTGCTTCCAAGAATTATCATACAGCACTTAATATGCCTGTAACAGAAAGTATTCAAAGGCTTCTGCAACAGGGAAAGATGAAATTATTCTCTGAAAAGGAACGCATATACCCTACTATGACAGGAAAATATCCCATATCAGTCTTTTTCCCTATTTCTAAAAAAGACGAATTTGGTGAAACGTTGGGACTTTTACTATGTGCAAAAAACCAACAGCCTTTCAGCGAAATGGATTTAGGCTGTGCCAAAATGACTGCGGCGGCGATTTCCCGCTACATCCAACAAAATTATGAAAGGAAGGTGACATAAAATGAATGACTTAATGCTGCATCGGGCAGCACAATTATTAGAAGCTGAATTTGGTCCCCAATGGCGTACTGTCGCTGACATGCTTGGAACGGAAGGATTGCGAAAACGTGTAGGAAAGGAACTGACTTCTTTCATGGCATACCCAGAACGTGGAGAAGGCGGTAACAGCCAGTGGCGTGGTAACTGCTCCCCCGAAGTGGTTGCAGCACTTCTACGCTATTGCTTGGACGATAAGCGATATTACGGAAAAGATACCAGCACCTTTACCCTCTTAGATCCTATGAGTGGCTCTGGGACTTCAAAGGCGGCTGCTGACCGTTATCAGGTACGCTCCCTGCTCTATGATCTAAATCCGGCACCTGCGTATGGAAAAGGTAACTGGAATGCTCTAAAAGATGAAGTAGAGGATTCCGCTGATCTCATCTTTTTCCATCCACCCTACCATAATATGATCCAGTATTCCGGAAATATCTGGGGAACCCCTCACCCGGACGACCTATCCCGCTGTGAAAACTATTCGGATTTTCTTGAAAAACTAAATCACTGTATCCGGAAATTTTTCCTGGCACTTCGGAAAGGTGGGAGGCTTGCCATACTGGTAGGCGATATGCGGCTCCATGGTAAGTTCTATAGTATGCAGAATGATTTAATGCGGATGGGTGATTTTGAATCCTTTCTGGTAAAGGGCCAGTTTAATTGTGTTTCTGACAATCGGACGTACAAAAAGCCTTTCATCCCCATTGTGACAGAATATGCTCTGTTGCTGAAAAAAACAGATTCTTTCATTATCCCCTTCAGCATCCGGCAAGAAGGTGTGTTTTCTGTACAAAATACAGATATTCTTGCACTGACTTGGCATCATCTAATCCGGATGACAATGGAGAGTATTGGAGGAAGAGGGGCTTTAAAAGACCTGTACGATTTATTAAAGGAACACCCAAAAGCGAAAAAGAATCCGCATTATCAGGAACGTATCCGTGCCACCTTATATGAACACCCAGACGAATATATACCTGTATCGAAAGGATATTTTCGTTTGAGTTACCCTGTTACATAAAAACGAGCCATGAAAAACAGATTTTCTATGACGCTACAAAAGGAGTGTGAACACTATGACAAATCGAAAGCACCATGTGAAAGATAAACAAATAACGACACTCTCTGGATGGTTTCATTCTCCGCTACGGGTTGGGGAACGTGCTATTATTTCCGGGGTCAATGGTTTCTCTATTCTGACATCTCCTATCCTAACGATTTTGGAAGTATCAAATGACAGTATCGTTTTCGAAACAGAAAATACCATTTACCATTTGGTTCATACACCAGAGACCGTATCGGAAGTGATGTGTGCTTGAATAACATATATGAATTGGGAAGCAGGCTTTGTGAATTGCTTTCAACTTTGAAGAAAAACCGGGAATACGTTCCACTTGAAATTTTACAAACACAGTATCGGGTGCCTTATGAAACCCTAAAAAAGCAAATTGATGATACAGCGACAGCTTTTGTAAAAGAAATTACATTATCAAAGCTTATGATAAATCCAGATGTATCTCTGGAAGAGCAGATTTCTGTTATCCAACAGGCCATTACAACATCCGGGATGCTCAAAGAAATGAGCTATACCTTATCAAAACTGTATGATGTGGAACTACTGCACAGGCAGGCATTAAAATTAAGGACATATATTGAAGATGCTCTATATCCATATATTGCCCTTCAGGATTGCCTTGTCGTTGATATGGAACGTATAGAGGATACGCCAATTATCTACAATACAATTACCCAAAAGGTTTATGAGAATGGGCAATGGAGTAAACAGGATTTGGATCTGCATGGGAAACTATTAATCTATGTAAAATCCAGTCCTCCTATGCCTGCAGCAACAGAACAAATAAACAATGGATTCTAAATTCAAAAAATTTTATGTCAAGAAGGGAAACTTTTATGGGTTTCCCTTCTTATGAAAATAATTTCAGTTGTTCATATTCTGCTGTCCGATTCAACAGTATGGGCTTCTTAGCAAGAATAAATTCTACCGCTGCATCCTCCATAATCCAATCTTCCAATTCTTGTCGTTCCAAAAGCAATGGCATCCGTTCATGCACCGGTGCTACAGAAGCATTTGCCTGCGTAGTCAGAATTACAAAACAATTTTGACCATTATAGATTTGATAACACCCTGCCATAAATAATGTGGCATCCTGCTTTGGACTTTGAAAAGTATATTTTTCTTTGTTTTTACTCCATTCGTAAAAGTGATGGGCAGGAATCACACATCTTCGATGCAGCACACTGTCCCGAAAGGTCTTCTTGTCCAGTATAGCCTCTACCCTTGCATTGATAAGCAATCCCTTTCCCTGGAACCTCGGAAAGCCCCACTGCATCTGCCTTGCAGCCACTTCCCTACACTCCTTTGTAAGTACAACTGCAGATTCAGACGGATGGATGTCCTGCCCATGCTCTATCTTTAAACGCTGATCCAGTTTCTTTACAATCTTCTCAATCTCCCGTGAAATTTCATCATCCACATAATATCTTCCGCACATTTTCTGTCCCCCTTCATTCATATTTTACTTCATCCTGGGTATCTTATACAACCAGTTTCCATGCACAATCCTCCGGACAAAATAGAAGCACAAAATTGATTTGTTTTCCCAAAAGTACCGCCTGACATCTATACTTCCAGTTCACAATCCCCGCATACCACTGTTTTTCTACAGTCAGAACCTGGATATGATTGATCTGGATAATCTCTTCATCCTCCCCTTTTACCTTCAACATCAATGGCAAAGATTTTCCGGTAGCTGTGAACCAGCACTGGACTGCCACCTCATGATAGGTTCCGGATAAAGGCTCCTGCTCTGTATGCTCTGTATTTATTCCGATTCCAAATGCCACCGTTTCTTCCCCCTTCCCGCTATTCTGTCTTTAATTTCTCATAGTCCACAGAACGTTTTTCTCGTGAAATGCCACCACTCATGTGATCAATACACCCACCAAAAAAAGCCGCACGTATTACCGAGTCATTCCCATACCGTTTTCTGATCTGATCTATCGTTTCATCCATTTTTTCCAGCTTCTCATAATCATTCGTATCAAATAGATCCAATTGCCTCATATTCACCTGATCCTTGATGCGGCTGGTATGGATTCCCAGATGCCGGATGGGTGTCCCATCCCAGAGCTGGTCAAATAACTGGCAGGCACACTGATGAATCTCTTTCGTAATATTGGTTGCATTCTGAAGCGTCATCTGGTGACTGGCATAACTGAGATCATAATTCTTGATCCCTACTGCAATCACTTCTGCCCTGACTCCTGCTCCACGAAGTCTGCTTCCTACTGTCTCTGCCAAAGCCAACAGCACCAATTTTGCTGTAGATGCATCTGTCACATCAAAAGGAATCGTTGTAGAATTGCCATATCCCTTATTAGCAGGCGGAGCGACTGGACTACAGACACATCAATCCCATTTGCAAACCCCCAGACAACTTCCCCATGTTTCTTCAAATGTTGTTTTAAGTAACTCGGATCACTCTTTGCCAAATCTCCTATGGTCCGAATTCCCAACTTGAAAAGTGTCTTTGTTGTTGCCCGTCCTACAAAAAACAAGTCGCTTACCGGCAATGGCCACATCTTTTTCTGTAACTCAGACTTCCATAGTGTGTGCACTCTGTCGGGCTTCTGAAAATCACTTGCCATCTTAGCTAACAGTTTATTCTTTGAAATACCGATATTCACTGTGAATCCAAGCCGTTCCTTAATCTGTCTCCGCATCTTCTCCGCTGCTTCCACTGGCGTCCCCCAAAGCAATTCCGTTCCAGTCATATCTACAAACGCCTCATCTATCGAGTATTGTTCCACTGTGGGAGAATACTCTTGCAAAATTCCCATAAAAGCTTTGGAACACCTCTCATACAATCCATAATTCGGAGGCACTAAGATAAGATTTGGACATTTCTGTTTTGCTTCCAAGATTGATTCACCTGTCTGTATCCGATATTTCTTTGCTGGAATGGATTTTGCCAAAATGATTCCATGACGCATCGCCATATCCCCACCTACCGCTGACACCTGTTCTCTTAAATCGCCTTTCCATCCCAAATGATGCAGCCGATATACCGCTTCCCAGGACAAAAAGGCAGAATTTACATCTATATGAAAAATCACTTTTTCCAAACTCACGTTCCCCTCCTTTATATCTCATTATATAGAACATACGTTCTGAAATCAAGAGATAATATTTTCCATATTCATGCATCCTCTATATATAGTAATTTTCTTCTCATGATAAACAATATATAGTGCTTTTATATTGACACATACTACATATAGTGTTACACTTACTATGTAATTATTATTTGTGTCATCCGGAAAGGATATACGCACGCAGTTTAGGTTTGTAAAAGTGTCAGAAGTATACCACGCTACCAGCAGGGACTTCTGGCTTTTTTATTTTGCAGGAAACTGCACGCATTAGAGAATGAACATCCGTGTCATTCTCTTTTTTTATGCCTGAACGCAAAGAAAGGAGGAAGAAAAACCGGAACAAATAAAAATTACAACTATACCATAGAAAAGGAGACAAGAATAAAATGAACCACTCTAATGAATTATCAAACGTGGAAAAAATCAAACAACTGGTGGACTATCTGAATTTACAGCGTAACGCTTATTATAATGAGAACAGTCCGAATATCAGTGATGCGGAATATGACCGAATCTTCGATGAATTAGTGGAATTAGAAAAGCAGACAGGCTTTGTCTTATCCAATTCACCGACACAAACCGTAGGTTATACTCCCATCAGTGAACTTCCCAAAGTAAAGCATCCGGTCCCTTTGCTCTCTTTAGATAAGACAAAGCAGGTACAGGACTTGATAAGTTTTGCCGGTAAGCAGCCAGTTCTGTTTATGCTGAAGTTGGACGGATTAACGACTAAATTAGTCTACGAAAATGGAACACTTGTAGAGGCTTCCACGCGTGGAGATGGGGAGATCGGAGAAATTATCACCCACAACATACCTGCATACGTGGATGTTCCTCTTTCAATCCCTTATCAGGAAAGACTGGTAATTGTAGGCGAATCCTTTATTCCTACCAATGACTTTGAACGTTTAAAAGAAACATTGCGGGATGGAAAAGGAGAACCTTATAAAAACGGACGTAACCTGGCCGCCGGCTCTGTACGAAGTCTTGATCCGGCAAATTGTGCGGGGCGCTGCCTGCACTTTATGCCATTTAATGTCCTAGAAGGTCTAGACGATTCTTCCTTTCCATTTCCAGACAGCAGAGCTATGAAGGTTTCCAGTCTATTTGACTATGGCTTTCAGCCTTGTCCTTATATTGCTACTGACCAGCCCTTGAACACGGCTCTTATAAATCAGTATATTGAAAAACTGACTGCACTAGCAGATAACAAACATCTGCCTATTGACGGAATTGTAATGATTTTCGACAGTCTGGACTATTCCCAAAAATGCGGGCGTACCGGACATCATTATAAAGATGGACTGGCTTTTAAGTTTGAAGATGAAACTTACGAAACCACTCTTCGCAATATAGAATGGACACCCACCCGTTTCGGAGAAATTGCACCTGTGGGAGTTTTTGACTCTGTGGAAATTGACGGATGCTCTGTTTCCAGAGCAACCCTTCACAATCTGACCTTTATCAAAGAATTAGAATTGGTGCCAGGTTGTAGAATTTCTGTATCAAAACGTAATATGATCATTCCTCATATTGAAGAAAATCTGGAACGTGGTCATTACGTAGATGCAGTTCCCCCAGTATGTCCATGCTGTGTTCTCAGACTCGTATCTATCAAAGAAAAGGAAATGATGGACGTCTCATTGAAACAGTGCATTGTGACAATCCCAACTGTGATAGCCAGATCCGAAAACGCTTTACACATTTCGTTGGAAAAAAAGCAATGAACATCGAGGGACTCTCCGAAACTACCTTGGAAAAATTCCTGACTTTGGGTTATCTCCAGACATTTCCGGATATTTACCATCTAAATGAACATCAGGAAGAAATCTTACAGTTGGAAGGTTTCGGTAAAAAATCCTTTGAAAGATTATGGAATTCCATTACTTCCAGCCGGAATACTACCTTTGTCCGATTCCTGGTTTCCATGGATATTCCTATGGTCGGACGAACCAAGAGCAGGATTTTGGATACAGTATTCCACGGCAGTCTGCAGGAATTTTTTGACGCTGCCTCTGGTGAGTATGATTTCACCCAGTTAGATGACTTTGGTGATACTCTGAATCAGAATATCCATGACTGGTTCTCTGATGAAAACAATCTAATTCTCTGGCACGAACTCCAAAAAGAACTTATATTTGAAGAAAGAAAGGAAATGAACACTATGATGAAAGAAAATGTATTTACAGGATGTACTATAGTTGCAACAGGAAAACTTGCTCATTTTACAAGGGATGAAATCAACTCCAAGATCATTGAACTTGGAGCAAAAGCCGGCAGTTCTGTCACAAAAAAAACAAATTATCTGATTTGTGGGGAAAAAGCCGGAAGTAAATTAACAAAAGCTCAGGCTCTCGGTATTAAAATATTGTCTGAAGATGAGTTTCTTGAGATGATTGCGTAAGGAGAAATCTATGAGTATCATTACATCTGTTTTTCATATCTATGGGTTTCTTATTACAGAAGAGGCTGCTAATCTTATTCTTCGATATACAAAAGAAGTTTTTCCTGATTTATACAAAGAGTTTTCTGATGCAGAATCACTCTTTGCCTTTCAGGAATATCTTTGTGAGAAACATGATGGCTACCGTTATGGCAATGCCGAGTCTATGACAGTATGGCGGATCAAGGATCAGGAAAAGCTGGACTTAAATCCAGGAGAAGAATTTTATATCGTCGAACTTAAAAATTCTTCCCAATTATTTTCACAGGCGTATTCTTCTTATACAGAAGTTATCCAAGAAATTCAAGAAACGTTTGGTGAATTACTTCCTCCCAATTTTCCGTTAGATGATTTTCTTGTGGAAATCATGGGCGAAGTATGGGGATAGTGAAATGTGGTGAATGCCCCATTTCAAACATCTTTTGCGACTTATTATTTATAATTATTTTACCGTTGGAAAGCACCTTCTTTTTTGATATAATGAAAGCAAATGGAGGGATAACGTATATGAGTATTCAATCAGATATAGAGATGCTATCAATTGAAGCACTGGAATATTATGCTAAAAAGCACCAACTATCGGAAGACGATGCCTTTAATATTTTCTACAAACATCAAGTATTTGAAAAAATACTGGTACAACACGAAACGTTGCACCAATTAGATATTCATGATACTTTTCAATACGTAGAAGATATTATAGAAGAAGATACGCCCACGCTTGTTCTTTTCCATGGCTCCAATATTGCATTTGATAAAATCGATTTGAACAAATCACATAACCGTCGTGATTTTGGTCGTGGATTTTATTGCACAGTTCTCGAACAGCAGGCAAATGAATGGGCGAACCGCCTGTACTTGCGTACTCATACTGGCGGCAAATATGTGTATCGGTATATCTTCCAACAATCCGAGGAACTAAAAATCAAACATTTTGCCACCTTGGACAAGGAATGGTTGGAGTTTGTCAAACTCAACCGTACTGTCGGCGATATCCAGCATCACTATGATGTTGTAATTGGACCTGTTGCGGATGATAATACCATGGAAACTGTACAACTTTATTTGTCCGATATCTTGAGCGTGGATGAAGCGGTTACAAGGCTTCGGTATAATAAGGTTAATAATCAGGTTTCCTTTCACACCCCACTTGCTCTTGAACATCTGATATTGGAATCTCGAAAGGATGTGTAAAACATGGAAGGTAAATATTTTTTTAACGGGAAAGATATTTCAATGAATCTGTATATTCAGATCCGGGATGTTGTCGATATTATTATGGAAAAGAGCCATCTTTCCTTTCCGGATGCCATGGGCAAATTTTATCACTCAAAAACTTACAAAGCCCTGCAAAATACAGAAAATACTCTTTGGGCGGAATCTGCTGGCTATATTGCAGACCGCTATTACGAAGAACAAGAAGAAGCACAAATAAGCAAATGACAAACGAAAAAATATGTTTAAGAAGGAACTGCTTGCCATAAGCGGTTCCTTTTTTGTATAAGAAAGAAGGGATTACATGTTTATTAATACCTATTCGAATCATTACCAGCAAACAATTGACCACTTTCATGGAGCATACGCTTTTCTTAGTAACTTCTATCCTTCCCGGATATATTACCGGGGCTACTGGTATGCAAATAATGAGGCTGCTTTCCAGGCACAAAAGACCCTTTCACCTAAAGAACAGCTTCAATTTACCAAATTAAGGAATCCAAAAGATGCCAAAAAACTGGGAAGAGAAGTACAGCTCCGTTCAGACTGGGAACGTGTAAAGCTTATGTACATGTATGAAATTTGTATGTGCAAATTCATGCAGAATCCTACCCTATGTAAAGCATTACTTGCTACTGGGAATTGTCACCTTGTTGAAGGAAACAACTGGGGAGATTATTTTTGGGGTTCTGTAAATGGTCATGGCGAAAATCATTTAGGTGAAATTCTTATGGACATACGTGCAAAGCTTCAATTTGAACGTTAAAATAATCATTTACCCATTTTGCACTGTATGAACTGCAAATATTTTGCTATAATGAAAGATAGATTTTAAAGAAAGGATTTGTGCTTATGTATCTGAAGCGTTTTGTCTATGACCGCCTTCTGGATTGGAAAAATGAAGGAGGGCATAGTACCCTGGAAGTCGGCGGAGCCCGTCAGGTTGGAAAAACCTACCTGATACAAAAATTCGCTGACGAAAACTACAAACACAAAATTTATATTAACCTGTTTGAATTAAGCGGCAGACAGTTTATGGAATGTTATAAACAGGCAACAGCTTGGACACCCGGAACAAAACGGCAGGAGCATCCTCTCCATGATGCCTTCCAGTTGTATGAACCGGACTTTATTGATTCTGAAGATACCGTCATTATTATTGACGAAATCCAGGAATCTTCCGAGATTTATAACCGTATCCGGGAGTTTACTCGTCATTTTAAAGCCCATTTTATCATCACAGGAAGCTATCTTGGGCGGATTTATGATCCAGAATTTCGTTATTCCAGCGGAGATGTCACAAAGCTTACTATCTACACACTTTCTTTTGAGGAATTTTTGATGGCCTATGACCAAATCCTGTATGAAGATTATAAAAAAATACCTTTTGTTCCTTCTAGGTCAGAGGTCTATGATCGCTTAAAGGAAACCTATGAGCTGTACTGCCAGATTGGTGGCTATCCCAAAGTGGTCGAAAACTATCTGGAGAACCGGAACATCGTAAAAGCTCAAGGCGAACTCGTAAAAATCATTGATACCTTCACCAATGAATCCATTCGCTATTTTACGGATATTTTGGATACCAAAGTGTTTACCCATATTTTCTTTTCCATCTGCCGTATTTTAAATCGTGAAAAGAAAGGATTTTCAGAAGACAGCATTAGCGAAGAATTGCAAAAACTGGTAACCAAAGACTACTCCAGCAATATTTCAAAGGCTACCTGCAACCGTGCTATTAGCTGGCTGTACTTTTCCGGAATCATTGGATTCTGTGCAAAAATAACAGAAATGGATATTCTGGATTTTAAGTCCGCAAGCCGCTGCTATTTCATGGATATGGGACTGGCAAACTATTATCTGACACGTACCGGAACCGATTCCCGTGTACTTGCAGGCACATTAAATGAAAATTATGTCTATATCAATCTGAAGAAACGCCAGGATTTTCCACAGGAAATTTCCTTTGAAACCCCTGCTTTTGCTACTTACCGTGGCGGAGAAATTGATTTTGTGGCACAAAGCCTATCTTCTTCCACCCGATATTTGATAGAAGTCAAAGCTGGAAAAGGTACTGCTTCCACTGCCCAGAAAGCCCTGGCACAAGGAAAAGCAGATAAGCTTCTTTATTTAAAAGGAGCAACCAAAGGTGGTATAGACGGTAAAACAGAAACACTGCCTATTTATTTACTGGAACAATACAAATTTAATTAAGTTTATGTTTACGAAGAGACTACTTTCCAAGTGGTCTCTTTTTTATTTAGGAGGACAATAATATGAATTCAATAAAAGAATTAAAAGAACAATTAGGATATGAAGAAATCGGTCTCGATGATATATTTGTATTTCATTGTACTCAATGCGGAAAATGTTGCATCCACCGGGAGGATATTCTCTTGTCCCCGAAAGATTTATTTCATATAGCGAAGAAATTAAAAATCACACCAGAAGTTGCCTTGGCACAATATTGTGAAACTTATCTTGGACGTAATTCTCATATCCCTGTAGTACGCCTAAAACCACAAGGAAGTGTCAAACGCTGCCCGTTATTAAAAAATCAAAAATGTTTGGTACACGATGTAAAACCCGCAGTCTGTGCTATGTTTCCGATTGGCCGGTACCTTGCCCTTCCCTCCGATGGTATTTTTCCGGAAAATCCGGAAGAATTGTCTGTTGGATACGTCTTTAATGATCCGGAGTGTGGAGATAGATCAGAAACACATACCGTTCGGGAATGGTTTCATAAATTTAACATTCCACTAAAAGATGACTATTTCTTTGCATGGACGAAAACGAAAGCAACACTTAGCAAACATCTACGCTTTCTAGAAGGACGTCTATCTGAAAAGACCATGGTTTCAATATGGAATGCTACATTGATAACTCTGTACCTAAACTATGAGGTTACAGAAGATTTTCAAACACAATTTCAGAAAAACTCAGATATGCTCCTATCCTTAATTGAAAAACTGAGAACTGCTGACGCTCCTATGCCTAAGAAAATATAAACATATAGAAATACTTCGAGCCGTCCAAATTTGACGGCTCTTTTCATGTCATTATGACACTCTTTACATTTCTACTGTTTCTTCATACAACAATTTATTCAACACATATTTTCGACCAGCTTATTGTAGCATTTTCTTGAAGCTCAAATTCATATTTTCGTATATCACCTTTCTTTCTTAATTCTTTCAATTAAGCTATTTCTTTCCATTTTATGTAAGAATATATTAGGGATTATCACACACAAAAAAGACATAATACATATAATACATAAAAGTCCTTCAAATGGATATTGAAAAACAAAATATTCTATGTTTTGTTTTAAAATATAAACTACTATTCCCATAACTATACTTCCTATAATCAATAATAGCCCAAGAACACCTCCTACGTATATTATCCCCTCATATATAAGCATTTTCCTAAGCATACCTTGTGTCATGCCGATACTCCGCATAATGGAAAACTCACGCTGCCTAATAATTATATTTGTAGATGTAGTACTGAAATAATTTAGCAGTCCCATAAATATTAAAATGCCACTAATAGTATACATGATTATCTGACTTGTTCTAATATACAAAGACTGTTTTGCAATTTCATCACTATTACACTTTATCACATACAAAAGTTGATTTTCGTTGCCTGTAGTAGATTGAAACTTGAGATTTGCCTCTTGAACCCATGCTTTTAATTTCTGTTTACAAATAGCCTCTTTATTTGCTTTTACATTAATCTGTACTTCCAAGTTTCTAACTGTTAAAACATCCTTTAATTTGCTGAAAGTTTTATCTGAAACAATCAGATAAACTTTATCATTTCCTCTCCATGATAAATCCAAAGTTGGACAATCTGACTGTGAAATGTTTATATATCCACAATTTCTAAGTTTAACTGCGGACATTTCCTGCATTGCTGTTCCAACGGGCACCAAATCATACAGTTCTATTATTTTTCCAATACATTCCGTTTCTATATCTTCGTATGTTTGTGGTATTAAATTTTCATGTAATATTAACACGCCACCTTTCTCGTTAAATGTTTTTTGATCAACTGGTATATTATTCTCCTCTACATATTTCACTAACTTTTTCATACTTTTATCGTCTAATGTTTGCATTACAGGTAATGAATCATGCTCTACAATTTTTAAGCTATCTGTTTCTGCTGCATTTTTTATAATAGGCAGAAAACCTTGTACTATTTTCAGATTCTCAGTATAAGAAGTAAGCGTATTTTTGATATCCACGATATTATCATCTGTTATTAATTCCACCTCATCTTTTCCATTTTCCACTAAATACGTTACAGTATCCATTGGCACTTCAATAGTAAAATCTGGATTCTTCTGTAATCTATTCATTTGATTTGTCCCCTTGGTGACCACAATCCCTAATAGCCCTATTTCACAACCAAATGCCAAAAATATTATAATGAACATAAATTTTTTCTTATAACGTAATATGTTACGAAAAGCCATTCCAAAAATAATTCCAGTTCTTTTTATAATGAACATTTTCCCAAACTGATAATCTGATTGTTGTTCTCCCACTACTTCCTCATATTTTGCAGCCTCTATAGGAGTAATCATAGTCAATTTATATACTGCCAAAAGAGTTGCCCCAAATAGAGTTATAGCAACTAAAACAAGGACCACGATATATGCACTTAAATTAAATAATTTTAATTGACTATTTGCTTTATACTCCCCTAAATAAAGATTTTTAACCACATTGTTTAAAACACAATATTGTAGAACTATGCTGATTATTACACCACATAAGCAACTTTTCAAATAAATATCCCCTATTTGCATACATACTAATTTTTTTATCTGTCTATTAGTTGCACCTATTGTACGCAATAATCCATACTGTTTAATATCACTTCCCAGTGATATATATACAACATTATAAATCACTAAAAACAAACAAAAAAACACAGCCAAGACAAACATATACGCAAGCAAATAATTTCCAACCGTCCCTTCAATTGCTCTGTATTCTGCAGAATCATAGCTTATAATTCTTTGCTTATCATTGAGATTAATATCATTTTTTAATCTATTCTCTACTTGTCTTCCGCTTAGTCCCCAATCTTTTACATCAACCCATAATCGACATGGATATTGTGAAATACCAGCCTGTTTTATTCTATTCTTGCAAATATATGCGATTGAACTATCGGATAATTCATTATTATAACTATCATAATATCCAGATAAAACAAATTCTTGTTTACCTGTCATTTTTGTCGTGAAAATATCATTCCAATAAAAGTCTAACGTAATCTTCATTCCTATTTTGGGACTGCTAATCCCCAAATAGTCCAAAGTTTTTTTTGACATCATTATTTCATCAGTTTGTTCCGGATAATTGCCATAGAAATGTACAAAAGTAGGCTTTACCATATCTTCGTAAGCTGTTTCATCTAAAACAACACATTTGCTATATGAATACCTACCATTCATCAACCTTCCGCTCTCTTTTTCCTCTCCTACACTATTCACATAGGAAAGATCTTGTAGCTGTCGTTTTATTGTATCTGTTCCTTCTTCAATAAATGTTGAAATTGTTTTTCCATCTTGATATTGATTTTTCAACTTATCCGCTTGAAATTTTCCATGTATTAAAGAAATGATAACTAATGATACTACTACAACGCTCACTACGATACATTGTAAAATAATATTTCTTTCCCTGTTTTTTTTCTTATAAGCTCTTATCAGAGTATTTAGAGATTTTCTTACTCTACCATTATTCATTAGTAACCTCTCCTTTATTGCATATCTTTATAACTTATAAAATCAGTCAAGATTCCAATATTTATCTAGTGGTTGAGTATCGCTTTCCAAAAAGTCTATAATTTCTTTATCATCAAAATAAAAGTTTATCACTTTATGATTTTCAAACTCTACCAACGTAGGTACTCCCCCCAGCACAAATTTCTTTTCGGATAACTCCTCTTTTTTTATATTTGGATGAGTAGAAATAGCATACACTTTACCAGCTTCTTTTCCCTCATGTAGTGCTGCATAATTCTCATTTGCCCAAATGATTTTATAGTGGATTGGAGGATATTTTTCTTTTATCAAATTCTCATCTAATCCATCGTAAAATACAATTTTTCCGGTACTGTCTTTTTCTCCAATTTCGACATCGTATTTCTTTTCATGGGAATCCCAATCATAATTCCTAGTTCCTTTACATGCTTCTGCATCAATCTCATAAACCGCATTCTCTTTTTTAAATTGTTTTATATCATCCTCTATATTATCGCAATATGGACACTCTTTTCTATTGAAATATACATAAAAATGTCCTTCCTTTTCAAACAAGTCTTCTATAGAAGTAGAATATGCTATAGTTTCTTCTTTTACTTTTGGAAATAAAATGATTGCAGCTCCCACGCATATTATGAAAAATATACTGCACGCTATAGAAATTATAATATTTTTCTTTTTCATCTATTTCTCCTCCTCACCATATAATTGACGATACAATTTGCATTGTTCCTTTAATTGTTTGTCTGTCCCACGTGCTACTATATTACCTTTTTGAAGTACATAAATACAATCACTATCTGCAATGACATTTATTCTATGTGAAATTAAAATAAGTGTTATATCCCGAATTCCCTTAATATAATTCAAGATTTCCCTTTCACTTATAGAATCCATATTACTGGTAGCCTCATCTAAAATTAAAATTTTAGGATGACGTAATATGGCTCTAGTTAGTGACAATTTCTGTCTTTGCCCCTTCGAAAGGTTCTTTCCGCGCTCTTCAAGGACACTATCATACGCTCTTTCCATTTTACTTACAAATTGATGCACACCCATCTTACGTGAAATCTCAATCATTTCCTCATCTGATATCTCTTCATTACCCATTTTTAAATTTTCTCTAACACTTGCAGTAAACAGAAAATCTTCTTGTGATACATATACAACTGCTTTTCGAATTTCTTGAACCTCGAAATTTTGAAGTTCTGCACCATCAACATATATATGTCCTTTATCTGGAGAATAAAATTCCATAAACAATTTTGCTAAAGATGTTTTCCCAGATCCTGTTTCCCCAATAATAGCTACATTATCGCCTTTTCTTATTTTAATACTATAAATGAGCAAATTTGAAAAATTGCACAAAACTACACTGCGAATTTCATAAATGAATCAAAATCATTGCTTTCCTTTGCGCATTGAAAAAGATAACGATACTTTTC
>QUFC01000031.1 GCA_003478355.1 Lachnospiraceae bacterium AM48-27BH
CTGTACTTCCTTGCTGCAAAGCAGAAAATTATCGTTAATGTGGTTGTTGGACTGCTTGATAATGAAAGTCCTGATTCAAATAGATTTACACTTGTAATTCCAAAGTCTGAAAATGATGTACGATTACAAACTACACTTGACAATCAGAACCCCACGGGCTTGCCCGTGGGAGCAGTCAGAATACAGAAAGCAGAGGCAGAATCCACATGGGACACAAACACGAGAAAATCCGCGATTTATTTGAAATTTCACCGATTATCACCGCCGTAAAAGACGAGCAGGGTCTGGAAAAGGCATTGAAAACCGAATCACCGGTGGTATTTCTGCTATTTGGAAATATCTGCAACATCACCGGTCTGGTGGATCAGGTGAAAAACAGCGGAAAGATCGCTATCGTCCACGTGGATCTGATCCAGGGATTAAGTTCTAAGGAGGTTGCTGTGGATTTTATTCACCAGAATACCAGGGCGGACGGGATCATCAGCACCAAAGCTCCATTGGTCCGTCACGCCATGGATCTCGGCATGATCGGCGGTCAGCGTACGTTCCTGATCGATTCCATGGCCTTAGAGACTACCAAGAAGCAGCTTCTGACCTTCCAGCCAGATTTCATGGAACTGATGCCGGGAGTGATGCCCAAGATCCTGAAGACCGTCCGTGGATACACCGAGATCCCATTGGTGGCAGGGGGATTGATCTCTGACAAGAAGGATATTCTGGCGGCATTTGACGCAGGGGTGGATGCGGTGTCTACCACCAGGGAAGAATTGTGGGGACTGTAAATGAGAAGGGTGAGAAAATATCAGTTGACAAGTTTTAGGGGGGGGTAAACTAAAGAAAATGGTCAAATGATTCATTTGTTCAAATGATATTTTGTAAGGAGAAGATACGTATGAGAAAGAAACGTTTGATTGCCGCAGTGCTGGTAGGCACGATGGTATTCAGCAGCGTTGCTTACGCAGACGTTCAGGAGCAGGGGGATGCAACTGAAACACAGTCTGTGGAGCAGCAGCTCGAAGAAGAACAGCTTGAAGAGCAGCAGCTGATCGCAGAGTACAAAGTGGCGACACCTGTGAATGCAGCTGTGAAAGAGGAAGTTCCAGAGGAAGAAGAACAGCAGCAGGAAAATCAGTTCATGGCAGCAGTTCAGGAGAATGCAGCTGCACAGAACCCGGTACAGGGACAGGAAAATCCGACGTCCGTGACGATTCATTTAACAACGGATGTATTTCATAAGACATATGGAAAAAATGATCCAGTGATATATTCTATTCCTGCAAGTCAGTATGAGATTGTTGGTGGAGATACTTCTGCAAGGAAAAAAAATCTTTCTCAAATCAGTTATAAGAGAGAAGCGGGAGAAAAACCAGGCAGGTATAAAATCACAGAAGTTTCCTGTAAGCAATATGCAGAGCTGAAACTGGATGAGGAAAGCTCCTGGTTTACAGTTGAAAAGAAATCGACAGGAAGCCTTTCTGACCGAAAAGCGATGGTTCCGGATAACGGAAAAGAGCAGACTGCGGATGCAGCGAAAATCTGCTATTGGTCTGATGAGAAAAAGCCAACAAAGATCGTTTTAAAAGAATTATCAGAAGAAGATAAGGCAAAATTTGAGAAACTTCCTACTGTTGATGAGAGTGGTATCATTCATTATACCTTGAAACCGCTTGGAAATGGTGCAACAGTAACTATTCCATTTACTGCGGAGGGCGAGTACTATTCTTACCCAGAAACTGTGAATCTTGTAGTAACGGTGCAGAAGATAGCTTTAAAAACAGTAGAAACCCATACGCCGGAAGAAATTAAAGCTTTTTATCAGGCACATTCATTCTCCACCAGCTACCGTGATGCATGGAATGTGACTCCAAATGCGAAAAATAGTGTAGAAGGAGAATTAACAGCAGGAACACAGGAAAATGCTCTGAATGCGTTGAATTTTATCCGTTATATTGCCGGACTGGATGCAGATGTTACGATTGATTCTGATTATGCCAAGAAAGCACAGGCAGGAACCACACTTTTGACAGAAGTAGGAACCATGACTCACACTCCGAAAAAACCGGCTTCTGTATCACAGGAATTTTATGATATGGGATATGCAGGAACCTCTTCCAGCAACCTTGGTGCGGGATATTCCAACCTAGCATCAGCAGTTATCACTGGTTGGATGGAAGATGGAGACAGCAGCAATATTGACAGGGTAGGACACCGCAGATGGTGTATCAATCCAACAATGGCAGCAACCGGCTTTGGACATAGCGGAGCCTACACAGCAATGTATAGTTTTGATAAGCAGAATACAGAAGCAGCCGATATTTCCTATGTTGCATGGCCAGCTCAGAATATGCCAATCGAGTATTTTTATGGGCCATGGTCAGTATCAATCAACAAGAGTGAATTAAATGTTCCAGATAAAGTAGCACTCAAGGTGACATTGACGAAGCAGAATGGAAGCAGTGTGGTTTTGGATAGCAGTTGCACGAGTAAGAGCGGAAAATACCTGAACTATAATGCGGGCGGATACGGTATGGGTCCAGCTATTATTTTTGATCCGTCAGTTAACTATCTGGCATCTGATGTGGTAACCGTGAAAATCGAAGGTATTCAGGACAAATATGGTAACGATATTCCATTGGAATATACCGTCAATTTCTTTAAGATGAATGCTGGTTCCAGCAGCTCCGGCGGTTCCAGCAGCTCTGGCGGTTCCCATAGCTCTGGCGGCAGTTCAGGAGGCTCCGGCGGAGGTGGTGGTTCTTCCCACAAAGTAACCGTTACGAATTCCAACGGCAGTACAACACCAAGTGCAGGTTTACCATCATATGTAGTAAAAGGAAATTGGAAACAGACTGGTGATAAATGGAGCTTCAGCGATGCTTCTGGTAAAGCATATAAGAACACCTGGGCAGCAGTAGAAAACCCATATGCGAATACAGCAGCAGGACAGTCTGCATTTGACTGGTTCCGTTTTGATGAGGCCGGACAGATGATGACCGGATGGGTAACCGATCCGGATGGCAACATTTATTATCTGAACCCAATTTCTGATAACACCAAGGGTAAAATGCAGACTGGCTGGGTATGGATTCCAGATGCAAACGGTGTAAAGAAATGCTATTATTTCAACCCGGTTTCCGATGGCTATCGTGGAAAACTGCTGAAAAATACAGTGATTGAAGGCAGTACAGTGAATGCGGATGGTGCATGGACGGTAAACGGTGTTGTGCAGACGAAATAATATGATGTCAGAAAGCGAAAAACTTTGTCCTTGACAAGTCCTAAAATACCGCTTATAATGACACTAATTTCATAGCAACACGAAAAGCAATGAAAAGAACAAGTAATGTCCAGCAGCAGCACACAGAAAGCAGCCGGTTGATGAGAGGCGCGTGGAAAACTGGTCATGAATACATCTTTGAGCTTCACACCAAACGGCTTGACCCAGTAGGCTGTGACGGATTCCCGCACACGTTATCGTGCTAGGACATGGATTTTTCATCTTGAATTTAAGATCCGATGTGTCCGAAAAGGCGGAGAAGAGTGATCTTTTCTGTAAACATTAGGTGGTACCACGAGAATATGCCTCGTCCTTTTGATTAAGGATGAGGCTTTTTTAGTTTCCTGGAAACAGGAGACTACTAATTTAAAGAAGGAGAGAATTAAAATGCAGTGTTACGAAGAATTAGTTGCCCGCGGCCTGATCGCCCAGGTAACCAACGAAGAAGAAATCAGAGAAATGGTAAATAATGGAAAGGCAACCTTCTATATTGGATTTGACCCAACCGCAGACAGCCTTCATGTAGGACATTTCATGGCTCTGTGTCTGATGAAACGTCTTCAGATGGCAGGCAATAAGCCGATCGCCCTGATCGGCGGTGGTACAGCCATGGTTGGTGATCCATCTGGAAGAACCGATATGCGTCAGATGATGACTGTGGAGACCATTCAGCACAACTGCGACTGCTTTAAGAAACAGATGAGCAAATTCATTGATTTTTCTGAGGGAAAAGCCCTGATGGTCAATAACGCTGACTGGCTGTTAAAGCTGAATTATGTAGAACTGTTAAGAGAGGTAGGCGGCTGCTTCTCCGTTAACAACATGCTTCGTGCAGAGTGCTACAAGCAGCGTATGGAGAAAGGCTTAAGCTTCCTGGAGTTCAACTACATGATCATGCAGAGCTACGATTTCTATGAGTTATTCCAGAGATACGGCTGCAATATGCAGTTCGGCGGCGATGACCAGTGGAGCAACATGTTAGGCGGTACTGAGCTGATCCGCCGGAAACTTGGCAAGGACGCTCACGCTATGACCATCACTCTGTTATTAAATTCCGAGGGCAAAAAGATGGGCAAGACCCAGTCTGGCGCTGTATGGCTGGATCCAAACAAGACATCTCCATTTGATTTCTATCAGTACTGGAGAAATGTAGGCGATGCAGATGTTCTGAAATGTCTGCGTATGCTGACCTTCCTTCCGCTGGAGCAGATCGATGAGATGGATAAATGGGAAGGCAGCCAGTTAAATACTGCAAAAGACATTTTAGCTTACGAGCTGACCAAGCTGGTTCACGGCGAGGAAGAAGCTGAGAAGGCGAGAGAGGCATCTAAAGCATTATTCAGTGGTCAGGGAAGCCTGGACAATATGCCAAACCATCAGTTGGCTGAGGCTGATTTTAACGAAGAAGGAATGATTGACATTCTGGCAGTTCTTCAGAAATCCGGTCTGGCGCCATCCCGTGCAGAGGCAAGAAGAAATGTAGAACAGGGCGGCGTTTCCATCAACGGAGACCAGGTGAAAGATATCAAGAAGACCTTTACCAAAGACGATTTTGGCGGAGACGGCATGATCGTGAAGAGAGGCAAGAAGAACTTTATGAAGGTGACTTTATAAGGTGAGAAAAAATAAGGGCGGAATGCAGCTTTTTCAGTGCATTCCGCCCTTTTGCTTATGATGAAAGTCCGATTCTCTCAAATTGCTCCTTTGGCGCCTGGTTTTCGATCATCATCTGTTTCATCTGTTGACAAAGTCTTGCTTCCACCGGTTCATCGTGGATCGGATGCTTCTGTTCTGGATCATTTGCCAGGTCGAAGAGCAGGGTGCCGAACCGGTAAGGCTGAACAAAGGTTTTTGCCGGAATTTTGAAGACACCGCAGCCCTTCATAAATGGAAACTCCTTTTTGTCGCAGAGCTCTGCCTGTGTCATTTCCTCTAGGGAGAATGGGCGATCCATATGACATGGCATGGAGGTGTACTCGTAAAGAGGACCATTTTCCTGGTCTTTGCAGGAGCGCATATAGACATAGCGCCCGTCTGTGATGCAGGTATGGCCTCCGAAGATACCGAAGAGCGCATAGTCGCGAATAGCAGTATCATGTTGAATGATCGGTGTCAGATTGCGTCCATCCATAAATTCAGGAGGGGCGATCTGGAAAAATTCAGCTAAGGTCGGAACGATATCGACGGTCTGTGCCAGCTGCTGTCTGCGCTCACCCTGGATCGGATTACGCGGATCGTAGATGAAGAATGGGGTATGGATCAGTTCCTCGTACATCGGCTGGATGTTCTTGCCCATCCACTCTTTTCACCGAGCATGAAGCCATGATCGGTATTGACGATCAGCATGGTGTCCTTCCAGAGGTCATATTTATCCATCATATCTAAGACTTTTCCAAGATAACGGTCACACATGCTCAAAAGGGCTGCATATTCGTAGCGGACATGTTTGGTAGCAGCATCGCCATACTGGTTGATCCCGTAATCCGGCCAGTCGAGGTTCTTGCCATGATAGTCATCCGGATATAATTTCTTGTATTCGTTCTGTGTGTAGAAAGGCTCATGAGGGTCAAAGGCCTCAATCTGCAGGAACCATTGATCTTCCGTGTGGTTACGCTCAATGAAGTCCAGACCGCTCTCGAAGGTCTTGTACTGAGGCATCGCCTCTTCTGTATTGATAAATTGACGGTTTACCCAGTCATGGCGCCAGCTCTGGCCGGTTTTTCTCTTGGAAAGGGTGTCAGGATAATCCGGCCAGGAGACCTGTCCCATCCATGGATCTCCCTGCTGGCCGCGGACAATCTCGTGGCTGTCAAATTTGGTCAGGTAGCAGGAGCCGCCGTCCTGCCAGTAGTGGAAGTGATCGGTAGAAATATGGGTATAGATACCGGCTTCCTTCATGCGGGTAATGACAGAATCATCAAATGGCTGCATCGGAGACCAGGAAGAGTGCAGGAAATTATACCGGCCGGTCTGCAGTTCGCGGCGGGCAGGCATACATGGCATACTACCGCCGTAGAAACAGTCAAATGTGAGCGTTTTCTCGCTCAGACGCTGAAACTGCGGCATGACTGTCCAGTCACAGCCGTAGTTGGGGAGAAAATGCCGATTCAGGGAATCAAACATCACCATAATTGCTTTCATAAATCATAAACCTCCTTATATTTCCTTTGCGCGGTAGGAAGAAGGGGAGACCCCTTTCACCCGCATAAATACTTTGTACATGGTATTACTTGACGAAAAGCCGACCTGTTTTGCGATAGCGGTGACAGTAAGATCGGTGGTTTCCAGAAGCTGGATACCGGTCTCAAGCCGAAGCCGGATGATCCGGTCATTTAAAGTCTCGCTGCAGCTTGCCTTTAGCAGCTGGAATACATATTTTTCAGAAATGTGAAAAGTATCCGCAATCGAACCGGCACAGAGATCCGGGTCAGTATAATTCTGATCAATGTAAGACAGAATCTCGGTACCAAGATTTCGTGCAGTTCGTGTCATGATGATATCATACTGTTGCTGCAGCTCTTCATTTAGCTTAAGGAATACTGTGTATACAGAATCCAGATCATATTCATCCAGGTCATTCGGAAGGATCGGGGCGTGGAATCTGGTCTCACCATTGCGTTCCGCTTCCAGGGAAAACTGGCTGCAGACTGCAGCGTAAACGGAGCGCAGGGAGAAAAACATCTGACGCAGCTCTACAGGGTCCTGTTCCGTCTGGCTGATGGTCTGGTGCAGCAATTCCAGTATCCGGTCTGCATTCTGGCGTTTGCCGCCAAGAAGGGCACGCTGCAGATTGTCCAATTCCTGAATGCTGATCAGGGAACGGATCGCCCTGGAAGAGTGGGTGTGGGTAAATACAAATACACCATCGATGTGATAACCGGCAGATAATCTTCGTTTGGCCTGGGTAGCAGCGTGCTGGGCATAGGTAATATCCTGGAACTGGTTGCTGATTCCTGCCTTCAGGGAGACGTGATAAGTTTCCCTGAGAAATTTTAAACGTTCTCGCAGCAGATCTGGCAGTTCAGGAGCAGCTTCGGTAAGACAAAAAAGCTGGTTTTCTGTCCCGTAAAAAATATCCTGTCCATGTCCAAGCTGCAGAAACTGACCGGAGAGCAGATCATTTCTGGAAATACAGGAATCTGTGGGCAGCGTTTCGGGAAGTGAGAAAACGATCACACACATGGAGGTGGAAAAATCACCGAAATATTGATGAAAGGATATTTTTTCCTGATCAGAATCAATACCGGAAATAAATAATTTCTCCTTTAAACCATCAGCAACTATGGAATCCAGAGTGCCAATGGTCGTTTTGCAGCGGCTGATCTCCTGGATCAGGTTTAAAACGGTATCTTCGATTTCAACAAAAGAGTTATGCCTGTCCGGTTTCCGGTCCATATCCTGAATGATCTGGAGGATGCGTTCGATGGGGCGTGACCGCCGGTGGGCAAAGTAAATGGCAGTAGCAGTGCCCAGAAGAAGTGCGATTCCCATATCGGCAATGATCAATCGGACAGCTGCCTGGTGAATCGGCTTAAAATAGGTATTTTTAATTCCAATGGTGAGATATCCCTGGCTGCTTTGGTGAAGATCTAAAAGCTTCCAGTCATTAGAAGAAAATTGATCCGGGAGATTGTGTTGGGCTAATACGGTTCCATCTGCATTTTTTAATATGGCAAAACCATAATCGGCAGCAGAACTTGACAGGAAGCTTCTGGCTACTGCATCCGGATCTAGCTGGACAATGACAAGCATCCGCACATTGGCATCTCCATACATTGGAAAATAATAGGAAAAATTCAAGGATTCTCTCTTCTCCCCAGAGTTTACATAATCGGTCAATTCATCACTGTAAAAAGAAATTCCGGTACTATTTAATGGGAAGTCCTCCAACCAGTCCGAAGTTTTGCCAAAAGTATCTGATTTCATATAAGAATAGAAGGAATCACGGTTGTCAAAGATGTAATTCTGCGTCAGAACATAATTAAATTTTGGCAGATATACCAGGACATCCTGGACGTATTGCAGATTCTGATAATACAACCGGATCCGCTTTTGCAGCCTTGTCATGTCATAAAACAGGGAAGAAGAGGTGCTTCGTGTACTATCATAATAGATCGAAGTAAAATCCCGGTCGCTGTAAAGATTTCTGGTGGTATGGAAAATCGAGGATTCCTGAAGATCCAGTTCGCCTAACATGCTGGAGGCGTAATCGCGGATTTCAGCCAGTGCCTGCTTCTGCTCAGATACTTCAAAAGCGCGGCAGACAGGGAACAGGCATAGAAGAACCAGCAAAATAATGGCAATATAAGTAGAGGCAAAGATGAAAAAGTCTTTTTTGGCAAAATTAAATAAGTTTTTCATGCAATAGCTCCATTTCTTGTAATATATATACATAATATAGGATAGAGAGAAGGAATGTCAATGGGATATCATGATATTGGTAGGATAGTGTACGAATTTCATGGTCTGGCAGGAATGTCAACTTTACTTTTGTAATTGTGCAGTTTAAACTAATGACATAGCAAATAACAAACAAGATTCGTCATTTTGACAATCAAAAAAGGAGGCACCATATGAAACGTAAAGAGACGCTGACAGGCATCTGTTTCATCCTTCCGGGCCTGATCGGATTCATCATTTTTATTCTGATTCCGGTTATCATGTCTCTGGGAATCAGCTTTACCCAGTGGAATTTCCTAAAAGGATGGGACGCCATCAAATTTACCGGATTAAAAAATTATTTGAAACTGTTTAAAGATGAATGGTTTCTGGTATCTTTCCGGAACAATATCCTGTTTACAGCAGTTACCGTACCATGTCTTCTGGTTTTAGGACTGATCATGGCAGATCTGATCAATCGGCATGTATATGGAGGCTCCGCAGTGCGGATCATGATCTTTATTCCATATATTGCCAGCGTGGTTGCCGTCTGTACCGTATGGCAGGTAATGCTACAGCCAAGCTATGGACCAGTCAATGAGTTTCTCCATACCATCGGGATTGAGAATCCTCCGAAATGGCTGGTGGATCAGAAATGGGCTTTGGTAGCGATCATGATGATCAATATCTGGACCCAGATCGGATATTATGTGGCAGTTTATATGTCTGGACTGAAAAATATCCCCATTGATTTATATGAAGCAGCCCAGATCGATGGCGCTTCCAGCATCCAGCAGTTCCGTTATATTACAGTGCCGCAGGTAAGCCCGACTACATTTTTCCTGGCAATCATGGGAATCATCGGTTCCTTTAAAGTGTTTGATCTGATCAGTGTGCTGACAGGCGGAGGACCTGGCAACTCTACTTCCGTGATGGCCTACTACATTTACAAGACTGCATTCAATGATTTTAAGATGGGATATGCATGTGCGCTGGCATGGGCGTTGTTCCTTCTGATCTTTGCAGTTACGCTGGTTCAGTGGAAGTTCCAGGACCGGTTCGCCAATGAATAGAAGGAGGAAGCATATGAAAAAAATACAGATTCATAAAGTGATTTTTACGATCATCCTCTATGGAATCGGTTTTACCATGCTGACTCCTTTACTATGGATGATTTCCACATCCTTTAAACCGGAAAATGAGGTATTCCAGTTCCCGATCCGGTGGATTCCGGAGCATAGCGTGGGCTTTGATAACTATAAGGAAGTGTGGGGAGAACAGTATAACTTTGGGATGTATTATTTAAACAGCATTAAAGTGACTGTGATCTCTACTGCTCTTCAGATTCTGGTATCTGCGCTGGGAGCTTATGGATTCACGAAGATCAAATGGAAGGGCAGAGATCAGTTGTTCCTGATCTATCTGGCAACCATGATGATCCCGCCGCAGGTTATGATCGTCAGCCGTTTCGTGATCATGCAGAAAATGGGACTTTACAACACCCACATGGGAATTATTTTAATGACCATGTTCAGTCTGTATGGTGTATTCCTTCTCAGACAGGCCATGATGGGAATTCCAGATTCCCTTTGTGAATCAGCCAAGATCGATGGAGCCGGTCATCTGCGGATCTTTTTCCAGATTGTATTTCCGCTGATCAAACCGTCTATCGCGACTCTGGCGGTGCTGAAATTTGTATGGACCTGGAATGATTACCAGACACCATTGATCTTTTTAAGCAACCGTATGTTATTTACCATTCAGCTGGGAATGAAATTATTTGCGTCTGAGTCGGGAAGTATCTATTCCCTGACTATGGCGGCAGCCGTATCCGCTACGCTGCCATTGATCCTTCTGTTCCTTTGCGGACAGCGGTATATCATTGAAGGAATCGCTTCTGGAGCAGTAAAGGGCTAAGAGCTGATCGATGGACAGGCAATTTCCAATGAATTTTTGCCCGCGACTGTGAAAGAACTGAATCATTACAAAAAAAATTATATTTGCGAAAGGAGAAGGTATTATGAGAAAAATGAGAAGAGGGCTTAGTCTGGTGATGGCATCTGTCATGGCAGCATCTTTGGCAGGATGTTCCGGTGGGGGAAAAACGGAGACATCTGCAGCTGCAGCGGAGACTAAGGCAGCAGAAACAACTGCTGAAGCCGGAACAACACAGGGGGCTGAGGATAATCAGGAGGAAATTACGCTTCGTTTTGTCAGCTGGCAGACCAATCATGACGCAGGAAATCAGAAGGTTGCTGAGGCTTATAAGAAGCTGCATCCAAACGTAACCGTACAGTTTGATTATGTAGGAGACATGAACAGCAGCGATTACCTGACCAAGACAGATATTATGCTGATGGGTGGTGAACCGATCGATATTCTGATGACAGCCAACTACGCCCAGTATACAGTACGTGCCATGTCTGGTTCCTATCTGCCACTGGATGATTTCATGAAAGAAGAAGGAATCACGGCAGAAGATGCTTATAATGTTATTTTAAAGGTCAATGATCAGACTTATGGTATTCCTGGAGAAATGAAGTACAATCTGGTCTTGATCAATAAAAATATGCTGGACGAGGCTGGACTGGAGGTTCCTGCGCTGGATTGGACCTGGGATGACTATCATGAGTATGCCAAGAAGCTGACCAGCGGAAGCGGAGCAGACACCAAATACGGTTCCTATTTCCATTCCTGGGGCAACTGCAACTTATGGGGAATCAGCAGCAGTAAGGATGGAAGCACTTATTTTAATGATGATGAGACATTAACCTTTGATAATCCTGATTTTGCTAAATTTTTACAGATGCGTTATGACATGGAAAATGTAGATCATTGCTCTACACCGCTGGCAGATGTAAAGGCTCTGAACATGAACTACCGTGATCAGTTCTTTAATGGAAATATTGCAATGCTCCCGATGGGAACTTTCATGCTCAGCGATATCGGCAATGAAAAATATTCACCTGATTTTGTGACTACATTTGCCCGCCAGCCATTATGGGACAAAGACGGAAAACATTACAATGTAGCAGGTGCAACTATGTTCGCAATTGCGAAAACATCTGAGCATCCAAAGGAAGCATATGATTTCCTGCGTTTCTGGACTACAGAAGGTGTGAACTTAAAGGGAATGTTCATTTCCAATGAAAAAGGCGCAAGCAAGATGGACAGCGTAAACCAGATCATCAATGGATTTAAGGATAAAGTAGATGTAGAAGCCCTGACTAAAGTGATGGAAGATCCTGACTGGGTTGACAGTTTCGAGACTTACACACCTGAGTATCAGAGTGAGATCGACAGCATTCTGACAGAAGAGACAGACAAATATCTCCTTGGTTCCCAGTCCTTAGACGATACCATTAAGAATCTGATGGATCGTGGAAATGAAGTGATTGAAGAAAACAAATAAAGATTCAACAGGTCTGCGTCATTACTGCACTGACCGTAAGAAAGAATAAGCGGTTAATCAAAAGGTTCCAGCCACTAAAAAAGCGGCTGGAACCTTTTGTTATGTGCTGCAGCTATAGCAGTTTGTGTGCCTGGTTGGTAGAAATGATCAGTGATTGCTTTCTTCCATTCGTTTTAATTCCGGCAAAATCGTAACCAGCATCGTGATAAAACACAAGCTTCCGCCCACCACATTGGACACCGGTTCTGCTATAAATACGCCGTTGGTTCCCATGTGAAGCCCGTAAGGCAGGAAATAGGTCAGCGGAACTACGATAAATACCTTTCTTAACAGGGAGAAGAAAATCGCCTGGTTCTTTTTATTCAGGGACTTGAATATAATCTGTCCAATATACTGAAGATCCATGAAAATAAAAGCTGCAAAGTATAGTTTCAGTGCCGGAACAGCATCTGCCTGAAGAACCGGATCGGAACTGAAAATACCGATGAGAAATTCAGGAACTAAAAGAATAGCGCCCCAGGCAATAGCAGAGTACGCCAGAACCAGAAGAGTCATGACCAGGATTGCTTTTTTCACCCGTTTTGGTTTGCGGGCTCCGTAGTTAAAACTGAGGATCGGAGAGGAACCTTCTGTCAAAGAATGAAGAGGTGTCTCGATAATCTGACGGACACTGGACACGATCGTCATAACGGAAACGTATAGATCGCCGCCAGTAACAGCCAGTACGTTGTTGCAGCAGATGGTAACCAGGCTGTTGGTCAGCTGCATGATAAATCCGGCAGTACCAAGGCTGACAATATTTTTCAACAGAGTCAGGGAATCAGCCAGTTCCCGGAATTTTAAGAGTTTTACCCTGTATTCCGCTTTATTATGTAAAAAGTTCACAACAAAAGCTGCGGATAAAAATTGGGATAAAATCGTAGCAATGGCAGCGCCTTTGATTCCGAAACCGAATACAAAAATAAAAATCGGATCCAGAATCAGATTCGTAACAGCGCCGAGGGCAACCGACAACATACCTACGGTGGAATATCCCTGTGAATTGATGAAAGGATTCATTCCAGTTGCGATCATAGAAGCAACCGTACCGAGGAGATAGATCATCATATAAGGATATGCATAAGGCAACGCCTCATTAGATGCGCCAAAGATCCGCAAAATCGGACGGGCAAAGATAAGGCCAAAGAGCATCAGCATAACTGCGCAGCAGCACAGCATGGTAAAGGAGGTGTTCATGATCTGACTGGCTTCCTCGCGGTCACCTTTCCCCCTTGCGATTGAAAAAAGCGGCGCACCGCCGGTTCCAAAAAGGTTGCTGAATGCTGTGATGATGACAATAACCGGAAAACATAAGCCGACTGCGCCAAGAGCAGTTGTTCCAACATCTGGGATTCTGGCGATATAGATCCGGTCTACCACATTGTAAAGCAGGTTAAAAATCTGTGCCACCAGCATAGGCAATGCGGCATTTAAGATATTGCTGGTGACGGTGCCGTGTTCAAAATCAATCTGTTTCATAGGGTTTCGTCCTTTCACGGATTAGTTTCATTTTATCCACATAGTAGTATCCGTTCTGTCGGATTTCCGAAAAATCGGAGACGCCGACGGGAATATTTAAGGTTGGCATGCGAATACCTCCTTTTGGGTGGGGGGATAGGAATATGATAGCATGGGGAAAAAGAAATGACAAGACGGGAGAAAAATATGAAAAGTGACAGAATATGTCATAGTGTGGGTGTATAATAATAAAAAAGTCAAATCAGATTGTATAATGCGGAGGTAGGATATTTTGGACTTAACTATGTTGGAAACATCGCAGATGCTGAAAGAGCATCCTTTGTTAGGGGAAAAAAGCAGCTATAAGCAGAAATATCTGAATGTTCTGGAGTATTTTCAGAAAAAATATGCTGCAAATGATCTTTGGGCTAAACAGACTTTTCGGATGTATGTAAAAACCTTTCTAGGGGATGAGAAAGCCTATCAGCAGGGGGATTTTAATAACAGTAAAAGGCAGGTGTTGTCTACAAAATTCAGGCCATTTAAGTTTTTTTCCTATCGCTATTGCCTAATTTTTGATTGCATTTTTATTTGTGCATATGGTGAAAAAGAGAAAAGTAAAAAAATATTTAACGAATTAGCATCTATGTATAATGACCGGTATAAAAAGAAAATAAAACGGGTTTATGATTCCCTCTATGATCCAAAGGTTTCTGTGTCTAATATAAGTCAGATCAGATATTTGAAATCTTGTTGGGACGCAAATTACAGTTATGTGAAACAGAAGCCGATTCGTGTTCTCGTTACTGCTAACATGAGCGCAGGTAAATCCACACTTTTAAACGCACTTGTTGGGAAAAAAGTAAATAAAACGCAGAATGACGCGTGTACCGCTAAGATCCACAGGATTGTTAATAAGCCATATGAAGATGGATTCAATTATGAATGGGATCATCTGCTGGAATTAGATGCAGACGATAAAACTTTGATGGAAGACAACGTGGACAATCATAGTTCTGAAATTACGGTAGGTACTTATTTTAGAACAATTGGCGAATCATCAAAAAGAGTCTGGTTTGTTGATACGCCAGGCGTGAATTCGTCTCAAGATATGGAACATAAACAGATTGCCGAAGAAACAATTTGTGAAACAGATGCAGATCTGTTGATCTACTTATTAAATGGTGAGAACATAGGAACAGATGATGATAGAAAGCACTTATTATTTATTCTGGAACATTATCATGGAAAAATTCTGTTTGTTGTAAATAAACTGGATCGTTTTCGGAAGAAGGAAGATTCAGTGGAACGGACATTACAGACAGTGATATCTGATTTGACTAATATCGGATTTAAAAATCCGGAGGTTGTTCCGGTATCATCCTATGGAGCTTATCTTGCGAAGAAAATCATTTTTAAGGAAACTCTGGATGAAGATGAACAGGATGAATATGACAGTATGGCAAGAAAAATGAAAAAGCCAGAATATCAGTTAGATGTTTATTATCCTGAAACGGTCAGAGAAACTGTGAAGGTTGATGAGGATGATGAAGCCCAGCAGTTGTTATTGCATTCCGGTTTGTTACATTTAGAAAAAATTATATACAATATGAGGTGAACATATGAGAGAGATTTTTATTAAGTACAATCCATATCGTTTAGAAACAGAGATTACCGTTGATGGAGAGGTGCCGAAACAAAATAGCCGGCTGCACTTTGTAGACCGTCGTCTTCAAGAGTGGATCGAGGAGTTACCGAAGATACTTTTTGAGGAATGCAGTAGCCGTGAGTTTCAGATCACATTCCAGGGGACAACGTTGGATTATGAAGATGTGGAAGCGATGACACGTGAAGCTATTAAGGATGGCTTCCGGATTGAATTGAAACACATCCCGGCCAAAGAGGTTAAAGATAAAGAGGCTGAGATTGACGCAATTTTTTATGAAATTCAGGAGGGTCCATTTGATGAGTTAAAGCAGCCAGATGTAATCAAGGCTTTTAAGATGGCAAAAAGCAGTGATTTTGAGGTGAATGTTGTTGCAACCATGAGCGCTGGAAAGTCTACGTTGATTAACTCATTACTTGGACAGAAGCTTATGCCTGCAAAGCAGGAGGCATGTACGGCTACCATTACAGAAATAAAAGACAATGATGCAGATCATTTTACGGCAATGGTTTATGATATAGATGGTAATCTCATTCAGACCCAGCCAGAACTTACATTCGAGATTATGGATACCTTAAACAGCAATCCGGCAGTTTCTAAAATCCATGCGGAAGGCAATATTCCGTTCGTCACAGCAGACGATGTTTCTCTAGTGCTTGCGGATACTCCTGGACCCAATAATTCAAGGGATCCAGAGCATAAAGCAGCCACTTACCGTATGTTGTCAGAATCCTCAAAAACGGTTGTATTATATATTTTAAATGCAACTCAGCTTGCAGTAAATGATGATTATAACCTATTAAGCCATGTGGCAGAAAGCATGAAGGTGGGAGGAAAACAGTCTCGGGATCGTTTCATTTTCGTGATCAATAAGCTGGATGATTTCAAAAAGGGAGAGGACAGCATTGAGGCTGCGATCACAAAGGTGCGGGATTATCTGCATGACAATGGAATTGACAACGCAAATATTTACCCGGCTTCCGCCCTTACGGCACTGAATATCCGGACGATTCTGGCAGAAAGTGATGATGACGATGATGATGAAGTATATGAGGCAAAGGGAAAAGTAAGGAAATTTAATCGGAATCCAGAGATGTACTTTGAGAATTTTGCACCGCTTACTCCGTCTGTTCGTGGAGAAATCGCTAATCAGCTGGCGGATGCAAGAGCAAATCACGATGCCTGCAAGGAGGCGCTGATTCATTGCGGCATCATTCCAATCGAACTGGCAATCAGGATGTATGTCCAGAAATACGCAAAAACGGCCAAGATCAAGAACATTGTGGATACTTTTTCCAAGCGTCTTGAGAGTGCAAAATCTTTTGAGGTAACAAAACAGGAGATCACTGAGAACCAGGATAAGCAGAAGGAGATTCTTGCTCATATTGCGGAGATTAAGAAAAAACTTGCCAGTGGTGAAGAGGCAAAACGTTTCAAGCAAAGAATTGAACAGATTAATTACGATCGTGAAATCGTAAAGATGAAAGACGAGGTTATTATGGCTGCGCAAAAGAAAATTACAGCACAGCTTTCTGCCAGTGATACGAAGATGACTACACGGGAGGCAGAGGAACTTTGCAGACAGTTTGCCAGATTTGCGGATAATCTTCAGGCAGAGATCCAAGTAAAACTTGAAAACTTAATCACCAATCATGTACATAAAAGTGCAAATGATTTGCTTGAAGAGTATAAGAGAAAGCTTTCCGAACTTGCTCAGGAAGTCAATGTAGGAAATGTAGTAATCAATCCATTTCAGCTGATGAATGGGGAGATTTCAACAGATGCTTCAGCACTTGTTGATAATTTGAAGGAAACCAAACGTGTTAAAGTGGATACGGTCTGGGTTAAAAACACAGATAAAAAGTGGTATAAACCGTGGACATGGTTCCAGGAAAGTGGGCATTATAAAGATGTTTATGAGAACCAGGAATATGTAGATGGAACAAAACTTGCCCAGGCTTTCTTTGCACCAGTACAGCAGCAGTTATATGAGAATGGTCAGAGTGCGGTTGAATATGCAAAAGAACAAACAGCACTGCTTAAACGGGAATTTTCTAAAAAGTTTGCCGAACTTGATGCTATATTAATACAGAAGTTAAAAGAAATGGAAGAGTGTGCGAAGGACAGTCAGGACATTGAGTGTAGAATCCAGGAATCTCAGGCAAAGCTGAAATGGCTTGAGGATATCCAGAACAGAATAAAAGAAATATTAGATATTTAGTGAGGTTATTGTATGATATCTCCAGAATTTGAGAAAGCAGTAATGGCAGGTAATTTGCTTCTTACCAGAATTATGCTGAAGGATTCGATGTTGCTTGATCCAACATTCTGTCAGTTTAAGGAAATGCTTTCATATGCAAAAAGCTATTTTCCGAATTTGTTTGTTCCGTTTGATGGAGAGATGCTTGAAACCAATGAGACACTATGGAATCGTGCTGTAATGGATCAGGAATTGACATTGCTGGTTACCAATTTTTCAGAAGTAAGAGTGAATCATCTAAAAAAAGTGGTTGCAAAGGTACTGGCGGAGAAGGCGGATAGTATTAGAAGAAAACGTCTACAAGGAAATACCCAAGAACAAAGCAGAAAACAAACAGAAACAAGAATGGGGATTGGAAATAAATCTAAGGAAGAAAAAAAGGCTATCCGTATTGGAGAATTAAAAAAGATTAAAGCACAGATAACAGAAATAAATCGTGCTCTCGATTGTGTGAACAAAAAAGGAGCATGGAATCTGTCAGATGTTGACAAAATGGAGCAGATTGCAAATGAAATTTTGAAGGCAGCGAAGAAGTATAAGGAGAATAAATAAGTAGGAGGAATCAGGTATGGCAATAACAAATGAATTTGTAGAAGCAGTACAATCAGAAAATATCATGCGTGTGCGTATTATGCTGAAAGATAGTCTTTTACTGGATCCAACCTCAGGACAGTTTCAGGAAATGGAACAGTATGCGATGAAACAGTTGGGGAACATTTACACAGAACATGACGGTGAAAAACTGAATTTTGATGTTACTTCATGGAATGAGGATTATTTAAACCAGCAAATGGTCGCTGTGATCGGTTGCTTTTCCAAAGAGCGGGTGGAACTTTTAAAGAGCATGGTTCGTTTCCTCTATAAAGAAAAAGCAGATAAGATCCGTAAGGAAACAAGCGAGGCTCATGTACAGAGCCATATCACCCGGAAACAAGTGGGGGGTGGAGTATCAGCTGCTGGTGTTGTGTTAACTGCAGCAGGTATTTGCACTTCTCATACATTCATTACTATTGGAGGTGTGGCCGCTGTCGCTGTTGGAATTATTTTGATTGTCAGCGATAAGGAGGGTGCTTAATGGAAGAACTGATGGAAAGAACACAGGGCAGTTCTGCTGTACCGGTGAAATCCTATGCTGATCTTGCACAGGGATATCAGACGGCTTTGAAGGTTGTTGATGATGTGATTTTAAAAAATTATATATCAGACCTTTCTAAGATGGAGATTGTGCCGTTAAGTGATCGTGTATTGAAGTCCAATATCCGGGATAATGTTCGTTTCTTTAAAATTAATGAAATGGTTTATGAGAAGGATGAATTAGCCACTTATAAATTTGCCAGTGTATTTAACGCCTTATCCATTACCGATAGTGCAGTTTTTATTATTATCGACAGTGACGGAGTGAAAACAGATTTTTATATGGGAGTCCGTTCGTTGGATGAATATCGGACGATTAGTTCCTTGAAAAATACTGTGGAAAATGCGATGAAAGGACAGTTCCCGGGGATTAAGACCTTTGATGATTATACGATTGAGGATATGGAAAAGATTCTTGATCAAATGAAAGCGAAGAGTGTTTCTGCAGTTTCCTGTGTTGCGAACAATAAGGCCCATGAACATACATCCAATCAGTCCTTTGTACAGGGTCTGGAAAAACTGGTCCAGTCCATGCAGGGGGAAAAATATACGGGAATAATTATTGCCAATGGTACGTCACAGTCACAGTTGAGAGAACTGCGTAAAGGGTATGAAAATGTCTATACCCAGTTATCGGCGTTTGCCTCTACCCAGGTAAATTACACCAGCAATAATGCTTTTAATTATTCCGTTGCAGAGACAAAAGGAAACAGCAAGGCAACGACCCATACGACGAATTATTCTGAGACGCAGAGTGAATCGAATACAAATGGAACATCCGTTTCTCATGGGGAATCGCAGGAGAGTGCAGCGGGAAAAACAATTAAAGGTGTTGCGTCTGCGGCATCTTTACTGGGTGCTGTTTTAGGTGGTCCAGCCTTGGCAGCAGGAGTTGTTATTTCTGGCGGCTTGGTATGTTAGGCTCAGTGGTAAGTAAAAATATATCGGATTCAACATCGAGGAATGAATCCATTACTAAGGGCCTTTCCACAACAGATGGATACAGCGATGGGGTAACCAATACCACGAACTACAGCAGTTCCAAGACAGAAGGACAGACCAAGGGGATGTCAGAGGGAATGACGCTTACCCTTCATGATAAATCCATTGAAGATATCCTGGAGCGGATTAATAAACAGTTAAAGCGTATTGATGAGTTTGAAAGCCTTGGAATGTATGAGTGTGCTGCGTATTTTCTTTCTGATAACCAGTATGCGGCGGAGGTAGCGGCATCTACCTATAAAGCGCTGATGCGGGGAGAAAATTCAGGCGTTGAAATTGCCGCGATCAATTCGTGGGGACAATTCCAGCAAGAGAAGACAATGATGATCGCACAGTATGTGAAAAATTTTATCCATCCAGTTTTTAAATACCAGGGACCGACAGGAAATATCGAAGTGACTCCCTGTTCTCTGGTCAGTGCGAATGAACTGGCGATTCATATGGGATTGCCAAGACATTCCGTATGCGGGCTGCCAGTGATCGAGCATTCTGATTTTGGAAAAGAGATCGTGACTTATGATGGAATAAAACATACCAATGGAATTAATCTGGGCAAAATATTCAATATGGGAAGCGTTGGGAAAAGCAAGGTCACACTTGATCCGGACAGTTTGACCATGCATACGTTTGTAACCGGTTCAACAGGTTCTGGCAAAAGTAATACCGTATATGAAATTCTGCGTCAGCTGGACAATTTTGGTGTCCATTACCTGGTCATTGAACCGGCTAAGGGAGAATATAAAAATATTTTTGGCCAGTTTGCGGATGTGAAGGTTTACAGCACCAATCCAAAGGTTGCGGGTCTCCTGAAAGTGAATCCATTTAGTTTTCCAGAAGGAATTCATGTTTTGGAGCATATGGACCGGTTGGTGGAGATCTTTAATGTGTGCTGGCCGATGTACGCAGCGATGCCTGCGATCTTAAAGGAAGCCATGGAGCGGGCGTATGTTTCAACTGGATGGAACATCAATACTTCAGAAAACACAGCAGAGGGACGCTTCCCTAATTTTGCTGATTTATTGGAGCAGATCGAACTGGTAATCGATGAGTCTAAGTATTCCGCAGATAGTAAGGGCGATTATTCTGGAGCGCTTATGACGAGGGTGCGTTCTTTAACAACCGGGTTAAATGGTCAGATATTCTGTGGGGACGAGATTAGTAATGGAGATTTGTTTGATAAGAATGTGATCGTTGATTTGAGCCGTGTTGGCTCAGCAGAGACGAAATCATTGATCATGGGCCTGCTTGTCATGAAGCTGAACGAATACCGAATGGATTCTGGAAGAATGAATTCTTCATTGAGTCATGTTACGGTTCTGGAAGAGGCTCATAACCTGTTAAAGCGCACATCAACAGAACAAGTGTCCGAGGGAGCGAATGTTCTTGGAAAGTCAGTAGAACTGCTGGCAAATTCTATTGCTGAGATGAGAACTTATGGAGAGGGATTTGTGATCGCAGATCAGGCACCGGGTTTACTGGATATGTCAGTAATCCGCAATACAAACACCAAGATCATTCTCCGGCTGCCAGAGAAAACAGACCGGGAGTTGGTGGGATATGCTGCTGGACTGAGAGAGGATCAGATCCCGGAATTAGCAAAACTGAAAAAGGGTGTTGCTGCAGTATATCAGAATGACTGGGTTGAGCCCGTTCTGGTTCAGGTTAATAGATGTGAGATACAAGAAAAAAATTATGTGTATGAAGGTGATGAGGTATATACAGATACGACAGATTACCGGAAACAGGTGATATATTTTCTGATTCAGGGCCGATTAAATGAAAAACTGGATTTTGATATCCCTACAGTAGAAAAAGGATTTAAAAAGTTAGGATTGTCTGCTCGGAATGAAAAGCTGATAGAAGATCTTCTGGATGAGTACAACGAGACGGAAAAACTTGATTTGTGGAAGGATGGCAGTTTTAGAAGACTTTCCCGGTTGGTAACGGATATCCTGGATACCAGAAAAAAGGTAGAACGGGCAGTTGTTTCTGCAAAGGATAATTCAGAATTGACTTCAGACTTAAAAAAGATGATCGACCAGTTGATTCCTGAGGTCAATGAAGAGGCTGCACTTACATTATGCCAGTGTTTTATGAAAGACATGAGTGCGCAGGAAGACGAATCTGAGATTCGGAGGAACATCTACAAGTATTGGTTTGATTCTGTAAAGGAGGGCACGATCCTATGATTGGCGGGATGAATGGTCTGAAAGAGACGAAGGATATAGCGGCCGGAAAATTTGCCGAAAGTTGGCTTGCGAAACAAGTGGACAAGGTAGAATTCGCAAGTAAGAATTATGATGCTCCTATTGTGAAAGAAGTGGGAGAACCAATCAAAAATAAGGTAGACGGCCTGGCAAGGGAAAAAGAAGTAAGAGAAGAATTAGAGAAGAGATACCCTGAGGAGGAAGGCTATCAGATTATTTCTGAGGCATATCTCAGAGATAAAGATGGAAACATTGTCAAAGATCCAGTTACCGGTGAGGCCAGACGTATTGATTATGTAGTTGTCAAGGATGGAAAAGTTGTAGATTCCATAGAGGTCACTTCCCAAACAGCAGATAAAACCGAGCAGACAGCGAAGGAAGAACGGATACGGGAAGCAGGAGGAACTTATATCCGGGATAAGGACGGCAATCTTGTAAAAATTCCCGCGCATGTACATACACGTATTGAAAGGAGAGATTAAAAATGCTTGAGATATACGATAAGGCACAGTGGCACATCGATGCAGGTGAAAATTCTGAGGCAGTGATCCACAAGTTTGAGGCGGTATTTCAGTTTCTGAAAGCAAAAGGACTGCTCCAGAGAGAAGGGGAAGAAATGCTTGAGATTGGAATTGATAGCAGTATTTCCCTTCATGAGAGAATGGTAACGGAAAAAGGAAGAGAGTTTTTAAAGACCTGCTATGATAAAGTGATTGACCAGGGAGCTGATACAATTGCGGACGGATTGGCGCGAGAGTATGATGCATTTGAGAAAAATGCTGGATTTTCTGGAAAATAACAGGTATTGAAAAATGGAGATTTTTAAACACGCATGTAAAGTGTTTATAAATCTCCATTTTCATTTTTTGACAGTTTACTTTTGCGCTCAAATAAAAGATAATTTAAGCGTAAAAATATCAAGAAAACCAATAAAGAGGTCCATTACGCAAAAGATGATACCTTACAGATGGGGGCCTGTGAAGTTACTTTCAGCAGTGGAAATTTAGTTCGGGCGTATGACAAAAAACGATGTATTTGTGATATGATCAGGGAATGGAAAAAATATGATGTTCAGGTATTTCAGACAGCAATGAAAGAGTATATGGCATCAAAAGATAAAAATGTGTCATTGCTTGTGGAATATGCGGTAAAGCTTGATATCCGGGATAAAGTTATGATGTATGTGGAGGTACTGGTATGATTCATACTGCGAAGCAATTGGATTTGATATAGAATGTATTCAAAAGTCTCTTTAAGAGATTAGGAGACGGCCTGTTGCGAGGCCGCCTTCTATTGTCTAAAATAAATCATGAAAGTATTTTTACATAATCTCCTTGGCTGTTCAGCCACATGGTTAATCCAATCGATCCGAAAACTTCAACATCCACCAGATAGCTTCCATCTTTCTGTTTTACGGCTTTGGCAGTGGGCAGGCGGTCTAAAACGGCATTAATATCCGGTCCAGTGTAGAGAAACTGTTTTTTTTGCAGTTTGCCGCCGTACATGAATGGAATCCGTTTACGGAATTCCCCTTCTTCAAAACGGTCGCGATATGGAATGGAGAAGGATTCATCAGTGATTTGATAAGTTTGAATCCGGTCAATCCGGTAAATGGTTGGGTAACCGGGATGAAGTTTTTCATTATCCCCATAGTAAGCAATCAAATAAAAATAGTATTCTGAGCAAGTAATTCCGAGCGGTTTGACAAAGACCTTTGAGATAGAACCATTGGTTTTCTGGTATTCTATATGGACGAGCTTCTGGTGGTAGACAGCAGAGCTGAGATTCCAGATCATATCGATCAGACATTTCCCATGATGGGGTTCCACATAATGGAACAATTCGTTGCGCAGCAATTCGGACATTTTCTTTTTTTCTGCGGTTGGAAGGCAGGCATCCACCAGTTCCAGAATAATTTTTTCTATTTCGGCTTTAGAAAGAGAACGATTTTCCAGCAAGATTTTTGAGACGGCGAATAATTCCGCATTGCTAAGGGTGACGGTTCTGGAATTGACTAACCGGAATCCACCGATAGTACGGTCATAAATAACATCAGCCGTTTCGCCATGTCTGGTTGCCTGATTGGAACAAAAATCACGGATGGAGTCAATATCGCGTTGGATCGAGCGGGTAGTAACACCATATTCCAACGCTAATTTATCTTTATGAAGAACTTCTCCCGTCAAAAGACGGCTGTAAAGTTCCAACACGCGGTCGTGTTTTTTTGTACTTTCACTCAATGTTCAATATCCCCCTCTTGTATAATCTTTTTTTATCATAGCACAGGTAAATGACATATCGTGTCATAGTATGTGATATTCTAAAAATTTCCCAACATTGTAAATAATGCTGATAATCAAATAATACGACAAAACAATGCTAATAGCAACTTTAAAAACATTTCTGAACCGATAAAATGATAAGTGATAGAGAAAGTATGTTCGTGATCGTATGAAGAGATTGGGGGAAGCCGATGGGTGAGATTGATTATAAAGAGATAGGAAACAGAATTCGCGTTGCCAGAATAGCATCGAATCTCACCAGAGAAGAGGCCGCAGAGCGATGTGGAGTTACCAGTTCCTATTATGGTAATCTGGAGCGTGGAGACCGGAGGATGAGTCTGGATACGCTGGTGCGTGTGTCGGAAGGACTTGATCTGTCACTGGATCTGTTGGTGTATGGGAAGGGAAAAGAGGGAAAGGATGAATTATCTGCGATGCTGGCAGAGATTCTTCACCGGTATGGAGAAAAACAATTGGAAAGGTACTTGGAAGTGATCCGGGCGTTGAGTGGAATTGCGGATAAGTTGTAAAAGGGCCGTTCAGAAATGAGCGGTCTTTTTTATACCAGCGGAAAAATAGTGGTGGAACTTGCTATTTCCTGGATGCGATGATAAGATGGACATATACATGTATATTATTGCAGCGAATCGTAGGAAGGAAGTGTGCGGTCATGGGAATTTTTGTAAATCCTGGGAATGTGGCGTTTCAGGTTGCGTTAAATTCAGAAATATACGTCGATAAAACCGGTCTGTTAAATTATACAAACCGTGTTATGGATACAACTTCTAAATTTATCTGTAACAGTCGTCCACGCAGGTTTGGAAAATCCATTACTGCAGATATGCTTACTGCCTACTATGGCCGTGGATGCGATTCGAAAGCCATGTTTTCTGACCTGGAAATTGGAAAAAGTGTAGAATTTCAGTGGCATTTGAATCAGTATGATGTCATTCATCTGGACATACAATGGTGCCTGGAACCTGCTGGTGGGGCTAAAAGAGTATTGGCTTACATTGCGGAGAAGACGATTAAGGAACTGAGAGAGTATTATCCACAGAAATTGCCAGAAACGATCGCATCTCTTCCGGAATCCCTGTCCCGGATCAATGCGGCAACAGGAAAGAAATTTATTGTGATCATTGATGAGTGGGATGTTCTGATCCGCGATGAGGCGGCTGATAAACAGATACAGGAAGAGTATATTAATTTCTTACGTGGCCTTTTTAAGGGAACGGAGCCGACAAAATACATCCAGCTTGCCTATCTTACGGGAATTTTACCGATCAAGAAGGTGAAAACGCAGTCGGCCCTTAATAATTTTGATGAGTTTACCATGCTGGATGCGAAGATTTTTGCGGATTATATAGGTTTTACAGAATCAGAGGTATCGGAACTTTGTCAAAAGTATGAGGTGGATTTTAATGATGTAAAACACTGGTATGACGGCTATCTGCTGAGAGGGACGCAGGTTTATAATCCGAAAGCAGTTGTGGAGATCCTGAAATGGAAGCAATTTCAGAGCTACTGGTCCGATACCAGTTCCTATGAAGTTGTGGTGCCGTTGATTAATATGGACTTTGATGGGTTGAAAACGGCGATTATCGAAATGCTGTCGGGGGCATCTGTCAGTGTCAATGTAAAGTCATTTCAGAACGATACGGTAAGTTTTTCCAATAAGGACGATGTGCTTACTTATTTGGTCCATCTGGGGTATCTGGGATATGATCAGAATAAAAAGATGGCTTTTGTTCCCAATGAGGAGATCCGACAGGAACTTACAGCAGCGGTTGAGAGTACGAAATGGAATGAGTTCCTTTCATTTCAGCGGGAATCGGAAGAATTGCTGGATGCAACGCTGGATATGGATTCTGATACAGTTGCGGAGAAAATAGAGAAAATCCATATGGAGTACGCGTCGGCTATTCAGTATAATAACGAAAATTCTTTAAGCAGTGTATTGGCGATTGCTTATTTAAGTGCGATGCAGTATTATTTTAAACCTGTCCGGGAAATGCCAGCGGGGCGCGGATTCGCGGATTTTGTATTTCTTCCGAAGCCAGAATATGCGAAAAATTATCCTGCGCTGGTGGTAGAGTTGAAGTGGAATAAAACGGCAGAAACAGCCATGCAGCAGATAAAAGAAAAAAAATATCCGGAGTCGGTGGCGCATTTTTCAGGGGATATTTTATTGGTGGCCATCGATTATGATAAAAAGACGAAGGAACATCAATGTCGGATTGAAGTTTATAAAAAATAAATAAGTCTAGTATGTTTCAAAGGATAGAAGGATTGATCACGATTATATGGATCAATCCTTCTATTTTCATAGGAATTTTCATAGAATGACAGGAAATGTCTATGCAGAGTCTTAGGATAAAAGTAGATCTTGAAAAGGAGATGGAAAAGAAATGAAGCAGTACAAGGTCTCGGTCTTGAGGATTGGGTCGGTTCTGGTCTGGGCGGAGGATGCGTGGGAGGCGAAGGAGAAGGTTCAAAGGTTATCTATGAACCGGTTTCATTGGTTGTCAAAGGAGGATGGGATTCCGGAGGATTATCTGATTACGGGTGTTGAAGAGTGTAGGGCTTAAAGAGGTTAAAAATAAGAAAATAGTTGGAGGTACGTTATGCTGTTTACAGATATGTTTGCACAGACAGGTAAGGATATAGGAGAGATTTTGCATGATCTTGGAGAAGAGGAAGTAGAGAAACGGTGGAATGAAGAGAACAGGATCAGACAGGAAAGAACCATAGATATGGGGAAATTGATTGAGATCGCTGATGCGGCGGTGGAAGAAAAGAATGCCGCAATGCAGCGGGCGGAGGAGTATCTGGATTCGATTACTGATCAGAAGAGCGTGAAAAAATGCATCATGAATATGCTGGAATATACATTTACGCTGGGCATGAAAGGAAAAAAGTCTAATTATTTCGATGAGGACCGGGAAGTGAATTATAGGGAAATAGAAAAAATGATTTTGTCCAATCCGTATGGTTCAGAAAAATCCCAAAAAGCCATTGGGAAAGTGGCGAGAGAGGTGGATAGGATCTGCGTCTATCTTACCAATCCGAGAAAATTTGAAGAAACAGGATATGAGGCCGGATACCAGTTGGGAATGGGATCGGATTTTCGGTTTGTGGTATGGGCTTGTGTACATGCATTTCTGATTCCGGGCCTGATTACAGATTATGAGCAGATCAAGGCTATGATGGATGTTCAGATTTCCATGGAAGCACGCCGTTGGAATAAAAATTTGGATAAAATGGAGGATGTTTCCAAAGCGACAAAAGAACTGTTTGTGATGGAGACTGTGATTGAGGGGCAGCGGTATACAGCGCCGATTCTGGAGAAGGCAGATGAGTTTGAACGGGTTTTGGAGAAGATCGCGGAAGATGGAAAGTTTGGGCTTTTTAAAATTGAATGATGATGAAATGGAGCATCTGTCCTAAAAAAACAGATGCTCCATTAATATCTTCCCTCCAATCAGAATTAAAATCACTCCCCCGGCAAATTCCGCTTTTGACTTATATTTCATCCCGAAAACGTTACCAATCTTCACACCCAGAACAGAGATCATAAAGGTAATGATTCCGATGGTGGAAACAGCCGGAATCAGGGATACCTGCAGAAATGCGAAGGTAACACCAACAGCCAGGGCATCAATGCTGGTGGCAATGGCGAGGATCAGCATTTCCTGGAAATGGATGGAAGGGCTGCTGGTCTCGGTCTTGTGGTCGAAGGACTCTTTGATCATGTTGCCGCCGATGAGGACCAGGAGAATGAAGGCGATCCAGTGGTCGTAGGCAGTGATGGACTGCTGGAAGCGGGAGCCAAGGAGATAGCCGATGGCGGGCATCAGGGCCTGGAAGGTGCCGAAATAGAGGGCGATGATGACGGCGTGTTTTTGGTTGAAGTGTTTCGAGGATAAGCCTTTGCAGATGGCAACGGCGAAGGCATCCATAGATAAGCCGATGGCAAGAAAAAACAGTTCAAATGGTGACATAGGAAAGCCTCCGGATGTTTAGGATTGTGGTATGTGCCGGAAAGGGATGATATGATGTAATTGTTCAATAGGACTGTACTTGCTGTGTTGACCGTGATCTTATACGAGCAAGAGCGGACTGAGCAGTTACGTTACGATAAAGTATATGGAAAATGATTGAATCTTATCCATAGAGTGAGTGTGTTTCTACTCACGATCGTATTATGATTCGATATCAGGGGCCAAAAGTCAGAAATCAGATGCAATTTGTTTGCAGGAGAATTTTGCCCATATATCATAATAAAAAAATATCGTAACTGTTCAGTAGGTCTGCGCATTCACTGCGCTGACCGTACGAAAACATGGGCTTGCAGGCAAAAATCCTATTGCCGAAGGCAATTTTCAATGGATTTTTGCTCGTAACTGTGAGGGTACTGAACAGTTACAAAATATCAATAAAAATTCAACGTGTACGGTTTGAAAAGTGGGCCTGAGAGATTAATTTTTTAAACTTCTAATGCTTAATTTTATAAAGTTCTGAAATTAACTCTTGCAAATAAAAATTGATTGTGCTATGATTCAGTCAAAATTTTTAGAGGCTATGAAAGAGACTCTTACCAGGAAACTTGACAGGAAGAGGGCGTCACCGACTGAGAGCGCCGTCATGAGGGAATCGGTAAAGGGAACACTCTGGAGCTGATGCGTCGAAGGTTCAGAAAATGATGATGCGGCAGGTATGAAACCTGAATGGCAGAAGCAGATAACTGGCAGTAGGCGTATCCGTAAGCATGCGTTAAGTGCAGAGAGTGGAGTACCGGATTGTTAGATCTGGCTGCTCAATGCGGGTGGTACCGCGGGAAGATGTTTGTTGATCCCGTCCCGGAATATGTAATCATATTCCGGGACTTTTTGATTTCATAGGAAAGTTCGTCCTATGAAATCAAAAACGCTCCGCGAGGATCGCACTGCGGCGGAAAGGAAGAGTGCCGCTGTTGCGCCCCGCCGCAGGCGGAGAATCCTGCAAGCAGGATTCTCTTTTATGCGTACAACGAGCCAAAGTCCTGGAATATAAAACATTCTTAAGCAGTGCTGGTAATACTTAGGACAGCACGCCATGGACAAGGAGGATACCGAATATGATGGAATTTATGGATGGAGTAAAAAAGAAAGAGACACTTGGCATCAGCCAGATTTTAGAGGGCGATTACACAGGAAAGACTGTGGAGATGGAAGGTGCAGTCCATACGATCCGTGATATGGGTGAGGTTGCGTTTGTGATCTTGCGAAAAGCGGAAGGACTGGTACAGTGTGTCTTTGAAGAGGGCGTTACCGAGTTTGACTTAAAGGATCTGAAAGAGGAATCCGCAGTGGTGATAATCGGTGTGGTTGCCAGAGAAGACAGGGCGCCCCATGGATTTGAGATCCGTCTGAGAAAGATTAAGGTCTTATCCCAGCCTGCGGAGATTCTTCCAATCGCCATCAGCAAGTACAAGATGAACACTTCCCTGGAGACCAAACTGGCGCTTCGGCCGGTTTCCCTGCGGAATGTGAGAGAACGGGCGAAATTTAAGATTCAGGAGGGAATCGTCAGAGGCTTCCGGGAGTTTTTACAGACCCAGGCTTTACCGAGATCCATACGCCAAAGATCGTAGCCCGCGGTGCAGAGGGCGGTTCCAACGTATTTAAACTGGATTATTTCAACAAGAAGGCGGAGTTAGGACAGAGCCCGCAGTTCTATAAACAGACCATGGTCGGCGTGTTTGACCGGGTATTTGAGGTGGCTCCGGTGTTCCGTGCGGAGAAGCACAACACCACCAGACATCTGAATGAATATGTGGGTCTGGATTTTGAGATGGGTTACATCGATGGATTTGAAGATGTGATGGCGATGGAAACCGGATTTTTACAGTATACCATGGCGCTTCTGGCAAAGGATTATCAGAAAGAGCTGGATATGCTGGGTGTGAAGCTTCCGGATGTGAGCCGGATTCCGGCAGTGCGGTTTGACCAGGCCAAGGAACTGGTATCTGAGAAATACAACCGGAAGATCCGCAACCCATACGATCTGGAGCCGGAGGAGGAAGTGCTGATCGGACGGTATTTCAAAGAGGAGTACGACAGCGATTTCGTATTTGTTACTCATTATCCAAGCAAGAAACGTCCATTTTATGCGATGGACGATCCGGCAGATCCAAAATTCACACTGAGCTTCGACCTGCTGTTTAAGGGTCTGGAGGTGACTACCGGAGGCCAGCGAATCCATGATTACCAGGAGATCTTAGCTAAGATGGAGAAGCGGAACATGGATCCGGAGGACATCGCTTCTTATCTGATGATCTTCAAATATGGTATGCCGCCGCATGGTGGACTGGGAATCGGACTGGAGCGTCTTACTATGAGACTGTTAGATGAGCAGAACGTGAGAGAGACATCTTTATTCCCAAGAGATGTCACAAGATTGGAGCCATAAAAAGGGCGGAAAGGAGATCATTATGGCAAACATTATCAGCGATGAAACCATCGATTATGTAGGTATTTTAGCAAAATTAGACCTTTCTCCAGAGGAGAAGGAAGCGGCCAAGAAGGATATGGGCCGGATGCTGGATTACATCGATATGTTAAATGAATTAGATACCAGTGCGGTAGAGCCTATGTCCCATGTATTTACCATGACGAATGTATTTCGTGAGGATGTAGTGACCAATGGAGATGACCGTGACAATATGTTAAAGAATGCACCGGAATGCAAGGATGGTTCTTATAAGGTTCCAAAGACCGTGGAATAGGGCATGGACAAATGACAGGAGGAACGGAAAAAATGAGTGTATTGGATTTGACCGCAGTAGAACTGGGGAAAAAGATAAAAGTGAAAGAGATTACCGTTGTGGATGCGGTAAAAGCGTCTCTGGAGCAGATAAAAAAACGGGAGCCTGTAGTCCATGCCTATGTGACTGTGGATGAAGAAGGCGCTTTAAAAAGGGCTGAAGAGGTTCAGAGACGGATTGATGATGGAACATTAACCGGCCCATTAGCTGGAGTTCCGGTGGCAATCAAGGATAATATGTGTACGAAGAATCTGCTGACCACCTGCAGTTCTAAGATTTTATATAATTTTGTTCCGACCTTCAGTGCAGAGGCTGTGATCAACCTGGAAAAGGCAGGGGCCGTGATCTTAGGAAAGACCAACATGGACGAGTTTGCCATGGGAAGCACCACAGAGACTTCCGCTTACGGCGTCACCAGAAACCCATGGGACCCGGAACACGTACCGGGCGGTTCTTCCGGCGGTTCCTGTGCGGCAGTGGCAGCGGAAGAATGCTTCTTTGCGTTAGGCTCTGATACCGGCGGTTCCATCCGTCAGCCAAGCTCCTTCTGTGGCGTGACCGGCATCAAGCCGACCTACGGAACGGTATCCCGTTACGGATTGATCGCTTACGGTTCTTCTCTGGATCAGATCGGACCGATTGCCAGGGATGTGACCGATTGTGCCACCATTCTGGAAGCGATTTCTTCCTATGATAAGAAGGACAGCACTTCCATTCCAAGAGAAGACATGGATTTCACATCTGCCCTGGTGGATGATGTGAAGGAGATGCGGATCGGTATTCCGAGGGATTATCTGGGCGAAGGTCTGGACGAGGAAGTAAAGGACGCCATTTTAAAAGCAGCGAAGGTTCTGGAGGACAAGGGAGCTATCGTTGAAGAGTTTGATTTAGGCTTAGTGAAGTACGCGATCCCTGCTTACTACGTGATCGCTTCCGCAGAGGCCAGCTCCAACCTTTCCCGTTTTGACGGTGTGAAATATGGACTCCGGGCCGAGGAATATGAAGGTCTTCACGAAATGTATAAAAAGAGCCGTTCCGAGGGCTTCGGGGAAGAGGTTAAGAGAAGAATCATGCTGGGTTCCTTCGTGTTAAGCTCCGGTTACTATGATGCTTATTATCTGAAAGCCCTGAGAACGAAAGCATTAATTAAGAAGGAATTCGACAAGGCATTTGAAAAATACGATGTGATCCTGGGACCGGCGGCACCGTCTACGGCCCCGAAATTAGGTGAATCCTTAAGCGATCCGTTGAAAATGTATCTGGGTGATATTTATACGATTTCCGTAAACTTAGCCGGACTTCCCGGTATGACCGTTCCTTGTGGAAAGGATTCCGCCGGACTTCCGATTGGTCTACAGCTGATCGGTGACTGCTTCCAGGAGAAGAAGATCATCCGGGCAGGTTACGCATTTGAGCAGAGCCGGAAATATGAGGCGCCAGCCATGACAAAGGAGGGCAGATAACGATGAGCAAACAGTATGAGACAGTGATCGGTCTGGAGGTTCATGTAGAGCTGGCCACCAAAACCAAGATTTTCTGTGGATGTTCCACCGCATTCGGCGGTGCGCCTAACACCCACACTTGTCCGGTGTGTACCGGTATGCCTGGTTCTCTGCCTGTATTAAATAAGCAGGTAGTAGAGTATGCTTTGGCAGTGGGTCTTGCCACCAACTGCAGTATTAACCAGTACTGTAAATTTGACCGGAAAAACTATTTTTATCCGGATAATCCACAGAACTATCAGATTTCCCAGTTATACCTGCCCATCTGCCATGATGGCTGGGTGGAGATCGAAACCACCGCTGGAAAGAAGAAGATCGGTATCCATGAGATCCATATGGAAGAGGATGCAGGGAAACTGATCCATGACGAGTGGGATGACTGTTCCCTGGTGGATTACAACCGAAGTGGTGTACCGTTAATCGAGATCGTGTCTGAGCCGGATATGAGAAGCGCCGATGAGGTGATTGCTTATCTGGAAAAATTACGTCTGATCATCCAGTATTTAGGCGCTTCCGACTGCAAGCTGCAGGAGGGCTCCATGCGTGCCGATGTGAACTTATCGGTGCGTGAGGCAGGCGCGGAGCAGTTCGGTACCAGAACGGAAATGAAGAACTTAAACTCCTTTAAGGCTATTGCCAGAGCCATTGAGGGCGAGCGGAAAAGACAGATCGAGCTGATCGAAGAAGGAAAAAAGGTGATCCAGGAGACCAGAAGATGGGATGACAACAAGGAATCCTCCCATGCGATGCGTTCCAAGGAGGATGCCCAGGATTACCGTTATTTCCCGGATCCGGATCTGATGCCGGTATGGATCAGTGATGAGTGGATCCAGAGAGTGAAGGATCGTCAGCCGGAACTGAGAACAGAGAAATTGACCCGTTACCAGAAGGAGTTCCAGATTCCGCAGTATGATGCAGAGATCCTGACCAGTTCTAAGCATATGGCGGATATTTTTGAGGCTACCGTAGAATTGTGCAGTAAGCCGAAAGAGGTATCCAACTGGCTGATGGTGGAGACCATGCGGTTATTAAAAGAGCATGAGCAGGATCCGGAGGAGATCCATTTCTCACCGAAGCACCTGGCAGAGCTGATTAAACTGGTCGACGCGGGAACCATCAACCGTACTGTGGCGAAGACAGTATTTGAGGAGATTTTTGCAAATGATGTAGATCCGGAACAGTATGTGGAAGAAAAAGGCTTAAAAGTGGTCAATGACGAGGGAGCACTCCGGACGGAGATCCAGAAGATCATCGACGCAAATCCTCAGTCTGTGGAAGATTATCGCAATGGCAAACAGAAAGCCATGGGCTTTATCGTGGGCCAGACTATGAGGGCTATGAAGGGAAAAGCGGATCCGGGACTGGTAAATCAGATCGTAAAAGAACTGATGGACAAGGCTTAAAATGCAAAAATATTCATGCGACTGTTTCTATAACGAGAAAACAGGCACAGATTTCCAATTATAAAAACGTCAGAAAATTGACACTCAGGTATTGACGAAAAGAGCGGTCTGCGGTAAAGTACGAAGTAACTGTAAAAGTAATCGTTTCGTTACTTGTAAAATACAGATCGCCCTTTTTAGGGACGAAGTAACTGTTCAGGAGGTCTACGCACTTGAATAGCTACGAGACGAGGATGAGGAGGAGATACATGAAACCGTATGCTGAGATGACCAAAGCGGAGCTCCAGGCTCTGAAGAAAGAATTGTCTGCAAAGTACAGAGAGTATCAGGGAAAAGATCTGAAACTGGATATGTCCAGAGGAAAGCCAAGTATCGACCAGCTGGATCTGTCCATGGGGATGCTGGATGTGCTGACCAGCGACATGGATTTGACCTGTGAAGATGGAACCGACTGCCGTAACTATGGTGTGTTAGACGGTATCAGCGAAGCGAAGGAACTGTTAGCTGATATGATGGAGGTAGCTCCAGATCACATTATTATTTATGGTAACTCCAGCCTGAATGTCATGTATGATACGGTATCCCGTTCGATGACCCACGGCGTGATGGGAAATACGCCATGGTGTAAGCTGGATAAAGTAAAATTCTTATGTCCGGTACCTGGTTATGACCGTCATTTTGCTATTACAGAGTATTTTGGTATCGAGATGATCAACATTCCGATGACTTCAACCGGTCCGGATATGGATATGGTCGAGGAATTAGTGGCTTCTGACGATTCTATCAAGGGTATCTGGTGTGTGCCGAAGTATTCTAATCCACAGGGTATTTCTTACTCTGACCAGACGGTACGCCGTTTTGCAAGACTGAAACCGGCAGCTCCAGATTTCCGTATTTACTGGGATAATGCTTACACCATCCATCATTTATACGATATGGATCAGGATCATCTGATCGAGATCTTAGCAGAGTGTAAGAGAGCCGGTAACCCGGATATGGTTTATAAATTTGCATCTACTTCCAAAATCAGCTTCCCAGGCTCTGGTATTGCAGCCATTGCAGCTTCCCAGAACAACCTGGTTGATATTAAGAAACAGCTTCGCATTCAGACCATTGGTCATGATAAGGTGAACCAGCTTCGTCATGTGCGTTTCTTTGGCGATATCCACGGTATGGTAGAGCATATGAGAAAGCATGCGGATATTTTAAGACCGAAGTTTGAGGCAGTACTTGAGACTCTGGATCGGGAACTGGAAGGGCTTGGAATCGGTACCTGGACCACACCAAAGGGCGGTTATTTTATTTCCTTTGATTCTCTGGATGGCTGTGCAAAAGCCATCGTGGCAAAATGTAAGAAGGCTGGTCTGGTGATGACAGGAGCAGGAGCGACTTATCCATATGGAAAGGATCCTCATGACAGCAATATCCGTATTGCCCCATCTTATCCTCCGTTAAATGACTTAAAGCAGGCCATGGAATTATTTGCCCTTTGTGTCAAATTAGTCAGTGTGGAGAAGCTGCTGTCTGAAAAAAAGGATGATGCGGTGACTGTTACAACAGAAGCATGAGCAAAAGAATCCGCTAAGCAGCAGGGTTCTGATGTGTAGAACAAGAATGGCGCGGATCACTGATGTATGGACCGCAGCGAGAAAGAGAAAAGAGCGGCTGGTAACGGAATTACCGACCGCTCCTTTTGTGCAGGTGAAAGTTTTTATGATTTCAAAATTAATGAAGAAGGTATTAAACAGGGAATCTATTTCCTACATTATTTTTGGGGTACTGACAACTCTGGTGGACTGGGCAAGCTATGCGCTGTTCTGGTCTCTGGGTTGGGATTACAAGGTTTCCACTGCCTTAAGCTGGGCGGCGGCAGTATTATTTGCCTTTGTGACCAATAAATTCTGGGTATTTCGCAGCTTTACGTTAAAGCTTTCTTATTTATGGAAGGAATTCGTTTCTTTTGTGGCGTGCAGAGCAGCCACAGGAGTCCTGACGATGTTGGGGATGATCCTGATGGTAGATGGATTCCATTGGAACGAATTTTTAGGGAAATTAATGGTTTCTGCCATGTCTCTTGTGTTAAACTATATTATGAGCAAACTGTTTATCTTCAAGAAGAAAAAGGATGAGGAAAAGGAACATGGAGCTGGATGAGATCAAGCAGGTATCGAAGGAGTTGGAGGACATTTTAGAAGGATTTCCGGATGTGCCGAAAGAGCCGATGCTGCAGAAAGTGAAAAACACGGAAAACCAGCCTGAGGACGAAGAGGCGGCGGCTTTGGATTCTGAGATAGATGACCAGGAATCGGAAGCAGGAGAAGACCTGGAATTAGAACCAGACCTGGAATTAGAACCAGAAGAGCTGGAGCCGGAACCGGTCTGGGATCAGCCGGAGAGCCGCAGCCAGGAGGCGGTGCTGCTTCGGAGGGCGGATGAGCGCCAGGAGGCAAGAAAACGGAAAAGGGAGAATTTCGCCAATGGAATCTTAAGGCCGGGAGACCGTTATCTGGCGGCATTTCTGGTTCCGGTGGTCATTATGGTGATCATTTTTGCACAAAGGGGGATTTTCCCATTTGGAGACGAGAGCTTTTTGAGGACGGACATGTATCACCAATATGCGCCATTTTTTGCAGAGTTCCGTCATAAACTGGCAGATGGAGGAAGCCTTCTGTACAGCTGGAATGTAGGCATGGGTGTGAATTTTGCTGCTCTTTATGCTTACTATCTGGCAAGTCCTTTGAACTGGCTGATCATGTTGTGTCCCAAAGGCTATGTGATCGAGTTTATGACCTACATGATCGTGCTGAAGACGGGACTGGCAGGTCTGACATTTGCATGGTATTTAAGTAAGCATTGCAGGACCAGAGATTTTGGTACGGCATATTTTGCAATCTTTTATGCCTTATCTGGATATATGGCGGCTTACAGCTGGAATATCATGTGGCTGGACTGTATTCTGCTGTTCCCGGTGATCATGCTTGGACTAGAACAGCTGGTAAAAGAGGGAAAAGGACTGCTTTACGGCATATCTCTTGGCGTCTGCATTCTGTCCAACTATTACATTTCCATCATGATCTGCATGTTTATGGTGATCTATTTCTTTGCTCTCTGGATTCTGGAGAGCGGAAAAAGCGGACGGGATTTTGTGGTAAGCGGATTGAAATTTGCAGGGTATTCCGTATTGGCTGGCGGTCTTTCCGCGGCGGTCCTGCTGCCGGAGATCTTTGCGTTACAGATGACGGCATCTGGAGACGTGAATTTCCCCAAAACGGTTACTTCTTATTTTTCAATCTTTGATATGATCGCCAGACATCTGCCGATCGTGGAGACGGAGATCGGACTGGATCACTGGCCGAATCTGTACTGTGGTGTGGCGGTGCTGTTATTTTTCCTGCTATATCTGGGCTGCAGGCAGATCCGGGTGAGGGAGAAAGCGGTTTATTGCGGACTTTTGCTGCTTTTTATGGCAAGCTTTTCCATCAATGTGCTGAATTTTATCTGGCATGGGTTTCATTATCCCAACAGTCTTCCATGCAGACAGTCCTTTATCTATATTTTTCTGGTGCTGCTGGTAAGCTATGAGGCTTATACGCACTTAAAGGAAACGCCAAGATCTCATGTGGCATTTGCCCTGGGCGGTTCTATAGGATTTGTGATCCTGGCGGAAAAACTGGTGGATGTGGATGATTTCCAGTTTTATACCTATCTTGTGGCCATTGCATTCCTGGCTTTGTACGGAGGTCTGATCTATCTGTATAAGAGTGGAAAACGAAGAACGGGGACGGTGCTTTTAGCGGCGTTGGCCCTGGTTTCTGTGGAAGCTGCAGTGAATATGACAGTGACCAGCGTGACCACGACCAGTCGTTCCGCTTATGTAAAGGACAACCAGGAGGTAGAGACACTGACCCGATCCCTTCTTCCGGCAGATACCTTTTATCGTATTGAGAAGGTGACCAGAAAAACGAAAAATGACGGTGCGTGGATGAATTTCCCGTCCGTATCCTTGTTTTCTTCTGTGGCTAATGCGGATCTGACGGCATTTTTTAAGACAGTTGGCTGCGAGGGAAGCACCAATGCTTACAGTATTACGGGGAGTACGCCGTTGATCGACTCGTTATTTTCAGTAAAATATGGTCTGTATTCGGAACCGCAGGAGGGCAGTTCTAATCTGATCCTGATCCGCCAGGAAGGCGGTACTTATCTGTATGCAAGAAGAGACACGCTTCCAGTTGGTTTTATGGTGCCATCGGATATTGATTACAGCTGGCAGCGGGACTTAGGAAATCCGGTATCGGTGCAGAATGACCTGTGCGGTCTCATCGGAGTGGACCGGGTGCTGGAGCAGGTAGATGTGGAAAATAAGGAAGATACCGCCCGTTTTACACCGGAAACTGCCGGCATGTATTATGTATACATTGCCAACCGGAAGGTGGAGCAGGTAGATGTATCTCCAACCGGGGAATCGGAACGGAGCAGCAAGAAATTTAAAAATGTAAACCGTGGCTATCTTTTAGAGCTTGGCTGGTGCTATGCAGGGGAAGAGCTGGTGTTAAAGGGGGAGGACGAGAGCCAGTCCCTGAATGCGGAGATTTACCATTTTAATTATGATGCTCTTCATCAGGTGTACAATGCCCTGAATCGTTATCCGCTGCAGGTGACCAGCTGGACTGATGATTCCCTGTCCGGTGTGGTAAATACAGATCAGGCAGGAACGTTATTTACCAGCATTCCATATGACAAAGGCTGGACGATTCTGGTAGATGGCGTTAAAATGGAAGCATCGAAGATTTTTGATACATTTTTATGTGTGGATCTGACAGAAGGAACCCATACGGTAGAATTCCGGTTTGAACCGCAGGGACAGAAGACCGGCATCTGCATCACGGTGGTATGTGCGCTGATTCTGGGAATCATTGCATTTATCTCAGTCAAGAAGACTCCCACCTCTTTTAGGTGGTGAGTAATAACAAATTAGTCTCAGTGGGAGGTGGGTCTCCGACTGAGATAAACGCTCCGCGAGGATGCGCAGTGATTCTGTAAAGAATATGTCAGCTACGCTGACCAGAATCATGCGCCAAGTCTCACGGACGTTCGACTTGAATGACAACCGAAATAGAAAAAGGAGATTATAGAAGTATGAAATTATGGGGCGGACGCTTCACGAAGGAAGAAAATCAGTTAGTACACAATTTTAATGAGTCCCTTTCCTTTGATCAGAAGTTTTATCATCAGGATATTCAGGGAAGCATGGCTCATGTAAAGATGCTGGCAAAACAGGGCATTGTTTCCAGCGAGGATGAGAAAGCCATTTTAGACGGCCTGCAGGGGATCTTAGAGGATATCGAGGCTGGCAAGCTGGAATTTACCAAAGAACATGAGGATATCCATTCTTTCGTGGAGGCTAATCTGATCGAGCGGATCGGCGATGCAGGAAAACGCCTGCATACTGGCCGCAGCCGTAATGACCAGGTGGCGCTGGATATGAAGTTATACTGCAGGGATGAGTTAAAAGAGATTGACGGTCTGGTAAAGGATCTGCTGGCAGAGCTGTTAAAGATCATGGAAAAGAATACGGAGACCTATATGCCTGGATTTACCCATCTTCAGAAGGCACAGCCGGTGACTCTGGCTCATCATGTAGGCGCTTATTTTGAGATGTTCTACCGGGACTGTACCCGTCTCCATGACATTTATGAGAGAATGAATTACTGTCCATTAGGTGCAGGCGCTCTGGCTGGGACGACTTATCCATTAGACCGGGAGTATACCGCAGAGTTATTAGGCTTTTATGGTCCGACCTTAAACAGTATGGATTCCGTTTCTGATCGTGATTATGTGATCGAGCTGTTAAGCGCCCTGTCCATCATTGCTATGCATTTGAGCCGTTTCAGTGAGGAGATCATCATCTGGAATACCAATGAGTATCGGTTTGTGGAGATCGATGATGCGTACAGCACCGGAAGCAGCATCATGCCTCAGAAGAAGAATCCGGATATTGCAGAGCTGGTTCGTGGAAAGAGCGGCCGTGTTTATGGTGCGCTGGTGTCCATGCTGACAACGATGAAGGGAATCCCGCTGGCATATAATAAAGATATGCAGGAGGATAAAGAACTGACCTTTGACGCGATTGATACCGTAAAAGGATGTCTGGCGCTGTTTACCGGCATGATCTCTACCATGACCTTTAACAAGGATATCATGGAGGCCAGCGCAAAGAACGGATTTACCAATGCGACTGATGCAGCGGATTATCTGGTAAATCATGGTGTTCCATTCCGTGATGCCCATGGAATCGTGGGACAGCTGGTTCTGTTCTGTATTGATAAGAATATCGCTCTGGATGATATGACTCTGGATGAGTTCAAGGCCATCAGTCCGGTATTTGAAGAGGATATCTACCAGGCCATCAGCTTAAAGACCTGTGTGGAGAAGCGTATGACCATCGGCGCTCCGGGACCTGAGGCCATGAAGAAGGTTATTGAGAGCTGCAAGAAGAGACTGGAAGAGTTGAAATAGAAAGTGTGATAAAAGAAGACTGCCGCAAGGGAAAAGCATCTCGGTCAGATGGACAGAGGATGGGGCATTCCCTTGTGGCAGTTTCCATTTCTGTGATTACAGTCTAACAAAAGATGGATCGTTTTTCGTGACATCCTGTGCTCTGAGATGTTATTTTTGAAAAATATTCTGTTTTTTTCTGCTAATATTAGTATAATGATGTTAGGGTCAAAAGCTTTTGATCCTGGTATCAGTATAATACAAGTATGGAAAAATAGATATCAGATTTCAATGATAAAGCAGGAGGAATAAACATGAGGTTTGAGGAGAAGGACGGTGCGCTTTTGGCGTACCATCAGGGGGAAATGCTTCGGATCGAGAGTTGGGGAGAGGATTCCCTGCGTGTGCGGGCAACGAAACTTGGGGGATTTACGAATGAGGACTGGGCGCTGACAGAACCGGTTCCTGCGGGAAATGCTGTGGTGGAGATCGGGGAGATGGATCACCGGTTAAGCAGCGGTGTTGTAGAAAAGCGGCCTATGGCAGTGATCACTAACGGCAGAATCCAGGCGAAGGTAAATTTTGCGGGAGTCATTACATTTTATAGGGATGGAACTGTATTTTTGCAGGAGTATTTCCGCAATTATGATGGAACCATCAGCCGGGAGAGCCGTTGCCTGAAGGTGATCAACCGGGAATGGAAAGGAATCATTGGTGGAAGCGAGTCAAAATTAATTGTAAAGTTCGAGAGCAATGACGGGGAGAAAATCTTTGGAATGGGCCAGTACCAGCATTCCTATATGGATCTGAAAGGCTGTACACTGGAACTGGAACAGAGAAATTCCCAGATTTCAGTTCCATTCATGGTATCCAGTTACGGATATGGTATGCTGTGGAACAATCCGGCGGTGGGACAGGTGACATTTGGAAAGAATTATACGGAGTGGAATGCCCGTTCTACCAGGCAGATGGATTACTGGCTGACCGTTGCAGATACGCCCAAGAAGATTCTGGAGCAATATACAGAGGTGACTGGACGGGCTCCTGGTTTTCCAGAGGACCGCATGGGGCTGTGGCAGTGTAAACTTCGCTACCGCACCCAGAAAGAGGTGTTGGAAGTGGCCAGAAGATACCAGAAAGAAGGCATTCATATTGATCAGATCGTGATCGATTTCTTTCACTGGACTTTGCAGGGTGACTGGAAATTTGACCGGAAATACTGGCCGGACCCGAAAGCCATGATCGATGAGCTGCATTCCATGGGAATCAAAGTGATGGTGTCTGTATGGCCGTCGGTGGATAAGAAAAGCGAGAATTTTGGCCCAATGATGGATCGTGGGCTGTTGATCCAGACGGAACGCGGCGCGGTTCAGACTTATGATTATCAGGGAGACTGCATGGAAATCGATGCATTGAACCCGGAGACCAGGAAGTATGTGTGGGAGGTCTGCAAAAAGAATTATTATGATTTAGGAGTTGATGGATTCTGGCTGGACAATTCGGAACCGGATTTTGCCGTGTACGACCATGAAAATTACCGGTATTTTGCAGGACCGGCACTGACCTGCAGCAACATTTATCCACAGATGTACAGCCGTGTATTTTTTGATCCTATGAAGAAAATGGGAAACGATGCTGTGGTGAATCTGCTCCGCTGCGCCTGGGCGGGAAGCCAGAAGTATGGCAATGTGGTCTGGTCTGGAGATGTGCCGAGTACATTTGAGGCATTTTATGATCAGCTTCAGGCAGGGTTGAATATGGGACTGGCAGGAATTCCATGGTGGACGACAGATATTGGCGGATTTATGACCGACGACTGGGAAGACCCGGATTTTAAGCAGCTTCTGATCCGCTGGTATCAGTTTGCCGTGTATTCACCGGTTCTTCGTATGCATGGAGAGCGCGGTCCCATCAATATCCCTCCGTTAGACGACCGGGACTGGGGCGGCGGATACCTTCACACAGGCCATTCCAACGAACTTTGGAGTTATGGAGAAGAGAATTACCGCATTATGAAGCACTATTACGAAGTGCGTATGGCTATGAAAGAGTACATCAAGGGGCTTTTTGAAGAAGCTTCGGAAAATGGTTCGCCTCTGCTTCGTGCCATGTTCTATGAATTTCCGGAAGATCCGAAATGCTGGGAATTACAGGATCAGTATATGTTCGGTGACCGCTATCTGGTGGCGCCGGTGTTTCATCTGAATCAGTGGCAGAGAGAGGTGTATCTGCCAGAGGGAACCTGGAGAGATACCAGAGATGGAAAAAACTATGAGGGCGGTCAGCTGATCATGGTGGAAGCGCCGCTTGAGACCATTCCGGTATTCGAAAAGGTGGACTAAAATTACATAGACGAAAGAAATCTGGGAAAAATACCCCACATAAGGAAATCCTGAAAGGAGATCAGATTATGTGGGGTATTTTGATTGCGCTGCTTTCTGGCGCGCTTATGAGCATTCAGGGAGTGTTTAATACGGAAGTGACCAGGCAGAGCAGCATCTGGGTATCGGCTGGCTGGGTACAGCTGACTGCGTTTGTCACCTGTCTGGTCATGTGGTTATTGACGGGAAGGCCGGAGGTCCAGGGAATCTGGCAGGTGAGGCCATGGTATATGTTATCAGGAGGTGTGATCGGCGCATTGATCACATGGACGGTGATCCGCAGTGTGGAAAGCCTGGGACCTGCCAGATCTGCCCTGTTGATCGTAGTGGCACAGATTGCTGTAGCTTATGGAATCGAGGTATTTGGGCTTTTTGGAGTAGAAAAGAGCGGCTGGGAGTGGAAAAAAGCGATTGGGGCATTGACTGCCGTGATTGGAATTATTATTTTCCAGAAATAATGCTTGTATTTAGAAAATGATTTGGGTAAAATAGTAAATAAGCGGAAGGTGGTGCTCTCTGGAAAGGAGAGATACCATGAAGAAACAAAGCTTGAAAATCATACTCACTGTCATATGGCTGTTGGCTGCAGGCATATGTTACAGCTGCAGTCATGTTCCATCTCATTCCACAGATTCGGAGTGGAAGCTGGAACTTTCAGATGATCCAGAAGATACCCAGGAAGAGACTACAAGTGATGACCGCACGGAGAGTGATCCGGCAGTTCTGTATGTATATGTATGCGGCGAGATTCAGAATCCCGGCGTGTGGGAACTGCGTCCTGGAGACAGGATTTTCCGGGCTATTGAGATGGCTGGGGGAGTGACAGAGGATGCCGCAGTGGACAGTTTAAACCTGGCGGCAGAAGTGACAGATGGGATGAAGCTGTGGGTTCCATCCAGAGAAGAGATGAAAGCTCTGGGAGAAAAAAACGGAGACAGCGCAGTGTTTACAAAAGATGGCTGGTCCGGACAGGAAACGGCGGAAGGTATTTCCGGAGGAAAGGTGAATCTCAATGCGGCAACGCTGGAACAGCTGATGACTTTAAGAGGAATCGGGGAAGCCAGAGCCAGGGATATCATCGCTTATCGGGAAAAACATGGTGATTTTCAAAGGATAGAGGATATTAAGAAGGTGTCCGGGATCAAGGATACCGCTTTTCAGAAGATAAAAGACGATATTACGGTTTAAGGGAAGATGAGGTAGCGTACCATGACAAAGGTGCTGGTTGTAGATGATGAGAAGTTGATCGTAAAAGGAATCCGGTTCAGCCTGGAACAGGATAACATGGAGGTGGACTGCGCCTATGATGCGAGGAGGCCATGAGTAAGGCGAAGGAAAAAGAGTATGATGTGATCCTTCTGGATGTGATGCTGCCGAAGGCAGATGGATTTGAAGTCCTTCAGACAGTAAGAGAGTTTTCGGAGGTTCCGGTGATCATGCTGACTGCCAAGGGCAATGACATGGATAAAATCTTAGGTCTGGAATACGGAGCTGATGATTACATCACCAAGCCATTTAACATTCTGGAGGTAAAAGCCCGGATCAAGGCCATTTTAAGAAGAAATTCCATGAGAAACCGCAAGTCGGAGGAACCGAAAAAACAGGTGATCGTGGCAGGAACCCTGAAATTAGACCGGGATGGCAGACGGGTTTTCGTTAATGAGAAAGAGATCAATCTGACTGCTAAGGAATTCGATCTGCTGGAGCTGCTGGTTTGCAATCCAAACAAAGTGTACAGCCGTGAGGCGCTTCTTGCCTATGTGTGGGGCAATAAAGCTATGGATTCCGGCGATGTACGGACGGTTGATGTGCATGTCCGGAGGCTGCGGGAGAAGATCGAACCAAGTCCAAGTGCACCGCAGTTTGTGCATACCAAGTGGGGGGTCGGCTATTATTTTGCTGCAAAATAGGCAGCACCTGGAATAAGAAAAAAGGTAACGATGTTTTTGGCAGGTCAGCGCAGGAAGTACGCAGACCTGCTCACGCATTGCAAGAAAGGGTGTAACTATTCAGTAGGTCTGCACACATGCTGCGCTGACCGTAAGAACACATAGGCTAGAAAGCAAAAATCCCATCAGCGAAGCTGATCTGGAATGGATTTTTGCTCGTAACTATGAAGGTACTGAATAGTTACGAAAGGGTACAAAAGATGAATTCTATGCAGGAAATCACCATTCGTCAGGTACGTCCTGAGGATTTAGATGCAGTGACGGAAGTAGAGGCGGTCTGCTTCCCAAAGGCAGAAGCAGCAGACCGGGCATCCTTTGAAGCGCGGATCAAGGCTTTTCCGGACAGCTTTTTTGTGGCAGAAGAGGAAGGAAGGATCGTTGGTTTTATTAATGGGGCGGTGGTGAATGAGACCACCATCCGGGATGAGATGTTTGAGGATGTTTCGTTTCATAATGGAACTGGAAATTATCAGAGTATCTTTGGATTGGATGTGATTCCGGAGTATCAGCATCATGGTCTGGCCTCCAGATTGATGCGCCATATGATCGAAGAAACGAAAAAACGTGGGAAACAAGGATTGATCCTTACCTGTAAGGACCGGCTGATCGGATTCTATGAGACCTTTGGATATCGGAATCTTGGCGTATCGGAATCCGTTCACGGCGGGGCTGTGTGGTATGACATGATCCTGGAGCTGGAAGCATGAAGATTACGTTAGTTACAGTGGGAAAGATCAAGGAAAAATTTTTTGAAGATGCCATCAAGGAGTATTCCAAGCGGCTTAGCCGGTATTGTAAATTAGAGATTCTTCAGGTGGCCGATGAGAAGACACCGGAAGGCGCCAGCGAAGCGGTGGAGTTACAGATCAAGGAAAAGGAAGGACAGAGAATCCTTTCGCTGATCCGGGATGATGCATATGTGATTGCCTTGGCGATTGAGGGAAAGATGCTGGATTCTGAAGAACTGGCAGAAAGGATTGAAAAATTAGGAGTCAGCGGCATCAGCCAGATCGTATTTGTCATCGGAGGTTCTCTGGGACTGTCTGCCCAGGTGATGAAGCGGGCGGATTACGCTCTTAGCTTTTCCAGGATGACATTTCCCCATCAGCTGATGCGGGTGGTGTTGTTAGAGCAGATCTACCGGAGTTACCGGATCATGAACCATCAGCCTTATCACAAGTAAAGGCAGCTGAACAGAGAAGCAGGCGGTTGAAAGTTGATCAGCCGCCTGCTGTGCTTTAACTCGTTTTTACCAGCTCATCGCCTGGTTCCAAAATGGTATCGCCTCTTGGAATGATAGTCTGTCCATTGCGGCGGATCAGGATGATCAGGTTGCCGGGCGACAGCTTCAGATCCTTAATCTGGCGGCTGCACCAGGGGTGGGAGGCATCCAGAGTCAGTTTACTCAAGTGAATATCTTCTTGTCCGGTATAGGCGGTTGCGCCCAGGACCAGGACATCGCCAGAGCGCAGTACGGTTTCTCCATGAGGAACCGTATTTTTTTCGCCCGGATGACTCAAAAATACTAAAAGGGTGCCTGGTGGGAGCTGCAGATCCCGGACCTTCATGCCGTTCCATGGGTGGTGTTCTGTGACCGGGATATCGATAAAACGAACATCAGTTTCTTCACTATAATCGGAAAATGTGGTCAGAATGTTACCGCTGGTGTCCAGCATTTCTGTCCGTCTTGCAAACCAGGGAAGCAGCGTTCCCTGGATGGCAATGGAAAATAATACGACACAGAACACAATATGGAACAGATCATGTTCCAGTGTAATGCCACTCTGAATGGCCATAATGGCGAATACAATGGATGCTGCGCCCCGCAGTCCCGCCCAGGAAACCAGGATCTGCTGGCGCAGGGAAGATCTCAATGGGGTCAGCAAAATTGCGGTCACGAGCGGTCTTGCAATCAGGGTCAGGAATGCGGCGATGGCAGCAGCCGGAAGCCACACGGCGGCGATCCTGGAAGGGAAGGAGAGCAGTCCAGGATAAAGAAGATCAGCATCTGCATCAGGCTGGTAAGGCCGTCAAAGAAATTGACCAGGGTTTTCTTATTAGGCAGTGGACTGTTGCCTAACAGGATTCCCATGAGATAGGCGCTTAAGTATCCATTTCCCCCAATGGCCGAAGGCAGGGCATAGGCAAGTACCGCAGATGCCAGCACAAATGCCGTGTCAAAACCGTTGGTCTCAAAATCCACATGGAGGAGAACCCAGCGGACAACGAAAGCCAGCACTGCACCAATGGCAAGACCAAAGAGGATCTGGGTGGCCGCAGTGGTCAGGATCTGAAGAGGAAGACGGCTGGAAACACCCTGTTTCATGGCAGTTAACAGGATAATGGTCAGCATATAGGCCGCCGGGTCATTGGAACCGCTCTCCACCTCTAAGAGGGAGTCTGTGCTGTCCTTTAAGGAAAGATTTTTCGAGCGGAGGACGGAAAAAACACTGGCAGCGTCCGTGGAACCTAGTACTGCTCCGGTCAGTAAGCCCTCCAGCAAGCCAAAATGCAGGACATAGTGACAGAACAGACCGGTAAACAGCGCCGTGAAAATAGTGCCGAAGGCAGACATCACCAGAGCCTTTAAAGCAGCAGGCTTTGCCGTTTTCCAGCGGGTGCCGAAGCCACCGTAAAACATGATGAAGATCAGGGCGATGGAGCAGATCGTTTCTGCAAATCCAAAATCCGCGAAATCGATCCGCACAAGTCCTTCGGAGCCAAAAACCATGCCGAGAAGGATAAAGGCCAGAAGCATAGGGATACCAATCCTGCTGGAGAGCCGGTTACATAAGATACAGGCCAGGATCACACAGGAACCGAGAAGCAAAAGCTGGATCACAGGCAGCCCCCCTTTCTGATCCTGGAGCCGGTCAGCTCCCGGACAATTGTATGATTGATAGTTCGTGCAGTGGGTGAACTGCAGTGCTTTATTGTGTCAAATTTGTACATATGCGGTCTCCTTTGCTGTTTGAGGTTGATCGTATTTTGATTCTGGTATTTATAGTATACAGACTAACAGAAGATTTGTCAGTTGAAAAAGGCACAAATTCAAGTCGAACGTCCGTGAGACTTGGCGCGTGATTCTGGTCAGCGTAAGCTGACATATTCTTTACAGAATCACTGCGCATCCTCGCGGAGCGCTTATCTCAGTCGGAGACCCACCTCCCACTGAGAATAATTTGTTATTACTCACCACCTGAAGAGGTGGGAGTCTTCTCGACTGAGATAAAAAATGGTGTATTGTAACGGGATTTTCAGCTCATAGAATGAATTTTTCCATCATATATTGAGATTAAAGAAAGCCTGGGACACGGTATCAGATCTGGTCCAGAACCGGGAAAAGATAAAGAAGAGGGCTGCGGAGGGACAAGATATGGGAGCAGAAGTGGTGATCCGGAGTTTTCCGGCAAAGCTGAGGGAAATGCTGGAGCCCCTGAAAATCAGCCATTTAGAGGAGGTACGCCTGCGGGCAGATCAGCCTCTGATGGTGGTATGGAATGGAAAGGATTACTTTGTGACAGACCAGGGACAATTGTCCATGGATCAGAGCCAGTCCTGGAAGGTACCGGAGAGTCTTCTGAGAGAAGCGGTAGAAGCTTTCAGCAGTCATTCCCTCTATGCTTATGAGGAGGAACTGCGCCAGGGGTTTTTTACCATTCAGGGCGGCCACCGGATCGGTGTGGCGGGGAAGGTGGTCCTGGAGCATGGGGCAGTCAAAACCATGAAATATCTATCCTTTTTAAATGTCCGGATTGCCCATGAGATACGGGGGTGTGCGGATGGAATTCTTCCATATATATATGAAGCAGATAGGTGTGAAGCTAATCGTGAAATTTTTCACACGCTATTAATCTCACCACCCAGATGTGGCAAAACCACTCTGCTGCGTGATCTGATCCGCCAGATCTCCAATGGAAACGCATTCCATCCGGGAATGACAGTGGGCGTGGTGGATGAGCGGTCAGAGATTGGCGCCTGCTATCATGGAATCCCACAAAATGATCTTGGGATACGGAGTGATGTACTGGACGATTGCCCCAAGCATCTGGGAATGATGATGCTGATCCGAACAATGTCGCCTAAGGTGGTGGCGGTGGACGAGATCGGAAGCCGTGAGGACTTAGAGGCGATGGAGTATGTGATGAATTGTGGCTGTAAACTTCTTGCTACAGTCCATGGAAATTCACTGGAGGAGATCCGCAGAAAGCCGGTTTTGGGCAGGATGGTGGAGGAAGCGTGGTTTGGCCGTTATGTGATCCTGGAGCGGAGCGGGACACCGGGTCACGTGGCGGTGGTCCTGGATGGACAAGGGAGGCGTCTATGATATGGTTAAAGATCATGGGAGGAATTCTGGTGGTGCTTTCCGGAGGCGGTCTTGGTTTTGCCAGGGCAGACAAGTGGAGGAGCCACCGGAAAAATCTGGAGGAGCTGCGGAAAATGACCTTACTTCTGCGCAGCCAGATCCTATATGCCAGAGGTACATTAGAGGAGGCATTGGAACAGGTGGGGAAAAAATCAGACGGACCGGTGGCGCAGATTTTTAAAGAAACAGCAGAGCAGTTAAGATGCCAGGATGGGCGTTCGTTCTATGAAATCTGGCAGATGTCTGTGGAACGGCACTGGAAAGAGCTTCTTCTGACCACGGAAGAATGCCGGGAGTGGAAGGAATTTGGCCGTCATCTTGGGTTTATGGATCTGGAGATGCAGGAAAAAAATATGGAGCTTTACTTAGAACAGCTGGAGCTGTCTGTCCGGTTTTACCGGGAACAGGAGCGGGAGCAGCAGAAATTATCCATCAGTCTTGGGATCATGGGAGGCCTGTTTTTAACGGTGCTGTTATTTTAAAAGGGGGAATGACCATGGGAGTAAATGTGATTTTCCGGATCGCGGCGGTGGGAATCTTAGTCTCCGTGCTCTGTCAGGTGTTAAAACACAGCGGGCGGGAGGAACAGGCATTTTTAACCAGTCTGGCGGGACTGATCCTGGTGTTATTATGGATGATCCCGTACATATATGAATTGTTTGACACAATTAAGAATCTTTTCACCTTATAATGGAGGAGAATGTCATGTCGGTTCTGACCATCGGGATTCTTGGGATTGCCGGCGCCCTTCTGGCAGTGGAACTAAAGGGCTTAAAGGGAGAATACGGGATCTATCTGGTGGCGGCAGTGGGTCTGGTGATCTTTTTTTATGGCGTCACAAAATTAAAGACCGTGATCGAGACCATCCGCCAGGTCCAGAGCTATATCCGGCTGAACCGGATGTACCTGGAGGTCCTGTTAAAAATGATCGGAATTACCTACATTGCGGAATTTTCATCCGGAATCTGTAAGGATGCAGGTTATGGTTCCTTAGGAAGCCAGATTGAGATTTTTGGGAAATTGTCGGTGCTGGCAGTCAGTATGCCGATTCTTTTAGCATTATTGGATACGGTGCAGCAATTTCTGGCGTGAAAGAGATTCAAGGCATACGGCAAAAAAGTAAGCAGCAGAGAGCGGGTGAAGCAGGAGGAAGAAGCATGCTGGAAAATGGGCTTTCCATTGATCTGACAGAGATTGAACAGTTTATCCGCGGCCAGGGGCTTGGGGAGTCTGTTTCCTTCCAGAACCTGGTGGAGCGGCTGATGGCAGGAGATCTGACGGGGCTGTGTAGTCAGCTGCTTTCAGGTCTCCAGTCTGCTCTTTTTCAGGAAATCGGTTCTGGTGGAAGAATCCTGGGCCAGATCCTGGCTCTGGGAATCTTTGCGGCGGTATTTACCAGCTTTTCCGGGTTGTTTCAGGAAAGTCAGGTGTCAGAAACGGGCTTTTTTGCCGCATATCTGCTTCTATTTACACTTTTAATGACCGGGCTGACCCAGAGCATCCAGGTAGCAGCAAAAGCAGCGGGAGCCATCATGCAGTTTATGAAAGCCATGATGCCGGCTTATTTTCTTGCGGTAGCACTGGCAGGTGGAAGCATCTCTGCGGCAGCCATGTATGAATTTACCATGGGACTGGCAGGGGTGAGCCAATGGCTTCTGATCACGGTGATGATCCCCCTGATCCGTCTGGAGCTTCTGATGAAAATGACTGGAAACATGGTAAAGGAAGAGACCTTGTCGCGTCTGAACGACCTGTTAGACCAGGTGATCCGCTGGGGCATGAAAGTCCTGTTAGGCGTGGTGGTCGGCTTTCATGTGGTGCAGGGACTTCTTCTTCCCTATGCGGATTCCCTGAAAAATGGAGCTGCCCAGAAGCTGGTCGGCATGATCCCCGGAATTGGCCAGGGAGCCGCTGCGGCAGCACAGATGATCTTAGGGTCCGGTGTCCTGTTAAAAAATGCTGTTGGCATGGCAGGAGCTGTGGTTGTATTCCTGATCCTGGCGGTTCCCATGTTAAAGCTTCTGGTGCTGATGCTGTTTTACCAGTGCGCTGCCGCAATCCTGGAGCCGATCTGCGATAAACGGATCATTTCCTGCATCAGTGCTGCCGCCAGGGGGCATCAGCTGTTATTACAGATCGTGCTGACGGCGGCGTTATTATTTCTGATCACGGTTTCTTTGGTGTGCGCGGGAACTAATGTCTCTTATTATGTATAGACGATCGGTAACTATTCAGTAGGTCTGCGCACATGCTGCGCTGACCGTAAGAACACATAGGCTAGAAAGCAAAAATCCCATCAGCGAAGCTGATCTGGAATGGATTTTTTGCTCGTAACTATGAAGGTACTGAATAGTTACAAAATCAGGAATCATTCCTGAAAAGGGAGCCTGTA
>QUFC01000032.1 GCA_003478355.1 Lachnospiraceae bacterium AM48-27BH
GAAACATCATAAATATTTCCTTCGGTTTTCATACACAGAGGAAGTAGGCTTATCAAAAACAGATGTAAAAGAGCAGGTGATATGCAGCGTTGATTTAGGAATCAATACGGATGCGGTCTGCAGCATCATGCGTGCAGATGGCACGATCCTGGGACGTAAATTTATCAATTTCTCCAGTGATAAAGACCATTTGTATCATGTACTTGGCAGAATCCGCCGTTTTCAGAGAGAACATTCCTCCAGACAGGTTCAAAGCCGATGGGATTATGCAAAAAGGCTGAACATGGAACTGTCCCGCAAAACAGCTGCGGAGATCACGAAATATGCCGCAGAATATCAGGCCGATGTAATTGTTTTTGAGTATTTGGAAATGCAGGGGAAAATATCAGGAAAAAAGAAGCAAAAGCTTCATTTATGGAGAAAGCGGGATATTCAGAAGCTGTGTGAACACCAGGCACATCGGAATGGAATTCGTGTGTCCAGAGTCAGTGCCCGGAACACCAGCAGGCTGGCTTGTGACGGGAGCGGAGTGGTAGTAAGGAACCCGGAGAACTATAGCCTATGTACCTTTCGGACAGGAAAGCAGTATAACTGCGACCTGTCAGCATCCTATAATATCGGATCGAGATATTTTATACGGGAACTTTTAAAACCCTTGCCGGAAACGGAAAGGTCTTTACTGGAGGCAAAAGTCCCTGCAGTGAAGCGTAGAACCTCATGTGTTTATGCAGATTTAAGAAAGCTTTATGTAGAGGTAAATAACTTAAAAGCAGCATAAACACAGGCAGATATCCAGCGGACTACCTGTGATGTGGAAACCAGCCGTATCCGGCATGGAAAACGTGCGTATCCGCACGAATTCTAAGTTACTGGCGTATCCGCCGATATTTAGTCTTGCCGTTTAAAACGGCTGAGAAGCACGTGACTTTAGCCATGTGAGGTTCACTAGAATCCTCGGAAATACCATCAGTATTTTTGATACAAAATCCCATAAAAATGAAAAAGAGATTTTTTATCATGGAATCTTACTGGGGCTTTTGCGTTGCAAGTCCAACTGGCTGATCCGGTCGAATGTGGAATCTGGAGATGGATTTGTGGATATTTTAATTGAGCCAGAGGATCCAGATGCTGGAATCATCATCAAACTAAAATATGCCCAGACATTTGCTGGTTTGGAAAATGCCTGTGAAAAAGCATTGGCGCAGATCCGGGAGAAACGGTATGAGGAACGGCTGCGGGAAGATGGACGGGAGAAGATCCTGGCGTATGGGATAGCATTTTATAAAAAACGGTGTATGGTGAAGGTTCAAGAAATTTGAGATGGGAGGCGGCTGAGTGGCCGCCTCTTTTTGCGAAAACCGCTTTCTGCGTTCAAAAAACCGTTTATTTCATCAATAAGCCACAAAATCCATAGATTTCCAAATAAAAATTCGTTATAATAGCTACAAAACTGGAAGTAAATGCATCACAACATAGGTTGGAGAAAACATTTTAGAAAGGACAACATCACATGAAAAAAGCAGAGATTATGATCGATCAGCATTTTCTGACCGGAGATGTGGACAAGCGGATTTTTGGTTCTTTTATTGAGCACCTGGGAAGAGCTGTGTATGGAGGAATCTATCAGGAGGGAAGCCTGCTTTCGGATGAACAGGGATTCCGGAAAGATACCTTGAAGCTGGTCAGGGAGCTGAATGTGCCGATCGTGCGTTATCCAGGAGGCAATTTTGTGTCTGGTTTCCAGTGGGAAGACAGCGTAGGACCGAAGAGCCAGAGACCAGCCAGAACAGAGCTGGCATGGCAGGTGGTGGAAACGAACCAGTTCGGGTTAAATGAATTTGCTGATTGGGCAAAGCAGGCGGGCAGTGAGGTAATGATGGCTGTAAACTTAGGAACCAGAGGCCCGGCTGATGCCAAAAATCTATTGGAATACTGCAATTTTGAGGGTGGTACCTATTACAGCGATTTAAGAAAGGCTCATGGCTATGATAAGCCGCACAACATCAAGTTGTGGTGCTTAGGCAATGAGATGGATGGTCCGTGGCAGATGGGACATAAGACGGCTGTGGAATATGGGCGCATCGCATCTGAAACCGGCCGTATGATGAAATGGTTAGATCCAACGATTGAGACGGTGGCATGTGGCAGCTCCAGTCTGACCATGCCGACCTTCGGTGAGTGGGAGTATACCGTATTAAATGAGGCATATGAAGAGGTGGATTATCTGTCTCTTCATCAGTACTACAGCAATGAGGAACACAATACCAGAGAATTTCTGGGAAGCTCCAAGGGCATGGATGATTTTATTTCCGGCGTAGTAGCCATCTGTGATGCGGTAAAGGCAAGAAAACATCACAAGAAATCCATCAACTTATCCTTTGATGAGTGGAATGTGTGGTATCACAGCAAGGAGCAGGACAAGAAACTGGTTCCGTGGACCCAGGCGCCGCATCAGCTGGAGGATGTATACAATTTTGAGGATGCCCTGCTGGTTGGCAGTATGCTGATCACCCTGCTTCGTCATGCGGACCGTGTGAAGATCGCCTGCATGGCACAGTTGGTCAATGTGATTGCACCGATCATGACTTCTGATACAGGAGCATGGAAACAGACGATTTTCTATCCATTTATGCATGCCAGCGCTTATGGACGGGGAACCGTATTAAATACGCTGGTGAAAGCACCGGTTTATGATACCCGCCAGTATGGTGAAGTATCCGAGCTGGACAGCGTCTGTGTATGGGATCAGGAGCATGAGACACTGACGATCTTTGCAGTGAATAAGAACCTGGAAGAAGACATGGAAGTTCAGTGTGATCTGCGTCAGTTTGCAGGTTATCAGGTGAAAGAGCATCTGGTGCTGACTCATGAGGACCTGGAGGCAGTGAACACAGAAACTGCACCGGATACGGTGGCACCATCGGTTTCAAATGCAACAAAGCTGGATCAGGGACATCTGGAGACTGTTCTTGGAAAGCATAGCTGGAATGTGATCCGTCTTGGAAAATAGAGATCTGCTCAGGACCATAGGGATCATGAGGGATGATTGAGGGAACAAAATGGCGGTCTGCGGGGACAGACCGCCATTTTCCAACCGTATTTTGAAAGTACACTTATGGGAAAAGGGGAAGAATTTTATGAATAAGGAGAAGAATATCCGGTGGATACCGGTTCTTTGTTTTGGGGTGCTGATGCTGGGACTTGGTTCCAGCGATTCTTTACGGGGGATTTTCTCCCCTGTTTTTCAGGAACATTACAGTGTCGGAGGCAGAGGACTGTCCATGATGGTGGTGATCAGCTACGTGGGCAACCTGCTGTTTTTAAGTGTTGGCGGGAAATGATGGACACCTTTGACCGGAAAAAGGTGGCCATGGGAATGCTGGGAATCTGGATGGCGGCGGTTTTATTAAATGTTCTGACGGATTCTTATCCGATGATCCTGTTATCCATGTTCCTGGCTCTTGGGGCGTCCACCATGTTAAATACTACCGTGAATCTGTTAACGCCCATGGTCTGTGCCGGATATGCGGGAATGATGGTCAATATCTTTTTCTTTATTCAGGGAATCGGCACCAGCGGAAGCCAGTTTTTACTGGGAAGATTCGCGTTCAGCTATGACGGCTGGAAAATGATCAATGGCGTGCTTTTTGCGGTCGGGCTGGTGAGCCTGGGTTTGTTTGCCATGGTGAATTTGAAACCAGAAAAAGAAAAGACAAAACCTAAGACCAGCCAAAAGAAAAAGCCACAGGATATGCCTGGGGCTTCGATCTTCTGGTTATTGGTCCTGATGATGGGATTTTATTTCATTGGTGAACACGGCATCATGAACTGGATGCTGACGTACTGCATGAATGCCTTACAGATGCCTTCACACACAGCATCTGCTTATCTGTCCATTTTCTGGGGCGGTATGACCGTAGGCCGTCTGGTCTTTGCGCCGGTTGTTCAGAAATTAGGTGTCAGAAAAAGCCTGAAGTACTTTGGCGGCGCAGGAACAGTTCTTTTTGTGACAGGGGTTCTGTCTGGTTCTAAAGGTGTGATCCTGCTTAGCAGCTCTGGTCTGCTGATCTCCATCCTCTACCCGACGATGGTGCTGTTCTTCCAGCAGATCTATCCAGTGTCAGTGGTTGCTACCAAGACCGGAGCGATCATCAGTGCTGCTACCATTGCGGATATTGTATTCAACGCAGGCTTTGGCGCACTGTCAGATCTATGGGAATCCAGATCAGCTTTCTGATCCTTCCGGTTTGTATGGTACTGTATTATTGCTTTTATCTGCTGCTTTTGCGGGTATCCCCGTCGGAAGTCTGACCATTCCATGATGATTCCGTGATTTCACGGTTACTGGTCACTTTGATCAGAGGAAAGATCTGCCAGATAAGTCAGTATATTTAACTGGATCTCAAAATTTTGTCTGCTCTGCTTGGTCTGGGTGTCTAAGATCAGACCACAGCAGAACAGCAGAATGGCGGTTATCATAATAAAACCGGACACGATCAGAGTTGGAAATCTGGGAACCAGTCCGGTATGGCTGAATTCCATCAGCACCGGCACAAATAAGATCACGGAAAGTAATGCCAGAATTCCGGCAAAAAGAGAGAAAAATGGCATCGGTCGGTAGTTCTTATACAGGTTAAAGATGGTTTTTAACACTTTAAAGCCATCAGAGTAAGTATTTAGCTTGGACACACTGCCTTCCGGGCGGTCCCGGTAGGTGACAGGGATGGAACGGAGGCTTAAATTTTTATCCAGGGCGTGGATGGTCATTTCCGTCTCGATCTCAAAGCCTTTGGACAGTACCGGGAATGACTTGACAAAAATCGGGCTGAAGGCCCGGTATCCGGTCATAATATCCGTGATGTCTCCGTGGAAGAAGCGGTTTACTAATTTGCGTACCAGCACATTGCCCATATTGTGGAAGGGCCGTTTATTTTCCTCAAAATAGGTGGAAGAAAGGCGGTCGCCGATGACCATGTCCACCTTGTCATTTAAGACCAGATCTACCATCTGGCGGGCATATTCTGCCGGGTAAGTGTCGTCGCCATCGATCATCAGATAGGCATCCGCATGGATTTCCCGGAACATGGTCCGGATCACATTGCCCTTGCCCTGACGGTGTTCATAGCGGACGATGGCTCCGGCTTCCCTGGCCAGAACATCTGTCCCATCAGAAGAATTATTATCATACACATAAATATCTGCCTCTGGAAGAGCAGTCCGGTAATCGGCTACCACCTTCTGGATGGTCTTACTTTCATTATAGCAGGGAATCAAAACTGCAATCTTTTTCATAAATCCAAACCCCTTGTATTGTTTTTTAATAGAATCAGCCGTTCCAGCCGAACTGACGCATTCTGCTGTAAAACTGTCCATAAAAATCAGCCGCTCCATCATACGGCATCATGTAAAACACCTTTAACACCGACAGACTGACCATTTTCGCAAAGGACGGATCGTCCGCCTTTGCAGCGATCTCCTCCTCCAGATCCTTCAGATAATAATGCCAGTCGCAGACAAACTTCTCGTAGCGGTCAAAATCCGGCGTGTCGATCCATTTGCGGACGCGGACCTTGGTGCGGTCGGTCTTTTTGCACTCGTGGGTCTGTAAAAAGTACCGGAAAGAACGGTCCTCATAGTAGCGTCCCAATGGAAATAAACGGCAGAAGCCAGGGCGGATATCATGGATGGTACAGCGGCCTTCTTCATTTAAAAAGGAGCAGCAGGCCGGGGCACCGGACATCTTCATATGGGGCAGGATGATCCCGTCCACCACGCCCAGTTCCAGACGGTCCGTCAGCAGCGCCTCAAAAGTGCAGGAAAGACCCGTGGTCAGCCGGAAGGCGTCCAATGGGTCTAAAATAATCGTATCAGCCATGCTTTTGCAGCAGTCTGAACAGCCTTTGCAGTCTCCACATCCGGCTTTCACCAGATCCTCAGAGGTATATAAATGGCCATCGGAAATATCTTCCAGGCTCACGTAACGTTTCATAAATAATGGAATGTCCTTTCGTATCAAATTGTGTATCCTATCGCTCCTATCATACCATCTGAAGGGTACGGATTCAATGTTTTTTCTTATTACGTCTATTTCTTTGCGGGATTTGATGGTATATATCTGGTAAAAACGAAGAAATGATGGTATTATAAACTAGGTTCATTGTGAAGTAGGTCTGTGTATCTGCTGCATTGACCGCAAGAACAAGATCATGGATGTTAAAGTCTGAAATTTAAAAATTTGAGGTAACTATATGCAGGCAATTTTACTGGCTGGTGGATTAGGAACCAGACTTCGGAGCGTGGTAAGCGACCGTCCGAAGCCCATGGCGCTGATCCAGGATAAGCCATTTATGGAATATGTGATCCAGGAACTGAAAAAACAGGGGATCGATGAGATTATTTTCGCTGTAGGCTACAAAGGTTCTATGGTGGAAGAGTATTTCGGCGATGGAAGCCGGTTTGGAATCACTGCTTCTTACGCTTATGAGGAAGAACTGCTTGGCACAGCGGGAGCGATCAAGAATGCGGCCCGTTTTATGACCGGAGGGCAGGTGTTTGTGTTAAATGCCGATACCTTTTACCGGATCGATTACAGCCGTTTCCCGAAGCTGTGTGAAGAGAAACAGCTGGATATGGCGCTGGTGCTGCGGGAAGTGCCGGACATCACCCGTTATGGTGAGGCTACACTGATTGACGGAATTCTCACCGGATTTAACGAGAAAAGTGCCGAGAAACGCCCGGGAACCATCAACGGCGGCATTTACCTGCTGTCTAAGGATCTGATCCAGGACATCCCGGCAGGTAAGGTCTCTCTGGAAAATGAGATGATCCCGAAGTGGATGAAAGAAGGCAGACGCCTGGGCGGTTTTGTCAATGACGGATATTTTATCGATATCGGTGTGCCGGAGGACTATTTCCGGTTCCAGAAAGACGTGGAGGAAGGAGTGATCGCATGGTAATCAGAGGAAGAGCCCCTTTAAGAGTCAGCTTTGGCGGCGGAGGAACCGATGTGGCACCATTCTGCGAGGAACAGGGCGGTGCGATCATCGGAAGCACCATCAATAAATACGCATATTGTTCCATCGTACCAAGAGAGGATGACCAGATCATCGTCCATTCTCTGGATTTTGATATGACAGTCAAATACAACACCAAAGAAAACTATGTGTACGATGGCAAATTAGACCTGGTAACGGCGGCGTTGAAAGCCATGGACATCAAGCAGGGCTGTGAAGTGTATTTACAATGCGATGCACCTCCAGGCTCCGGTCTGGGAACCTCTTCTACCGTGATGGTGTCCCTGCTTTGCGCCATGGCCCGTTGGAAAGGCGTGGAGATGGATGCCTATGCCCTGGCGGATCTGGCTTATCAGGTAGAACGTGTGGACTTAAAGATCGATGGCGGCTATCAGGATCAATATGCGGCTGCCTTCGGCGGATTTAATTTTATTGAATTCCATGGACGTAATAACGTGGTGGTAAACCCGCTGCGGATCAAGAAGGATATCATTCATGAGTTACAGTATAACCTGTTGTTATGCTATACCGGCAATATCCATGTTTCGGCTAATATCATCAAGGACCAGGTCAGTAACTATACTAAGAAAGAACCATTTGAGGCGATGTGCGAGGTGAAGGCTCTGGCCTATGCCATGAAGGACGAGCTGTTAAAGGGCAATCTCCACAGCTTTGGCAAATTGCTGGATTACGGCTGGCAGAGTAAAAAGAAGATGAGCAGCAAGATCACCAATCCGCAGATCGACGCACTTTATGACGAGGCTATCCGTGCAGGCGCTTTAGGCGGCAAGCTGCTTGGCGCCGGTGGAGGTGGATATCTGCTGATGTACTGTCCGTATAACGTCAAACACAAGGTTGCAGCCAGGATGGAAGAGCTGGGCGGTCAGCTGGCGGACTGGAATTTCGAGCTTCGTGGCGCCCAGTCCTGGATCGCCGATGAAAACCGTTGGAATTATGAGGATATTAAGGTCCATATGCCGAATGGCGAATATCATTTTCAGGTGTAACAGATGGAAAAAATCGTATTTTTAGACCGTGATGGTACCATTAATGAGGAAGTCAATTATCTGCACCGGACGGAAGATCTAAAGTTTCTTCCAGGTGTTCCAGAGGCATTAAGGCTATTAAAAGAAGCTGGTTTTAAGCTGGTGGTGGTGACCAACCAGGCGGGGGTAGCCAGAGGATATTACACTTGTGTAGACGTGGAACATTTACACGCCTATATGAATGAAGAATTGAAAAAGTATGGAGCAGAGATCGATGCATTTTATTACTGCCCCCATCATCCGGTCCACGGGATCGGTATTTATAAAAAGGTCTGCCAGTGCAGAAAGCCGGGAACCGGGATGTTTTTGCAGGCAGAAGAACGGTTCCGGATTGATAAGGCCCATTCCTACATGATCGGAGATAAGCTTTTGGATGTGGAAGCGGGAGTGAATTATGGGGTTCCCGGGATTTTAGTGGGAACCGGGTATGGAGCGGACATAAACCGGGAAATAAAAGAAAAGGGGGAGAAACCCTTATATGATTTTTACGCGGAAACTCTTATGGACGCAGCACGATATATCAGAGCCAGAGAAGGAAAAACAGCATCAGCTGTTTGAATTTCACAGCCATATGGAGACAAACAATATGACAGAACAGGAATACTTAGATGAACTGATCGAGCGTTATCCGTGTCTTGCACCTATGAAGGAGCAGATCGGACACGCATATGAGATTTTAAAAGAAGCCTATGAATCCGGCCACAAGCTTCTGATTGCCGGAAATGGCGGCAGCGCGGCAGATTCCGAGCATATCGCAGGGGAACTGATGAAGGGCTTTCGGAAGAAACGCACCATGTCAAAGGAGATGTCAGAGACCTTCTGGAAGGTGGATTTAGAGGCAGGAGAGGAGTTGTCTGAGAAATTGCAGGGCGCTCTTCCGGCCATTGCTCTGTGCGGCCATCCGGGGCTTTCCACGGCATTTTTAAATGATGTGGACGGCCAGCTGATTTTCGCCCAGCAGGTTTATGGCTATGGAAATGAGGGGGATGTGCTTTTGGCTATCTCTACCTCCGGCAATTCTGCCAATATCTACTATGCCTGTGTGACAGCGAAGGCCAAAGGCATGAAGGTGATCGGCTTAACAGGCCGTGATGGAGGAAAATTAAAACACATTTCTGATGAGACTCTGATCGTTCCGGAGAGCGAGACCTTTAAGATCCAGGAGCTTCATCTGCCAATCTACCATGCGTTATGCCTGATGCTGGAAACGCATTTTTTCCAGGAGGAAAATTAACATGATGTTTCATACCTTTGTGATCAGCGCCTACCAGGAATCTCCATATCTGGAGAGCTGCATCAAGTCCTTAAAGGCGCAGACGGTACCGTCTGAGATCATCTGCACCACCTCTACACCAAGCCCATATCTGATGAAGCTGATGGAGAAATACCAGATCCCGCTGTATGTGCGGGAGGGCAGAAGCGATATCCAGGAGGACTGGAATTTTGCCATTTCCAAGGCCAGCGGCGAGTTTGTGACCGTTGCCCACCAGGATGATATGTACAACCGCCATTATACCGAAGAGCTGATGAAACAGTTCGATAAATGGCCGGATATGACCGTGTTCATGACCGATGCGGTCACCGTGAAAAATGGGAGATTATATCATTGGGGAAGCAAGGAGATGGTGAAGAAGCTTCTTCGCCTGCCTTTGAAGCTTCACCGTTATTCGGATAAAGAGAGCATCAAGAAGGGCGTGTTAAAGCTGGGCAATCCGGTGATGTGTCCGTCCTGCGCCTACAGGAAGAATTATCTGCCGGATCCTATTTTCCATTCCGAGCTTCATTTTGCCCTGGACTGGGACTGCATGATCGATCTGGCCAAATGGCCGGGAAGATTTATCTGTGTGGAGAAGCCTCTTCTGTACTACCGGGTACATGAGGACGCTACCACAGGAGCCTGTATCCGGGATCACAGCCGGGAGAAGGAAGAACGGATGATCTATGAGAAATTCTGGTCAAAACCGGTGGTGGATCTGCTGATGCATTTCTACCGGAAAGCCTATAAAGACTATGAGGGAGCCTGATTTATGGAAAAGAAACGGAAACAATGGTGGCTGTCTGAGCTTGACTGGAAAAGCGAAGTGATCGTATTCCTTCTTCTGATGGCATCTGCCTTCTTTATCAACCGAGGTATTAAGATCAAGGGCCTGTTCATGGACGATCTGTATATGTGGTCCTGCTACGGCGAGCAGACCTTTCGTGAGTTTGTATTCCCGGTGGGAGGAACCCGGTGCCGATTTGTATTCTATCTGGCGGCTTACCTGCAGATGGCGCTGATCGGGATTAAATTAGATTGGTTCGTTCCCTGTAATATCATCATCAACGGTCTGATCAGCTATACCGTGTACCGTTTTGGCATGCGCCTGTCTAAGAATCGGGTCCTGGGATTTTTATGTGGATTTTTCTATCTGCTTTCCCGGATGGCCTATTACCAGATCGCTCAGGCCTGTGGACTGATGGAAACGCTGGCACTGTGGTTTGCCATCGGCGTTTTGTATGGTGTATACCGATATTTGACGGAAAAAGAAATGCCGGAGCGTTTTTTCTGGCTGGCCAATGGGCTGTATTTCGGCGTCTGCTTTGTACATGAGCGGTATATGGTTCTGGTGGCTCTGCTGTTGGTGGCGCTTGCTTTAAAGGGTGAGAAAAACTGGAAACGGTGGCTGCTGCCAATCACTTTATGCGTATTGGTGCAGGTGATCCGCCTGATCTTTATCGGAACCTTATCCCCGGCGGGAACCGGAGGAACTACGGTAGAGGAGACGTTTCATCTGAAACAGGCGGTCAAATTTGCGATCAGTCAGGTGTTTTTCCTGTTTGGTATCAATGCAGGACCCTCCTATCTGACCGCATTAAGCTGGGAAGAGAGTGCTGCATGGGTGCAGAAGCTGGTTTTGGCTGCTGACGCAGTACTGTTTGTTCTGATCGGCGCTTTTGTGTGTCTGCTGGTCCGCAAAAAAGAGAGACGGGCAGAGCGGTTGAAGGTGTCCGCCTTGTTTGTGATCTTTGTGGGAGCCTGTATCGCCTGCTCCAGCGTTACCATCCGTGTGGAGGTCCGCTGGATCTACGTGTCTATGACGGCGGCATGGCTGTTCCTGGCTTATATGTGCGGGGAACTGGCAGAGGGCGAGAAAAAACGCATGAAGCTGTGCCTGGGGCTGGTGGCCGCTTACGGAGTGCTTATGTATCCGGTGGAAACCTATTACCGGAATCACTTTGACAATATTTATTTCTGGCACAGCCAGCAGGAGTATAACTCCCTGACGGAGGAAACCTATGAGAAGTATGGGGACGCCATTTTCGGAAAGAAGATCTATATTCTGGAAAATACTTATGGTGTGACCCGTTTCTATGCGGATACGTTCTTTAAAACCTTTGATCCGGAGCGGAAAGCGGAAGGAACAGAGGTGATCTTCGCAGACAGCATTGAGGAGATCGGAACCATCACGGACGATATGATCGTGTTGAGAGAAGATCCCAAGGCGTACCGGTATCAGGATATCACGGATATTCTGAAGGAGTTCCAGGCGAAAGAACAGGAAAATTAGTAATTTTAGTGAGGACATTTTCATGGAGAGAAAGAACCGGAACTGGTTTTATCTGGTGCCCGTGGCAGGGGCGGTGTTCTGCCTGTGGTATCTGTATACCTCTTTTTATGATGTGGTATATTCGGATTATATCCGTCTGGTCAACAGCTATCTGCCGGACGTGTGGAACCCGGCGAAATTCTGGGTGCCGGATCTTTTGACCAGAGTTCCGGTAAATTTCCTGGCCCGCATCATCAACATCACGTTTTTCCACTACAGCATCCGGTTTGACCAGGTGCTGGGGGTGGTGTCACTGGCATTATCAGCAGTCAGTGTGACATATTATGTCAATCAGAAGCAGATCGGAACAATCTGGTTTCTGGCGGTGATGGCGGTGATGTTCAGCCTGAATAAATGGGAAATGTTAAACAATGGCAGCGGCTGGGTGCATTTCCTGGCCTTTGCCGGATTTTACTATCATTACCAGATATGGGACCGCGTATGGGGCAGAGAGGAACGAAAGGGAGACCATCTGCAGATGATCCTGCTTCCCTGGATTCTGATCCTGGCTGTGGCAGGTCCCTATTGTGCCGTTTATGTGGCGGTGCTGATCGCAGGATATGCATTCTGCATGACGGTGACCTGGAAACGGGAAAAACGGCTGGAGAAGCGGTATCTTTTGTATGGACTGTCGGTGCTTCTGCCATTTTTCTGTTATCTGTGGAGCAATGCCCAGGTGGTGCCGGACTGGAGCGGTTATGGGGCGGCCCAAGGGTCGCTGTTGCAGAACCTGTTCCGGATTCCGGGTTATTTTATCCGGTTTATGTTAAAATCCCTGGCGTCAGTGGTGACCGGACAGGAGCTGGCCAAATCCCTGTGGAGTACGAATCTGCCATATCTGGCGGTCGGTATCTTTGTGGCGGCGGCTTATCTTATGGCGCTGTACCTGCAGTTTTCCAGGAAGCTGTATGAGACCACGGTATTTCCACTGGTGATGCTGGTGTCCGGAGCCTTGAACCATGCACTGATCCTGCTTTCCAGGTGGAGTTTTCTGGTGGAGGACTACGGCATGAGTTCCCGGTATGCCCTGCAGTTCCAGGTTGGCGTGGTGGGAATTCTGCTGACGTTGGCGCTGTGCTGGAAGGAATGCCAGAAAGCAGGAAGGCAGGTGATCTGGCGTGGTGCTGCAGTTCTTGTAACCGCCATCTTCCTTCTCGGCAACATCACTACCACCCGCAAAGAGCTGCAGACAGCTCCCTATCGCAAAGAATTATGTGTAAAACGGGCAGAAACCGCCCTTGATTTTGAAAATAAAACAGATGATGAGCTGCGGGCGGAGTTTGAATTCCGCACCAGCTGGGACCAGAGCGGCGCTATGGTGCGCAGCGCCCTGACCATTCTGAAAGAAAACCATTGGAATGTATTTCATCAGTAACGGAGGAAAAAGAATGAAGGTTGTACTGCTGGCCGGAGGCCTTGGAACAAGAATCAGTGAAGAAAGCCATTTAAAGCCGAAGCCCATGATCGAGATCGGAGGGAAGCCGATCCTGTGGCACATTATGAAATATTATTCCCAGTTCGGATTTCATGAGTTTGTGATCTGTCTGGGCTACAAACAGTATGTGGTGAAGGAGTTTTTTGCAGACTATTTCCTGCATACTTCCGATGTGACCTTTGATCTTGCCAACAACAAGATGGAAGTTCACAACAACTATTCCGAGCCATGGAAGGTGACTCTGGTGGATACCGGACTTTATACCATGACTGGTGGAAGAATCAAGAGAATCCAGGATTATATTGGAAATGAACCGTTTATGATGACTTATGGAGACGGTGTCTGCGATGTGGATTTGAACGCCCTGTTAAAGTTCCACAAAGAGCATGGCAGGATCGCAACCATGACCACAGTCAACATCGCCCAGATGAAGGGTGTGCTGGACATCACCCAGGATAATGTGGTGAAATCCTTCCGTGAGAAGGATGAGGCTGACGCAAGCCTGATCAACGGTGGATTTATGGTCTTAAATCCGGAGATTTTCAACTATCTGGAAGACGATACGACTGTATTTGAAAAAGAGCCACTTCAGAGACTGGCGGCAGAGGGACAGCTGATGAGCTTCCACCACAACGGTTTCTGGCAGTGTATGGATACCCAGAGAGAGATGAAGAAGCTGGAGGAGTTATGGCAGAGCGGCCACGCTCCGTGGAAGATCTGGGAGTAAAAATATGAGGAGAGATATCTATGGAAGTGTCAAGAAAAGACAGCTGGAGTGAACTTCAGGATTTCTATCGCGGCAAGCGGGTTCTTGTCACCGGGCACACTGGTTTTAAAGGAAGCTGGCTGGTGCGGATCCTGATGAATATGGGTGCCGATGTTACTGGATATGCTTTAAAAGGTCCTACGGATCCGTGTCTGTTTGACGTGGCGGGCCTGGAAGACCATATGGACAGCGTGGAAGGCGATGTGCGGGATCTGGCCCATTTAAAAGAAGTATTTGAACGGGTCCGGCCGGAGGTGGTGCTTCACTTGGCGGCACAGCCGATTGTGCGGGATTCCTATAAAGATCCGGTCTACACCTATGAGACGAATGTGATGGGAACGGTTAATGTGCTGGAATGTGTCCGCCTGACCCCATCGGTCCGCTCCTTCTTAAACGTGACCACGGATAAGGTCTACGAGAACAAAGAGTGGGAGTACGGTTACCGGGAAAATGATCCGTTAGACGGCTATGATCCTTATTCCAACAGCAAATCCTGCTCAGAGCTAGTGACCCACAGCTACCAGAAATCCTTCTTCCAGGACGGCAGATGTGCCATTTCCACTTCCCGTGCCGGTAATGTCATCGGTGGTGGTGATTTCGCCAACGACCGGATCATTCCGGACTGCATCCGTGCGGCGGCTGGCGGACGGGCCATCGTGGTGCGGAATCCATTTTCCACCAGACCGTATCAGCATGTATTAGAGCCGCTGGCGGTGTATCTGACCATTGCCATGTGCCAGTGGAAGGATGCGAAATATGCAGGCTATTATAATGTAGGCCCGGACGACCGGGACTGCGTCACCACCGGGGAACTGGCAGATTTATTCTGCAGCGCCTGGGGAGATAACCTTACCTGGGAGAACCACTATGACGGCGGTCCCCATGAAGCTAATTTCCTGAAATTAGACTGTTCCAGGATCAAGAGCGTCTTTGGCTGGAAACCGCGGATGTCTGTGAAAGAAGCCGTAGAATGGACTGTGGAATGGACAAAAGCCTATTTAGACGGCCGGGATATGCTTCAGGTGATGGATCAGCAGATCCAGGCATTCTGGAGTGAGAAATAAGAAGGAGTAAAAACCATGTTTGAACATAAAACAGAAGCGCAGGCAAGAGAAGAGATCTTAAACCTGGTGGCGGAATACTGCGACCGCTTCCACCAGAAGAAATCATACGAGGAGGGCGACCGGATCCCATACGCTTCCAGAGTCTATGATCATCAGGAGATGGTCAATCTGGTAGACAGTTCCCTGGAATTCTGGCTGACTTCCGGCCGTTACACCGTAGAATTTGAGAAGAAGCTGGCAGAATACCTTCATGTCCGCTATGCGGCGCTGGTAAACTCTGGTTCTTCTGCCAATCTGATCGCTTTCATGACCCTGACCTCCCCATTACTGGGCGAGAGAAGAGTCAAGAGAGGGGACGAGGTGATCACCGTGGCAGCCGGCTTCCCAACCACGGTAACTCCGGTGATCCAGTACGGGGCAGTTCCGGTATTTGTGGATGTGACCATCCCTCAGTATAACATCGATGTGGCAAGGTTAGAGGAGGCTTACTCTGAGAAGACCAAGGCTGTTATGATCGCCCATACTTTAGGCAATCCGTTTGATCTGGCGGCGGTAAAGGCTTTCTGTGACCGCCATGGCCTGTGGCTGGTGGAGGACAACTGTGATGCCTTAGGAACCCGCTACACGATGAATGGGGAAGAAAAATTCACCGGAACAATTGGTGATATTGGAACCTCCAGCTTCTATCCGCCTCACCACATGACCATGGGAGAAGGCGGTGCAGTTTACACCGACAACCCGTTATTAAATAAGATCATCCGCTCCATGCGTGACTGGGGCCGTGACTGTGTCTGTGCTTCTGGACAGGATAACTTATGTGGACACCGCTTCGACCGCCAGTATGGAGAGCTTCCGCTGGGATATGATCACAAATATGTATATTCCCATTTCGGATATAATTTAAAAGCGACCGACCTGCAGGCGGCTATCGGCTGTGCCAGATCGAGAAATTCCCATCCTTCGTAGAGAAGAGACGTCATAATTTCGAACGTCTGCACAAGGCGCTGGAGGGCTTAGAGGACCGCCTGATCTTACCGGAGGCAGCGCCCAATTCCCGCCCAAGCTGGTTTGGCTTCTTAATCACCTGTAAGGAAGGCACCGACCGCAACAAAGTGGTCCAGTACGTGGAATCCAGGGGTGTCCAGACCCGTATGTTATTTGCCGGCAACCTGATCAAACACCCATGCTTCGATGAGATGCGGGCAGAAGACAAGGGATACCGGGTTGTTGGTGACCTGACCAATACCGACCGGATCATGCGCGATACCTTCTGGGTCGGTGTTTACCCAGGTATGAATGATGAAATGATCGATTACATGGCAAAGACCATCCGGGAGGCGCTTGATGAGCAGTAAAACTTACGATCTGTCGGCTGTTCACGGAGCAGATCTGGCGATTCTAAAGGAAATTGACCGGATCTGCCGAAAGCACAAGATCCAGTATCTGATGGACGCAGGGACCTTTTAGGGGCTGTCCGCCACAAGGGATTTATCCCATGGGACGATGACGCAGATGTAGCATTTACCAGAGAAAACTATGAAAAATTCAAAACGGTGGTCCGGGACGAGCTTCCAGAGGGCATGGAATTTCTGGAGCCGGATCAGATGCAGGGGGGAAAAGCATTTTTCGATTTCACTCCAAGAATCCTCTATTTAAACAGTAAAACCCATGAGGATGGACCGGAGATGGACTTTTACGACGGCAAACTGAACCATATCTATGTGGATCTGTTTATCCAGGACCGTCTTCCGGATAATAAGCTGGCAGCGGGCTGGACGAAGCTTGTGCAGACGGTGATCTACGGTTTGGCCATGGGACACCGTTATCATCTGGATTACTCCAAGTACAGCCCAGTCAATAAGCTCTGTGTGGGCGCTTTGGCGCTCATTGGCAAGTGTATCCCTATGAACCTGATCCGGAAAATGCAGCATGCCGTGGCGGTGAAGGACCGGAACAGGGACACAGACCAGTATTATTACAGCAATTATGCACCGGATTATTTTTACGTCACGGTGCGCCGTCACTGGGTAGACCAGGTGGTGGATCTGCCATTTGAGAATATGAAGCTGATGGCGCCGGCCGGCTGGCATCAGATTCTGGCATGGCTCTACGGCGATTACATGACCCCGCCTCCAGAAGATAAGCAGGTTCCTACCCACTCCAGCATGGAGATTGAAGTTTATGAAGATGTCAGCTTACGCTGACTGTAAAAATTCGTTTACCATGAAGGAGAGGACTATGGGAAATACAAAAGAAAAAGAATGGCTTTCCGTAGTTCTTCTGACCATAGCAGTGTTGGGAGCCCTGTTTTTTTCCATTGACCGGCTGTTTTTTCATGGGATTCTTGGCGCGTGTATCCGTCTGTCAGAGACCCATGAGATGGCGCTGGAACTGATGATTCTTGGGATGATCATCTTTTTTCTTCTGACTTTTACACCGGGGAAATGGAAAAGCGGTGGATTACTTTTGTTTTTTAGCGGATTTTTGTGGATACACCGGATACTGATCCCGATTCTGGTATCCGGGTGTTATCTGGCGGTGATCTGTTTCATCGGAATGAACATCGGCAGAGAGAAACTGGGGCTGCTTCGGAATTTTCTAAAGGGAAGCGCGGTGGTGATCACGTTGTTCTGTGTCATGTCTGCAGTGGGAATCGGAAGTATCCCGTGGCTGTCCACAGCAGTGCTGGCGGCAGGCAGCGTGGCGGCGATCCGGTGCTGGCGAGGAAAATGGGTCTGGAGTGCCAGAGTGTCGCTAAAGCGACCCGCCGCAGGCGGAGAATCCTGCAAGCAGGATTCTTTTTTAAGGGATACCAGCCAAAATCAGATAGTTCAGAATCTTGGCCTTACGTTTGTTCTCTTGATTCTTGCCCTTCAGGCAGGCCGGATGAACGGGGCCATTGATTTTGACAGCCTGTGGTACGGCGTGCGCGGCAGCAAGATCCTGGATATGGGAAAGGGAATTTACGAAAATCCCGGCATGATCGGTATCGTTTATACCTACTCGAAGGGATTGGAGACCTTAACGCTCCCATTATCCGTGCTTCCGTCCTTCAGTTTCCAGATCTCGTTTAACTGGTGGCTGCTGATCCTGACCCTGTATGGTGTATACAGAACTGCCAGCCACATGATGAGCCTGAAAATGGCTGGATATCTGACAGTATTTTTGAGCGCTGTTCCGGCGATCACCAATATGTCCATTACGGCGAAAACAGATATCATCACCCTGTTATTCCAGGTGGTGATGATCGAAGAACTGATCCGCACCCGAAAGGGAGAAGCGGGGGCTTTGGGATATGCAACAGGGGCATTCCTTCTTTCCTGGACCATGAAGCCCACGGCGCTGCTGTTTTCCAGCGCGGTGTTTGGCATGGGAGTTCTGGGAAATCTGGGATTATGGCAGCAGAGATGGAGAATGGCGGGTGGATGGCGGCTCAAAACGGAGAATTTCACCGAAAACAGAGATGGCGTGATCTGTGTGGCACTTGCCCTGGCGGCTCTTATGGGTATCTGGGCCAGAACACTTCTGATCACAGGAATTCCGGTTACCTCTGTCTTTTCTTCCATCTTTACCCGGATGGGATTTACCCTAAAATACCCATTCAGCGTCCAGACCATTCCTAATGCGGGAGAATCCTTAGGGCTGACGGCGTGGTTAAGCGAGGGCATGAAAAGACTGCTGGAGCTGCTATTTGCCCCCACATCGGGCGAGATGCTTCATGTATTTGTAGCCTGGGGAGCCCTGAGCCTGTGGTTTGTGATCGCCCTGTTGTGTGTGCTGAAGCTCCAGGGAATATCAGGACAATCCAACAGGTACTTTTTCTGGATCTTGCTTCCATTTACCGCAGGAAATCTGTTAAGTCTATTGATGCTGACCCAGGTAGACGGCAACTATTTTGAACTGCTCTATGTCCTCTGGGGCATCTGGGGTTTTGCAGCATTGGACCAGTTAAAGCCGGGCCATTTAAAGAAAACTGCTTATGGGATGGCAGTCGTGGTTATCTGTTATGGCGGTCTGATCACAGGTCTCACCAACTGGAGCCAGAGTGGTTGTCAGGGCTTGTTTCCGGCAAAAATGATCCATAGAGGCTACTATGATCATGAACTGGCGGCCAGGGATCGTTTTGCAGCAGAAGGAAAAGGAGAAATCTGGAATTTTCTGGCGGCGGACAGCCGAACCAGAGTGATCGCCATAGGAAGACACACCGAGTCCTTATATCTTCCATGCTGTGTCCAGACATACGAGGACGTAACCGGAAGCCAGGGAAATGTGATGCTGGTGAAGACCATGGCCAATTTTGTGGAGTTTCTGGATTATGCAAAGACCGATTACATCTATATCGAAGCCGGATATATGGCAGAAGGGGAGCGGGCAGACATATTGACCTGTGACCTGGTGGAATATGGAATTTTAACACCGGTGTGTTATGAAAATGGCAATGTTCTGGCCCGTGTGGATGTTCACGGTGAAAAGACAGAAGAATCGGAAGAGAAGCTTGTAGAATTCAAACAAAATCGCCGGTTACAGCAACCGTGACTATAATCACAGACAGACAACTAGTAAGAAAGGGAAACCATGAGACGTTTATTATCAGTAGTAGTATCGGTATATAACGAAGAGGAGGCGCTGGCGCAGTTCTACCAGGTGACGGAAGGGATCTTAAATACCATTTCCTGGGATTACGAACTGGTGTTTGTTAATGATGGGAGCAGGGACCAGAGCCTTCCCATTTTAAACCATTTAGCGGATAGTAACCCGAAGGTCAAGGTGGTCAGCTTCTCACGGAACTTCGGCCATGAGGCGGCCATGATCGCGGGAATCGATTATAGCCAGGGTGATGGCATCATCTGCATGGACGCGGATCTGCAGCATCCACCAGCCTGTATTCCGGAGATCATCCGACGCTTTGAGGACGGATACGAAGTGATTAATATGGTGCGGACGAAAAATGAATCCGCTGGATGGTTTAAGAATATGGCATCGTCAGCATTTTATAAGCTGATCAATGCCCTGTCGGATGTGAAGTTCGAGAGCAATGCATCGGATTTCTTTGCCATCAGCCGGAATGTGGCAGCCGTATTAAAGGAAAACTACCGGGAAAAGGTCCGCTTTTTAAGGGGATATGTCCAGAATGTAGGATTTCCGAAAACAACGATTGAATATGAAGCGAGAGCAAGGGTGGCAGGAGAGAGCAAGTACAGCATCCGGAAACTGTTTCAATTTTCTGTGAATACCATCGTCTGCTTTTCCAATCTGCCGTTGAAGCTGGGAATCTTTGCAGGGATTTTTGCAGGATTTTTAGGACTTGTGGTACTGGTCTATACGCTGTTTACCAGAAGTGGTGCACCCAGCGGTTATGCAACGATCGTTATCCTGAATTGTTTTATGTTTGCGTTCCTGTTTCTGATCGTTGGCATTATTGGTGAATATATCTCGATATTATTTACAGAATTGAAAGACAGACCGATTTATATTGTGCAGAATACCAGAAATTTAGGGGAAAATATAAAAAATTCATAAAAAGATAACATATCGCCCTTAAGCTGTCCTGATTTAGGATACACTGTCTTCGAGTAAGGAGATGGTTAAATTATGAAAATTTGTGAAGCAACAACGCTTCGGATCCAAGAACTTCGCAAAGAAAAAAGAATGACCGTTTATTCCCTGATCTACCAGAGTGGAATGCCAGCTTCTACTGTGAAAAGTATTCTCAGTGGAAAAAGTAAAAATCCGGGGATTGTAAATATTGAAAAGATCGCTGAAGGTTTAGGGGTGACGATCCGGGAATTTTATGATTCAGAAATATTTGATAATCTTGATCCAGAAGACTAAAAACAATGATTGACAAAATTCTTTTTCTAACACAGAATAAAAGCAGCAGGAATATGCTGTAATGATCAGAAAAAGAAACAAGGCATTACAGGAAGGATAACCTGTAGTGCCTTTTTGTTTCATAGGAAATAGTAAAAATACGGAGGCTGGAAGTATGATCTTAATTAAAGGCGGCCGGGTGATCGACCCGGAGAAGAAAAAAGAATGGAAAGCAGATGTGGCTCTGGACGGGCAGAAGATTGCTGCGATCGGTGAAATTGAGGATGATGGTACTTATGAGCAGGTGATAGATGCTGAGGGGCTGGTGGTTGCTCCAGGACTGGTGGACGTCCATGTGCATTTCCGTGATCCGGGACTGACCTACAAAGAGGACATTCAGACGGGGGCGAAGGCTTCAGCGGCAGGTGGCTTCACCACGGTTGTCTGCATGGCAAACACAAAACCTCCGGTGGATAATGTGGAGACTCTTCAGCACGTGATCGCAGAAGGCAAAAAGACCGGAATCCATGTGCTGGCAGATGCAACCGTATCCGTAGGAATGAAAGGCGAGACGCTGGTGGATATGGACGCACTGAGAGCCGCTGGAGCTGCAGGTTTTACCGATGACGGGATTCCGCTGATGGATGGCGCGCTGGTGAAGGCAGCAATGGAAAAGGCGAAAGAGTTAAATGTTCCATTAAGCTTCCACGAGGAAGATCCTCATTTTATCAAAAACAATGGCATCAACCATGGAAAGGTATCTGACCAGCTTGGAATCTACGGTTCCCCGGCTCTGGCAGAGGATTCCCTGGCTGCCAGAGACTGCATGATCGCCCTTCATACCGGAGCAACGGTAAATATCCAGCATATCAGCTCCCGGTATTCTGTGGAGGCAGTCCGTCTGGCGAAACAATTAGGTGCTGATGTGTGGGCAGAGGTGACCCCTCATCATTTCACCTTGACAGAGGACGCAGTTTTGACATATGGAACCCTGGCGAAGATGAACCCGCCGTTAAGAACGGAAGAAGACCGTCAGGCCCTGATCGCAGCTTTGAAGGATGGTACTATCGATATGATCGCCACAGATCATGCGCCACATGCAGCAGAGGAAAAGGCAAAACCATTGACAGAAGCGCCAAGCGGCATCACAGGAATCGAGACCTCCCTGGCATTAGCCATTACGAACCTGGTAAAACCGGGGCATCTGACACTGCCGGAGCTGATGGAGAAGATGAGTCTGAATCCGGCCAGACTGTACCGGTTAGACTGCGGACGGATGGCAGAGGGCGCTCCTGCAGACCTGGTGATCTTTGATCCGAATGAGGAGTGGGTAGTAGAACATTTCTATTCCAAGGCATCGAATTCCCCATTTAAGGGCTGGAAGCTGACCGGTAAGGTAAAAAAGACCATCTGCGATGGACGGGTTGTATACGAGGATTAAAAAAAGATGTACGTTTGTCCCAAAAGTGGTATACTGTACTTAGCAGTAAAATATTTAACAGATAAAAGGAGAAAAACACATGAAAGATCAGAATTGCGCATATTGTATGCAGGGTGATTTAGTTGCTAAATTTGCTTATCCGGTCTGCCAGATGAAGACAGGTTATCTGTATCTGTTCAAAGAGCAGAGCAAGAGAGGCCGTGTGATTCTGGCATACAAAGATCATGTCAGTGAGATGATCGATATCAGTGATGAGGATCGCAACGCATTTTTCGCAGAGGTTGCACAGGTTGCCAGAGCGGTTCACAAAGTATTTAACCCGGCAAAAGTAAACTACGGCGCATACGGCGATACCGGCTGCCATCTGCATATGCACATCGTTCCAAAATACAAAGATGGCGATGAGTGGGGCGGTACTTTCCAGATGAACCCAGACAAAGTATACTTAACTGACGAAGAGTATGAGGCTATGGCAGAGCAGATCCGCCGGGCCCTGTAAGACAAAGTCAGATTTTAAAACTCCTGTTGCTGTTCGCACAACGCATAAATGATAACAGGGAGCCGTGTATTTTCCATGTTTTTATTTGGAAAGTGCTTGCAAAATAGGGATTTTCATGTACAATATATATGGCATAAAAGATGGGGCCCATAAAAAGGACCCCATTTTCTATGGTTATGGTAGCAATGGAACAACTGGTTTTGTGAGAAAGGATAGAAAGAATGATTAGTGCAAATAATGTGACTCTGCGAGTAGGAAAAAAGGCATTGTTTGAGGATGTGAATATCAAATTCACCGAGGGAAACTGTTATGGACTGATCGGTGCCAACGGCGCTGGAAAGTCTACTTTTTTAAAGATCTTATCCGGACAGCTGGAACCGACCAATGGTGATGTGGTGATCACACCAGGTCAGCGTCTGTCCTTTTTACAACAGGATCATTTTAAATATGATGAATATCAGGTATTAGACACCGTCATCATGGGCAACAAGCGCCTGTATGAGGTGATGAAAGAGAAAGACGCCATCTACATGAAGGAAGATTTCTCTGATGAGGACGGTATCCGCGCAGCTGACTTAGAGGCAGAATTTGCGGAAATGAACGGCTGGGAGGCAGAGTCTGACGCAGCCAACTTATTAAATGGTCTGGGCGTTGATACGGAGTATCATTACAGCCTGATGAAGGATTTAACCAGTGCTTTGAAGGTTAAGGTTCTGTTGGCACAGGCGCTGTTTGGCAACCCTGACATCCTGCTTCTGGATGAGCCTACTAACCATTTAGACTTAGACGCCATTGCATGGTTAGAGGAGTTCCTGATCAACTTTGAGAATACGGTTATTGTAGTATCCCATGACCGTTATTTCTTAAACAAAGTTTGTACCCATACTGCAGACATCGACTACGGCAAGATCCAGTTATACGCAGGAAACTACGATTTCTGGTACGAGTCCAGCCAGCTGATGGTGAAACAGATGAAGGAAGCAAACCGCAAGAAAGAGGAGAAGATCAAGGAGTTACAGGAGTTCATCCAGAGATTCTCCGCCAACGCATCCAAATCCAAGCAGGCAACCTCCAGAAAGAGAGCACTGGAGAAGATCGAGCTGGATGACATCCGTCCTTCCAGCCGTAAGTACCCGTATATCGATTTCCGTCCGGCACGTGAGATTGGTAATGAGGTTCTGACCGTTGAGAATTTGACTAAGACCATCGACGGCGTAAAGGTACTGGATCACATTTCCTTTATCTTAAACCGTGAAGATAAAGTAGCTTTGGTTGGCCCGAATGAGCAGGCAAAGACTGTATTATTCAAAATTCTGGCAGGTGAGATGGAACCAGACGAGGGAAGCTACAAGTGGGGTCTGACCACATCCCAGTCCTATTTCCCGAAGGACAATTCTGCGGAGTTTAACAACGATGACACGATCGTAGACTGGCTGACCCAGTATTCCCCGGAGAAGGATGTGACTTACGTCCGCGGCTTCCTTGGAAGAATGTTATTTGCTGGTGAGGACGGCGTAAAGAAAGTGAAAGTCCTTTCCGGTGGAGAGAAAGTGCGTTGTATGCTTTCCAAGCTGATGATCTCCGGCGCTAACGTGCTGATGTTAGATGAGCGACTGACCATTTGGATATGGAGTCCATCACTGCGCTGAACAATGGTCTTATCAAGTTCCCGGGCGTGCTGATCTTCTCTTCCCGTGATCATCAGATCGTACAGACCACTGCAAACCGTATCATGGAGATCGTTAACGGTCAGCTGATCGATAAGATCACGACCTACGACGAATACTTAGAGAGCGATGAGATGGCTCGTAAGAGACAGGTATTCACCGTTGTGGACGATGAGAACGCAGAGGGTGAAGACGCGGAATAATCATTCACACAATTGAATCATGACTGGATTGCTGTAATCCGGACCGATAAGCTGTAGGGGCCTGCCCCTGCAGCTTTTTAAATGTCCGGGCAAAATAATTGGCGTCGGAAAAGCCGCACTGGAAGGCGATCTCCTGGATGGGAAGAGCCGTAGTATTTAATAGTATCAGGGCCTGGCGGATCCGGGTGTGGTTGATATAGTCGGTCAATGTCATCTGTACTTCTTTGCGGAACTGGGCGGACAGATGGGTGCTGCTGACACTGCACATGGACGCCATCTGGCTTAAAGACAGGTTCTCAGCATAGTGGAAATCAATATGATTTAAGCAGGTGCGAACCAGGGAAGACACGTTCTGGCGGGAATAGTTCTGTACCAGAAGGCAGTAGCGGCGCACAATGGTCAGACCAAAGGCATCCAGATCATGCAAGGTATTCATGGATTCAATCTGGATGGCGATCTGGGTGGAGAGTCGGTCGATATGAAGGGGATGGACACCTCCGGCCTGTGCCGCTTTTCGTAAAAGGGTATTTAAAATGATCATCATGTTCTGGCTGTTACGCACCAGATCATCAGTCCTGGGAACCAGATGGTGTTCGCGGAAGCGACGCTGGTATTCCAGGGCATTTTTGGTATCACCGACGGATACCGCGTTCATCAACAGCTCTTCTAAAGCATAGCGCTCTTCAATGGGAGAGCGCGAAACAGATTCAAAGTCCAAGTTCAGAGTCTCCTTTATAAGCATATAATTTCATATTAATCTTATGATACAATAAAATTGTGCTAAAAACAAGGAAGATTGTCATAGGTAAAAATAGGAAAAACAGGTATACTTATGGCTAAGGAGGACGGAAGATGAAGAGTCTGGATGAATTTGTCAAAAAGAAGAGATATCTGATCTGCGTGGACTCAGATGGCTGTGCCATGGACACCATGGATGTGAAGCATATCCGCTGTTTCGGTCCCTGTATGGTGAAAGAATGGGGACTGGAGGAATGGCAGGATCAGGTACTTAAGCGTTGGAATGAGATCAACCTGTATTCTATGACCAGAGGAATCAACCGGTTCCTGGCATTGGCACAGGCGTTGACCGAAGTAGATAAAAATCTGAAAAAAATTGATGGGATCGAGAAGCTGGTTCAGTGGTCGGAGACAGCAGATGAGTTGTCCAACAGCTCCGTAAAAGCGGCTTTTGAGCAGAGCGGAGAGCAGATCTTCCTGAAAGCCTATGACTGGTCTGTGGCAGTGAACCAGGCGATCGGACAGCTTCCGGAAGAGCTGAAGCTGCCATTTGCAGGAGTAAAAGAAGGACTGGCAGCAGCCCATCAGGAGGCAGATGTTGCGATTGTATCCTCTGCCAATTTGGACGCTGTATTAGAAGAATGGAACCGCCACAAGCTGATGGACAGCGTAGATGTGTGCCTGACCCAGAACGTGGGAAGCAAGGCCAGCTGTATTGGAAAGATGTTAGGCTATGGCTATGAGAAGAACCATGTGCTGATGATTGGTGATGCGCCGGGGGATTTAAAGGCGGCTCAGAAAAATGAGGTTCTTTATTATCCGATTTTAGTAAAGCATGAAAAAGAGTCCTGGCAGCGGTTTGTTATGGAGGCGCTTCCGAAGTTTTTAGAGGGGACATACGAGGGGGCTTATGCCGAAGAACAGATCCAGGAGTTTAAAGAGAACTTATCGTAAGGAGAAATTTCAAAGAAAAGGAGAAGGCAGCTATGGTAGATTTGAGAAAGAAACCGTATTATTTATCGGAAGAGCAGGTTCAGTGGGTGGAAGACACGATCAATTCCATGACTATCGAGGAGAAGATCGGCCAGTTGTTCGTCAATATGGTAACCGACCGTTCTCCAGAGGCATTAAAAGAGGTCGTTGACACTTATCATCCGGGTGCCATCCGTTACCAGAACGCTCCGGCAGATGTGCTTTATGATCAGAACAAGACCTTACAGGAGGCGTCCAGAATCCCGTTGTTGATCGCTTCCAACTGTGAACAGGGCGGTAACGGAGGTGTCGGCGGCGGCACTCCGATCGCATGCGGCGCAGCCATCGCTTCCACTGGAGATGAAGAGAATGCGTATCTGATGGCAAAGGTCGGCGCGGCAGAGAGCTGGGCAGTAGGCTGTAACTGGAACTTCGCCCCGATCGTAGACTTAACCTATAACTGGAGGAATACCATTGTCCAGATCCGTGCATTTAATAACGTTCCGGACGATGTAATCCGTTATTCCAAGGCATTTTTCAAGGGAACCAAGACACGGGAGATGGCTACCTGCATGAAACATTTCCCTGGTGATGGAACGGAGGAAAATGATCAGCATCTGATCATGGGCGTTAATGAGATGTCCTGTGAAGAGTGGGATCAGACTTACGGAAAGGTATACAAAGCCCTGATCGAGGAGGGTGTTATGACCGTTATGGCAGGCCATATTGCTCTGCCTGCATATTCCAGGAAATTAAGACCTGGCATCAAGGATGTGGATATCCGTCCGGCAACTCTGGCTCCAGAGCTGATCACCGACCTGTTAAAAGGCCAGTTAGGCTTTAACGGACTGGTAGTGACTGATGCATCCCATATGATCGGTATGTTTGGCGCGACTGTTCCGAGAAGCGAGCAGGTTCCGGGCGCCATTGCAGCAGGCTGTGATATGTTCCTGTTCTTCAATGACCGGGAAGAGGATTTTGGCTACATGATGGAAGGCTATAAGAATGGAACCATCACCGAGGAGCGTTTAAATGATGCCCTGCACCGTATTTTGGGCTTAAAGGCGGCGTTGAATCTCCATATCCACAAGAAAGAGGGAACTCTGATGCCTCCGAAGGAGGGATTATCCGTTGTTGGATGTCTGGAGCATCATCAGATCGCAGCCCAGATCGCAGACCAGTATGTAACTCTGGTAAAAGACCGTGAGAATTACCTTCCGATGACTCCTGAGAAATACAAACGCATCAAGCTGGTATTTATCGGTGGCGAAGGCAGAGTTATCGCTGGCCAGTTATTAAAGGGCAACGATGAGGTGATCAAGGCAGATGTGATCCGTCAGCTGGAAGAGGCCGGATTTGAGGTTGACGCAGAAGAACCGGTTCTGAAGGGCAAGATGGAAGAGTTCAAGAAGCGGTTTGACGCGGTGCTGCTGATCCTCAGCGTGGAAGGCTTTGCCCAGTATAACGTGATGCGTGTGAAATGGAATCTGCCGATCAAGCAGCCATGGTACATGAGTGAGGTACCTACCATTGTTGCTTCCCTGACTTATCCGAATATGCTGATCGATGTGCCGATGGCAAGATGTTACGCAAATGCTTACATGAATCATCCGGAAGCAGTCCATGCGCTGATCGAGAAGCTGATGGGCAGATCCGAATTCAAGGGAGCTTATAATGATAATGTATTCTGTGGACGCTGGGAGACCAGATTTTAAGTACGGGAAATTTCAGATTCCAGAAGTGAAAGTGCAGAGTCTTCACAATTACTCTGAAATTGGAAGAGCAGGGGATAAGTTTTCGTTCTGAAAATCTTATTCCCCGCATACAATAGAATAAAAAGCAACCAGGACTCGCTATGAGACGAGAAGAATGGTATTGGGCAATCTGGCTGTGGGGCCTGATTGCCCTTTTTATTTCAGTGGATGTGTATGACAATTTCGGTGGCGGGGCGGCTTTGCGGGTGGAAAGAAGTGTGGCAGCAGGGGGCGGTGCGGTGCTGGAAGGAACGTCAGAGCCTGATCTGCTGGAGCTGCGCTGCCTGGGCAAAAGTCCGGAATCAGACAGGAAGCTGCCGCGACATTGGAAGGATCACGGAAAGAGATTGCCTTGACTTTCGATGATGGTCCCCATCCTGTTTATACGAAACTTCTCTTAGACGGACTCCGGGAACGAGGCGTTAAGGCCACATTTTTCCTGATCGGCCAGAACCTGGACGGTAACGAGAAGCTGGTGCGCCAGATGAAGGAGGATGGCCATCTGATCGGAAATCACAGCCAGAAGCATATGCAGCTGACTGCAGAAGCCGTGAAGGATGCCTGCAGCCAGATCCAATGGACCAATGAAAAAATCCAGGCGATCACCGGAGAAAGTCCGCAGTACATTCGCCCGCCTTATGGTTCCTGGAGCGAGGAACTGGAATGTGTGGTGCCTATGACGGTGGTTCTGTGGGATATTGATCCCCTGGACTGGAAGGTGCAGAATACCAGGCAGATCGTGGATCATGTGGTAAAACGGGTTCAGGATGGAAGTATCATTTTATTGCACGATTCTTATGAGACATCTGTGGAGGCGGCACTGGAAATCATTGACACCTTATCCGCAAATGGCTATAATTTTGTTACAGCAGATGAACTGGTGATCGAATGAAGGATGAGAGATTATGGATTTATTTGATTATATGAGAACCAACACGATGAAACAGGAATCCCCGTTAGCCTCCCGCATGCGGCCGGAGACTCTGGATCAGGTAGTAGGTCAGAAACATATCGTAGGGCCCGGAACCCTGCTTTACCGGGCAATTAAGGCCGACCAGCTGGGCTCCATCATTTTCTATGGCCCGCCAGGAACCGGCAAGACCACTCTGGCGAAAGTGATTGCCCACACCACCAAAGCGGAATTCTGCCAGATCAACGCCACCGTAGCAGGTAAAAAGGATATGGAAGAGGTGGTTCAGAAAGCCAAGGATACTTTGGGGATGTATGGGAGACGGACGATCCTTTTTGTAGATGAGATCCACCGTTTTAATAAGAGCCAGCAGGATTATCTGTTACCGTTCGTGGAGGATGGAACCCTGATCCTGATCGGCGCCACCACGGAAAATCCTTATTTTGAGGTGAATGGGGCGCTTCTTTCCCGTTCCCGCATTTTTGAGTTAAAGGCCCTGGAAAAAGAGGATATCCTGGAGCTGCTTCACCGGGCTGTGACCGATGTGGAAAAGGGCATGGGAAGTTATCGGGCAGTTCTGGATGAGGATGCGGCTGATTTTCTGGCAGATGTGGCCAATGGGGACGCCAGGGCGGCGTTAAATGCCCTGGAACTGGGTGTTCTGACTACACCAAGAGCTGAGGACGGCAAGATCCATATCGATCTGGAGGTGGCCCAGGAGTGTATCCAGAAGCGGGCAGTCCGCTATGATAAGGACGGCGATAATCACTATGATACCATTTCGGCTTTTATTAAAAGCATGCGGGGGTCTGATCCGGACGCAGCGGTTTACTATCTGGGCCGGATGCTCTACGCAGGAGAAGATATCAAATTTATTGCCAGAAGAATCATGATCCACGCGGCAGAGGATGTAGGCATGGCAGATCCCCAGGCGTTAAATGTAGCAGTCAGCGCTGCTCAGGCAGTGGAGCGGATCGGTATGCCGGAAGCGCGGATCATACTGGCTGAGGCAGTGATCTATATAGCCTCAGCACCGAAGAGCAATTCCGTGATATCGGCCATTGACCAGGCTATGGAGGCAGTCCGCACAGAGAAGACCAGGCCGGTTCCGGTCCACCTTAAGGACACGCACTATAAGGGGGCAGAGAAACTTGGACATGGCGCCGGATACCTGTACCCCCATGATTTCCCGGGGCATTACGTGAAACAGCAGTATCTCCCGGATGGGATGGAAGGAAGGACATTCTATCATCCGTCCGATGAAGGATTTGAAAAGGAAGTCAAAAACATCTTTTCAACGAGAAAAAAATAGTCTATAATAAAAATAACTATGAAAGTACCGTGTACGTGAGTATAGTTTAAAGGCGGCGTTCACGCCGCCTGGTATCTGATCTTCTGGATTATTCACAGGAAATCCCAAGACATATTTTTTAGATAAAAAGATCCAGTATTGTTATGGACAGGTTTGGACAGGCTGGAAGAATGGAAAAAGAAAAAGGAGAAACATATGCGTGAAAAACTGCAGACATTACCGTTAACACAGTTAAAAGAGATTGCGAAATCCCAGGGCATGAAGGGTGTCAGTGGAATGAAAAAAAGCGATCTTATCGATCTTTTATGCCAGAAAGCAGAAGAAAGCCAGGGAGAGACAGGCGTGACTGAGACACCGGCCCGTACCGAGAGCCAGAGCCGTACTGAAGGTCAGAACCGTACTGAGAACCAGAGCCGTACTGAAAATCAGCCACGTTCTGAAGGCCAGATGCGTCCATATAACCAGTACCGTCAGAATAATTACCAGTCCCGCAATGATGGCCAGTACCGCCAGAACAGAACTTATGGCCAGTATAACCGTCAGGACCGTAACGACAGCCGTACCGATAACCGTTCGGACCGTAACGATAGCCGTATAGATAACCGTATAGATAACCGCACCGATTATCGTCAGGACAGAGCTGCGAGTACCATGGAGCAGAATCTGTCTGCCCAGTCATCTGCCCAGCAGAGCATCCAGAACCCGTCAAACAGCTATTCTGAACGTACAGAACGCACATACCAGACGAATCCGGCTCCGATCGAACCGCTTCCACAGGGACCTGCGGATTTAGACAGTGGCATTGAAGCGAATGGTATCTTAGAGGTTATGCCGGACGGTTTTGGATTTATCCGTTGTGAGAACTTCCTTCCGGGTGAGAATGATGTTTATGTGGCGCCATCCCAGATCCGCCGTTTCAATTTAAAGACTGGTGATGTGATCGTGGGAAGCCGCAGGATTAAGACTGCCCAGGAGAAATTCGCAGCACTTCTGTATATTAAGACGGTGAATGGTTATCCGCTGTCTTCTCTGGAGCACAGACCGAATTTCGAGGATCTGACCCCGATCTTCCCAAATCAGAGACTTCATATGGAAACTCCTGGAAGAGCCAATTCTATTGCCATGCGTGTGCTGGATCTGTTAGCTCCGATCGGTAAAGGACAGAGAGGTATGATCGTGTCCCCGCCAAAAGCAGGTAAGACCACCCTGTTAAAACAGGTAGCCCAGGCGATTACCACCAATCATCCGGATATGCATCTGATCATCCTGCTGATCGATGAACGTCCGGAGGAGGTTACGGATATTAAGGAATCGGTTGTGGGAGATCAAGTAGAAGTCATCTATTCTACCTTCGATGAACTGCCAGAACGCCATAAGCGGGTATCTGAGATGGTTGTGGAACGTGCCCGCCGTCTGGTAGAGCATGGCCGGGACGTCATCATTTTATTAGACAGCATTACCCGTCTGGCAAGGGCATATAATATTGTGGTTCCGCCAAGCGGACGTACTCTATCCGGTGGTATGGACCCGGCGGCGCTTCATATGCCGAAGCGTTTCTTTGGAGCAGCCCGCAATATGCGTGAGGGCGGCAGCTTAACCATTCTCGCAACAGCCCTGGTCAATACCGGAAGCCGTATGGATGATGTGGTCTACGAGGAGTTTAAGGGAACCGGCAACATGGAACTGGTACTTGACCGTAAATTATCTGAAAAACGCATCTTCCCGGCTATCGATATTTTGAAATCCGGTACCCGTAATGATCAGCTGCTTTTAACACCAGAGGAGCAGGAATGTGTGGACAGTATCCGCAAAGCGACCAACAGCTTAAAGCCGGAAGACTCGGTAGAACAGGTATTAAATCTGTTTGCACGTACCAGAACCAACAAAGAATTTATTGAAATTGCGAAAAAAACACGTTTTTCTTAATTTTTTCGCTTGCATTACCATTGATCCTATGCTATACTATGTAGGCTGCTTATTATGATAAAAAGTGGCTTTCTAGTCACAATTAATAGAAAATAACTTGAGAGGTGAAAATCATGAGAGAAGGAATCCATCCAGCATACTATCAGGCAAAGGTTACCTGCAACTGCGGTAACGAGTTCGTAACAGGCTCTACAAAGCCAGAGATCCACGTTGAGGTTTGCTCCAAGTGCCATTCATTCTACACTGGCCAGCAGAAAGCTGCTGCAGCTCGTGGACGTATTGATAAGTTCAATCGTAAGTATGGCGTAAACGCTGGTAAATAAACAGAGTATGAGGAGAACAGGTTGAGTCTGTAGTGGAAACACACATACTCAGCCTTTTTTCTTGTTTTATTTCAGTCGAGAAGACTCCTGCCTTTTCAGGTGGTGAGGCATAACGTTCGACTTGAAAACAGTTCAGTATCTTCATGGTTATATCACTTTTTTTTCGAAAGGAGTAGATTCATGAAATATTCCGGAATCGGCGGTCAGGCCGTCATTGAAGGAATCATGATGAAGAACAAGGACGATTACGCCGTAGCAGTCCGCAAGCCGGATGGTCAGATCGAGGTTCAGACAGACCGCTACGTAAGCATGACGGAAAAGGTGAAATTTTTCTCCCTTCCATTTATCCGCGGCGTGTTCAGTTTTGCCGATTCCATGATCTTGGGCATGCGCGCCTTGACTTTTTCCACCAGTTTTTTCGAGGATGACGAGGATTCCAGTCCGAGCAGATTTGAACTGTGGCTGGATAAGGTTTTTGGCGAGAAACTGGAGAAAGTGCTGATGGCAGCAGTTATGGCATTTTCCGTGGTGGCGGCAGTGGGTATCTTTATGATCCTTCCGCTGGCATTAAGCAGTCTTTTAAGACCGTGGATCACGTCCGATACGCTGATGGCATTTTTAGAAGGCGTTCTTCGTCTGGTGATTTTCATTTTATACATCAAACTGGTTTCTAATATGGAAGATATCCGCCGTACCTTTATGTATCACGGCGCAGAACATAAATGCATCAACTGCATTGAGCACGGTATGGTGCTGAATGTGGAAAATGTCAGAAAAAGTTCCAAACAGCATAAACGCTGCGGAACCAGCTTTCTGATCATTGTGATGATGATCAGTATCCTGTTCTTCATGGTGATCCGTGTGGATGGGATTTTATTAAAGATTGTAAGCCGGATCGTACTGATCCCGGTGATTGCGGGTGTGTCCTATGAGTTTTTGCGTCTGGCTGGAAGAAGTGACAATCCGATCGTCAACTTTTTGAGCAAGCCGGGTCTGTGGATGCAGAATATGACGACCAAGGAGCCGGATGATTCCATGATCGAGGTGGGAATCGCTTCTGTAGAGGCGGTTTTTGACTGGAAGACCTATTTAAAAGACACATTTCCGGACCAGTATCCGGAAGGCAGCTTATGACGGCGGCAGAGCTGATCGCCCAGGCGGCGAAACGGCTGTCTGATGCCGGAGTGCCGGAGCCGGAGCTGGATGCGAAGATATTATTTCTGGAAGCGTTCCACATGGATCAGGTGCATTTCCTTATGAACCGGATGCGGCCGCTGACAGAGGAACAGAGAGCGCAGCAGGAGACGTATGAGGTGATGATCGACCGGAGGAGTGCCCGTGTGCCGCTGCAGCAGATTCTGGGCAGCCAGGAATTTATGGGGCTGACCTTCCGCGTGACGCCGGATGTGCTGATTCCGAGACAGGATACGGAGACCTTGGTGGAACAGGTACTGCAGGAGCAGAAAGACCCGGATATCCGTCTGCTGGATCTGTGTACCGGATCCGGCTGTATTGCCATCAGCCTGGCAGTCATGGGCGGTTACCGGGATGTGACGGCAGCGGACTTATCGGAAGCAGCGCTGAAAGTAGCTGCGGAAAATGCGGATCATTTATTACAGGAACGCTGGAAAGAGGGATGCCGGTTTACCTTGCGCCGGGGAGATCTGTTCGAGGCTTTAAAACCAGGAGAAAGGTTCGATGTCTTAACCTCCAATCCGCCATATATCCCTACAGAGGTGGTTCGTGGACTGGAGCCGGAGGTAAAGGACCATGAGCCGTGGATGGCATTAGACGGTACAGAGGATGGGCTGGCATTTTACCGGAGAATTGCCCATGAAAGTAAAGCCTGGTTAAATCCAGGGGCTTGCATCTACCTTGAGATCGGTTATGATCAGGGGGAGGCAGTCAGCAGACTGTTAGAAGCGGCTGGATTTTGTAACATAGAAGTGATCAAGGATCTGCCTGGTCTTGACCGGGTGGTGAGAGCAGAGATAAAAAAGTGAGCGGTTTCTGATCCTGCACAGTGGGAGAGATCGCGCCAGGAGTAGAAAGAATAATAGGAGGTTTCCATGTTTGATCGTTTAGATGACATTTTGATCCATTATGAAGAACTGATGCTGGAACTGAACAATCCTTCCGTTGCGGAAGATCAGAACCGTTTCCGCAAGCTGATGAAGGAGCAGGCAGATTTAGCTCCATTGGTAGACACATACAAAGAATACAAACAGGCAAAGCAGGACGAGCAGGACAGCTTAGCTTTACTGGAAGAAGAAAAAGACGAAGAGATGCGTGAATTAGCGAAGGAAGAACTTTCTGATGCGAAAAAACGCATTGAGGAGCTGGAGAACCAGTTAAAGATCCTTCTTCTGCCAAAGGACCCGAATGATGATAAGAACATCATCATGGAGATCCGCGCAGGCGCAGGCGGTGATGAGGCGGCTTTATTTGCGGCTGAGTTATACCGTATGTATGTGAACTATGCAGAGAGCCAGAGATGGAAAGTCGAGTTAGTCAGCGTCAATGAAAATGGAATCGGCGGTTTCAAGGAAGTGGTTGCCATGATCACAGGGAAAGGTGCTTATTCCAAGTTAAAATACGAGAGCGGCGTACACCGTGTACAGCGTGTGCCGGAAACTGAGAGCGGCGGACGTATCCATACTTCCACTGCAACGGTAGCCGTTATGCCGGAGGCAGAGGATGTAGATGTCCAGATCGACATGAAGGACTGCCGTATCGATGTGATGCGTGCATCCGGTAATGGTGGACAGTGTGTCAATACCACAGACTCCGCAGTACGTCTGACCCATATTCCGACTGGCATCGTGATCTACAGCCAGACCGAGAAATCCCAGTTACAGAACAAGGAGAAAGCTTTCCGCCTTCTGCGTTCCAAGTTATACGACATGGAGTTAGAAAGAAGACAGAATTCAGAGGCTGAGGAGAGAAGAAGCCAGATCGGTACCGGAGACCGTTCTGAGAAGATCCGTACCTACAACTTCCCACAGGGCCGTGTGACAGATCACCGGATCGGCCTGACCCTGTATAAGTTAGACAAGATTATGAACGGCGATATCCAGGAGATCATCGACGCCTGCATCGCGGCTGACCAGGCTGCCAAACTGGCGAAGATGAACGAGAACTAAAATCCACTATATCGGGGAATGCCGTGAAGGATAGATCTGCCGGTTGCGGGACCGGTGGATTTATACGTGTAATTATGAATGGATGGAATCGTTAACAAATGGTTAGCGATAATTGCAACAGGAGGAGTCATATGGAACAGTCAAAAGTGTATTTTACAACCTTCAAAGCAACAGAACACGAAAATCTGCTTCAGAAGCTGCATCGTCTGATGAAAACAGCAGGATTTGAGCAGATCGATTTTACAGACAAATACGCGGCTATCAAGATTCATTTTGGTGAGTACGGCAACCTTGCGTTCCTTCGGCCAAACTATGCAAAGGTCGTAGCAGATTATGTAAAAGAATTAGGTGGAAAGCCATTTTTAACAGACTGCAACACCTTGTATGTAGGAAGCCGTAAGAATGCCCTGGATCATTTAGACACTGCTTATGTCAATGGATTTTCTCCGCTGCAGACCGGCTGCCATGTGCTGATCGCTGATGGATTAAAGGGAACCGATGAAACCTTAGTCCCATTGAATGGCGAATACGTAAAAGAGGCGAAGATCGGTCATGCCATTATGGATGCTGACGTATTGATTTCCCTGACCCATTTTAAGGGCCACGAGATGACCGGATTTGGCGGCACCATCAAAAATATCGGCATGGGCTCCGGCTCCAGAGCTGGTAAGATGGAGCAGCACTGTGATGGAAAGCCAAGTGTTGACCAGTCCCTGTGTGTAGGCTGCGGTGCCTGCGGACGGATCTGTGCCCATGGCGCTCCGGTGATCAAAGACCGGAAAGCACCATTGACCATGACAAATGTGTAGGTTGCGGACGGTGTCTGGCTGTCTGCCCGAAGGATGCCATTGCAGCGGATTATAATGATTCCCTGAAGGTGTTAAACTGCAAGATGGCAGAGTACAGCCTGGCAGTCTGCAAGGACCGTCCATGCTTCCATGTATCCCTGATCTGTGATGTGTCTCCGAACTGTGACTGTCATCCAGAAAATGATATTCCGATCATTCCGAATATCGGCATGCTGGCTTCCTTTGACCCGGTTGCCTTAGACCAGGCCTGCGCCGATCTCTGCAATCAGCAGACCCCGGTCGCATCCAGTATTCTTGGAGAGAACATTAAGGCTCATGGCAATCACGAGGGTCATGATCATTTCCACATGGTACATCCAGATACCGAGTGGAGAACCTGTATCGAGCATGCAGTGAAGATTGGTCTGGGAACCGACCAGTATGAAATGGTAAGAATTTAATAAATCCCGATAACAAAAGAGAAAGCTCATCCTGTGGAAGAAAATCAAAATCCACAGGGTGGGCTTTTTATGTCATAGGAAACTTCGTCCTATGACATAAAAACGCTCCGCGGGATGCGCACTCGCACGAAGAAGAAATATGTCGCAAGCGACCGCGCTCGGCGCGAGAATGTGCCAAGGCACATTCTTTTTCATGTTTGGAACCCGGACCGGAATGGAGGAAACGATGAGAAAGCATGGGAAAATACGAGCCCTTCATAGGGCAGTTCCGATCTTTCTGGCTGCCCTTAGCCTGATAAGCGGCAGCATACTTGCAGACCTATGCACAGAACGGCTAGAGGAACAGAAACAGGAGATCCAGAAACAGGAGCAGGAGATTCAGAAACAGGAACAATTAGCAGAGCTTGTCAAGGAATCCTCAAAAATATCTCCAATAGACTTTGCATATCTTATATCATGCAATCCGGATACAGCTGCCTGGCTTTACATCCCGGAAACGAACATAGATTATCCGGTGGTTCAGGGTAAGGACAATGAAACCTATATGACCAGAAATTTTTATGGAGAGGAGGCCCCAAGCGGTACGATTTTCCTGGATTACCAGTCAGCAATCCGGCAGAAAAACTATGTCTTCTACGGCCATAACATGAAAAATGGCACGATGTTCCGCGATATTGCCCGTTACGCTGAGAAAACCTATTTTGATACCCACCGCCAGATCTGGCTTTACACTCCACAGGAAACTCTGGAACTGGAAGCGGTGGAATGGTTCAGCGCACCCAATTCCCGGGAGCTGCGGGAACAGTGCCTGACAGAACAGACGAAAGGAACCTATGTTTTTGTTACCTGCAGCTATGATGGCAAGGACAACCGGGGGATTTTGTGGGCACGTGAAGTATCACGAGTGGAATTGCCAAATAAAAAAAGTTATGGTATGATGTTGTTCGGAATTGATGAAAACAAATCAAGCATTGTTGATAGAAAGCAAGGAAAGAGTAACCTTCAGGCAGGCGGATAGATCCCGGAAAACGGAATATCGGATAGAACTGCAGGAGCGTTACGGGAGGATGATATTATGGGAAAATATTTTGGAACTGATGGTTTCCGTGGAGAGGCAAATGTAACCCTGACCGTGGAGCACGCATACAAGGTAGGCCGTTTTTTAGGCTGGTATTATGGACAGAAAACACCTGGCGAGAAATGCCGTATCGTTATTGGTAAAGATACAAGAAGAAGCAGCTATATGTTTGAGTATTCCCTGGTGGCTGGTCTGACCGCTTCCGGCGCAGATGTTTACCTGCTCCATGTCACCACGACCCCAAGTGTGTCATATGTGGTCCGCACCGAGGATTTTCACTGTGGAATCATGATCTCAGCCAGCCATAACCCATACTATGATAATGGAATCAAGGTCATTAATGAGAAGGGCGAGAAGCTGGAAGAGAGCGTCATCGAGAAGATCGAGAGCTTTTTAGATGGTGAGAGCGGTGAGATCCCATTTGCAACGAAGGAAAATATTGGCCGTACTGTGGACTTTGCAGCAGGAAGAAACCGTTACATCGGCTATCTGATCTCCATCGCTACCCGTTCCTTTAAGAACAAGAAGGTGGGATTAGACTGTGCTAACGGAAGCGCATCTGCCATTGCGAAGAATGTATTCGATGCTTTAGGCGCTGAGACATATGTCATCAACAATGAGCCAAATGGCTTAAATATCAACACAGACTGTGGCTCCACCCATATCCATGTACTGCAGGATTTCGTAAAGAAGAATCATTTAGATGTGGGATTTGCGTATGATGGCGATGCAGACCGCTGTATCGCAGTGGATGAAAATGGTGAAGTGGTTGACGGTGACAGGATCATGTATGTCTGCGGCAAATATATGAAGGAACAGGGAAGCCTGGTCAATAATACCATTGTGACGACTATCATGTCGAACTTCGGCCTCTATAAGGCTCTGGACAGAGAGGGCATTGCCTATGAGAAAACAGCCGTAGGTGACAAATATGTATACGAAAATATGTCCGCTAACGGTCATTGTCTCGGCGGTGAGCAGTCCGGCCATATCATTTTCAGCAAGAACGCAACCACCGGAGACGGTATTCTGACATCCTTAAAGGTGATGGAGGCCATGCTGGAGAAGAAACAGTCCTTAGGCAAGCTGGCTTCTGAGGTGGAGATCTTCCCACAGGTATTAAAAAATGTGAAAGTAAAGGACAAAAAAGCAGCACAGGATGATGCGGCTGTACAGGCAGAGGTGGCGAAGGTGACAGAGAGCCTTGGCGACGATGGAAGAATCCTTCTGCGTCAGTCAGGAACGGAACCGGTAGTCCGCGTTATGGTTGAGGCACCGAGTCTGGAAATCTGTGAGAAGTATGTAGATCAGGTCATCCAGGTCATGAAAACCCAGGGGCACGTTCTGTAACCTGATATGGAATATGGCATAGTTTTTAGAAAAAATGATTAGAAAAAATGATCTGACAGACCATTTTGTGTCTTGAAACCATCTTTTAGATATGCTATACTATAGGAACTATTTTGTAACGCTTCACCGCGTTACCAATTCTAAAGCAAAGGGATGATGAAGATGGGGTTAGACCTGTAAAAGCAAAGATGTACATTATCTACAAGTATAGCGTGATTTACCGACTCCAAAGCCTGGTCCTATGCTGACAAGGTCAGCGCACACAGGTATATGATTCATAACGAAAACGTAACGATTCAGTATCTTCATAGTTACGCGAAAACAAACACTAAAGCAAAATTCAGGAGGAAGTTATCATGTTAAATTATCAGAGATATAAAAGAGTACCAGTAGTGAATTTTCCAGAGAGAACCTGGCCGGACAAGGAGATCATGAAAGCGCCGATCTGGTGCAGCGTAGACCTTCGTGATGGCAACCAGGCATTGGTAGAGCCAATGGTGGTAGAGGAGAAGATCGAGTTCTTCAATATGCTGATTAAATTAGGCTTTAAGGAGATTGAGATCGGTTTCCCGGCTGCGTCCCAGATTGAGTATGATTTCCTGAGACAGTTAGTAGAGCGCCGCATGATTCCTGATGACGTAAGAGTACAGGTTCTGGTACAGTGCAGAGAGCATCTGATCAAGAGAACCTTTGAGGCGATCCAGGGCATCAAGAATGTGGTAGTTCATATTTACAATTCCACATCCACACTGCAGCGTGATGTGGTATTCCATAAAGGGAAAGATGAGATCACCCAGATCGCGATCGAAGGTACCAAGCTGGTAAAGAAATATGCAGAGAATTTTGATGGAAACATCGTATTAGAGTATTCTCCGGAGAGCTTTACCGGAACAGAATTAGATTATGCATTAGAGATCTGCACGGCAGTTCAGGATACCTGGGGTGCCACTAAGGAGAATCCGATCATTATCAACCTGCCATCTACCGTTGAGATGAACACACCGAACGTCTATGCAGATCAGATCGAATGGATGAACACCCATTTCAAGAACCGTGAAAGCATCATTTTAAGCGTTCATCCTCACAATGACCGTGGTACCGGCGTTGCAGCAACGGAACTGGCATTATTAGCAGGTGCTGACCGTGTTGAGGGTACTTTATTCGGCAACGGCGAGCGTACCGGTAATGTCGATATTCTGACCTTGGCTTATAACATGTTCTCCCAGGGCATCAATCCGGAGCTGGAGATCGAGAATATTCGTGAGATCGCAGAGGTTTACGAGCGCTGCACCAAGATGGATATTCCGGAGAGACACCCATATGCCGGTAAGCTGGTATTTACTGCATTCTCCGGTTCTCATCAGGATGCTATCAATAAGGGTATGCAGGCTCTTAAAGAACGCAACAGCCAGTACTGGGAGGTTCCATATCTGCCGATCGATCCAAGTGATATCGGAAGAGAGTATGAGCCGATCGTCCGTATTAACAGCCAGTCCGGCAAAGGCGGCGTAGCCTTTGTTATGGATACTTTCTTCGGCTTCAAGCTGCCGAAGGGTATGCACAAGGAGTTTGCAGACATCATCCAGGCGATTGCAGAGAAGCAGGGCGAGGTTGCACCGGAGCAGATCATGGAGCAGTTCCGCCTCAACTATACAGAGCGCAAAGAGCCGATCCACTTCCGCAAGTGTCAGATCCACGACACCGAGACAGCAGACGGCGATTTCGCTACACTGGTTACAGTTACTTACACCAACCATGGAATTGAGAAGACCTTCGAAGGTATCGGTAATGGACCGATCGATGCGATGCAGAAGGGTCTGGAGAAAGAACTCGGCATCGAGATCCGCGTACTGGATTACAGCGAGCATGCATTGACATCCGGTTCCGGAGCAGAGGCGGCTTCTTATATCCATCTGATGGATGTGAAGAGTGGAAAGGTTACCTACGGTGTTGGCATCAGCTCCAACATCACAAGAGCGTCCTTCCGTGGTATCTTCAGTGCAGTGAACAGACTGTTTTACTAATAAAAAAGCCACTGACAGTTTCAGATATGAGAAAATCATATGAGAAACTGCCAGTGGCTTTTTATATGATAGGAAATTGCGTCCTATCATATAAAAACGCTCCGCGGGATCGCACTGAATTATCTTGGACCACCGGTCTGTCCGGGAGTCAGATTACTGTAAGAAGAACTGCCAGAGCTACCAGAGGAGGAAGAACCTCCTGGCGCTGCCGAACTGCCGGAGGAGGAAGAACTTCCAGGGCCTGACGAACTGCCGGAAGAGGAAGAATCTCCCGGTGCTGACGAACTGCCGGAAGATGGAGTGCTGGAGGAAGAACCTCCAGGGCCTGTCGTTCCGCCACTTACTACGGTAGTAGCACAAGAATTGCCGGGTGTTGTGGTCGTAGTATTAGGACTGGAGCTGTTTCCATTCGCAATATATGCGCCATCTGAACCAAAGCTATAAGAAACGCCATCAATGGTCAGGGTCTTGTTGGCTGCCATCTTGCCGGAATCCGATGGATTTAAGTAATAATACTTACCATTCAGATTCAGCCATCCGGTTAGCATATGTCCGGACTCATTAAAATAATACCAGGCATTCTCAATCTGTTTCCAGCCCTTGGACATGGCGCCGGAGTTTGGATTCATATAATACTTGTTGGTTCCATCACTGAGCCATCCGGTCATCATCTTACCATCTGTATTCAAATAGTAGTAGATATCATTGATCTTCTGCCATCCGGTCATCATTTTGGCGTCAGAGCCGAAATAATACCAGCTGTTGTTGATCTGCTTCCACCCGATCACCACCTTGCCGGAAGTGTCTGCATAGAACCAGCCATTATCCATCTGCCACCAGCCGGTAGCCATAGCACCGCTGCTCTTTAGATAATAATAATCATTACCGATCTTTAACCATCCGGTGACCATCGTACCATTTTCATATAAATAGTAAAATTTGCCCTGATCTGTGATCCAGCTGCTGGCCACCATAGTTCCATCAGGACGGAAAAAATACCACTTGTTGTCGATCTTTTTCCAGCCTGTGGTCATCTTCCCTGAGGACTGATCCATATAATAGTAAGCCCCATCGGAGGTTCCCAGCCATCCTTTGCGGAGATTGCCGCTGCTGTCATAATAAACCCACTGGTTGTCTACTTTATTCCAACCGGTAGCAGCCATGGAAGGAACGGTAGAAGCCAGGGTCATCACCCCGAGGAAGCCTGCAAAAAGCATCGCTTTCAGATGTTTCCGATTGATCATAATCACCCTCCTACTGAAAAGTTACACATTTCCTATAAAATCAGCATCCGGTATCAGAGGGATCAAAAGCTTTTGATCCCAACATCATTTTGATGCAGTTATAAGCTTTTGTAACAATAACGTTTCTCTAAGTATAGCATACCTGCCATAAAAATTGTAGGAAAAATTCCTGTAAAATTCTTACAACTTTCAGTCCCGAAGTGTGACTGGTCATGGTATCCTAATGGAGCTGTTCATGGAGACGGCGGTAATACCGTTTCGCATAGCGGTACATGATGATCGTATATTCACCAAATTCCTCACCAAGTTCGCTTTTATAAACAGCCCATAAACTCCATAGGAATCCACCAAGAGCCACATAAGAATAGATCACAGTCCGTTCTTCTTCCGTCGGTTCCCGATGCAGGTAGATGTGGATCAGCCAGTCCATCTGTTCCTCGTTCAGATAGGAATAGATTCCGCACATGGCAACATCGATCAGCGGATCGCACATGCCGCAGTATTCCCAGTCGATCAATTTCAGATCGCCATCTGGAAGAAACAGAAAATTATCGACATTGCTGTCAATATGGGCAATGGTCTTCGGACGGTTCAGGGCATCCAGATGGTCCATCAGCGTATTCATCCGGTCTTTTACGACTTCATAGTCCTCAAATGGGATACCGCCGTGTTTGATGCACAGATTTTCGTAAAATGCGATCCGTTCCCGGATATCAAAGGAATGCTTCAGCTGGATTCCGGACTGATGGAGCTTTGTCACCAGATCCATGCATTGCTGCATATCCGATTCCTTGTGGACATCTGCATTTCTGGAATTTTCATAATATTCTGTGATCTTATAGCCGGTATCCCGGTTAAAATAGATCACATGCTCTGTAATTCCAAGATTCGCCACTGCCTCCAGCACATCTCCCTCCTGATGACGGTTGATCAGCAGTCCTGTACCGGGACCTGGAACCCTGCAGATATAAGATTTGCCATGAACCTGGAACAAGAATGATTTATTCGTCATTCCGGACTTTAAACAGTGGATATTGTGAATCTCTGATTCCGGGATCTGGAAAACAGAAGAAATCAGTTCCATGGCCTGGTTATTGGAATGGTTCTGATAGCTTTCATCAAATACCCGAAGCTCTTCCAGATTTTCAAATTCATATACCTGATCAGAAGGCTGGCGGTTGATATCCATCTCCATGTGCTCTGCCTGGCTTAATACCTCATCCGCAGACTGGCCGCCAATGTTTGTAATCCCGGCTTCCTTTATGCGCTTTCTTGCAGTGCCATTTAACAGCTCCATCATGACATTTTCCCAATAAAACTGCTCTGTGCCTGGAAGCGTGTAGTACACCTCCAGAATTGGAAGAAACGCAGAAAGCCACTGGGATGACATATAGACAGGTCCATACATCACATAGCAGTCATGTCCGCCGATTTCTACATTCTGGATACGTCCCTTTTTATTATAAGAAAGACTCCATTCAGAAGTATCTCCTTCCTTATAGACAGAAGAATACCAGGCGCCGCATTCATAAGTGTGGTACATATTTTCACGCATCCAGTTATCCGAAGAGAGAAGATACATATTTTTCCCCTCCAGGACATTTCTGGCGCGGTAAACGGTCGTCAGAGTATTTTTATTAGAATATTCCGGGTTGTAGAGCAGTTTTACGTCATATTTATCAATCAGGTATTCAAATTTTTCTTTCAGGTATCCGACAACAATCGTAATGTTGTGGATTCCTGCTTCATGGAGCTGACGGATCTGGCGCTCGATCATCCGTTCCCCAAATACCTCCAGAAGTCCCTTCGGAGTTTCAAATGTCAATGGCACAAACCGGGAACCAAATCCAGCAGCGATGATCACCGCTCCGTCTACCTTAAACGGTTCCATAAATTTCATACCGTCCTCAGTCACCTGATAATGGTTATCATCCATTACTTCTATATAATGAAGTGCCAGACATTCCTTCACCAGCTGGTTCACTGTCCCAAGAGAAAGCTCCAGTCTCTGAGCCATCTCCCTTTGCGTAATCTCAGTCTGCTCCAGGATACTGCGGCAGATCAGTGCATATCTGTTCATAAATGCCTCCGTTCAAAAATAATTGATTTGCAAAAGATATGAACATTATAACACGGAACGTTTTGCGTGACAATTCCCCTTAAAATAATCTTTGTATTTACTTTCGTACAATCTAAGAAAGAATGTTGGTTTCTGTAAGATTTCTGTAAGAAAATGAACAGAGAAAGTTTATAGCATTTTGCTCGGAAGTATATTATACTAACGTTGTGATTGAGAGATGGTACGAAATACCTGAGATCACAGCATTTAACAGGGTTTGTAATTCCTACAAAAAATGTTAAAAAAGTGTTGCAGATTCCAGAGTTTAGTAGTACAATTACCTCGTAATGCAATTTTAGGATTTTCAAAAGGAAAATTCAAAACAGGAAAAGGAGAGTGCATTTATTATGAGAAAGCAGACAAAATTAGTTGCAGTTCTTTCTGCAGCATCTCTGTTAGCTATCGGCGCTTCCATGACCTCTTTCGCTAAAGGCTGGACTGAGGAGAATGGCGAGTGGGTTTACTTAGATAGCGACGGCGAGAGAGTAAGCCAGGAGTGGAAAAAATCCGGTTCTAACTACTACTGGTTAGACGAGAACGGTGTTATGGCTACAAGCCAGATCGTTGATGATGATGATAATACCTACTATGTAAATGAGTATGGTGTTAGAGCTAAAAATCAGTGGATCTCCGTTGAGAACGAGGATGATGCTGATGTTAACGGCGAAGAAGTAGATACTCTGTGGTACTACTTTGGTGATAACGGTAAAGCTTACAAAGCTGATACTGATAATCTGAAAAAGAAAACTTGTCCAGACGCTACAGGTTCCAGAACATATTTCTTCGATTCCGAAGGACATATGGTAAGTGGTTGGGTTGATTATGAGAATGATACCTACTACTGTGGTACTGAGAACGAAGGTTGGGCTTATACTGGATGGCAGTATCTTGAGCCAGATGATGATCTGAATAGCAGTGATTACGATGATCAGGAATGGTTCAACTTCAAGTCCTCTGGTAAGGCAAGAAAGAATGCTACTTGGTATAGCAAGGGCAGATACTACACATTCGATGACAATGGTGTTATGACCAGCGATTGGTATGATCTGGCAGTTGCTTCTAATACTAACGGTGTAGCTACTGGTACTAACGGTGGTGAGAATGCTTACACATCTGAGGATGGTTCCAAGGGTACTGGCTGGGTTTACACTGAGAACGCAGCTGAGACTGATTCTTACTGGTACTATCTGGTAAGCTTCAAAGATGCTAACGGTATTGTTCGTAATATTCCATTCAACTCTCAGTCTGGCGATGACATGATGAGAGCAAAAGTTATCAAGGGCAAGACTTATATCTTCAATGCCGATGGTACAATGGAAGATGGCCGTGTAATCCTGGGTTATAATACTCCAAATGATTACAAGGGTGGTGCAGTTTCCAAGGCGCTGACTGCTGGTGTTTACTACTTCAACGAGTCTGATGGTTCTTCCAATGGTCAGATGGTAACTGGTAAGACTACTGTTACTAAAGATGGTGAAGATTACTACTACTACTTCGATAAGACTACAGGTCGCGCTGTTACTGATATCGTTAAAGACGGTGTTGTATATGGCCATGACGGTGAGAGAATCGATGCTGAGGATGGCAACACCAACGCAATCGTAACTCTTGATCATGATACTTACTACAACAAGAAAGTTAACGGTACAACTTGCGAGTACATCAAAGCTGGTAGCCGTGTTATCGTAAGCTCTACTGGTAAACTGAGAACTTCCGGTACTGTTAAAGTTGACGGTGTTAAGTGCCAGGTAAATGCATCTGCTGATGGTAACTGGAACGTTGCTGAGGATGTTGAGTAATTAATTTTTTCAACTACAGTAGAAAAGAGCATTGCAGGAAAACCTGCAATGCTCTTTTTGCATATAAGTAAATAATACCTACTATGTAAATGAGTATGGTGTTAGAGCTAAAAATCAGTGGGTTTCCGTTGAGAACGAGAACAGCGAAGATGTTAACGGTGAAGAAGTTGACACACTGTGGTACTATTTTGGCGATAATGGTAAAGCATATAAAGCAACTGCTGAAGATGGCGATGACAAGAGAAAGAAAACTTGCCCAGATGCTACTGGTTCCAGAACATACTTCTTTGATTCCAATGGTCGTATGTTAAGCGGTTGGGTTGAAAAAGAAGGCGAACTGTACTACTGTGGTACTGAGAATGAAGGTTGGGCATATACTGGATGGCAGTATCTTGAGCCTGATGAGGATATCATGAGCGGTGATTATGATGATCAGGAGTGGTTCAACTTCAAGTCTTCTGGTAAAGCACGTAAGGCAGCAGCAGGAAAAACAATAGATTGGTATTCCAAGGGAAGATACTATACATTTAATGAGTATGGTATTATGACTAGCGATTGGTATGGCTTAGCTGTTAGCGGTGTTGCTACTGATAGCATTGCAACAAGCAATAATGCAAGTAAGAATGCATATACTAGTGAAGATGGTTCTAAGGGAACTGGTTGGATTTATACCGAGAATGCAGCTGAGTCTGATTCTTATTGGTATTATCTTGTAAGCGTTAAATCTACAGATGGAAAGAACACTTACAGAAATATTCCATTCAACTCTCAGTCTGGTGATGAAGCTTGGAGAGCAAAAACTATTAAGGGTAAAACTTATATCTTCAATAGCAATGGTGAAATGGAAGATGGCTTAGTTATCCTTGGTAACGATGGCAATGGTACTACTGGTAAGACAAACGTTTATGATGCAAATGGAGATGCAACATTCGATAACAAGGGTGGTGCTGTTTCCAAAGCAATGGCAGATGGCGTTTACTACTTTAACGAGGGTAATGGTTCTGTAAATGGTCAGATGGTAACTGGTAAGACTACTGTTACTAAAGATGGTGAGAATCGTTACTACTATTTTGACAAGAAGACTGGTCGTGCTATCGATAACGAAGTTAAAGATGGTATCGTTTACGGTGCTGATGGCCAGCGTGTAGCAGCAGATGATGGAACTCTAATGAAGTAGTTGAAGTTACAAATGACACTCTGTATAAGAATGAATATATTGCTGCTAACTCTAATATCATTGTAAGTTCTGCAGGCAAACTGAGAACTTCTGGTACTGTTAAGGTTGATGGTGTTTACTGGGATGTTAAAAAAGTAGATACTGGACGTACTATTGATGGTAAGAAAGTTTATACTTGGGATGTTTCTTACAATGTCAAGAAAAATGACTAATTAAAAGTTTATTTAATTACAAAAAGGCGGTGCAGATTTTTCTGCACCGCTTTTTTACTGTTAAAAATTACTGATTGTTAGACTCGGTAACTGTCCAAGTAGCATCCTCTTTAGTATTAGAATGAATATCATACTTAACACCATCTACTTTAACGGAACCAGAAGTTCTCAGTTTACCTGTAGAGCTTACGATAATCACAGAATCCTTCAGAATCTTATGACCATTGTAGGTAATGTCCTCAGTAACGATATATTTAGCATTTGTATTACCATCCTCAGCATCAACTCTATCGCCTTCTGGACCATATACAACACCATCTTTAACTGTGTTCTTCAGAGCAACACCAAGCTTCTTGTCAAAATAGTAGTTGTAGATCTCACCATCATCCTCAACAGTAGTCTTGCCAGTTACCATCTGACCCTGAGCAGAACCACTGGTCTCTGTAAAGTAGTAATAACCAGCGAGCCTATGAAACTTTTTCTGTAAAATAACCTAAGTAAGGTCCTTCTATGATACAATAAATATCATTAGGAGGGCCTTTTACTATGGCAAAACAAAAGAAACCAGTTCA
>QUFC01000033.1 GCA_003478355.1 Lachnospiraceae bacterium AM48-27BH
AACGCTGAAGGCATCTAAGCGTGAAGCCCCCCTCAAGATGAGATATCCCATACGCAAGTAGTAAGACCCCTTGAAGACGACGAGGTAGATAGGGCAGAGGTGGAAGCGCGGTAACGCGTGTAGCTGACTGTCACTAATAGGTCGAGGGCTTGACCAAAAGGAATTAGGGAGCGGCAAAAGCCGCAAGTTGTAACGGATGAATAGATTTTCAGTGTGTGGTTTTGAGGGTATGTGGAAAGATAATGCGCGAGTGGCTCAGTTGGTGGAGTACAACCTTGCCAAGGTTGGGGTCGCGGGTTCGAGTCCCGTCTCGCGCTCTCATAATTAAGAAAAAGGGTATTCAGTAACTGAATATCCTTTTTTTGTATTCTTTTCCTTGTCAAATCACTTTGCTATTTTGAGTTTAGCTCTCGCAAATTTGCGGAGGAACTCAAGATGGCGATCGAGAAAGTAAAAGAATACTTCAGACAATACGAAATGGAATTCCGGATTCAGGAATTATCAGAATCCAGTGCTACGGTAGAACTGGCGGCGGAAGCTTTGCATTGCGAGCCTTGCAGGATTGCAAAAACTTTATCGTTTCTGGTGCACGATATGCCGATTCTGATCGTGACGGCGGGAGATGCAAAGATTGATAATGCGAAGTATCGCCATTACTTTGGCGCGAAAGCCAAGATGCTGACAGCGGATGAGGTGGTGGAGCTGATCGGTCATGCAGTTGGCGGTGTGTGCCCGTTTGCGGTGAAGGCTGGAGTGAAAATCTATCTGGATGAATCCTTGAAACGGTTTCAGACGGTCTTTCCGGCCTGTGGAAGCGGAAATAGTGCCATTGAGCTGACCATTCCAGAGCTGGAGCGGTATTCTTCTTATGAGACCTGGGTGGACGTGTGCAAGGGATGGCAGGTGGAAAATGCCTGAATTTTACCACTGGTCTGGAGATGAGTTTCAGAGAGTACAAATGCTGCTGGATGCATTAGGGTTGGAAACAGGAAGTTTGCAGATAAAGTGTCCAGCTGCGGAGATTGCAGAATGCGGCAGTGAGATGGATGGAAAAAGACCGTGCAGGGTGATTTCTATTGTAGGGGCCGGTGGTAAGACCAGTACCATGTTCCAGCTGGCGAAGGAATATGCTGGGATGGGAAAAAGGGTGATTGTAACTAGCAGCACTCACATTTTCCGACCGGATGGTTATGAGGTGGTTTTGAAAGATCAGCCGGAGTGGCTGGAGCGGTTGATGGAGTTTACGGAGAAACCAGGTGGGAATATTCTGGTAACTGCGGCGGAAGAAATGGACTGGAAGAAAGGGAAAAATGACAATTTCCCATGTGATAAAGCGAAAAAAAAGTTAAAAGGAATGGAGCCGCACGAAATTGGCAGGTTGCTCAATTATTGTGATGTACTCTTGATTGAGGCGGATGGTTCCAAAGGGCTTCCAGTAAAAGTTCCGGCAGAGCATGAGCCCGTGATCATTCCAGAAACCCAGGTGGTGATTGGATGTGCGGGTCTGACTGCGATTGGGGAAATGATCCAGGAGGTGTGCTTTCGAAGCGAATTTCTAGAAAGGATAAGAAAAGACGGAAAGGTGACAGAGCAGCTGCTGGCGGAGATCCTGTGTAGCGAGTCAGGAACCAGAAAGAATGTAGGAAAAAGGGCGTATCGAATTCTATTGAACCAGCTGGACGGAAGCCGGGAAAAAGGTGCTGCAGAGCAAACGGCCAAATGGATCGACCAGTGGAGTCAAAAGAATGGTAAAGAAAATGTAACGATTGCGGCATCCTGCTATTTGTATACTAAGGATTAAAAATGATGGATGTACCGGTAATGTGAAGTGTAACTGGTGAGCCAGTAGGAATGGGAAGAGGAGATATGACATGAAAGTCTTGATAAAAGGAGCTGGTGACCTGGCGTCAGGAATCGCCTGCAGACTACATCATTGCGGTATGGATGTGGTGATGACAGAGATCGGAATTCCGACGACGGTGCGGCGGACGGTGGCATTTTCCCCTGCGATCTATGAGGGGATAGCGGAAGTAGAGGGAATAGAGGGCGTTCGCTGCGACAGCCTGGAAGAAATGGTGATCGCAGTGGCAGAGCGAAAAATCCCGGTTTTGGAGGATCCGGAGTGTCAACTGGCTATGGAGTGGAGACCGGATGTGGTGGTGGATGCTATTATTGCAAAGAAAAATCTCGGGACGACAATCCGTGACGCAAAAATTGTGATCGGTGTTGGCCCTGGATTCACGGCTGGTGCAGACTGCCATTGTGTGGTGGAGACGAAGCGTGGACATGACCTGGGGCGGGTACTTTGGAAGGGCAGTGCAGTCCCGAATACTGGAGTTCCGGGAATGATCGGCGGATATGCCAAGGAGCGGATCATCCGGGCTTCTGGAGATGGTATTTTCAAAGGAATGTGCAGGATTGGTGATCTGGTGGAAAAAGGCCAGCTGGTGGGCATGGCAGGAGAGAATCTAATTTATGCGGAAATTCCAGGCGTAGTGCGTGGACTTTTACAGGATGGCGTTCCGGTGAAAATGGGAATGAAATCCGGTGATATTGATCCAAGAGCGGTGGTAGGAAGCTGTTATACGGTTTCTGATAAAGCCAGAGCCATTGGCGGAGGTGTGCTGGAGGCGATTTTGACACTGCAGACCAGAATCAGCAGACAGGAACTTCCGACTGCTCTTGTGATGCTGGCGGCAGGAAACAGTGAAAGGTTTGGAGAAAATAAATTGCTTTATCCTGTAAATGGAAAGCCCATGTATGAGCATCTGGCGGATCAGGTGAATGGACTGGCAGAGAATGTTTTCCAGAAAAAAATTGTGGTGACCCAGTATCCTGAACTGGCGGAGCATATGAAAAAAAGAGGGTTCCAGGTCTGTCTCAATGATCAGCCGGAGCTTGGAATCTCCCATTCGGTTCATCTGGGAGCGGAAGAAGCTTGGAAATGGGAACCGGACGCAGCTATCTGTTTTGCGGTCAGTGACCAGCCATATCTGAGAGGAACCACATTAGAGATGTTGATCCGGCAGTGGAAAGCCAGTGGAAAAGGTATCGGCGCTCTGGCATATCATGGGGAAATCGGTAATCCGGTGGTGTTTGCGGAAAAATACCGGAAAGAGCTGATGGAACTGACCGGAGATAAAGGCGGAAAACGGGTTGTGAAACAGCATATGGACGATCTGTATTTAATGGAAGTGGAAGATGCAGAGGAGTTAAGGGATCTGGATACAAAACCAGTATGATTGTGGGTTTACGAAAACGTTTCTAGGTGTTATAATAAAAAACAGTGATTGTCTGTGTGGCGGATAAAAAGGAACCATAGGCGAAATGAACGAATGGAAAGAAAGAGGATAGAGAAGAGATGGCCATTGATTATACATTAACTGTTAAGAAGATCCACAGTCTGGAGAAGATTTATGTTCTGTTTTCCGCAAGTACTCGTATGCCATTTGTAGAGTGCGATCCAGAAGAGTTTGATGATCAGATCTATATTTTTGCCAATGAAGAACTGGCAACGGCAGCTGCGAAAGCTTATGCTGAGAAGCAGATGCCAACTGGTGTGATTCCGATGGAGAAGAGCCAGTATTTGGCATTTTTCGGAAGCCTGCACTTGATCGGCGTAAACATGCTGGTATTTGAGGATGAAGGCGGAGTGACCAGAATGCCATTAGATGAGATTGCCAGACTGGATCCAAAGGTTGCAGAAAAGAAAGAAGTGCCGATGCTTAACACAGCACTTCAGCTGACTGTGATTTATTTCATTCAGGAACTGCGTCGTCCGAATCAGAAGAAGGACGATATGGTCCGCATGAAACGCTTACAGGAGTTAGAGGAAGAGATGATTGCGGATCTGGTACGTTCCCGTTTTATTCTGGCAGTGGATTTCTCCAAGGTAGAGGGTGAGATCGAGCCAGGAAAAACAAATCCAAATGTACAGGTTCCAGTTGTAAAAGCACCAAACGGTGATGCGTTCCAGCCGATCTTTACGGATGTATGGGAGTTCCAGAAATTCCACAAGAATCCAGAAGTGAAGCTGCGTATGGCTCCGATCGAGTTCAAGGGACTGTTAGGCGCGCTGGTTCCACAGGCAAAGGGATTTGTGCTGAATCCAAATGGTGTGAACCTGATCTTATCCAGAGAGCAGCTGACTGCAATTACGAAGAAATTTTCATAAGAAGAAAATGGTGATAATCAAAAACGCTGTGATTCATGTTAAGTATGAGTCACAGCGTTTTTATTAATAAAGTTTCAGGGTGATCATGGTTACCGAATCTTCCGCATCGGACTGAAACCATGGAAATAGATCAAAAACAGGATGGAGGTGACCACCCAGGTCATCGGATATGTGAAAATGATGGCGTGAATATTGTGGTGGCTTGGTACGTAAAGAAGCAGCCACAGCACACGGAGAGCGCATACGCCAGTCATGGTTAAAAACATCGGGAACCAGGAATCACCAATGCCTTTTAAAGAACCGGAGTAGATTTCGATGATGATGTAAGTGAAGAACGTCGGCACCAGATAGTGAAGCACGTCCATACCGATGGTAAGCACTGCCGGATCTGTGGTAAAGATCTGGAAAATATATTGGCCAAAGTTGTATAGGAACAGGCTTAAGAAAAGCGTGGTGACAAAACTCATTCCCAGACACACCCGGATTCCCTTGCGGACCCGGTCCATTTTCCCAGCCCCGTAGTTCTGGCCTACGAAGGTAGTAACAGAGATGGAAAAGGCGCTGATGATCATCCAGAAGATCACATCAATCTTGCCATAAGTGGCCCAGGCCGCAACGGTGTCGGTTCCCAGGCTGTTGACGCTGGACTGGATGATGATGTTGGAAGTGGTGTACATGGCGGATTGAAGACCCGAAGGAAGACCGATTCGGACGATCCGTTTTAACATCCGCATATCAAGCCCCAGCTTGGAAAAATGAAGCTGGTACATATCGCTTGTCCGCACCAGCACCCAGATCACCAGGAAGGCGCTGACGCACTGGGAAAGGATGGTTGCCAGAGCAGCTCCAGCAATTCCCATATGGAAATAGACAACAAATACAATATCCAGAATAATATTAGCAAAGCAGCTGGCGATCAGGAAATACAATGGCCGTTTGGAATCCCCCACTGCCCGTAAGATACCGGAGCCAATGTTGTAGATCAGATTGGCGATGGTTCCAAGAAAATAGATCCGCATATAGAGAGTGGCAAAGCCCACAATATCTTCTGGTGTTCCCATGGCATTTAACGCAAATGGAGCACCCACAAATCCAATGACCATGAGAACAGCGCCGCTGATCACAGAAGCAGTGATAGCAGTGTGGACGGCGTAGCCCACCATTTCCTCCCGTTTTGCCCCGTAATACTGGGAGATGATGACGGTGGCACCGGAAGAAAGTCCTACGAAGAAACCGATCAGCAGATTGATGACGGTGCCAGTGGGTCCGCCTACCGCCGCCAGAGCCTGTTTGCCCACAAACCGGCCGACAATGATGGCGTCTACGGTGTTGTAAAGCTGCTGGAAAAAGGTTCCAAATAAGATTGGGAAGAAAAAGATCAGAAGCTGTTTCCAGATAACGCCTTCCGTGATCTGGTTATTGGAAACAGAGTGGTCAGCGGTTTTTGAAGCTGTTTGTTTGATGGATTGCTTTTTTAAGAAGGTCATATGCAGGTCCTCATTTGTTGTAAGAATATACGTCAATAGGAACAATGAATTGGTGTGGTTATTGTTTTTCCGGATAACGCCGGAAACGGTAATAGCTGAAGCCATGGAGGTAGATCAAAAACAAAACCGATGTAACCGTCCAGGTCAATGGATAGGAAAAGATCACCGTGTAAATGCTCCGGTGGCCGGGCACGTAAAGCAGCAGCCACAGCACACGCAGGCCGCAGACTCCAAGCATGGTGATGAGCATCGGTTTCCAGGAGTCTCCGACACCTTTTAAGGAACTGGAATAGATTTCCAGAATGATGTAGGTGACATAAGTCGGAACCAGGAAACGCAGGATATGCATACCAATGGAAAGCACTTCCGGGTCGGTGGTAAAGATCCGGAAAATGTATTGGCCAAAGTGATAGAGCACAAAGCTTAAGCAAAGCGTCGAAACCAGGGTCATCCCCATACAGACTTTAATACCTCTGCGGACCCGCTCTGATTTCCCGGCACCATAATTTTGGCCCACAAAAGTAGTGATGGCAATGCCAAAGGCACTGACGATCATACCGAAGATGGCGTCAATTTTGCCATAAGCGGCCCAGGCACTGACCGTATCAGTTCCCAGGGCATTGATGCTGGACTGGATGATCACGTTAGACATGCCGTACATGGAGGACTGAAGGCCAGATGGCAGTCCGATGTGGATGATCCGTTTTAACATCCGTATGTCCAGTCCAAGTCTGGAAAGAACCAGCCGGTGCAGGTCCTGGGTGCGAGTTAAAGTAAAGATGACAAGAAATGCGCTGACGCACTGGGAAAAGATCGTAGCGAAAGCGGCTCCCGCAATACCAAACTGCAAAAGGATCACAAACAGGATGTCCAGAACAATGTTGGTAAAGCAGCTTGCCATCAGGAAATACAGGGGGCGTTTGGAATCACCAACTGCCCGCAGGATACCGGAGCCAATGTTATAGATCAGGTTGGGGATGGTTCCAAGAAAATAGATCCGGATATAGAGGGTGGCAAATCCCAACACATCTTCCGGGGTTCCCATGGCCTGGAGAGCCAGCGGCGCACCAAAGAATCCAACAACAGTCAGAACACCGCCACTGATGATGGAGGCGGTGATGGCAGTATGGACAGCATAACCTACCATATCGCTTTGGGCACCGTAATACTGGGAGATAATGACCGTGGCACCAGAGGAAAGGCCGATGAAAAAGCCGATCAGAAGGTTGATGATGGATGTGGTGGAACCGCCCACCGCAGCCAGAGCCTGTTTTCCAAGAAAACGTCCGACAATGACGGCATCTGCCGTATTATAGAGCTGCTGGAAAAAGGTTCCAAATAAAATAGGAAAGAAAAACAGAAGAAGCTGTTGCCAGATAACTCCCTCTGTGATCGGATTGCTGCTGGAACCGGAAGTGGTTTTTGATTGTTGAAACATAAATGCTCCCTCGCCTGCAAAAGTATTTGAAAATATTCTATAAGTGCACTATAACACAGAAAAGGGAAGAAAACAACTAGTCAATCCGGGCTTTTTGGAGGGCGTTGTCAATGGCATTTAACAGGACCTGGGCAGTGTAACGGGTCTCCATGGAATAGGAAAGATCCTCTGTGGACTGATGGGCTAAAATCTGATTTTCCAGGTCAGCCATCACCGGTTCCATTAAGGGGTACATGGTGGTAACTGCTTCATCTAAGGACACGAAGGAAACGGAAGTGATGTCAGTGTCATCTACGGTGACTTCTACATTCAGGTTCTGATTTCCTAAGGTCAGGGAAGATGTGTAAACTCCTGGAATGTAGGAGGCAGACCGGGCAGGCGTTTCCGATTTTTTGGGGTGGAACATAACAAACAGCAGGCAGATCAAGAGGATTGCCAGGCCAATAAAAATGGCGGTATAGATAATCTCTTTCATGCGTAAAACCACAATTTTTGTTTTTGAACTCATGGTAGAACCTCCGGGAACTCTTTGCTATAATGTATGGAGATGGTTATTGAAATATGTGCAGCGGTTGGGAGACTGTTTCGCAGTCACTGATCAGTGGGATTGTAGAATGCTTCCGCTGATCATAAAAACATAAATTTCAAGAAGAAAAGGATGGATCAATATGTCATTGCAGTTTGTGATCGGCAGCTCCGGGTCTGGAAAGACCCGTTATTTATATGAGAATCTGATAAATTTATCCATGGAACATCCGGAAGGCAATTATATCGCCATTGTTCCGGAACAGTTTACCATGCAGACCCAGAAGGAGATCGTGACCCTTCATCCTAATCATGGCAGTATGAACATCGATATTGTCAGCTTCCAGAGACTGGCGTACCGGATTTTTGAGGAGCTGGGTGTGGAGCACTTAGAGGTGCTTGATGATATGGGAAAATCCATGGTGCTTCGGCGGGTGGCAGCAGGGCAGAAGAAAAATCTGGGCCTGTATGGAAGCCATCTAAACCAGACCGGGTTTGTGAACCAGCTAAAATCTATGCTTTCCGAGCTTTATCAGTACGGGATACAGCCGGAGAATCTGCGGGAGGCCATGGAACATGCGGGGCCATTACTTTGTGAAAAGCTTCACGATATTTCTGTAGTATACGAGGCATTTCAGCAGGAGATCCAGGAGAAGTACATCACGGCAGAGGAGATCCTGGATGTGCTGTGCCGGGTGCTGCCAAGATCGGAGCTGATCAGGAAAAGTGTGGTAACGCTGGATGGCTATACAGGTTTCACACCGGTCCAGTATCGGATCGTGGAATTACTGATGCGCTATGCGAAACAGGTGATCATTACGGTTTCGATTGACCCGGAAGAGAAGCCATATGAGCGGACTGGCATTGATCATTTATTTTATATGGGCAAGGAAATGATCTGGCGGGTTCATGAACTGGCGGCGAGAAATGGGATTCGCAGGGATCAGGATGTTCGTTTAGAAGGAAAATGTCTGCACGGTTCCAGAACAGTCCAGCCATTGCTTTTGTGGAGAAGAATTTATACCGCTATGGACGGAGGTCCGAGCAGGAGCCGAAGGAGATCCGGGTATTTCGGGCTGTTTCTCCAGGAGAGGAGGCGTCATTTGCGGCATCCATGATCCACCGTCTGGTGCGGGAACAGGGAATCCGTTATCGGGAGATCGCTGTGATCACCGGGGATCTGGCTGGATATCGCTATGAGATCGTAAACCGGTTTGAGCGGGAAAAAATCCCGTATTTCATGGATGATAAGAAGAGCATCCTGGAAAATGTCATGGTGGAGTTTATCCGTGCAGCGTTGGACGCAGTGCGGAAGGATTTTGACTATGAAAGTATGTTCCGGTTACTAAAAACAGGACTTTTGACAGAGAAAAAAGAAGAACTGGACCGGCTGGAAAATTATGTGATCGCCATGGGCGTCCGTGGATGGAAATGGTGGAAAGAGACCTGGGAGCGGACATACCGCGGTGGAAAAGACATCAATCTGGATCAATTAAATGCATTTAAAGAGGAAATCTTATGTGTTTTGGAGCCATTTCGCGACTGCATGAAAGCGGAGGAGCGGACCATCGGTTCCATGACGGACGGGGTGATCAGGTGTCTGGAAACCTGCATGGTGCGGGAAAAGCTGGATCAGTATTGTCAGTATTTTGAGGGAACCGGACAGTTTAGTCTTGCCAAGGAATATGAGCAGGTCTATGATCGGGTGTTAGAGCTTCTGGAGCGGTTGAAGGAGCTTCTTGGAACAGAAAAGGCCACAGTGAAGGAATATGCGGAGATTCTGGATGCCGGATTTGCGGAAATCCAGGTGGGAGTGATCCCCGCAACGGTGGACCGGGTGGTGGTCGGTGATATTACCAGAACACGGTTGGATCGGATCAGGGTACTGTTATTTTTAGGAGTCAATGAGGGCATTGTTCCAGGCCGGAAGGACGGCGGAAGCCTGTTAAATGATATGGACCGGGAGGCATTAAAGGAGTGCCAGATCGAACTGGCTCCCACATCCAGGGAAGATGGACTGATGCAGCGATATTATCTGTACCTGCTTCTGACCAAACCATCGGATGAGTTCGTTTTGTCTTACGCATCCTTTAATCAGGCGGGAAAATCCATGCGGCCTTCCAGTCTCATCAGTGAGATGAAGCGGATGTTCCCGCTGCTCACAGTGCAGGACGCATCGGAGGAGACCAGAAAGATCTATTCTCTGGAAGAAGGAAAGGAGAAGCTGATTGAAGGACTTCGGGCTTATGAGGAGCATGGAGACGACCGGAAATTCCTGGAATTGTACCGGTATTTTGCCGCCAGCAGGGAGTATGGGGAATTGACGAAAAAACTGACGGACGCGGCATTTTATTCTTATGAAAAGCGTGGAATCAGCAAGGCGGCAGCCAGCGCCCTCTACGGAACCATTTTACAGGGCAGTGTGACAAGGCTGGAGAAATACGCAGCATGTGCGTATGCCCATTTTCTGAATTATGGTCTGGAACTGATGGAGCGTCAGGAGTACCAGGTGGGCGCGGCAGATATGGGAAATCTGTTCCATAGCTCGATCGATCTGTGCTTTCAGGAACTACAGGAGCAGGGAAAGAAACTGACGGAACTGACAGAGGCAGAGCGGGCTGCACTGGTGGGAAACTGTGTGCGGCAGGTGACAGAAGATTATGGGAGTACCATTTTCCAGAGTACCGCCAGAAACCAGTATCTGGTGCGGCGGGTAGAGAAAATGACGGAACGGACCATCTGGGCTCTGGCAGAGCAGTTAAAAAAGGGAGATTTCGAGCCGGCGGGCTTTGAGGTGGCATTCTCTGCGGTTGATAACTTGTCGGCTATGAAGATCCGGCTGTCGGAAGAAGAACAGCTTCATCTGCGCGGCCGGATCGACCGGCTGGATCTATGCGAGGATCAGGAGCATGTGTATGTGAAGATCATTGATTACAAATCCGGTGGAACCCGGTTTGACCTGGCGGCGGTCTATTATGGGCTGCAGCTGCAGCTTGTGGTCTATATGGACGCAGTGACAGAGCTTGAGGAGCGGAAACATCCTGGTAAAGAGGTAGTTCCGGCTGGAATCTTTTATTATAATATCAAGGACCCATTGGTGGATATAGATAAGGAAAATGCGGAGACACCGGAGGAGATCGAAAAGGAGATCCTGCGTCAGCTTCGCATGAATGGTCTGGTAAACAGTGATCTGGAGGTCATCAGCCATATGGACCGGGCCATTGAGAAAAAGTCAGATGTGATCCCGGTGGCATTAAAGGATGGCATGATCCAGGAAAATTATTCATCTGTGGCCAGTGGACGACGGTTTGAGATCTTGAAAAATTATGTGAGAAGACAGCTGGCATGCAGCGGGCGGGAGATCTTAGACGGCAATACGGCAGTGGAGCCTTATAAGGGGGCGGCTGGTTCCGCCTGCGATTACTGTCCGTATCATGGGGTCTGTGGATTTGATGCCAAGGTAGCCGGTTATCGGTTCCGGAAATTTCCGGCGATTCAAGCAGAGAAGATCTGGGAGAAGATGTCAGAGGCAACAGAAGAAGATGGGGATACCGCTGGAAGGACAGCAGATACCGATGCAGGCATGGCAGAGAACGGAGGAAAACGGGAATGAAATGGACAGAGAAACAACAGCAGGTGATCGATACCAGAAACCGGAACCTCTTAGTATCTGCGGCAGCAGGAAGTGGAAAGACAGCGGTTCTGGTGGAGCGGATCATCCAGATGATCAGTGGGGGAGAGCATCCGCTGGATCTGGATCAGCTTCTGGTGATGACATTTACCAATGCGGCGGCGGCAGAGATGCGGGAACGGATCGCGGCGGCTATTGAGAAAAAGCTGATGGAACAGCCGGAAAACCGTCATCTTCAGGTGCAGGCGGCGCTGGTCCCTCATGCGCAGATCACCACCATCGACAGCTTCTGTCTGAATCTGATCCGTAATCATTTTAATAAGCTGGATATTGATCCAGGCTTCCGGATCGGTGATGAGGGAGAGCTATTGCTTCTGCGGACGGATGTGATGGAGGCACTGTTAGAGGAATATTATCAGAAGGATGATCCAGAGTTTGAGCAGTTTGTGGAAACTTATGCCACAGGCCGGACGGATGCAGGAATCGAGGACTACATCATGCAGGTGTACCGGTTTGCCCAGAGTAATCCATTTCCGGATCAGTGGATCAAAAAATGCCGGGAAGAGATCCGGGAGACCCGGGATGGTAGTCTGGAAGAAACCTCCTGGATGAGATTTCTGATGAAAGACGCCAGGCAGCAGCTGACAGAACTGGAAGAACAGCTTCGCAGCGCGTATGCAGTGTGTCTGGAAGCAGATGGACCACAGGTTTATCAGAATGTACTGATGGAAGAATGTGAAATGCTCCGGGGATTAAAAGAAAGTTCCGATTATCGGGAATTGAATAAACGGCTGGTGGCTGCTTCCTTTGGACGGCTTCCAGCTTCCAGAAGCAAGGACGTGGATACGGCGAAAAAACAGCAGGTGACGGACTGCAGGGACCGGGTGAAAAAGGCTGTGGCGGATCTGAAAGGGCTTTACGGGGCGCAGACAGAGGAAGAAGCAGCAGCGGATCTTCTGGGAACCAGTCCGGTGGTGTTGAAGCTGTTGGAACTGACGGAGGAATTTGAACGGAGGTTCCAGGAGAGCAAGCGGGAAAAGAATATTGTGGATTTCAACGACCTGGAGCATTATGCTCTGGAAATCTTGATCTGTTCGGAGCAGGATGTGGAGGAAGGCAGCGCACCAACGGGAGAAACTGATGATGGAATCCGAAATGGTATCCTGTATACAGAAACCGCCGACCAGCTGAGCAGACAGTATGCGGAAATCTTAGTGGATGAGTACCAGGACAGCAACTATGTGCAGGAGGCTTTGATCCAGAGCCTGTCCGGGGAGCGGTTTGGGCGGCCAAACGTATTTATGGTGGGAGATGTGAAGCAGAGTATTTACAAATTCCGTCTGGCGCGGCCGGAGTTATTTATGGAAAAATACGCGTCCTATACGGATGAGAACAGTTCCAGTCAGAAGATTGAACTTCACCAGAATTTCCGAAGCCGGAAATCGGTGCTGGACAGCGTAAATCATGTCTTTTACCGGGCAATGACGAAAAATCTGGGAAATGTGGAGTACTCAGAGGATGCAGCCCTTCATCCAGGAGCGGTATTTGCGGAGTGTCCGGACCATGAGACCGGTGGAAAAACGGAGCTTTTACTGGCAGATACGGGGAAAGCAGTCATGGGAGAGGCAGACGAGGAACTGGCGGAGTACACCAGCCGGGAAATTGAGGCAAAGATGATTGCTTCCAGGGCCCGTGAGCTGACAGATCCGGTCCATGGGCAGTGGATCTGGGATAAGGAGAAGGAGTGCTACCGCCCGGCAGAATACGGGGATATGGTGATCCTGCTGCGAAGCATCAGCGGATGGACGGAAAGCTTTATCAACGTGTTGACCCAGGAGGGGATTCCGGCGTATGCGGAGACGGGAAGCGGGTATTTTGACACGGTTGAGGTGGAGACGATCCTGTCCATGCTGGCGGTGATCGATAATCCGATGCAGGATATTCCGCTGGCGGCAGTGCTGCGCTCACCCATTGGAGGCGTGACCGATGAAGAACTGGCCTGGATGATGGCAGAGGAGAAAAAGTCTGCCAGGAAAGGTCAGGACCGAGGAATTTACCAGGCGTTTTGCAGAAAGCTTGGGGAAATAGAGGATATTGTTGGTGTAGAAAACAAGCAATTATTAGAAAAACTGAAACATTTCAACCAATTGCTGCAAAACCTGCGCTTTGCTTCCTCTTATCTTCCGATCCATGAACTGTTATTTCTGGTTTACGAAAAAACCGGCTACTATGATTATGCTGCTTCCATGCCGGCAGGTGAGACCCGGAAGGCGAACCTGGATATGCTGGTGGAGAAAGCCTCTGCCTATGAGAAGACCAGTTATAAGGGTTTATTTCAGTTTATCCGCTATATCCATAAATTAAAGAAATATGAGATGGATTTTGGCGAAGCCCAGGAGTCTGGAAAGCAGGAGAACCGGGTCCGTATTATGAGTATTCACAAGAGCAAGGGACTGGAGTTTCCAATCGTGTTTTTAGCAGGAATGGGTAAAAAATTCAATAAACAGGATGTCCGTGGGCGGCTGCTGATCGATATGGATCTGGGCATCGGGACAGATCACCTGGATCTGGAGCAGCGGACCCAGAATTCTACGCTGAAGAAAAATGTCATGAAGCGGAAGATGGATCTGGATAATCTGGGAGAAGAGCTGCGTGTTCTCTATGTGGCCATGACCAGAGCGAAAGAAAAACTGATCATGACAGGAACAGACCGCTTCCTGGCCAAAAAGCTGGGCAAATGGAAGAGTCTGGAACAGAGCGGACAGATCCCATATACGGTGTTGACTACAGCCGGGTCTTATCTGGATTGGGTACTGATGACAGCACCGGAGGATTCGGAGCTTTTTGATGTGAAAGAGATTGCCGTGGAAGCCCTGGTGGGGGAAACAGTGGCGAAAAAGCTGCAGAAACACATTTCCAGAGAGGCACTGTTGTCGCTGCCATTGGATCAGGTTTACGATGAAGAACTTGCTGCAGAATTGGAGCATCATCTGACCTATGAATATGAGCATCTGGCAGATGTGGGACTTCACACAAAGGCCACGGTATCGGAATTGAAGCGGGCGGGACAACCGGTGGAGAAATTGTCAGAGGAAGAGCAGCCGGTGGATCTGTTTGCCCAGTGGAAGAGCACCGGGCAGCAGGAGCAGCCAGAAAAACAGGTCATGGAGCGGGCCGCCAGGCGTGGTACAGCATATCACCGGGTATTGGAACTGCTGGATTTCACAACGGCAGTCTCTCTTAAGGATGTGCAAAATCAGATCCAGGAGATGGTGACAAGCGGAAAAATTTCTGAAGAAAATGCCAGAATGGTACGCCCAGGTGAGATCTGGAAATTTGTCCAGACAAAAACCGGAAAACGGATGACCAGAGCCCAGGCGAAGCGTCAGTGCCACCGGGAACAACAGTTTGTCATGGGCGTTCCGGCCAGGGAGATGCATATGGGTGATTCAGATGAACTGGTGTTGATCCAGGGTATCATTGATGTATGGCTGGAAGAAGAGGGTGGAATGGTTCTGATCGATTATAAAACGGATCATGTATCCGATGGAGAGATTCTGGTAAAGCGCTATAAAGTCCAGCTGGATTACTATCAGAGGGCGCTGGAGCAGATGACTGGAAAAAGGGTAAAAGAACGGATCATTTACTCACTGGCATTGCAAAAAGAAATTTTGTGCTGACCATAAGAAAAACTGTATAAAATAGAAAATGCATGAGAATGAAAAACACATGAGAATGATGGAAATATATGATTCCATTTCTCATGTGTTTTTTGATGTAACAATTATTCAAAATACCAGGGTCAAATGCTTTTGCCCCCAACATCTTATTCAAGCACCTGATCACCATTTTTGGTGCAGTAGATCTTAATGCATAAGCGTGCCATCCAGTCCCTGGTTTCCTTAGTGGCCCATCCGCCGCTGTTAGGGCCGTAGCCGGCGTCATTGTTCCAGAGCCATTTCGGAGTTGGGAACAGGGCAATCCGTGGATACAGTTCCTTGTAAAACTCAAAATCGACACCGTTCTGTCCATGATGAGCTGCCTAGACAATATCACAGTTTAAAGAAGCCAGATCCACATCTTCCATAAGCTGTCTGCCGCCTTCTTCTCCTAAATCTCCCAGGAATACCACATTGGTTCCATTGAGAGAAACCAGATAGACAACACTGCTGTTATTGGAAGTATTTTTCTCAATGGCATAAGCGGAATTCAGGATCTGAATGGTTGCAGGACCAGCTTCAATGATCTGTCCTGCCTCGATATCATCATGAACCACATCTTCCGGCATCCGGCTTAAAGCATCCTTCAGAGCATAGACTGTCTGCTGGCAGCCCTGATCACAGTATTGTTCATACCAGTCATCATCAAGGAACGAACAGTAGATTCCATCGATGGTGATGTCCTGGCTGTGATGATTCAGGATAGTGGTGATGGCGCCAACGTGATCTGAATCTGGATGAGTCAGAAGCCATGCCTGGACATGTCCGCCTTTGGCCTGAATCTGTTTTAACAGAAATTCACTGTTGATATTCCAGCCGCCGTCAATGACGATCAGACCGCCTTCTCCGGTTTCGATGATACAGGAGAGGGATTGGGATTTGGATTCGTGGTTGGCATATAAGGTGAGCCGTCCATCCCCAAAGAGTCCGGTGTCCTCTGCAAAGCTGCAGAAAGGCTGGACCAGAACCAGGAAACAGGCAATCATCAGGCCCCATAAAAGTGTTGGGAAAACGATCCGCTTACTTTTGTTGTTTTTTATAATGTTGAAATGATTAGACGTTGAAGCGGAACAGAATGACATCTCCGTCCTGGACAACATAGTCCTTTCCCTCCAGTCTGACAAGTCCTTTTTCACGGGCTACGGAGTATGCACCGCAGTCCAGAAGATCCTGGTAGTTCACGACCTCGGCACGGATAAATCCACGCTCAAAATCGGAATGGATCTTACCAGCAGCCTGTGGAGCCTTGGTTCCTTTTTTGATGGTCCAGGCTCTGGTTTCATCTTCACCAGAAGTTAAGAAACTTAACAGACCAAGCAGGTCGTAGCTTGCCGCGATCAGTTTTTCAAGACCGGACTCCTTAAGACCCAGATCCTCTAAGAACATGGCCTTTTCATCATCGTCCAGTTCAGAGATCTCTTCCTCGATCTGGGCACAGATCACAAATACCTGGCTGTCATTAGCAGCAGCGAACTCCCGTACCTTCTGAACGTATGGGTTGGAAGCGCCGTCATCCTCCAAATGGTCTTCATTGACATTGGCAGCGAAGATCACAGGTTTCCAGGTCAGTAAATTTAAAGAATTGATAAATGCTCTCTGGTCATCATCCTCACAAGGGAAGCTTTTTGCCAGATTGCCTTCTTCCAGATGGGCTTTGATGGCTTTCAGGATCTCAACCTCTTTTGCCAGGGACTTATCGTTAAATGCGCCCTTGGAGGTTTTCGCGATACGACGTTCCAGGATCTCAATATCGGAGAAGATCAGTTCTAAGTTGATGGTTTCAATATCACGAAGAGGATCAACGCTTCCGTCTACATGAATGACATTCGGGTCATCAAAGCAGCGTACTACGTGAACGATGGCATCTACTTCACGGATATTGGATAAAAACTGGTTGCCAAGACCCTCGCCCTTGGATGCGCCCTTTACCAGACCGGCGATATCAACGAATTCGATGACAGCAGGTGTCACTTTCTTGGAATGATACAGATCTCCCAATAATTTTAATCTGGCATCTGGAACTGCTACCACACCAACGTTTGGATCGATGGTACAGAATGGGTAGTTTGCGGACTCAGCCCCGGCCTTTGTTAAAGAATTAAATAACGTACTTTTGCCTACATTTGGCAGACCGACGATACCTAATTTCATTTTTATCTTTACCTTTCCGAAAACCCTTTATTTATGCGGGTTTTCGCCTTTCTCTATATTTTTATTACACCCTTTTTACACCCTTTTTTCAACTGTGGGTGTAGCTGCTTCAAATTGCTGAACAGCTTTTGCAAGGGACTCGTCCGTAACATGGACATACCTGTCCATTGTTGTTTTAATACTTGCGTGTCCTAATAGTTGCTGTAAAACTTTAGGTTGTACGCCGCGTTCAATCGCGCGTGTAGCATAAGTGTGTCGTAAGGCGTGCATACAAAAACGCTTAATACCAGCTTCATCACACAATTTATATAAATGTGTATCGTAGGAACTGTTTTTAGCAGGTTCTCCTGTTCGCCAGTTGATAAATACCAAATCCCGCATGACAAGACATTTCTTTTCTCCCGTTCTGCTGTCTGTGTACTCCAAAATCTGTGAAAGCATTTCAGACTCTTTCCGGGTATCTTTTTCATCATAACAACTTTTTAGGATTGTATATGCGCGTTCTGTAAGCGGAATAGTACGATAACTTTTTTTCGTTTTAGGCGGACCGGCACGCCAATATCTCCGGCTGTGTCGATACTCTAAACTCTTATTTACAGTTAAAGTACGTTTTTTCCAATCAATAGCGTCCCATGTCAGACCAATCAATTCAGCCGTTCTCAAACCCGTTTCTAATAACAAAGCATACTGTCTATAATTATGAGAACGCTCTGCGGCTTCAAGAAACTTTTCCTGTTCCTCAACGGTTAAGTATTTAATATCATCTACTGCCCGGACTGGTTTCGTATATCGAACACCATTCATAGGGTGCTTTGCAATAATATCATTCATAACTGCTGATTTGAACATAGTTCCCATTGAAATATAGGTCTGCCGGATTGTTGAGCCTGCATATTCTGTTTCCATTCGATTTAAGACAGCTTTACAGTGCATAGGTTTTACATCAGCTATACACATAGTTCCTATCAATGGTTGAATATTTTTTTCGTAACGCTCACGATAATTTCTTATCGTATTTGGCGCAAGGTCACAAATGATATTATCAATCCAATAATTGAACCATTTGTCTACTGTCATATCAGGCGCAGTAACGATTAGATTATGTGTATCTTCATACTTTGCGTCAGCAAGCCATTTTTTTGCTTCGGGCAGCGTTTTGAAATATCCATTTTGACGCGCACCATTTTTAGCATAAAATCTTGCGAAATACAAACCGTCCTTTCTTTGACAAATACCTTTTCCACACTCTTTGCCTTTTAAATTTTTTCCCATGACGGACTCCTTTCACGTTAAAAAAAAGAGTCCAACGCAAATATAAAGTATATCACAAGGACTCCGTTTTTTCAATCTTAACAGACAAATATTTCAGCTATTAAAGGCTATATAATCAATTCTCGGCGAATGTATTCCTCAAATTCTTTACGCTTCACTAACTTTCGTGTTCCAACATATAAAACAAAAGGGCAGTTTGGCTGTTTTAACATGGAGTCAATCTTATTGATACCTATGTTGCTATATTCAGCCGCTTCCTTTATTGTTAATGTTATTTTCAAATGAATAGGAACTTTTACTTCTGTTTCCTTATATAAATGCAGTTCTTTTTCTTCACTGCTATTTGATTTATTCATTAGAATTTCCCCCTATCTTTTTTCAATTTAACAAAAAATAGGCTCGTCAGACGGTCTTAGCAAACCTCACAAGAATTTCACTTCCGCATGGTTCTCATGCAGCTCTACCCGTTGCCTGCGACGCTTCTAACGCTCGGACTACGGCGGTAAAGGAGTATCATTATACCGATATATGGATTGTGGCGGCAGAGTTGCTAAGTCTGCTTTGGAACACTGATAATTCTCGCTCGTTTTGTCCCTCCTTTCGGTCATGGCGTATCAGCCCAACGGCTCCCCATATATCGAATGTATCCGATTTGCCTTATACTGCGTCGCCGTTCTATTGCGCCGCTTTCTTTGTCAAAGAGCAGGGGGCTGTTCTGCGATATGGAACGGAAAAGGGGGAAGCGTTCCAATACCGCGTTGCTTTATTCAGCCCTAAATGTGAGGATTGCCCTCATTAGTTTTGCTTGCAGCCTTTCACGTATTTCTTCGTCTACTCCAAAATAAACATTTCCTCGCTCATCATAGAGCTTCCGCATGGAAAGACTTGCTATGTAGCCGCTGAAATGCTGCAATACAATCTTCATTGCATCCGGGTCGCCTTTGCTCGCCGCCAAAATAACGGGATAGGGAACAAGGGCATTTTCCGGGTAGTCGTTTTGATTACCATTCAATCCATTCATCAGCGTTTTCCTCCAAATATTTTTTTAACTGCTCAAAGGAGCTTGTCCGGCGATACTGTACCGTACTTCTTGAGATATTGAGCTGCTTTGCGATTTCTATATCAGTCAATCCCTCAAAGTAATACAGCAGTACAATTTTGCGCCGTTCTTCGGGTAAAGCCCGGATAGCTTCAAGTAGCAGTTTTGGGGTTATTTCTTTTCCTGCCATTTGATAAGACGGCTCTGCTTCTTCGTCTTGAAAATACTTATCGACGGTATAAAGCTGCCGTTCCTCATACAAGGCAAGGTCGGAAAAAGTAACTTCCCGAACTCTGCGCCGACGAATTTCTTCATGGGCGTTGCACGCTTCATTGTGCAGCACTGATTTACAGAACTTTTGAAACGTACATTGCTTTTCAAATTCCCTGCGATTAGGTGTCATGGTGTTCACCTCCTTTCTGCCGAAAGGCGGTAGTACCTCCCCTTTTCGCGGGATAATACAGGCGACTTTTTGCTTTGCCAAAAAGAGGGCAAAGTTTTTGAAAAATCTTCTGTAAAATGCGAAATGCGCCTGCCTGCAAAATGCAGACAGACGCATAGGAAATAACAGCAGTATTTAATTGATTTGATAGTTCATCTACATAGCCGGAATACCCCGTCGGTGGATAATGGCTTTTTTTGATAGTAACCCATTAGGTATAGAAAAAAGGACATGGCGATACCTCCTTGATACCGTCGTGTCCCCAAATAGCAGGATTTTAATATGTCCTCTGTTTTAGATTTTCAAAAGAAAACGACGGTTTTGATTGTTATTTCAAAACCGCCGTTAAAATGGCATGAGAACTTTCTACTTCATAAGCGGTTTTTTTTATTTCATGCTTATGAAGTAGAGAATTTTTACTTTATCGTAAATTCGCAAGATAAATTATATGTATCGTAATCCCAATCTCTTTCACTTTCAAAGAACGCAAATTGTTTAATCAAACGATAGTGTCCAGCAGGCAATTCTCCATAAAAACTTTTAACATCAATTTCTAATGTTAATCGTTCGTTAGGCTTAATAAAACAATCCTTTTCATTGCTCTTTGAAGGGTCATCAAGCTGTTCAAGTTGATACCAAGTGCCGGATTGTTCAGTTTCTATTTCAAAATAATTTGGTGAATATCGGTATTCTTTATCAGAAGTATTTTCTATTAGAAATGAAAGGTGCTTTAAGTCTAAATCCTTTTCTGCACTCATTGAAATTTTCAAATCGTCCAAAGTGTCAAGTGCTTCTTCACTTCCATAAGGAGAAACCTCATATTCTTCGGAATAATCTTGTACTACATGATTATCACTGTCCTTTGTTTGACTACACCCAACAATACACACCGATAGCAATAAAGTTAGAAACATACATATTATTTTTTTCATTTGTCATTATCTCCTTTCTTTTAAATTTATAATAGCAATAAAATGTCTATTTTCAATCAACTTTCATTGCAATTTATTTTCACTGTAACACATGCTCCCCCTGCTTTATTATTAGCAATTTGGATATTTCCGCCATGTCTTTCACTTAAAATCTTACTAATATTCAGCCCTAACCCCAAATGTTCAGTAGATATATCTTTCGATGATTTATAAAATGGTAATGTTGCTTTTTCAATCTCAATATTTTTAAACCCGCAACCATCGTCTGAAACAGATATAACCAAATTATTATTCTCTATTACTACGCTAATAGCAATATCACTTTTTGCATATCTAATACTATTAGAGAGTAAATTTTCATAAATCTGCATGACTGTATCTAAATTGATAAACAAGGTTATATTATCACCGCTTGCAGTAATTGAAAAATGTTTGTCATAACAAAGTGCTTCTGCTGTGTTATTAAAATTATCAATAAGTGAATGAAATGTAATCTGTTGTCGTGGAATATCAATATCCTCTAACCTGTATAAGTTCGTCATAGCATTTACATATTTTTCAAGACGTGAAATATTTTTTGACATTACTGATATTTCGTCTAATATTTCTTCTTGTGATACTAAGCCTTTGGGAATAAAGGAAAGCAACATAGTAGCATGACCCTTTAGTAAAGTCAAAGGAGTGCGTAAGTCATGTGAAAAAGCAGCATTCAAACGGCGCTGTTCAGCAAATTGTCTAAACATAGTTTCATTATTCTTCGACAAACAATCTTTCATTTTTTCAAAGGCGTGACAGAGTTTCCCCATTTCATCATTTAATGGATATGATAATGTAAAATCTAAGTCATTTGCTTCAATTTTATGATACGCATTAGTTAATAGCTTAATGGGTTTTGATAATTTTTTTTATAAAAAAATGTTACACAACATATCATACTAATAGATAATACGATAGGAATAATTGCAATATTTAATGAACCTAAAGCACTGTCAATAAGCCTATCCCGGCTTGTAAAATTAGGTAAAACTTCGATATATGAAACATGGTTCGGATAGACATATTCGTGTACTGGGCGTTCTTTTTGATAATCAACATTGAACTTGCATATCTCGTTTCCTTTCGTGTCAAATATTGTATATTTTGTTTGGTCATTACTATAAGTGGCGGTAAACGAGCCATTTTCCGGTATATCATACCTTGTTGACATATTTTCATACTTATAGTTTAAATTTATTCTGTATCTGTCAACCATTGAAATTAAAAATATACAAATAATTATTCCAATCAACAACGAAAACAAAGCATAAAGAACAAAGGACATTCTAATACTCATGCTATTTAACCGATTGAACAATCTGCTTCTCTTTAATTTTTCCATTTATATCCGCACCCCCAAACAGTTTCAATGTAAGGTCTATCGCCTAAAGATAAAAATTTTGCCCTAATACGTCTGATATGTTCTGTAACAACTGTATTATCACCAATGCCGTCTAATCCCCAAACTTTTTCATAAATAGTTTCCCGGTCAAAAACAATTCCTTTGTTTTGCGAAAGGAAAGATATTATATCAAATTCTTTTTTGGTAAAAGCCATATCCTTATTATGATAAAACACAATACGTGAGGAATAATCTATAACCATATCTTCATCAAATTGCACCTTTGAAGATGTATTGTGTCTTTTTTCTCTGCGAAGATGTGCTGCAATGCGAGCTTCTAATTCATCAACAGAAAATGGTTTTATTACATAGTCGTCTGCGCCAATAGAAAATCCTTTTATTTTATCACTATCTTCAACGCGTGCTGTTAAAAAAATTATAGGGCATGAAACATAATCCCGTATTCTTTCACAAACAGTAAATCCATCAATATCTGGCATATTAACGTCTAACAAAATAATGTCAGGTTTTTTTTCTACTTCTTTTAATGCAGCATTTCCTGCTGTTGCAGTATATACCGTATATCCAAGTTTGCTGAAATAGCAATACAGCATTGATACAATTTCTTTTTCATCGTCTACAATTAAAATACTCTGCGCCATAAATATACCTCCCTTGTAAATATCTGATTTAAGATTATCAAACAAAAATCTATTTCTAATCAATTTCTTTAATTTTCGATGTCATTAGATATTATATATGGCAGTATGAGTGATAGCAACCTTACTCTGCATGTTTTATGCTCTATTACTATCAATATTATGATATGTGTACTCATATCTTGAAAGAAAGGTGAACGGTAAAATGTAACTGGGTGAAATGATTATGAAGCAGAGTAAAGAGAAATTTGATTTTAAGGCTTTCGGACAAGCCATTAAAGCGGCAAGAAAAACAAAGGGAATATCACGCAATCAGTTAGCCGACACGCTGAATATTGCGCCCCGATATATCGCGTCCATTGAGAACAGCGGGCAGCACCCAAGTTTACAGATTTTGTATGAGCTTGTAACCCTGCTTGACGTATCAGTAGACCAGTTCTTTTTCCCGGAACGGGAACAGGAGAAGTCCACACGCCGCCGTCAGCTCGATACCATGCTTGACACTATGAGCGAAACGGACTTAAAAATCATGTCTGCTACTGCAAAAGGCATAGAGGAAGCCAACAACGACAGGACGGGGGAATAAAGTTCCCTCGTTTTTGTCTGCATAAAGTGATTGAAGCGTCGCAGGATTGCGGCGTTTTTCTTTTGCACTTTTTTGGCATACTGGAAGTTTCGTTGTAGTGGTAAGTGAGGAAAAAACTTTCTTAGCAAGCATAGGAAAAGAGTACCCTTTTCCGTATTTTCGCCCTCCCGTCCTGCGGTGTGTCGGTTGAAAATTGCTTGTTGGGAAGTGTCCCAAACCCTCGGAATGGAAAGGAGCGATTGCATGAACGGACGCAAAAGAAAAATACAAATCAAATTCTATGTAACAGAGGAAGAAAGGGCATTGATTGAACAGAAAATGAAGCTCGTCCCCACCCGGAACATGGCGGCGTATCTTCGAAAGATTGCCATTGACGGGTATATCATTCAGACAGACCATAGCGACATAAAAGCCATGACAGCAGAGATACAGAAAATCGGGGTCAACATCAATCAGATTGCAAAGCGTGTCAATGCGACAGGCAGCGTCTACCAAGAGGACATAGAGGAAATAAAGGGGGTGCTTGCGGAGATATGGCGGTTACAAAGATTAAGCCTATTAAAAGCACGTTGAGCAAAGCCCTTGACTATATCCAAAACCCGGATAAAACAGACGGGAAAATGCTTGTGTCCTCCTTTGGGTGCAGCTATGAAACGGCAGACATTGAGTTCGGATTTACGCTTGCACAAGCCATAGAGAAAGGGAACAATCTCGCCCACCATTTGATACAGTCCTTTGAGCCGGGAGAAGTAGACTATGAGAAAGCCCACGCTATCGGAAAGCAGCTTGCCGACGCGGTAACAAAGGGACAGCATGAATACGTCTTAACTACCCACATAGACAAAGGGCATATCCATAACCATATCATTTTTTGTGCGGTCAATTTTGTTGACTACCATAAATACAATTCCAATAAGCGCAGCTACTACGGCATACGGAACATGAGCGATAAGCTATGTCGGGAAAACGGGCTGTCTGTTGTCGTTCCGGGCAAAGGCAGCAAGGGAAAAAGCTATGCAGAATATCAAGCGGAAAAGGTCGGTACAAGTTGGAAAGGCAAGCTGAAAATTGCCGTTGATACACTTATCCCCCAAGTGGCAAGTTTTGAAGAATTGTTGCAGCGGTTACAGGCGGCAGGCTATGAAATAAAGCCGGGAAAATATATCTCCTGTCGCGCTCCCGGACAGGAACGGTTTACCCGCTTAAAAACTCTCGGTGCAGACTATACAGCGGAAGCAATCAAAGAACGGATTGCAGGCAAGTGCACAAAGGCGACGAAAGCTCCCAAAGAGCAGCGTGGCGTATCGCTGCTTATCGACATTGAAAACAGTATCAAGGCACAAGAGAGCCGGGGCTATGAACAGTGGGCGAAAATCCACAATCTGAAACAGGCAGCTAAGACCATGAATTTCTTGACGGAACATAAGATTGAACAGTACGCAGATTTAGTCAGCCGGATTGAGGAAGTAAATGCGGAAAATGAAAAGACAGCAGACGCATTAAAGAGCGTGGAAAAGCGTCTTGCTGATATGGCGGTGCTGATGAAACACGTTACCACCTACCAAAAAACAAAAAACGTCTATGAAGCATACCGCAGGGCAAAGGATAAGGACACATACCGGGCAAAGCAGGAAAGCAGTCTGATACTCCATGAAGCGGCGGCAAAGGCATTGAAAGCGGCGGGTGTTACCAAGCTCCCCAATCTTGCCGCCATGCAGGAAGAATACGGGAAGCTCCAAGCGCAGAAAGAAGCCCTTTACACTGATTATGGCAAGTTGAAAAAACAGGTCAAGGAATACGACGTTATCAAACAGAACATAGACAGCATTTTGCGGCAGGGGAAAGAGCCGGAACGGGAGAAAGGAAAGGAACGGGAATAAAGTTATAATTGTTTACTTATTCTTAATTTGCTATAATTATTTGCAATAGATTAAGTAATCGTGAGGTGCTTTTATGGAAAATGAAATATTGTTGGAAACAAAAGAATTATTACAACGGTTGGTTGAAGCAGTGGAAAAGCTTAACTCAGCTCCAAGTGAGGATACAATTATTGCATTTTTTGCTCTGGTAGCTGCATGGATTACGATTGCTTTTCTATTAGTAGAACGGCATGAAAAAATCGCCCCTATCTTCAAATTTCTTTTGAATTAGTTCGCTCAACTTTAGCGTGTATTGTATTAAGAAACACTGGCTCTTGTCCTTTAGAAATAAAAAGTTTAGAATTTAGCAAAAATTTCACACAACAACTTTCTCCCGAAGTACAAGAACGACTTAATAAGAAAAGCAAAACTAATATAGCTGTTTTTCCAAATCGCCAGTGGGTAATATCTTTTGATGTAAATGTTTTTGATATTTTGAAGAAATTTGAAGTAAAAGAGGTGGAAATCAACTACTGTTATTCCAAAACAGGAAAATACAAACGGAAGTACAAAGAAAAAATATCTATTGACTTTGAAGAATATAGAGGAATATTAGATTATATTTCCGAATTAGACGAATTTAAAAACAGCGTAGACAAATTAAACAAATCAATGATACGTTTTATTGATATTTCTAAAATTGATGATAGTGTTGAACAACGAATAAAAGAACAGGGTGCAGACAGCCAACAATAGGCTGTCTGCACCCTGTTTTGTATTTAGTATCTGTTACGCAGTAGAACCCCGATTTTAAGAGAAAAGGTATTCCGTATCGCTTATGCAAGTTTCGTGTCTGTTATGCCCCGTAAATCAAGGTTTTTTTTGCCCCTACTGCGTAACAAAGGCGCGCCGTTTTCTCATGCGCTCCGCTGCCTGTCTGCGGGTAATACGCTTCCGGCAGTCCGGGCAGTATTTGACGCTGTTAGACTTTGATACAAAGAACGTGCCGCACTCGGTACAACGCTTTTTGTCCTCGGTTTTGAAAAGCTCTGCATGCAGCAGCTTATCAAGAGGAAGTACGGCAATCTGAAACCACTTGCATAGAAGCGAATAGGAAATAAGCTGCGGGCATACACATTCCTCCCCGTCGTCCAGTAAGATACAGTGTCCGCGCTCGCAGTTGCAGCACTCCTTTTTTACAAGGCTGTTGACTTTCCGGCTCTGTGGCGGCGTGAGCCGCTTACTCCCGGTCATACTTCATCAGCGGCGAAAATGGCAAGCTCCGCATACTCGTTTTCTGTTAGTGGGGAAATTTTCTGTAAGGTGCGTTCTGCAAAGGGGCGCATATCCTCGTCCATGAACGGCAGCGCAGCCGTCATATTTTCCATAAGCTGTGCTTTGCTTCCCTCATGGTAAATACTCAACAGGTTCATTTCTTCAACGGTCAGTCTAATCATGCTCATACCTCCAATTCGTGATGCTTTGTTTTTGCTGTCTTTTTCGGGACTTTTTGGGATTTTTTTGTTTGTAACTGCGCCCGGACAGAGGGAGGGGACTGTTTCATCTCTTTATTCCTCTCGCTTTTATCTATCAACGCATAAACTCCATGCCTGCCCTCCAACGTAGATAAGGAAAGGCTTTTGTAAGGGAGCATGGAAAGCAGCCGTTCCATATCCTTATCCGTTGCCAGTGGAACAAAGTAGGGAGAAAGCTCTACCGCACAATGGGTTTTTTCGGGGCTATCCGGTTCTCCAAGCCCTTTTACATTTTCCACAATCCGGCGGGCTTCTGCTTCAATCCGTCTGTCATGCAGGGCGGCGATATGTAACTGAAAATCCCTCTGCGTATGCGGTGTTCGTTTTTTCTGCTGTTCCCTCAAAAGGCTTTTTAAGGCTTCCGGGTCGTTTGGCTGTGCTTCAAAACGTATAAACTTTCCAAGTTGCGGGTCAGTGTCCCCGTCAAAATATTGTCCGGCAGGCTTTGTCAGCTCCCCATGCTCATAAATCAGCGTGTAGTTGTCGGCAGGGATTGATTTTTCGATTACTTCCCGGAAATGCTGCAAATAATCCAGTTCATAAAGATTGCCCTTGATTTTTCCCTGCTCTGTGCCTGTCAGTTCCACCGCATAGGCAAGGATAGTATCGCGGGTCTGTTCCCCGTAAAACCGCCATGTATTATGCTGCCTTGTATCCTTTAGAAAAACGTCCCGTTCCCGGAAGCAGCACGTCCCGGACGGGCGGGAAAACCACAAAAGCCGTTTGTCCTCCGGGACAGGGCTTACCGCCGCTTTCTGTAAAATCTGTTTGTCTATGTCAAAATCGCTCTGATAAAAAGCGGTGTTCTGTTTCATTATGGCTTCAAGGGAAGCGATAACGTCCACATTTTCAAATTTTTGTAACTTCATAGGTCAGCTCCTTTCCAAATCCTGTGTTTTCTGTCTTGCCTGTTTCTTCGTCGTCTGTTCTTTCGCTGCTTTAAGCTGCGCCCGGATAGAGGGCTTTTCCTGTTTGGCAGGCTTGCCGCGTCCCTTATCGGTTTTCAATGCTTCGGCGTATTCTGCAAGGGAAATCTGTTCCCCGGCTTTCGCCTTTTCCTCCAGTTCCGCAGCGGTCGGGGTGTTGTTTATCTGCCCGTCAATCATATTGTAATTTTGCTCGGTGGTCTGCTCGGCAGCTTTCAGATAGTTTTCCGGTTGCAAAAACTCCGGCACTTCCTTATAACCGAAGTTGTCTACATAGTGGGCGGTGTCCTGCCCGTTCTGATGAAGCACCACCACGTCAGAAACGGAAAGGCTATGTCCCTTAAAATCTTTCGGGTGGTCGATATTAAAGCGGGTGTAAATATCTTCAAGGGAAGTCCCCGGCGTAAGCTCTGCAGAATAGACAAGCGCATAGTTTTTCGGGTCTACCCGGTGTCCTGTGGCAGTCAGACGGTCGTAAGGTTCAAAGCGCAAGTCCCTTGTTTCGTCCCCGCCTTTTATCTGAAAAATGGAAAAGGTGTCTTTGTCTTGTGGGGCTTCCTGTTCCGGCTGCTCCTGTGCGGGTTGTTCCTGTGCAGCTACCTTTTGCTGCCGGATATGCGCCCGCTGTATCTCGGTCGGCTTTTCCCCGGTAAGGGGTGCAATGGCTTTCACATAATCAGCCGCATAATAGGCGTTACTGGTAAGCTGCCGCTGCCATGCCCCTGCTTTTGGCGACCAACGGAAGCCGTTACTTTTTAAGGCTTCCCGCGTGGCTTCGTCCGGCTTATCCTCAAAGAAGATTTGCAATCGGTTCGCTTCGGTGTTTGTTTCCACCTTGCCGCCGTCAAATTCCCAACCCACAAAACCGATTTCTTTTTGCTGTGAAAGGGATTTGATACGGTCTTTCACGCGCCGGATTTCTGCGCTGTTATTGGATAACGCCCAAGTCGCAAAGGGCTTGTCCTCCAAATGCCAACTGCTCGCCATATCTGCTTTCAGTTTTTCCAGTTCCTCCGGCGGTAAATGCGGGCAGCCGTCAAGGGTATTATGCTTACGGTAATAGGCGTTTACGGCTTTCATGGTTTCCTGTGATTTTTCAAGGCTTTCCAGTTTCTTTTCTAACTTCTGTACTGCCTGTGGGTCGTCTGCGCTGATACCTCCCATGCCGGTACTGCGGATTTTATCAAGAAGCCCCTGTATGTCCTGCCATTCCCGGTAATTGCTGTCGCGGGCTGCGTTCTGCTTTTCTTTCTTCCTTGTGGGGAAGTTAGAGCCGCCCGCAATCAGGATAGAAGGAACACGCGCGTCAATCTCATAGCCTTTGTTCATGTTCGCCGCCAGTTTCCGGGCGTAGGTGTCAAGCAGGCTGTCGATTTTATCATGGTACATCGGGTCTACCCGCTGTTTCTGCCTTTCTGCAAGCTGTACGGCTTCATCTACATAATGCCTGTATTCAGTCGTCGCGCTGCCTTGCTTATAATCGGAAAAACTGTTCATATCCTTTGCACGTTTGGCGGCAACTTCATTGATAGTGTAATAAGGGGCGGGTGCAGCCTGTTCCGGCTGTGCTTCTTTTTCCTGTACCGGGGCTGTTTCTTCGGGAAGCTCCTGCGCGGCTGCTTCTGCTTCGGACTGTTTGGTAGCTTCCTGTGCGGGCTGCGCCTGTTCGGTGGTCTGTTCCTTATCCTGTGCCTTTTGGATTTCTGCAAAATGTCCGTCTATGGTATCAATCAGCTTTGCGGCTGTGCTACGGATTGTTTCAAGAGAGCCTTTTAATTCTGCAAGTTCTTTTCCGCTGCTCCACCCGGCGATATACCCAAAAGAATAGTCCGACGTATCAAGCCCGTAATGTTGGCAGACAGCATAGGCGACGCTTTCCGCCTGTACCTCGCGGGTGCGGCGGTCGGGGCGTTCCGGCATGGCAAGGGCGGTATCATGCAGCGTGGCGTGGGCGATTTCATGGATTGCGGTCTTGATATTCTGCAATTCGTCCATGCCCTCGTTGATGAAGATACGCTTTTCCTCATAATTGCAGCGTCCTTTTACGCCGCCGCTTAGTGCTTCAAATCCCATAGCAAACGGGGAAGTCTTTTCAAGGGCAGCGAAAAAATCCTTGTATTGTTCCACGTTGCCCGTAAGCTCATAGGTAAGGGCAGGAAGTTCTTTTCCCTCGGTCTGTGAAATATCAAAGACAGATACTACACGAAAGGCGGGTATCTTTATTTCTTTTTCTTCGGTAACAGGTTTCCCGTCCCTATCGAAAACAGGCTTTTGGGTGTCCGGGTCGATTTTTTCCACCTGCTTCTTGACGGTAAACGGGGACGGTGCAAGTATCTTGATAGCTTTTTCTCCGGGCTTTACATGGCGGTCAAATTCCTTTTCCCATTGTTTATAGCCTTTCACAAGATTGCCGCCCTGCATGGCGATAAGGATTGTATTGTTAAGGCTGTAATCATGGAATTTTGACATGGTACGCAAATAATCGGCGTAACGGTCGCTTTCATACAGTCCTAAAATTCCCTGTTCCAGTCGGTCGGTAATCTCTTTCATTTTATCGGCGGGCTTTTCAGAAGATAGGATAATCGGGAGAACCGGGGGCTGCTCTGTGGCGGCGGTCGGTATGGCTGCGGAAGCGTCAAGGTCTGCCTGTTCCTTTTCCTGTACTGGCGGCTGCGGAGTTACCCGGTATTCCTCCGGCACGTCGCGCCCGTCGTACCACTGTGTAAAGGTGTTGCGGTTATTGTAGATATAGCCCTGCTCGGTAAATCTGCCCCCGTCATTGATAGCAGCGTCCCGCCCGTATTCCTCATACATGAAATATTTTTTTGCTTCTTCGGGCAGCTCCAACTCGTCCAGTTCCTCAATCAGATAATGCCCGTAATCTTCCTCACTCTGTACGGACGGATAAAGCCAGTAACAATCAAGGTTTTGTGCAAGGTTGATAATGTCCTGTAAGTCCCTTGTATGGTCGCCGTATGCCATAGCTGCAACAAATTTTTCTCGGTCGTCGTCAAACTGCATTTTCAAAAGTTCGCTCAAATAGTTCAGCTCGTCAAGGCTTTCAAGCTCGGTCAATTTTCCTGCCAGTCCTACAATAGAGGACTGGTATTCTGTGATATGCAACTCCCCGTAGTTTTTGCCGTCTATCCCGATACGGTCAAAGACTTCTTTCAAATGCTCGGCAGTCGTGGGGAATGATACCCATTCGCCCGCAGGTCTGCCCTCGGTGTACTTTCCAAGATTAGAAAGATACCCGCTTAAAATCGTTTCTGCCATGCGTTCACTTCTTTCGTTTTCAATCATGCGGTGCATAAGCGCGTAGTCCTCTATGCTCATGCTCCCGTCAAATAGATAAGGGTCGGGTTCTTCGCCGTCCCGGTAGGCTTTTTCAGAGAAGGGCAGCCCCGCAGCGTGGGCGGCGGCTCTTGCTTCCTCGATAAGCTCCGGCGGCAGCCTGTCGTCGTGGGCTTCGATAAATTCCCCGATATTGCTATATCCGTTTTCGTAGTGGCGGCGCACCCCGGCGGTCAGCTCGTCAAGGTTCATATTCTCGCCAAGATAGCCGGAATAATAGCCGTTTACCACAACGGCGGCAGGGTCAGCCTGTTTAATTTCTTCCATGCGGCTTCTGTCCTCCGGGTAGAGAATATCGCCCATTTCAAGGTGGAAATATTCAGCGTTCCAAGAACGTCCCGTTTTCCAAAACGCCACCCAAGCGATACCGTCCCTTAATTCTTCTTGATAGTCCTTTACGGTGTCCCGTAAACTTGCCATGTGTAACCTCCTTTCTTCGGTTTCAGAGGGTAAAACCCTCCATAAAACAGAGGGTTTGGGAAACTTCCCAACAAGCAAAAATCCCCGCCGTTCTCGGTAGAGAAAGCAGGGATTTTACGGAAAAGGGTACTCTTTTCCTATGCTTGCTATTCAGTTATTTCTTCTTCGGAAGCTCCACCCGGTAGTTGACATATTTCCCGCCCGTATCAGCCAATACGATAGTTCCGTCGTAGGTTTTGCCCGTCTTTGGGGAATAGAGCTTTTTCACATTTACCTTGCCGGATTGTAAGAGTGCAGCGGCAATTTTCGGGGTAAAGGTTACTTTTCGTTCTTCAAAGAAACGGTCATTTTTCCACATGGTAAAGCTACATTCCCTATTGCTGCAATAGTAGTTTTTCTTTCCCTCATAGACAGGAGAACCGCAGCGGGGACATTTCCAAAGCTCCGGCTTTTCCTCTTTGAAACGCCCCTTGTCAGCTTCGAAAAGAAACGGATAGGTCTTTACCAGTTCCCGCGCCATATCCTCGATACCCTCCATAAATGCGGTGGGGTCTGCCTTGCCTTTTGCAATCTGCGTCAGATTGTTTTCCCATTCTGCGGTAAGCTGCGGGCTTGTCAAGGTGTCCGGCAGGACACACACAAGGTTGATACCGTCCTTTGTGGGAAGTAGCTGCTTGCCTTTTCGCTCCACAAAGCCGCCCTTTACCAGTTTTTCAATGACGGCGGCGCGGGTGGCGGGAGTTCCAAGTCCTTTGCGTTCTGCGTCCGGGTCGGTGTCCTCACTTCCGGTGCGTTCCATAGCAGAGAGCAGCGACGCTTCGTTGTGGGGCTTTGGCGGTGTTGTGTCATGCTCCGTTACCGTTGCCGCCGGATTTTCAAAGGTCTGTCCCTCGGTAAACTGTGGCAGGGTATTTTCTATGTCGCTGTCTGCGTCGTCCGTTTCGGGCTTGTTCTTTAAGGCTGTCCTGTATTTTCGGTCAATCTCTTTCCACCCGTCGAACAGTACCGTTTTTCCCCTTGCGGTAAAGGACTGTCCGGCACATTCAAAGATTGCCGTAACCGCTTCAAAGGTATGCGGTGCAGCGGTCGCCATAAGTAGACGCGTCCCGGCAAGGGTAAGGATATTCCTTTCGCTTTCCGGCAGCGCGGCAAGGTCAGTCTTTGCAAGCTCCATAGTCGGGATAATGGCATGGTGGTCTGATACCTTTTTACTGTTCAGAACCTTTCCAAGCTCCGGCGTGAAGTCTTTTCCCGCCATAAAAGAAAACTTTCCACAAAGCAGTTTGATAATGCCCGCCGCTGTGTCGTCCATGTCGTCGGTCAGAAATGCGCTGTCGGTTCTCGGATAAGTAAGAAGTCTTTTTTCATACAGGGCTTGTGCAAGGTCAAGGGTCTGCTTTGCCGTATATCCGAACAGGCGGTTTGCTTCCCTCTGTAAAGAAGTAAGGTCAAAGAGCTTTGGCGGGGCTGCGGTCTTTTTCTCTTTCACAAGGGAAGTACAGACTGCTTTTGACGCTTCGCAAGTCGTTTTTAATGCGTCGGCTTCTGCCTTATCTGAAATTCTTTCACTTGCAGCTTCCGCGCCGGATAAGGTAAGGCGAACATGATAGTATTTTTCTTTCTTAAATGTGGTAATCGCTGCGTCCCGGTCAACAAGCATTTTTAAGGTCGGGGTCTGTACGCGTCCCACGTTCAAGGTGTGGTTGTAAAGGACAGAGAAAAGGCGGGTGGCGTTGATACCGATAAGCCAGTCAGCCTTTGCCCTGCATAATGCGGAAGCAAAGAGCGCGTCGTATTCTTCGCCGTTCTTCAGACGGGAAAATCCCTCTTTGATTGCGCTGTCCTCCATAGAAGAAATCCAAAGGCGGCGCATAGGTTTCTTGCAGCCCGCCATTTCATAGACAAAACGGAAAATGAGTTCTCCCTCGCGCCCTGCGTCGCAGGCATTGATGACTTCGGAAACGTCTGCCCGGTGCATAAGCTCCATTAAGGTTTTGAATTGCTTTTCCTTGTCAGCGGAAACGGTGTACTTCCATTCCTGCGGTAAAATCGGTAAGCTGTCATAGCTCCACTTTTTATATTGTTCCCCGTAGGTGGCAGCTTCCGCAAGCCCTACCAAATGTCCCACGCACCAAGAAACAAGATAGCCGCTTCCTGTGAGAAATCCGTCTTTCTTTTCCTTTGCCCCAAGTACGGCAGCGATTGTCTGTGCCACACTGGGCTTTTCTGCGATAACTAAAATCAATGATAAATCCTCCTTTCGGGTAAAAGAAAAGAGCAGCCATTTCTGGCTACTCTACAAATAAGCTATCTATTGATAGTCTTGAATAAATTTTAAAAATTCATCTCCGTATTTTGTGGTTCTTTTTGCTCTTGCAAGTTCTGTTGAAACAGGTGTATCAAAATCTACAATGCTTATTAAACTGTCTGAACAAAGCTGTCCTGCAATATGTTTTACAAACATTATATCATCTGCAAAGCAAGGAAGTTTCTCAATAATTCCTTTTATCGGGTGTTCTGTTCCACCAATCGTCCGAATTGTTGTTCCACTTCGCTTAATAACCTTTTCATTGTAATTATCTTGTGCGAAATATTTTAGCAACATTATATGACTTAATGTATAACTTCCAAGTAATGACAAGTAAAAAAGTTTTTTATCCGTTGGTATATCTATATTGTTTGCAGAAGAATAAAGTGCATTAGCAAAAAGCTCTTGCTTTTCTTTCTGATATGCTCTCATTGCTCCCATAGTTGCAACTTGAACACAAGAATAGAACGCCTCATCTTGTGCCAATTCATCTATTGAGCGTGGAATTTTTTCTAATATTTCCTCAACTCTTTGCTTCCACTCATTCATTCGTTTATCAGCCACATACCCTTGTGCCAAACTTATATACTCGGCTAAAAAACCACCTCCGGGGAATAATGATACAGCCCCTTTTCCAGTTGCTATTAAAGCGTCTGTTAATTTATTTCCCAATTCATCAGCTCCTTTGCTATATGATAATTATTTTACCACACAAAAAGAAGTTTCTCCACATTTCTTTTCAGCGTTCCGGCTCGGTTTCTTTTTTCTTCTGTACCTGTTTCAGACAGTACCCCACACAAGGGGACTGTCCCTTATAAGGCAGGAAGCGCAAGCCGGGGGATAAGGAACAGGCGGCGCATTATCACGCCGCCCGTTCGGTTTCTGTATCATCATTTTTTCAAAGGGATTGTCGGTAAACAGGGTCATAGGGTTTCTTCCTCCGTTTCTTCATCTTCGGGAGTTTCCCCGGTATCTGCTTTCGACTCGTCCTCGTCGTAATCCTCAAATTCAAAATCTTCAAGGTCGGTATCGCCCTTTACATTCTGCTTCGGCTTTAGAAACTTAAAGTAGTAGAACGCTGCGCCGCCACCAAGCAGGGCAAAGAGGACTAAGGCAAGCACTACACCGGGATTGCCGCTTTTTTCTTTCGGTTCTTCCGGCTGCTCCGTTGGTGTTGGGGTAGGTTCTTTACCTGTGCAGCCTGTCATACTGGTAACACATACCGGGCAGGACGTGTTTACCTTTCCGGCTTCGCATTTCTCCGTACAGTTACAGATTTCCGGCTTTTTGGCAGCTTCGCCGTTTTCGGTCAGTGCCATAAGGTCGGCTTCGTCCACTTGATTTAGGAAATGTACGGTCTGTTCGCCCTCGGCGGCGCGGTCAATGAGGATATAGAAGTAGTTGCCGCTTTTGGTGGTAACAGTGATAAGCTGCTTATTGCCGCCGTAATCGTCAACCAGTGTAGCGTTTCCCTTTGGGGTAAGGGGCGGCGTTTCCTCTTTTTCCTCCACAACTACGTTGCTGTCGTTGGTCGCGTCCCCGGCGTTCGGCTCTGTAGCTGCGCCCTGTGCATAGGCAGGGACAGAAAAACCGCCCATAAGGATAAGGGCGGCACAAAGGGCAGTCATGGTCTTTTTCAGTTTATTCTTCATCTGTATTTTCCTCCTGTTCTTCGTAGTCTGCTGCTTCGGTAACGTGTGCGGCGTTCATGCCGGGAATACCGCTGCCGGACAGCATAGCGTTCAGTTCCTGCGGGGTCAGACGCATAGCTCGTACAAGCTGTACGATTTCAAGGTTTTCCGCTTCGGTTTTCTGCACTTCCAGTCCTTTTAACTTGTTCTGATACTCTGTGATTTTCTCGCGGGTCTTTGCGATTTCCTTATTGATACGGTCGATTTTATTGTTTGCCATAGGTCATTTCTCCTTTCTTTTTTGGACTGCTTTACCAGTTCATCAGCCCGTAGCCTTTGATACATTGATAGTTAAGGTCATAGCTCTTTATCTTGCAGGCGTCGCCGGAATTGCCCTCAACGGTATAGACGCGGCTGCCGTCCCTGCCAAGCACAAGCCCCACATGGTCGGCAACGCCGTCTAAATCCCAATCGAAAAAGATTGCGTCGCCCGGTGCGATATTCTCATAGCCGCGTGCGCCCCATTGTCCCCTTGACTGAAACCAAGGGACACCCTGCCATTCGCAGCCCGCAAATCGGGGTTCGCTTTTTCCGGCTTGATTGTAGCACCATGATACAAAACAGGCGCACCATTCCACGCGGCTGTTAAAGCCGTACCAAGACCAGTAAGGGTAGCCGCCCACATTTCCGACTTGCTGCTTTGCAAGTTCCATAAGCTCTTGATTTCCGGGGCGCGTACCGTTTACAAACTCCACGCCGCTTAAATCCTCGGACGGGCTTCCGTCGGGAGAACCGCCGCCAAAAATCAGCGGTTTGTTGCCGCTTGTTTCCAAGTACACATGGAACATTTCAAGCTGCTGTGGCGTAAGAAGTTCCTCCGCAAGCTCGGAAATCGGCTTATATGTCAGTTTCACATTCAAGATGTAATATTCATAAGGGACTTCCTCGGTGGTGGTTTCCCCGGTTTCCGGTCGGTACTTGTTTCGGTGCGGTAGCGTATTTCCACTTCCTCGGTCAGCGTCAAGGTGTACTGCATGGAAAAGATACGTTCAAGCTCTGCCTGTGCGCTCTGCGGGGTGTAGCTCTGCAAGAGGGCGGTCAAGTAAGACGCAAGTTCGTGGGGGTTATGTCCGATACTGTCAAGGTCATAGCGGTATTCATCATAGCCGGGGTGGGTGTTTTCGATATTGTCAATCTCACTTTGCAGGGCATTTTCCATAGCGGCGTAGTTCTGTTCCGTTGCCACAAGGTCGCTGTCCTCGGACGTGTAGGACGTGCCAAGCACCCCGTTTGTCAAGCCCGAAAACATAGCCCCGCAAGAGGACAGCCCTGCGGAAATCATAATAAAGAGAAGCAGCGCGGCAACTGCAATCAAAATGCCCGCCGGGTGTCTTGCCGCAAATGCGGTGGCTTTCCTCGTTTCCTCGGCGGTTTTCTTTGCCGTCTTTCTTGTGGCTTCTGCTGCGGCTTTTGCCCCTCCTTTCTTTGCCGCCTTTGCATACTGGCGTTTTATCTGCTGTTTCTGCATGAAACGGGAAAGAGGGTTAGAGGTAAGCTGCGGATTGTCGCGCAGGGTCTTGTGATACTGGAAGTTGACGTTTGCCTTAAATGCTGCCTTTTCTGCATTTGCTGCTTCCCGGTAGGGTTTCAGCTTATGGCTGCGGTAGCCCTGTTTTAACTTCCGCGCTCCGTATTTCGCGCCGCGCTCGGCAAGTTCCTCTGATTTATGCGCCCCCTCAACGCCGGAATTGTCCTTTTCAACGGAATGTATCTTGTTATGGACGAAAATCCCTGCTTCCTGTGCAGGGCGGGACAGCGGGTTTCCCTTTTTGCCGCCGGGTATCGGTTTTTCCTGTTCTTCAAAGCGTAAGCGGGTCTTTGCCTTGCCTGCGGCTTCGTCAAAGGTGTGCTTCTTAACCAGTTTCTTTTGCTTTGGGATAGCTGCCTTTGCCGCGTCCAGTCGGTCAGCGGCTTTGTTTGATTTTTCAATATAGCGTTCCAGTTCCGGGGCGGCAAGTTCTTCCTCGGTAAACTGCAAGCGGGAAGATGTTGTTTGTGCGGTGGCTTCCTCCTGTGCCTTGCGTACCGCCTTTTTACTGGATTTGCGGGTCTGTGCGGCTTCGATATGCTCCATGACGCGGTCTGCGGTGGCGGTGTCCCTTGCGGGGACAGCTCCCGGTGCGTGGGGTAACGGGGAAGTTTGGGACGGTAAACCTTGAAGCTGCGTCCCGTCCTGTGTGGTTTGCTGCTCCGGGGACTTTTGAAAATCCGCGTCCTGTTCCCGTTTACTGATACGCTCGGCGGTCTGCTGTGTTTCGTTTACCTCGATAAGCCCGTCGCGGGTCATTTTCTGCGTGATTTTATCGCGGGATTTATATTGCTTCATGGTCTGCACCTCACTTTCCGCTTTCGGAAACTTCCTCCGGCTTCGTTGTCATTACCCTGTAAAGCTCGGTATCTTTCGGGAAGCGGTCTACAAAAGGCAGCACCACATTTCCATAGAAGATAAGCCCCTCGCCCGCTTCGGTGTGGGTAACATACTTCATCTGCTGCGTGGAAATATTAAGCTGCTTTGCAAGGATAGTACGGTCGCCCTGCGCTTGATTGAGCATGAGGACAAAATCGCTGTTTTCAAAGATATTTTCCACCTCGCGGCTTGCCAAAAGGTCTTTGACGTTCTGCGTAATGGCTGTGGGGATACCGCCCCATTTACGGAAACGCTTCCAAATCTCCACGCTGTAAGCGGCGGTCTGTTCCTCTTTTAAGAGCAAGTGAAACTCGTCCATATAGTAGCGGGTGGATTTCTTTTCTGCGCGGTTTATCGTTACCCTGTTCCATGTCTGGTCTTGCACAATGAGCATACCTAACTTTTTAAGCTGCTTCCCAAGCTGCTTTATATCAAAGCAAACAAGGCGGTTAGAAAGTTCCACGTTGGTTCTGTGGTTGAATACGTTAAGGCTGCCGGAAACATACAGCTCCAATGCCGCCGCGATACGGGCAGCTTCCGGCTCCGGCTGTCTTAACAGCTCGTCGTAAAGGTCGCCCAAGATAGGCATTTTTGCCGGGTCGGGGTCTGCAAGGAACGGACGGTACACATTTCTTACAGCCCTGTCAATGACGGTCTTATCGACAGGCTGCAAACCCTCCTTGCCGCCAATGACAAGCTCACAGAGGGAAAGGATAAAATCAGATTTCAAGGCTAACGGGTTGTCGTCCTCGGAATAGTTAAGGTTTATATCCATAGGGTTTACATACTGGGGCTTGCCGTCAATGCCCCTGCCCGTAGGGGAAAGCCGTATCACTTGCCCGTTCAGACGCTGCACAAGGGAAAAATACTCGGCTTCCGGGTCGCAGATGATAATGTCGTCGTCAGTAATGAGGAAAGCATTTGTCATTTCCCTTTTGGCGGCGAAACTCTTACCGCTTCCCGGCGTTCCCAAGATAAGCCCGTTTGGGTTTTTGAGCTGCTTTCTGTCGCAGAGTATCATATTGTTAGAAAGGGCGTTCAAGCATAGTACAGGGCTTGCCCCGTCTGAAAAAGCTCCTGCGTGATAAAGGGAATGAAAATAGCGGTGCTTGATGTGGTAAGCCCCCGCTGTATCGGGATAAGGTTTTTTCCAATCGGCACACTGGATAAAAGCCCCGCTTCCTGCTGATAGTCAAGGCGTGTCAGGCGGCAGTTGTATTTCTGTGCGATACCCGCCGCAGCGAAAATGTCATTTTCCAGTTTCCGCTTCGTGTCTGCCATGTTTACCACAAGGAATGTAAGGAGAAACATTCGCTCGTTGCGGCTCTGTAAGTCCTGCAACAAGTTCTTTGCTTCGCTGCCAAAGGTGGCAAGGTCGGACGGGATTATATCCATGTCATAGCCGCTTCTAACCGCTTTTTTCTGTTCCTCAATCTTCATCTTGTCAAGGTCTGTGATTTTGCGCTTAATGGTCTTGATTGCTTCCGACTGGTCGATACTGCGGATATGTAAGTTGACGATTACACCTGTTTCCAAGTCCAGTATATCAGCAAGCATACGGTCGTTGAGTTCCGGCGCAAGGATTTCAAGGAAGCTCGCCGCGCCGATTTTACGCCCCATGCGGAAATATCTGCCCTCGCCAAAACGGAAAGAGGACGGGGCGATAAAATCCTTTGTAGACAGCCCCGACGGGGTAAGCCAGTCAAAGGAAAAGGAGAACGGCTCGCCCTCCGGGTGGAATACCCCATGCAGCACCTTTAAGCGTTCATAGCCGGATAAGGGGCGGGCGGTTACGCCAAGCACCTTGAAATTGTTAAGCACGTCGGTTTCGATACGGGAAAGCCTTGACTTTGCAGCCGCCTTGTTATCGGCTTCAACAGTAAAGGTAATGTATTTGTGCTTCACAAGCCCGTTGTTGCCTTTACTAAGCTGATTTTTCAGCATATCCGAATACTCGGTGCGGATAGAGTTAAAAGCGTCCTCCTGTGCGGGGATAGAGATTGCTTTTTCTGCCTGTTCCCGCTGCGTTCCTTGATTGATGAAAGAAAGCTGCACGCTCACGCTCGCGTCAAAGTAGTTGAGGAAATCGCACCAGTTTTCAAAAATGGCGGTCTTATCGTCAGCCTGTGCAAGCTGATAATTGATGTCCTCGAACACGACGCACTTTGAATATCTCTTTTCCGTAACCTTGCAGATACCGTCCGGGTACATGGCAAGGTAGGGAATGGTCTGCTGTGCGGTGTGGGCTTTGCCGTCGCCTTTTGCCTTTCGGATAGCTTCGGCAATCTGTTTCTTTTCGGCGCGGGTCAGCTTACGCCTGTTTCCTGCGGCTTCCCGCGTCTTTTTTGTTTGTCCTTTTGACAATCGCTGATACCTCCTTTTCAAGTTTTCGCTGCTTTTCCAAGACAGCGTATAGGTTTTCGGTTCTGTAAGGTCGCTCCTTTGGGCGGGTAAACTTTGTCTGAATGACATTTCTTACCACCACTTCAAGGGGCTGCCCATGTTTTTCATACATGGCAAGCAGGAAGCAGGGGAGCATGACGACAATCATCGCCATAGCCGCAAGGTTTGTCCCTGCGCTGCCTTTGAGCAAAAAGAAAAGTGGCAGTCCCATAAGAAGTGCCACTAAAAAACAAAGGATTTGCCGCTTTGTCAGATTGAAAGCGACTTTTGTTTTGACTTTGGATAAGTCTTTGGGTACAGGTACATACGCCAAGAAAATACCTCCTTTCTGCCCTTAGTGGGCGTTGAATATGGATTTTGCCAATGTGCCGGATTTGAATAGGGAAAAACAGAGGATAACCGTATAGGCGGCAAGGGAAAATACCGCGCTGTGCAGATTGTCTGCGATTATCATATCGTTTACCAGTACGGCGTAAATACCGACACATATCATAATGAGGAAGCCTTGAAAACCAAGAGCGAACAGCCCTTTTAGGTAGTTGTTCCCAATCTGTCCCCATTCTCTGTTGGTCATGGTCGCAAATGGAATAGGCGATACCGAACAGTAAAGGTAAATCTCTATCATTCTGCCGTAGAGGATAACGGTTATCAGAACGGACATGATTTTCATGCACAAGCTCACAAGGCTTGTTTCAAGCACAAGTAAGAGCAGTTCGGGGATTTCCATATCTTCAAGCCCCTCCTGCATGGCGGCAAGGGCTTCGGCAACGTCGATATTCGTATCGCCGCCGATAACCCCCGCTGCGCCGGAAACGATATGCTGCGCCATATCAAAGACCGCCATTGTGATGTTGAACGTGTTGGTTACGATAAACACCGCGACAAAGGCTTTGAATATCCACTTAAAGAACATGAATGTTTCTATGTCGTGCATATTGTTCTTTTCCGTTACCATGCTGATTAGCTCGTAGCATAGGACATAGGTAATGACAAGCCCCGCAATCGGGACGATTACATTTTCAGAAAGGGTCTGTATCATGCTGAAAATGTTGGCGTTCCACCCTTGCGGGGTCTGTCCTACCTCGTTTGCGATAGTCCCGACTTTTTCGTTTACGTCCCCGAACATAGTTGACAGATTACCGTTTATCGCTCCGATAAGGATTTCCTTTATCCATTCGTTAATCGCGTCAAGTATGCTCTGCATAGGCAGCTACCCGCGCTTAACCGAACAAGCCGGAAAGCAGAGGTACAAGGATAGTGCCGATAAGGCAACGCCGCCGCCCGCCATGAGCTGCTTCATGCCCTGTGATTTTACTGATGTGCGATAAAGAAGTAATAGAAGTGTAAAAAATTTTGCCGTTCCTATCCGGCACTTGCGCATTGTGTCGGATAGGTCGGGCGGTTATTCGGGCAAGTCCACCTTGCCAACAAAAGAATAATAAATCTCAATGTCCTGTCTGCGGGTCTTGTTCTCGTCATAGCTGCACTCATGCACAACGATTTTCTCTACAAACTCCCGCAGCAGAGTAGGGGTAAGTTCTTCAAAGCTGGTATGCCGCCGGACAACATTCATAAACTTTTCTGCGTTCACGGTGGCTTCCTGTGCTTTGGAAAGCTCCGCTTGAATAGCAGCGGCTCTTTCTTTCAGCTCCCGTTGCTCTGCTTCATAGTCTGCCGACAGCTCTGTGAAACGCTCGTCTGATATGCGCCCGGTCACGCTGTCCTCATACAGCCGCTTGAAGATAGCGGATAACTCGGCTATGCGTTTCTCGGAGGCTTCCAGTTCCTTTTTCTTGGCGGCGTTCCTGCGTTTGCCCCCGTCCTCGTTCTGCTCAATCAAGAGTTTCATAAACCGGGCTTCATGCTTTGCCGCATAGCTGGTCACTTTCCGCAGATTGGAGAGTACACCAGCGGTCAAGAGGTCGGTGCGGATAAAGTGCGCCGTACAGTCATGGGTGCGTTTCTTGTAGTTGCCGCAGATATAACAGTCCTGCTTGCGCTTGTCCGTCTGGTATCGCTGCTGATACATCACGCTGCCGCAGTCCGCACAGAACAGTATGCCGGAGAACAAACCCACTTCATCATAGCGGTTTGGGCGTTTGCGCTGTTTGCGAAGCTCCTGCACCCGTTCCCATGTTTGGGTGTCTATGATAGGCTCGTGGTGGTTCTCGAAAATCACTTGCTTTTCCGGGGGATTTTCTACACTGTGCTTGACTTTGTAAGAAAGTTTTTCTGTCTTGAAATTTACCAGACAGCCTGTGTATTCCCGGTTTTCAAGGATATGCACTACGGTATTGGTCGCCCACTTGCACTCATAGCCGGGGTGGTAGCGGCGGGTGCTGCCCGTCCTGCGGTATTCAAGCGTTCCCGGCGTGGGGATTTGCTGCTCTGTGAGCATACGGGCTATCTTGGTCGGACCATTCCCGGCAAGACAGAGGTTGTATATCTGCTTGACTACGGGTGCAGCTTCCTCGTCAATAATGAAATTTTCGTCCTCGTCCATGAGGTAGCCATACACAGGCTTGCTTGTGATGGGCTTGCCATTCATGCCTTTTGAGCGTTTTACTGCTTTGATTTTCTTGCTCGTATCTCTCACCAGCCATTCGTTAAAGATATTCCGCAGCGGGGCAAAGTCATTGTCGCCCTGTGCGCTGTCCACTCCGTCATTGATAGCGATGAAGCGGACACCTTTCTGTGGGAAAATCATTTCCGTGTACATTCCCACTTGCAGGTAGTTTCGCCCTAACCTCGACATATCCTTTACGATAACTGTCCCGACTTTTCCGGCTTCAATGTCCGCAAGCATGGCTTGAAAACCGGGTCTTTGAAAGTTCGCACCAGAATAACCGTCGTCCGTGTACCAGCGCAGATTGGAAAAGCCGTTCTGCTTTGCATAGGTTTCAAGGATACGCTTCTGATTGGAAATGGAATTGCTCTCGCCTTGCAGCTCGTCCTCATGGGAAAGTCTTGGGTAAAGGGCGGTAATTGGTTGTTGGTTGGTCTGTCTTAACATAAAATCCTCCGTTTCCGACAGCCAGCCCCACTATTCCGTACCTTGATTGTACCACATGGGGCGGCTGTCTGTATAGCGGCAAAAGCGTCAAATCTGCTTCTTTATGGTCGGTCAAATCGCCGTTTTTTGTGTAGCAGCTTCCGCTTCCAGCACTTTCATCATCTTGTCGGCTGCGGTGTCGGTTGCGCCCTGCTTGAAGAAGCCGGAAACGGTAAGGACGGAGTTGCCCATGCGGATTTCCGTCACACAGTCCGGGCGGCGGTCTGTTTTGGTGGTGCTTGTCTGTTTCGTTTCTGTCATAGGCTCTCCTTTCGCTACTTCATCAGTTGCTTTAAGCGTTCCAGCTTTTCCTGTGCGGTTTCCTTTCGGAAGTTGCTGCCCGTGAAGCGGACGGGGGCGCACATGGAAGTCAGCCTGTCATAGATACGGGCGTGGGGCGTGTCCTGCGGGTGCTGCAATTCCTCCAGCGTGAGGTTGGTCGTGGCGATCAGCGGCTTGCCGCTTCGGTAACGGCTGTCAATCACGCTGTAAACCTGTTCCAGCCCGTATTCTGTCCCTCGCTCCATACCAAAATCATCAAGTATCAGCAGGGGGTAGCTGCAAAGGCGGGAAATATATTCGTTCCTGCCCTCAAAGCTGGCGGCAAGGTCACCCAGTATCGTTGCAAAGTTTGTCATGCACACCGGGACTTCCTGCTCCATAAGGGCGTTGGCGATACAGGCGGCAAGGTAGCTTTTTCCCGTCCCCACGCCTCCCCAAAACAGGTAGCCGATATTTTCAGCCTGCATGGTTTCCCAGCTCTCCACATAAAAGCGGGCGGTTTCGGTCTGTGGGTTTCTGCCGTTGTCATGCTCAAATGTCCAGTTCCGCATAGCAGGGTCAGTAAAGCCCCGGCGTTTCAAGTCCTCCACTTTTTCAAGGTGCTTCTGTCGGCTTTCGGCGGCTTGCTGCTTTTCACGGGCTGCCCGCTGGCAGTCGCAGTCTGTTGGGTGGCGGTCACGCCCGAAACAAGTCTTTCCCTCTGCAAAATAGGCTTCTTTGGGCGTATGGCACTTACCGCAGTATAAAAGCCCGTCCTCGCCTGTGTAATCCTCCGCTTCGGTGGTAGTGGTTGTAATGTCCGTAATCATAGCTTCAATCTCGTTTTTCATAAGCTCTCGCCCTCCTTGCATGAATAATCGGGTATGCCCTGTTTCGGGGCAGCCTTGCCTTTGGCAGCGTCCTCCTGCGCCCACTTGTAAATGGTGGCTGCATGGCTGTGGTACTGCTTCCCGGTGGAAGCGATATGGCAGGAAAGCCGGTCAAGGTAATACTCCCACTTGTCGGGCAGCTCTGTTTTCAGCCCGGAAAGCTCTGTATCGGTCAGTATCACATTGTTGTATCTGCCATAAGCAGCGGGGGCGGGGTGTCCCGTTTCTCCCTCTCTCTCTTTTTCTATCTCTATCTCTTTCTCTAACTCTATCTCTATCTCTGGTGGACGAATGTCGGACAAATGTCCGCCTTTTGTCCGGGGCGGTAAAAGTGCCTTGTTTTCCAGCCTTGCAGCCCGTTTCCTCTCGGCTTCGGTAGAGGACTGTCCTATCATCAGCTCAATATCGGTCATATAAAAAGCCCCGCTGTCAAGCTGCTCCACAAGCCCCAACTGCCGGAAAATCTCTAAAGCCCTCTCAACCGTCCCTATCTGGTGGCGGGTCAGTGTCGCTATCATCTGCGCTGTGTAGGGGATATGCTCGTCAAGCTGCAATTTCCCGCCGTTTTTCAGCGATTTTAAGTACAGCTTCAAGAGGATATTGGAGTATAAAATCCCGTCTTTCATATCTTCCAGCAGCACAATGGAGTCGCTGTCAAAAAAGTTCTCTTTCAGCTTGAGGTAGTAATACTTGCGGTTATCTGCCATTGTCCCTGTCCTCCTTTTTCCGGCGTTTGGAGTAGTAGTGGGGGCAGAGTATGATAACCGCCCGGAAGCTCTGCTTGCAGCTATGGGTACAGCCCCGGCAGAGGTCGTTGTATGTGATACGGTCGCAGGTGGTATTCCCGACTTTTACTTGCCGCAGGAAAAAAGACCATTCCAGCCGCCGTTTCTTGCTCATTCTTGGCATGGGTGCGCTCCTTTCTGCCGTTTCCGCTGGTGTGGCGGTATCGGCGGTAATTCTGTATCATCTCGGTATCATTTTCGGGGTTTTTCTGCCCTGTAAGCCCGTTAAAAAATCCTTTGGTATTGCGGATAGGGTGCGGGGCAGCCCCCTTGTTCTGTATGGGTTCGGGTACATTTTGGGGCGGTTTTTATCGCTCCTGTTCCTGCCTTTTCACAGGCTTGCGTTCCCGGCGTAAAATCTGGTCGATATTGCCCTTGACAGTCTGTAAGCGGCGGTATTCCTCCCGTTTTGCCCGGTAATCGTTGTAGCCGCTGTTTTTCTCTTTGATAAGGCTTTCAATCTCTGCTTGCAGGGCTTTATAGCTCGGTAGCTTGGAAATGCCGTTCTCCCTGAAATAGCGGGCGGCTGCGTCTGCTATGATAAAGTCGCTTTCATGCTTCTGTCGGTAGGCTGCTTTTGCCTTGGCGTTTTTCTGCTGTTTCAGCCCGTCCCGGACAGGGCGGGTCTTGGAATAGGCAAGCACCTGCCGTTGCAGCTCCTTTTTCCCGTTCAGTGTCTTTTCCACCTGCTTCAGCTCTGTAAGGCTTTCCTGCATGGCGGCATAGGCGGCAGAACAGGCTTCGTCCAGTTCCTCCGGGGAAGAAAAGCCGTACTGCTGGTAGGCGGTAACGGTAGCCGCCATTTGCTTTAGATTGTACTTTGCCGCCCAGCGGTCATAGCCCACGCCCTTGCCCTCGGCTCGCTTGGCTTCCCGGTCAACCATGCGCTGCAAGGTGTTGTCTGCCGGGGTGGTTTTTGTGGTTTTTTCCCCTTGTAACGGCTTTTTAACTGCGGCAGGATATTCGGGTATGGCTTTGGTCTGTTCGGCGGCTCTGTGGGCGTTCTGCGTGAGCAGGGCAAGGACAGCAGCCTTGTCAAAATCGTCCCCCAGCTTCCGGGCTGTGATAGGCTTTGTCCTGTCCGGTGTGAGGTAGGAAAGCCGCCCCCGGCTCTCCTTGACGGTCACACCCTCCCGCAGCAAAAGGGAAGAAAACTCGTCAAAGCTGGTAGCTTGGGAAAGTGCCTGCCGTATCGTCCGGCGCAGCTTCGCCTTGTCCGTTTCAAACTTGGTGGGCTTGGTCGGCTGTCCTGCGGCTTCTCTGGCGGCGTTCTCTTTATCAAGGGCAAGCTGCCCTTTCTTTGCCGCCCAGTATTCCCGTTCGGTTATCCGTTCCTTGCTGCCGTTCAAGAGGTCGATTTGGTAAAGTCCCTCCCGGTGGCACATCTCCATGACTTCACTCTTGAAATATTCCATAGCGGCGTTGGTGCAGCGGTGCTTGCAGCCCTCCCGTGTGTCGGCTGGTCTGTCCATGTAGGGCAGAAGCGGGACTTCATAAATCCGCAGGGAGTTGATGACGATATGCACATGGATATTGCCGCTGTGGTTATGCCCGTCCGGGTGGGTGCAGACTAAGGCTTGGTGTCCGGGGAAATGCTCTTTACAGAACTGCTCGCCCAGCTCCTGCGCCCGGTCTACGGTCAAGCCGTTGTCTGTCCCGTCCCGTGGGTCAAAGCTGATGATATAGTGGTGGCTTTTCACATCTTCCCGTT
>QUFC01000034.1 GCA_003478355.1 Lachnospiraceae bacterium AM48-27BH
TATTATAATAATTTAATTCATCTTTATAGATCTGAAATATATTTTCTACAATTAGTTCTATTATTTCATTTCCATCTATAGCCTTTTTCCACACTTTGTTATATTCAGAAATGACTATATTAGGAATACTTTCACGTTCTATTTGTGTCAAAAGTGTACTTTCCATAATCTCATCAATTACAGGAAAATATCTGCATAAGGAATGATATTGTTTCTCAACACTTTTATTACATTTCATATTTGAAAATTTTCAAATACATCTTTCGGGTCTATATTAATATCTTCCATTCCGCTATGCTTCAATTTCTCATGAAATTTCATCATAAATCTTCGAAACTCATCTTCATCTAAATCTTCATCCTCTACATATACATTTGAATCCTGTTTAAACCTATCAAGATTAATTTCCATTTCACCAGGAACCGCTCTCCGACCATCTATTCCTCCAATCGCCCAGCATTCTTCATCTTTGAGCCATTTATAGGATATTAACTTTCCTTTTTTAGTATCCATATCTAATTCGCCTATTATAAATGTAACTGTTGCATAATTATCTACTCTACCGCTTCCACACTGATATGTTGGAATTGTCCTACCTCCACTTAAGTCATAATCATATGCTCCCTTGTGCAAATGACCACACAAATAAAAATCAATATTAAAATCATTAAAATTATTCCATATCTTTTTCTGAATACCATTCATAAAACACGAAATAGGATGATGGCCAATCGCTATGTTAATACAATTCTCTTGATCTTTAAGCTGCTTTATTTCATTATAAAATGAATCTATTTCCAAAATTAGTTTTCCATCATCTTCATCTGTTCCTGCTGTAAATGCAGTATTCATTAAAAAGATATTATACTTTTCCTTTTTTACGAGACGATATATGTAGTTACTGTTTTCACCCTTTACTTTATTATAAAACGTCATATATTTTTTGAAATCTTTTTGTAACTGTTCTATTGTTTCTTTTTCGAATTTAAACTGCTCTGTTCTCATCCCATTTAACAAAACACTTCTCATCTGGGTTCTTTTTAAATCATGATTTCCTGGCACTATAAACAATTCATCAATACTTACACCAGAAACATCTACTAAAGATTCAATAAATTTTTTCAAATTTGCATCGTATCCACCACCTTGATACGCCAAATCTCCCGAAAGCACAACAAAATCCACTTTATTTTTTTCGAACACTTCTTTCATTTTATCAATGATGCTGTCTCTCATTCTCTTAATTTCATAACTTTCACCATCAGAAAAATGTACATCTGATAAATGTAACCATCTCAATGTATCCATACCGCCCTCCAAAAATATTTCTAAATCACATTATAATATTCTTTTACTGCTTTGAATACATTTTTCAACAAATTATTTTCAGATGTTTTTCATATTAAAAAGTATTACTAATTTAAGACCCTGTCAAATGTAACATTAACAGTTCAGCCCTAAATCTACAATATGAATATAGATTCCACAGGTTTGCTTTTACTGGGAAATCCTTTCTATATATAAATCTAGTTGTAAATGGAATCTGGTGACAGTCGCACCAATCCTGTATTTGCTTCATCCGTATGGATTCCCCCGCATCGATTCTGTTTACTAAGCATTGTCTCTTAAAATCATCTACTTCAGCTCTAAAAAATAAGTAAAACAGTACATTATAATATCTGAGCACTACAATCCCATCTGCTGTTTTTCCCTTTGACCTCATACACACTTTCACCTCTCGCTGTATATTCAGTTCTGTTTATCTACATATTTTAACTCTATACACCTTATACCCACTCAATGATAAGGGGTTAATATTCCCACCAGCAAAAGGACCACTTCCACCGTACCGATCGCTTCCTCATCCATCAAAAATGCTTTTATTTCCTGTCTTAATCTCATAAATGAATCCCCTTTCTTATTTTTATGGTTGTTTCTCGTTTTCCGTTTACAACAGCTTTCCATTCACAACAGCCTTCCGTTGCTTACAGCATCACCATCAGCGCCGGAACCATCACCAATACCATGACCACCAGAAGCATCAGAAATAATGGCAGGAGCAGCTTCGTTCCGGCTTCCTCGCCTAAACGCTTCGCTGCCTGCTTCTGCTGTTCCCAGGCAGTATCCATCTCCTGAGCCAGCAGTTCCTGAAGATTTTTCATTCCGGTCTGCCTGCTTTGTCCAAGAATCGAAGACAGGCGCCGGTATTCATTGTGCTGACATCGTTCCCCAAAACGACTGACTGCCTGGCTCTCCGGGAGCCCATTTTCCATCTCTCCAAGGGCAATCTCCATTTCCTCATAGACCGCCCGCTGCTGGCTGTTTTCATGTTCCAGACGTTTTTCATAATTATTTACGATCTGCTTCCATGCCCGGCTGACCGTCAGACCTGCCCCTGTAAATACCATCAGCTGGTACACCAGATCTGCATAGTCATATTGAAGCTGCTTTTCCCGTTTTTTGCGGGCCTCGATCTCCGTATTCCTGGCCTGCCAGTGAAAAAATACCGCTAAAATCACCCCAAGAACCGGAAATAGCAGATATTCTGTTCCCGTTTCTTTCCGGAAACGAAGCTGTCTTCCTTCAAAATCCTCTGGAAGCGCAACCCGGACTGCTCCGGGCTGCTCTGACGCCGCCTGCTCTACCTGTCTCGCCAACTGCCCGGCCAGTTGTTCTGCCTTACTTTTTTCCGGCGGATAGACTGTGACAGCCACCTCCAGCTCATCCCGGTAAAATCCGTCCGTCAGCTCCGCCTGGAGTGTTACCTGGGTTCCTCCGGCTTTTCCAGAACCTGATTTTTCCTCGCCCACCAGAACCGTTCCCTCATCATCCAAAATCTCCGGATCATTGCTGCGCCAGGCGATCCTGATCCCACCGGATTTCTCAGTAGGCAAAACCAGGTCACTTTTGACCTCCTGGAGAGACAGATTTTCCCCTAAGATTTCTTCTAAAAGCCCTGTCTTTATCTTGGCGAATACCTCTGCTGCCTCTTTCTCCGTATATCTTCTGGGCGAAATCTCAATCTGCAGCGGAACCACCTCCTGTTCCAGCCCCTCCACAGACAGATCATAAACAACCGGATCTCCCCCATAATCTTCCCGCTCCAGATATGTGCACACAGAGGCCCCGCCGTGCTGCCAGGCAAAGCCAGCCGCTCCTAAAAGAATCCCAACTGCCACACAAAGTACCTGTTTCTTTTTCGCAGTCCCCCATTTTGCTTTCTTTTCTGCTTTCTTTTCTGCTTCCTTTTCTGCTTTCTTTCCTGCTTTCTTTCCTGCTGCCTCCTCTGGCCTCCTTTCAATGTTCATCCGCTGCCCACCTCGATATCCAGAATCTTCTGTGCCAGCCACACGGACGCCAGATACACCAGCAGACACCCTGTCATCAGCACCCGCCCCAGAAGGGTCGTGTACATTACCGTGAAAAAGCCCGGGGAAGTCCAGTCAATATACAGAACCATCAGCACCGGGATCAGGTTCATGATCCGCTGCTCAAACCGTTTGGAGGCGGTCAGTGTCTGGATCTCCTCCTTCACCTGGCTGCGGTCTCCCATGATCTGCACAGTCCGCTCAATGATGGACACCAGCCGTCCGCCGCTCCTTCTGGCTATCACAAAGATGCGGGTGAAATTCTCCGCTTCCTCCAGACCGCTTCGCAGGGCAAAATCCTCCAGAAGCTCCTCAACCGGACGGTTCATCTCCATCTGCCGGACCATATACCCGGTCTCCCGGACGATCATGCCCCCGCTTCCATACATCCGCTCCAGATCTCTTCTGCAGACCCGGATGGCATTGTCCACCGAATAACCGGCGCTTAATGCCGTAGACATCATCTGGATCATTTCCCGGAACTGTTTTTCCAGCTCTCTCTGCCGCTTTTTCTGTAACATGTCCTGCCACAGCCTTGGCGCCACCACCGTTAACGGCGCCATCAGGAGAAAAAATGCCCATAGACTCCGGTAACAGACGAAAGCCGCAGTTCCTGCTGCTGCCACACCCCCAGCCAGGGCCGTCAGCCGTTCTCTGCCATTTAACTGATAGTGCCGGTACTGTACCAGTCCGCCAATACCGCCGTCTTCATCCTCATATCTCTTCCCCTGCCATCCAAAGCTTCCTGGTATTTTTAAGCTCCCCCTTCTTTTCCAGCCCCTGTTCCCCCAGTTCATAAAGGGTATGGAGCCGGATCTGCCCTTCCTCATAGCCATCTACCTCCACGATCCAGAATACACGCCTTTTCTTGTTCCTCTCCCGCCCCAGATGGATCATCACATCGAGCGCCGATGCGATCTGGCTGCGGATCGCCGCCAAAGGAAGCTCCGCTCCCATTAACACCATGGTTTCCAGCCGCGCCAGCATATCCTTGGGACTGTTGCCGTGACCGCTGCTCATGCCGCCGTCATGACCGGTATTGTAGCTGTTCAGCAACTCCAGAGCCTCTTTTCCACGAACCTCACCTACAATGATGCGGCTGGGATTCATTCGCAGGGACGCTTTGATGAGGTCCCCGATCCCGATCGCCCCTTCCCCCTGCGAATTGGCTGTCCTGGTCTCCAGACGCACCAGATTTTTCACCTGCTGGATCTGCAATTCCGCAGAATCCTCGATGGTGATCACCCGCTCATCTGCTGGAATATAGGCTGACAAGGCATTTAAAAACGTGGTTTTTCCAGAGTTTGTCCCACCGCTGATAAACAGGTTATAGCCTGCCCGGACCAGCTTCTTTAAGAAATCCGCCGCTTCCTGGGTAATGGAACCGGATTCCACCAGCATTTCCATTGTGATGATCCGCGGAAATTTACGGATGGTCATGACCGGGCCATCCAGGGATACCGGAGGCAGCACCACATGGACACGGGAACCGTCTGCCAGTCTGGCATCCGCGATTGGGTTCGACACATTCACCGTCCGGTTTACCCGACTGACCACCTGCTGGATCATATCCTCCAGCTGTTCATCCGACTCAAATTCATATTCCCACGGATGCATGACCCCGGATTCCTCTACGAAGATATGCTCCCGTCCATTGATCATCACCTCCGTGATCTCCGGGTCGTCTAAAAGCTGCTGCAGAATATCCAGTTTCCGGAACGAATTAAAAATGCTTTTCCGCAGCTCCAGCCGCTCTTTTAAGGGCAGATATCCCTGACTGCCCGCTTCAAAAATCTTCCTGTCGATCCGTTCGTAAAGCTCCTCGTCCTCCACCTGGCGGTAACCGTCCAATTCCTGGCGGAGCTCGTCCCGAAGCTGCTGTTTTAACTGCCTGACCCGCTCTTTTTCCCTCATGCCCTCTTCTCCTGTCATCGCCATGGCACTCCTTTTAACAGCTGTCTCACATAATCGCCCAGCTGTCCCCATAAAAGCTGTTCCAGATACGTCTCCCGACGGCCAAAATCATTGTGATAAGGCAGCTTCACCCTGCGGATCTTCTCCTGGATGTCCGGCCGTTCCACCATCTCTAAGTACTCATCAAGTTCTTCCAGTCTGGCTGCAGAGATTCCGTCCTCCTTCACCGGCATGTATACAATATCACAGGCTCCTAAAATCGGAAGCAGACTGCCGCCTGGCCGCCCCACATCCACTACCAGGTACTCATAGCCCATTTCCAGAGCCAGTTTTTCCAATAATTTTCCCGTCTCTTCCCCAGTCATCTGCTCTAAGTCCTCCGGATAACGCACCGGGGGCAGATAATCCATTTCCTGCCAGGTATAGACGATACTGCGAAGGCGCATCACCGTCAGATCCCCCTGTCGGAAAAAATACAGGACATCAGAAAGATCATTTTTACAGGAATTCCCGATCAATCTGGAAAATCCCGCAAATGCATCCAGCCCCAGATACAACACCTTCCCGTCTCTGGCCAGCTGCTGTCCCAGCGTCAGTGCCAGGGATGTCTTCAGACACCTGCCAATGGGTGAATAGATCCCCAGAATCCGGGCTTTTCTCCCCCGCACCACCAGACCTGCCTCCTCCGGGCTTTCGCAATAACAGCCGATCACCTCCCGGATCAGACTGTCTGCCGCCTGATATTTATAGACACTGGGATAGCTGTCCACCGACTTTACGATTTCTCCTTCCGCCAGCGTCACCACAGATCCTGCCCCTATCGCTTCCGCCTGTTCCCTTGGAACGGTACTGCTGATCAGCAGAATCTCGATCTTATGCTTTTTTCCATATTCCTGAAGAGCCTCCATCGAAGTAAATGGGATCACATCAAATGGCACCCGTTCCTTCTGGTTGGTCACATCCGCAAACCGCCTGGCATAGGCCGGATCCACGTCATAAACCGCCATGATCTTTTCCATCAGACCACCTCCTATTTTTTCTGTCCGTGTCACATTTCTACCTGTCTCCTAAATCAGAAACAGTAAAAATCCACTAAACAGGCACACTGCAAATGGAATCATCACTTCGTCCCCATCCCGTTTTGCAAGATAATACGGGGTTTTCTCTTTCGTAAGGAATAATCGCCTGAAATAGGCAATGAAATAAGAAATCCGCTGCCAGAAGATCCCTGACAGACACATTTTAAAGAGCGCCCAGATGGCTCCTATGAAAAATCCATATCCGATGACCACTGCTCCGTCATGCCACCCCAGCCACGCCGCAATGACCGCCATCAGCTTCACATCCCCTGCTCCCATCATGCGAAATAAAAAGAGAGGGAAACCTATCGCACACACCAGTCCCAGCCTCAGTACATATCCGCCGCACATGGACAACCACTGCCAGATTCCCAACCCGGCATGACCAGCGAAAACAACTCCGGCTGTACCGCCGTCTCCTGACAGCCGCTCCGCCGTCAAAATCGCCAGCCCCGCTGCCGTTCCAAACCCGATCACTCCGTTAGGAACCTTCCGGAACCGCAGATCTGTCACGGTACCCGCCGCCAGAACCGGTGTCAAAAACAGATACGTCAAAAAAATCCTGCACCACCTCCGCAAAGCGAAAAACTGCCCCTGTTAAAAATCATCTGGGAAACCTCTGCCCGAACCGGGCTGCAACTGCATAAGCGCTTGAAATGAATGGTCTGGAAATGACCTGCGCTGAATGTGATTTCATTATGCACACAAGTTTCTGAAAAGTCAAGCACATTTTTTCATGCGGCACATGGACGATAACTGTTTGCGCAACGCGTGAACAGTAACGGTAACCCCGCACGAACAAGAAACCGTCAGACTTTCCGGAAATCATTGAAACTATCAAACTTTTCCGAAATCATAGAAACCGTCAGACTTTCTTCGGAATCATTGACCATCTTTCTGGAAAATGGTAAAATAATAGAAAGTTTTTCTCGTATATTTTCCAATCTTCCAGAAATACTAATTACTGTAAAACCCCGGAACGGCTTTCGTCACAAACCGGCATATTTTTCCCGGATTTCAAGGTCGCCGCCAGCCGGAGCATCATATTTCAGGGAGAGTTGTTAAACTATGAAATTACATGGAAAACGTACCAAACAGGCTCTGGCCTTCTATCTGGAACGACAGAAATTACGGCAGGAGATCGAGCAGACCCGCCACAGCATTGATTCTGCGAGAAATCATTTTGAACAGGTGGTAGATCCTACTCTCATCGACTGCTATATCTACGAACTGAACGCGGCACAGCTGCGCTACCAGTTCCTGCTGCGCTGTTTCAAAAGTCTGGAACCTGAATCAACATAAGCGGTATCGGAACGATGCAGCCAAAACAACCGCACAACTTCCGGTCCGCCATAATTTATGACAGCTTGGAGGATTTGGCGTATGGGTACTTGGTATGAAAAGGGGATCTTCTATCACATGTATCCCCTGGGGCTGACCGGGGCTCCAAAACACAATGACCAGACAGAGGTCACTGACCGGATGAAGGAACTGGAGGAGTGGATTCCCCATATGCGTTCCCTGGGATGTAACAGTCTCTACATCGGCCCGTTATTCGAATCTTCCACCCACGGCTATGACACCAGAGATTACAAACTGGTGGACCGCCGCCTTGGTGACAACGACGGCTTTCGTCATTTCGTAAAAGCATGCCATGAGGCAGGCATCCGCGTGGTGGTGGACGGCGTGTTCAACCACACCGGACGAGAATTCTTTGCTTTCCAGGACATTCAGAAAAACCGGGAGAATTCTCCTTACAGGGACTGGTACCGGGGTGTGAACTTCGGCTGGGGAAGCCCCATGGGAGACTCCTTTGGCTATGAGGCATGGCAGGGGCATTATGAGCTTCCGTGCTTAAACCTATGGAATCCGGAAGTCAAACAATACCTCTTCGATGTGATCCGATTCTGGATCGACGAGTTTGATATTGACGGTATCCGCTTAGACTGTGCCAATGTCCTGGATTTTAACTTCATGAAGGAAATGCGGGCACAGACTGCCACCATGAAACCGGATTTCTGGCTCATGGGCGAGGTGATCCACGGTGAGTATTCTCGTTGGGTAAACCCGGAGATGCTTCATTCCGTTACCAACTATGAGCTTCACAAGGGATTGTATTCCGGTCACAACGACCATAACTATTTTGAGATCGCCCACACCGTGCGCCGTCTGGAGCAGGTGGGCTATCAGCTTTACACCTTCGTGGACAACCATGACGAGGACCGTCTGGCCAGCAAGCTTCGTAACCCGGAACACCTATATTCTGTATACACCCTGCTCTACACCCTGCCCGGCATTCCATCCATTTATTACGGCAGTGAGTGGGGCATGGAAGGCAGACGGACCAGGGAAAGCGACGATATGCTGCGTCCCTGCATCCGCATCACCGATGAGGCTTCCTACCACACCGATCTGACCGACTACATCAGCAGGTTAGGCCAGATCCATGAGGAACAGCCAGAACTCCACATGGGACGCTACCAGGAACTGACCTTAACCAACCGTCAGTACTCCTTTGCCCGCCACGGAGACCACTCCTGCGTTATCATCGCAGTGAACAATGACGAGAATCCGGCGTCCATGGACATTCCGGTTCCACTCCACGCTTCCACCGCGGAAAATCTCCTGGATCACACCGAGATCCAGATCCAGAATGGACGGATACACATCACGCTTCAGGCTGGTCGGGGGGCCATCCTGAAAATCAGGGAGGAATAATGTATGGCACGTAGCAAAAAAGAAATCGGAACGGGATTTATCACACAGATGGACCGCTATCTGTTTGGAGAAGGAACCCATTATCAGATCTATGATAAGCTGGGTGCGCACCCGAAAAATTATAAGGGGAAAGACGGTTTTTATTTTGCTGTATGGGCGCCTCACGCCGCTGCTGTTTCTGTAGTCGGCGATTTCAACAACTGGGACCCGGATGCGGATCCCATGAAGGTTTTGGAGACCTCCGGCATCTACGAAGCATTTATCCCGGGCTTAAAAGAGGGGGAATTATACAAATTCGCCATCACGACACAGTCCGGCAAGGTATTATTCAAGAGCGATCCTTACGCTTTCGGCAGCGAGTACCGTCCGGGAACCGCTTCCATCACCCGGGATATTTCCGGCTTTCAATGGAAGGACAATACCTGGATGACCAAGCGGGAAACCCAGGATCTTACTACCTCTCCACTTTCCATCTACGAAGTGCATCTCGGCTCCTGGAGAAAGGCCAACCGGGAGGAAAAGGACGGTTATTATACCTACATAGAGGCAGCTCACGAGCTGGCCGCCTACGTGAAAGACATGGGCTACACCCACGTGGAGCTGATGGGTATCGCGGAACACCCGTATGACGGCTCCTGGGGCTATCAGGTGACCGGATATTATGCGCCGACCAGCCGTTATGGCACCGCTGCCGAATTCATGTATTTTGTCAACTATATGCACAAGCATGGCATCGGTGTGATCTTAGACTGGGTTCCTGCCCATTTTCCAAAGGACGCCCACGGTCTGGCTGATTTTGACGGACAGGCTCTCTACGAATACGCAGATCCACGCAAAGGCGAGCATCCGGACTGGGGCACCAAGGTCTTTGATTACAGCCGCAACGAGGTCTCCAATTTCCTGATCGCCAACGCTTTATACTGGATCGAGCAGTATCACATCGATGGGCTTCGTGTAGACGCTGTGGCTTCCATGCTGTATCTGGACTACGGACGCACACCTGGAAACTGGGTTCCGAATCAATACGGGGAAAATAAAAACTTAGAAGCCATCGAGTTCTTCCGCCACTTAAACAGCGTGGTAAACAAACAGGGCCACGGTGCGGCAGTGATCGCAGAGGAATCCACCGCATGGCCGATGGTTACCGGCAGACCGGAAGACGGCGGCCTTGGTTTCAAATTCAAATGGAACATGGGCTGGATGCACGATTTCCTGGAATACATGAAATTGGACCCGTATTTCCGCAAATTTAACCACAACAAGATGACCTTCGGCATGACCTACGCCACCAGTGAGAATTTCATCCTGGTGCTGTCCCACGACGAAGTGGTTCATTTGAAATGCTCTATGATCAACAAAATGCCCGGCATCTATGAGGACAAGTTCGCCAATTTAAAAGTAGGCTACACCTTCATGATGGGACATCCGGGCAAGAAACTATTATTTATGGGACAGGATTTCGGACAGTTCCACGAATGGGACGAGAAAGTGGCTCTGGACTGGTATTTAGCTGACGAGCCGCTGCACAAAGACCTTCAGGACTACTGCCGTGACCTGCTCCATCTGTACAAAAAATACCCTGCTTGTTACAGCCAGGACTATGATTGGAAGGGATTCCAGTGGATCAACGCCAATGACGCAGACCGCAGCATTTTCAGCTTCGTCCGTTATTCCGCCACCGGCAGACAAAATCTGTTATTTGTCTGCAACTTCACCCCTGTTTCCCGCCCAGATTACCGGGTCGGTGTTCCGAAATCCGGCAATTACACCCTGATCCTGGATGAAACACACGGTTCTTATAAGACCGGCGATCAGAAGATCGTATTTAAGGCGAAAAAGAGCGAATGTGACGGCCAGCCGTACTCCATCGCTTACCCGCTTCCGGCCTATGGAACCGCGATCTTCAGGTTCTAAAAGGAGGATAAACTACCATGCAGACAATCCTTGTTTGCGATGACGATAAACAGATCGTCGAGGCCATTGATATTTACCTGACCGGCGAAGGTTTTCAGGTGATCAAGGCTTATGATGGCTATGAAGCACTGGAATTACTGGAAAATAACAGCGTGGATCTGATGATCGTGGATGTGATGATGCCGGGCTTAGACGGCATCCGCACCACGTTGAAGGTAAGGGAGACCAGCAGTATCCCCATCATCATTCTCTCTGCAAAATCAGAGGACGCTGACAAGATCCTTGGCTTAAATATCGGCGCTGACGATTACATCACCAAGCCATTTAACCCGCTGGAATTAGTGGCCCGTGTCAAATCCCACATGCGCCGCTACACCCAGCTTGGCAATTTAAGCCAGCAGTCCACCGACACCATTTACCGCTGCGGTGGCCTTCAGATCAACGATGATACCAAGGAAGTGTACGTGGATGACGAACAGATCAAGCTGACTCCCATTGAATACAACATCCTGCTGCTTCTGGTGAAGAATGCCGGAAAGGTGTTCTCCATCGATGAGATCTATGAGCAGATCTGGAATGAGGAGGCCATCGGCGCCGACAACACCGTAGCAGTACATATCCGGCACATCCGTGAAAAGATCGAGATCAACCCGCGGGAGCCACGGTACTTAAAAGTTGTCTGGGGTGTTGGCTATAAGATTGAAAAGCAGTAGGTGTCACCTATGAAAGAACAGAATGGCAAACGAAATGCCTGGCCTATGGCCTTAAAAAAACAGACTGCATTTATGATCCACCTGCTGTTCCTGGTCCTGTTCCTCGTTGGTTCCATTTTCGTCTATTTCAACGAGAACTACGGGCGGGGGCTTAACTGGGTCCGGGAGGAAAATTACGCAGATACCTATTCCTGCACCAGCCAGCTGGAATCAGACGTGGAAAATATCTTCAAATACGTCAGCTACAAAAACCTTCTGGAAAAAAACGGGGAGATCAACTACCAGACCGACATGGTCTGCGTTACCTTCAGCTCCGGCCGCACGGTAATCTACACACTGGATGAGATGATCCGATACGCAAAAAGCCTGGGCTACTATCTGACTGATTCCTATGAGGTGGCAGGGGGTCCGTCTGTGGCGGACAATTCCGATGATGATGATCTGCCGTTGATCGAATGGAAGGCTTACGACCCCAACGAGGTTTATTCAGAACCCGGGGATCAGTACGCTTCACTGGAAGATCTGTCCGTACAGGTTCTGGAGGTTCTGGGTGATTACTATCAGATCCGCAACAACTATATCAACCAGCCCTCTAACCTGCATTTCAGAGTCTCTTACCGGAATCAGTCCGGACAGGAAAATGTCTACACGAACTCCAACGACATGACCACAGAGCAGATCCGTTCCTTTGGACGTTACCTCTATATCTCCGGTGAATCCATCCTGATGGACACCAACTTAAAATACGTCCCGGAAAACATCACCTCCCAGCTGGAGACTTATAATCTTTACGGCAATAATGATTATTACATTGTTTTAGGACTGGATACCAGCTATCCATATACAGACCCTTACTCCACTGCCCATAATCAGTATGAGAAGATCCGTCTGGACTATATCTCCGGTATGGTACTGTTCACTCTTGGTGGAATCGGCGCCATCATCACGCTGGTCATCATGATCGTCCTGACCGGACACTGTGACGAATCTCCCAAAAAGATCCAGCTTTGCCGTTTTGATCAGATTCCTCTTGGGGCTTTCCTTGGCTTATGGGCGGTTTCTCTGGCTGCAGCACACTATCTGACCCGTCAGTACGGCGAATTTTATTTGAATTTCCTGATCAGTGAACAGTATTGGGACTACAGCAGCCGCTGGATGGAAATGACCGTTTCCTATGGCATTACACTTCCTGCACTTTTAAGCCTTATCCGCTGCTATAAAGCTGGTGTCATCTGGAAAAACAGTCTGACCTGCCGTATCCTGGACAAGTGCCTGACAGCGTTGACAAACTGCTCCTTTCCGGTCCGTTTATCTCTTTGCTTCGCCGGATATCTGACCGTGGATGGCGTGCTTTTCGCCTGCTTTGCTTATTTTTTCTTAAAACAGGACTCTTTAAGTTTTTCCTATCTGTATCTGGTTCCTGCTGTGATCTTTATCGGTTTTCAGATATGGATCTTCCTGCTTCTATTCCGGAATCAGGTAGAATATGAGAAGATCACCCATGGTATTTTCCAGATGGCTGATGGTGATACGGAATATAAGATCGATTCTGACGGTTTTTCCGGCAAAGGCGAAACAGTTGCCAAAGCCTGAATAACATCGGTGACGGCATGGAAACTGCCTTGAAAGAACAGGTCAAAAGTGAACGCTTAAAGGCTGATCTGATCACCAATGTGTCCCATGATATCAAGACGCCTCTCACGTCTATTATCAACTATGTGGATTTATTAAAACGAGAAAAGATCCAGGACGAGAAGATCGCCCGGTATTTAGATATCTTAGACCAGAAATCCCAGCGGTTAAAGACACTGACGGAGGATCTGGTAGAAGCCTCCAAGGCCAGCTCTGGCAACTTAAAGCTGGAGATCGCCAAGATCGATCTGGTGGAGATGATCCAGCAGACCAATGGAGAATTTGAAGAAAAATACCAGATCCGACATCTGGATCTGGTATCTTCTCTCCCGAATGAATGCCTTCTGATCGCTGTGGACGGACGCCGTCTGTGGCGGGTTTTGGAAAACCTTTACAATAACGCATTCAAATATGCCATGGAGAACAGCCGCATCTATGTGGATGTGACCTCCTCCGATGGATTTGCTTATTTTACGATCAAAAATGTCTCTGCCAATCCGTTAAATATCCATGCGGATGAACTGACAGAGCGATTCGTCCGGGGCGATGTTGCCAGAACCACCGAAGGAAGTGGTCTGGGACTTTCCATCGCCAAGGACTTAACCCAGCTTCAAGGCGGAACCTTCAAGCTTTACATCGATGGCGATCTCTTCAAGGCACAGGTAGGATTCCCACTCTGTAACCTAGAAGAACCGGAGCATTTAGAAGATTCTCCAGCCACAGATGAAGTTGTTTCTCCACCAGGAGCTTAAAGAACGGTGAACCACCTTTCCGTTACTGGAGGACGCATCGATCACGGTGCCTCCTCCGGCAACGATACCTACATGTCCGCTTACAACGATAATATCTCCAGCCTGAAGGCTGTTAAAATTCGTGATCTTTGTGTATTTTCCAATACTTCTCCAGCCGGAGGATGTGGTATAACTCTGTTTTACTCCCGCTTTATTCAGACACCAGTATACAAAACCGGAACAGTCAAAGCTGTTCGGACCTTTGGCGCCCCATACATACGGACTTCCCAGCTTGGAGCTTGCGATAGATAAGAGTCCGCTGACACCACTGCCTCCAACACTTCCTTTGGAACCGCCGGAAGAACTGGAATTACTCTTACCGGAAGATCCGGAAGAAGAACTGGAAGATCCAGTAGATTTCTTTACATCATTGCTGGTCAGCTTCGCCATGGTCATCCGTCCTACAGAACCATCACTTGCCAGACCATTGTTGCTCTGGAAGCTCTTGACCGCACTTTCTGTCTTATCACCAAAATATCCCGTTACATTGGAAGAAGATAAATATCCATATTTGCTGAGCAGGTTCTGGACCTGTTTGACGCTGTCACCCTGATCACCAAGGACAAGACCGTTGGCCACAGCTCCCGGATCATTTAATGCGGCTCTGGTGGACGGCCCTAAGTAACCATCAACAACCAGGTCATTACGGGACTGGAACTGCTTTAATGCCACAGAGGTATCATTTCCATAGGTTCCGTCTGGTTCTGTTGTCAGATAGCCTAACTCTTTCAACCGTTTCTGGGCGGCTTCTACCACTTCACTCTTATCTCCGTAAACCAATAAGTTTGGTTTCACATCTTCACTATATAATAAGTTCACGGTACGGCGGCCTACCTTGCCATCCTGATCCAGACCATTGACCTGCTGCATCTTCTTAACCGCTTCTTCCGTTTTCTCACCGAAATTACCGGTCACCAGATCTGCCGTAGCCAGATAACCCAATTCATATAAACGTTTCTGGATACGCTCGATATCGGAGCCCTGGTCGCCATTCTGCGCTGCATAATACTTGGCGTTGGGATCCATAATCGCATCCCAGGTAGCCGGGCCTACGATTCCGTCCTGATTCAGTTTATTCTGCCGCTGGAAGGTTTTCACTGCTTCCTGGGTCACATTTCCAAAATATTCCGTCGGCTCATCGTTATCCATAAAGCCTAACTCCATCAACCGGGCCTGCAGCTCTGAGATCTTCTCATGTTCCACACCCAGCCGCAGATACTCCGGTGCAGGCTCTGTCTCCGGAACCGGAAGATCCTTTAAACGCTCATAATCCGGTCCATCCGGCGTTAACTGCTCCATGCCGTCCACCACCGCCTGACCTTCACTTTCTGTCTGGATGGACACTTTTACCGGCTCGTTAGAATTCGACACCGGGGTTTTGCCACAACCGGACAGAAGCATCGCCACTGCAAGTGTAGCTGCCGCGGTTCTGTATATCTTATGTTTCATTCACCCATTTCTCCTTTTTTTGCCTCATATCGTAACGATCCCGTATCTTCATCATTACGCCATGCTCTGGTCAAATCCTGTCTATTGTAACATATTTTTAATATATTTAAAAGGCAGGAGGAGCGGTTCATACTTTTTTCATAAAATCGTCAAAATTGACTTTTCAATCATGGGAGTCTATAATGACCACAACAGGCTTTTGTCTGATTTTGAGGGGAAAAATTAGGGGAAATCATTATGAAAACAACATCACAGATTCATTCTGCCGCATCGGTGCCGCCTTATCGGTGGTGCTATCTGGCGCTCAGCTCCTTTGGGCTGCTTTTTGTGGGCATTATCTATGCCTGGTCTATTTTCAAGGTTCCGCTTCAGGATGCTTTTGGCTGGGATGCACCGTCACTGGCAGTCAACTATTCACTGAGCGTGGCCTTTCTTTGTATCGGTGGTCTGGTGGGCGGATTATTGGATAAGAAGTTATCCACCAGAAGTCTTCTTCTTTTCGCTGCGTTTCTGTCCTTCGTGGGCTTTACGGTTACTTCCAGACTGGACGGTTCCAGCATCACCCTGCTTTACCTCGCTTACGGTATCGTAGCGGGAAGCGGCATCGGTATTTCTTATAACACCCTACTGGCTGTAGGCAATTCCTGGTTCCCGGATAAGAAGGGGTTAAGCTCCGGTATTCTGATGATGTGCTTTGGTTTAAGCACTATGCTTCTGGGCAAGGTCGCCGCCGCCATGTTCGAGATGGAAGCATTCGGCTGGAGAAAGACATTTTTCTTTGTTGGAGCCATCATCGCCGTGATCCTGGTGATCTGCGCGTTATTCTTAAAGAAACCGGGGGCGGATGTGGTGTTCCAGACAACGCCAGCAAAAGCTGGAAAATCCAAAACAAAAACCGCTGGTTCCGCTACAAACAAAGTTGCTGACAGTGCATACGTGAAAGCCTCTGCCACCCAGAGTTCTTCTGCGAAACCAATCTCCCAGCGTGATTACACCGCCGCAGAAACCATGAGAAGTCCAGCGTTCTGGATCTTCTTCGTCTATGGAACTCTGACTTGTTCTGTCGGCATGGTGGTCATCAATTTCGCCCTGGATCTGTCCCTGACCCTGGGCGCGTCCGTCGCTTTAGCAACCACTCTGGTCGGTGTTCTGTCCGCCTGTAACGGACTTGGCCGGATCGTCTGCGGTATCCTCTATGATACCACCAACTGCCGCACCACCATGTTATTTGTCACTCTGGTGACCACCGGATCGGCGCTTTCTATCCTGTTGGCGCTTCAGACCGGATCGCTCCTCCTGGGTGTTCTTGGCATGTGCCTGGCAGGTATTTCTTATGGAAGTGTTCCGACCTTAAGCTCTGCATTCCTCATCGGTTTTTATGGCATCAGGGACTTCGCCACCAACTACAGTGTGGCCAACCTACGTGGTCTGATCGGCTCCTTTGTGCCGACCATAGCAGGGTTTCTGCTTCAGTCCAGCGGCACCTATGTGACCCCGTTTTTACTGCTTTTGGGTATTTCCATCATTTCGATCCCATTAAACTTCATGATCCGCAGACCATAAGACCTGCGGATCACGATTTCTTTACTGATTCAGTTACATTTATTTCTGATATTCATCGACCGTTACTGTATAGGAGCTGGTTCCATTGACATAAATGGTTCCGTCGCTGCCTATGATGGTAACGGTTTTTCCATTTGTATCTACAACGGTTCCCTTATTGGTCAGAGAAGTTAAGGTACTATCGCCGGTAGCTTTTCTGGAAGCACGGCAATAAAAAAGCCCCAACCCCGCAGCTCTCCGTCTGCAAAATCGGAACCTTTTATAGTGCACCTTCAGGGACTCGAACCCTGGACAAATAGATTAAGAGTCTACTGCTCTACCAACTGAGCTAAAGGTGCATATTCTGTTGTTTTGTTGTGTCGCTTTGTGTTGTTCTCCGTGACACGAACATTAGTATATCTCATAGGTCAAAAAATGTCAACAACTTTTTTAAAAAAATTTTTATTTTTTTTAAGGGCGGCAGGCACCCTTTTTGTGCCTGCCGCCCATCACCCTTACAGTGCTTTGTCCATCGCCTCTTTCAGCACTCTTTTATCCTGCATACCGATCATCTTGGCAACTGCCTCGCTTCCCTTAAATACCATAAAGGTCGGGATAGACATGATGCGGTATTTGGTAGCGATATCCATGGCATTGTCTACATTGATCTTGCCGACTTTTACCTTGCCCGCATACTCCTCAGCCAGTTCTTCCACCACTGGAGCCATCGCCTTACATGGGCCGCACCAGTCTGCGTAGAAATCCACCAATACCGGGATCTCGCTGTCATATACTTCCTTCTCAAAATTACCGCTTGTTAATACAACTTCCATTTTTATTTCCTCCTTTGCTGTTTTACTTCCGTTTCTTATCCGGTTTCTTGCACTCGCCGCAGATGGCCTTCTCTGCCTCCTTGAAGCATTTTCTCCACTTCAGGATCTTCCGGTTCCAGTCGATCTTGTCACAGGTGGCCTGCTGGAGCTTCTTTTTCATGCATTCACATAGGGACATATCCATCACCCTAGTCTGCCCGGTTTGCTTCATTTTATGACATCCACCGCCCCTGGTTTCCAATTAGATGCGTCCTAATTGGAAGATCCCTTCACAGTCTGACGATCACTGGCTCTTTCGTGACGCGATCAGCTTGCAGATCGGTTTCCCCTCGCCGGAGAACTTGGTCTCATACTCGGTCATCACATTGCCTTCCGCATATTCGCTGTGATGCAGATCAAAGGTGTGCATCTCGATCTCCCAGCCTGCTTCCGGAATCGCTTCCAGGGAGTAGTCAAATAAGCCGCGGTTGTCCGTCTTAAACTCCACTTTTCCTTCCGGACATAAAATCTGATCATACACTGCCATGAACTGTGGAGAAGTCAGTCTTCTCTTGGCGTGGCGATCCTTCGGCCATGGATCAGAAAAGTTCAGATAGATCTTCGCCACCTCACCCTTCTTGAAAATATCTGCCAGCTTACGGGCATCTACACACATGAAACAGATGTTGGTCAGTTCCAGGGTTTCACGCTTCTGAATGGCTTTTAATAATACAGAAGAGTACATCTCGATTCCTACATAATTAATATCCGGGTTCTGCTGAGCCAGCTCCATCAGAAACTTTCCCTTTCCCATACCAACCTCGATGTGGATCGGATTCTCATTGCCAAACACCTCTGCCCAGCAGCCTTTCTTCTGTTCTGGCTCCTGGATCACAAAAGTACTTTCCTCTATCTGTTTTTCTGCGCCTGGAATATGGCGTAATCTCATATCATTTCCTCCAAATGGTTAAAATACAGCTCTCGCCGCAAGCCTATCTTACCACGGTCATTACCTTCTTGTAAAGCGTCCCTCTATCACCTTACATTTCTCTTACGGTGCAAAATTATAGATGCAGAAATTGTCGAAAAATAGTATAATAAAGACGGAATTCTGGATTTTTACATCATTTATATATAAGGAGGATCTTCTATGACCGCAAACGAAGCAATCAGCAGCTGGGAAAAGATCCAGCAGGGCGTGAAGGAAGCAGAAACCCTGATGGGAAAAAGGGAATACAACTTATCCATGGTCAAGGCAAGGCAGACCCTGGAATTCATGGTTCATTGTCTGTGTGACCAGGCCGGTATTATGGAACCAGATCTGTCACGCTCCATTGACGCTCTTTATAATGAACGGGTCATCACCAAGACCACCTGCGAACACTACCACAAAATCCGCATGCTCGGCAACTCTGCTGTCCATGAAAATAATACCAGTGCTTACGATGCCAACCAGGCTTATCAGTTTCTGTCCCAGGAGGTTTACACCTTCTCCCATGACTACCGTGCAGGCAAACGCCGCCCGTCAGCCGCATCCAAGAGCCGTTCCTCTCAGACCGAACGCCGCACCTCTGGCAGCTCCAGAGGTTCAAGCAGCTCCAGAAGCCGCAAGAAAAACTCCGACAGCCGTTTCTCTTCCACTGATCTGATCCGACTTGGCGCAGTCCTGGTCTGTGTGGCAGTCATCGTTCTGGTTGTCCGTCTGGTCCTTCCTAAGAAGAAAGGCACAACAGAAACTGCTCCGGTCACAACCGAGAACCTGCTTCCAGAGACTACGGCCGCCCCGGAAACTATGGCAGAGACCACTCCGGCCGCTGTTTACAAGACCTCTGACAACTTAAATGTCCGCTCCGAGCCCTCCACTTCAGGAAACAAGCTGGGACTTCTTCCAGCAGGAACCATCGTAGATTATGTGGAAGATTATGACAGCGACTGGGCCGTGATCAACTATGACGGCACCCAGGCTTATGTGTCCAAACAGTTCCTGGTACATGACTGATCTTACGTTCCCAGGCTTTCCCGGGAACGTGATTCTGTCGGAGATCATCCACAAGTTGTCTGACATCTTTTTTGTCATATGCTTTATCATTATCTGACAATTTTTTGTCATACTGGAACTTATGCCCAAAAAACAGCGAAGCGCATTCGCTATTTTTTGGGCATTTTGCATGTTACTTTTTTCCCAAAATGGTGTATTATGTTAAAAGGCACTTATGTACAAACTTATGTACAATATTAGTCAGTACCTATATGTTATCTGCAGATGCTGACACAAGTGTTAAAAAAAAGACAAGGAGGATACGACGTGAACGATGTAATCAACAAATTGTCTGACATTGAACAGGCTTCCGTCAACATTATGGACAGCGCTAATGCCCGTAAAAAAGAGATTGCTGCTCAGATGGCAGACAAGACATCCAGCTTTGATGCCCAGATCCAGGCTGATACCGCCAAAAAGTTAGCAGATCTGCGTGCTCAGATGGAAGTCGATATGCAAGCCAAGTTGTCTAAGCAGAAATCTGATGCTGAGGAGACCTTACGGCAGATGGAGGACAGTTATGCTGCCCATCACACAGAATATGCACAGGCTCTCTTTCGAACTATGACAGAGAGGTGAGCGTATGAGTGGCTTATTAGCTTACAGCGGTATTGCCACGAAAGTGAAATCCATGCAGAGCAAGCTTCTTTCCGAAGATAAGCTCCGGGAAATGGCTGCTTTAGAAAATGTTCCTGAGGCATTGGAATACTTAAAACGCCAGCCCGCTTACGAAGACCTTTTCAGCGATGTGGACGACCAGTCCTTTCACCGCAGCGCCATCGAACAGCGGCTGCTTCTTTCCAAATACCGGGATTTCACGAAGCTTTACCGTTTTTCCAGAGTTTCCCAGCGGAAGTTTCTGGATCTTTATTTTCTGCATTATGAGATCGCCATATTAAAACGCTGTCTCAGATGCGTACTGGATCACCGGAATCCGGATCTGGACCTTTCCTTATTTCAGGAGTTCTTTGAGAAGCACTCTCACCTGAATTTAATGGCCCTGTCTTCCGCTCAGACGATCCAGGATTTCGTTTCGAATTTAGGGGGTACTGTATTTTACGATCTTCTGGCTGATCTGGCAGAAACACCGGGAACCACATTGTTTGACTATGAATTAAAGATGGATCTTCTTTATTTTAAGACCATGTGGAAACAGGCTTCTTACCTCTCCAAAAAAGAGGCTGCGATCTTGACCCAGTGCTTCGGAAGCAAACTGGATCTGTTAAACATCCAGTGGATCTACCGTTCCAAAAAGTATTATCAGCTTTCTACTGCTGACATTTACGCGCTGCTGATTCCGATCTCTTACCATCTGCACCGCGATGATATCCGCAAATTAGTAGAAAGCGAAGGGGTAGATGGATTTTTCACTGCTCTGAAAACCACTTCCTACGGTTCCATGCTCACAACGGATCTGTACCAGCAGCCGGATCTGGAGGAATTGTATGAAAAAGTCTTAGACCGGGTTCACCGGCTGACTGTTCAGAGGCAGCCTTATTCCATCGCAGCTTTGAATACCTATCTTTATTTTAAAGAACAGGAGGTTCAGAGAATCATCACCGTAATCGAAGGCATTCGATACGGATTGGGGGCAGACACCATTTGTTCCTATGTAATCAAACACTAAAGGGGGCTAACAACTGTGATTGAAAAAATGAAGTTCTTAAGCGTTACCGGCCATAAGGACGACATGGATCGTGTCATCGACCAGTATCTCTCCAAACACGAGATGCAGTACGAGAACGCTCTGTCAGAATTAAAAACCGTATCCAACTTAAGACCATTTATGGCGACCAACCCTTATAAAGATGTTTATCAGCAGGCCTGCCTTCTGACCGACTCTTTTCCTAAGGAAATCATCGATAATGCCAGAGAGATCACTCTGGATGAGGCGGTTGCCATTGTAACACGCTGCCAAAAGCAGTTTGAGGAGCTGGCTTCTAAGAAGGAAGCCATACAGAAATCCTTAGAAGAAGCGGAAAGCTCTCTGGGCAAGATTTCCCATTCTCCGAACTGGATTATAATATCAGCAGCATTCTCCATTTTAAATTTATCAAATTCCGTTTTGGACGCATTTCCAAGGAATATTATGACAAGTTTTATAACTATGTATATGACTCTGTAGACACGGTTCTTTACCGCTGTGATGAGGACCAGGAATATGTATGGTGTGTTTACTTCGTCCCGGGAAGCATCAGCGACAAGGTAGATGCCATCTACGCTTCCATGCACTTTGAGCGTACTTTCATTCCGGATGAATATGAAGGAACCGCAAAACAGGCTTCTGATCTGCTGACCGGAAAAATTTCTGATCTGAAGGCTCAGGTTGCCAAGGCAGATCAGGCATTAAACGTTGCTTCTGAAAATGCCAGAGATGATCTGTCAGCGGCTGTAAAACGCCTGGCCATCTTCACCAAAAACTTTGATATCCGCAAATTAGCAGCCTGTACCAACCATGATGAGGCTCACACCCACTACATTTTATGTGGCTGGATGCCTGAGAAAGAGGCTGAGAGCCTGCAGCGTGAGATGGCGAATGACATCATGGCCTTCTGCATCGTAGAAGACAATCATGATAACATCACCAGCCGCCCGCCGACAAAGCTGAAAAACTGCAAGCTGTTCAAGCCTTTCGAAATGTTTGTAGATATGTACGGACTTCCATCCTACAACGAGTTAGATCCGACCGTTCTGATCGGTCTTTCCTATTCCATTCTCTTCGGTTTCATGTTCGGAGATGTGGGACAGGGCTTATGCCTGATGATCGGCGGCTGGCTTCTGTATCATTTTAAGAAAATGAACCTTGCGGGCATTCTTTCCCGCTGTGGCTTCTGTTCCACCATCTTTGGATTCCTCTTCGGCAGCTTCTTCGGTTTTGAAGATGTCATTCCTGCCCTGTGGCTCCATCCAAAGACAGCCATGATGCAGGTTCCATTTGTCGGCAACTTAAACACCGTATTCGTGGTTGCCATCGGCCTTGGTATGCTGATCATCCTTCTGACCATGGTCTTAAACATCTACAACAGCGTGAAAGAGCACAATACCGAAAAGACCTGGTTTGATACCAATGGTGTTGCCGGACTGGTATTTTACGGTGCTCTGACCGTTACCCTGGCACTTTACATGACCGGACATGCACTTCCTGCTGCTATCGTACTGGTTGTGATGTTTGTGATCCCGCTTCTGGTGATCTTCTGTAAAGAGCCTCTGACCGCGCTGGTTGAGAAAAAGAGCCATCTGATTGAGGACAGCAAGGTCATGTTCTTCGTGCAGGGCTTCTTTGAATTATTTGAGGTATGTTTGAGTTACTTCTCTAACACCCTTTCCTTCGTCCGTGTGGGAGCGTTCGCAGTCAGCCATGCGGCTATGATGGAGGTTGTACTGATGTTGGCAGGCGTGGAAGCAGGCAATCCAAACTGGGCTGTCGTAGTCCTTGGCAACTTATTTGTCTGCGGTATGGAGGGCCTGATCGTTGGTATCCAGGTACTTCGTCTGGAATACTACGAGTTATTCAGCCGTTTCTACCGTGGTACCGGCCGTGCATTCAGGCCTTACGGAAAAGCTTAATTTTTTAATTCACTTTATAAAAGGAGAGTAAAATCATGAGTTTATTAGTTAAAATTACATTAGCCGCAGCATTAATCTTAAGCATCGTTGTTCCTTTCGGCGCATTCGCCATGGGTGAGAAAACAAAAGGCCGTTATAAAACCGCTTTAGGCATCAATGTATTCCTGTTCTTCGGTACCTTGATCGTATCTTCCGTACTGATGTTCTCCGGCAACGCATTCGCTGCTGAAGCTGCTGCTGAGACCTCTTCCGCTTTAGGCATGGGCTGTGTCGCTGCTGCTCTTTCTACCGGTATGTCCTGTATCGGTGGTGGTATCGCCGTATCCGCTGCTGCTTCCGCTGCATTAGGTGCGATCAGCGAGGACGGTTCTATCCTTGGTAAATCATTAATCTTCGTAGGACTTGCCGAAGGTGTTTGTCTGTATGGTCTGATCATCTCCTTCATGATCTTAGGTAAGTTCTAATCCATGAAAATGTACCTGATCAGCGACAACGTCGATACCTGGACTGGCATGCGCCTGGCAGGTGTCGAGGGCTGTGTCGTTCATGGAAAAGATGAGCTTCAGAAGGAACTTGATAAGGTTATGGCCGATAAAGAGGTTGGCATCGTTCTTCTTACAGAAGGGTTTGGCCGCCGTTTTCCGGAACTGGTAAACAAAGTAAAGCTGAACCGGATCCCTCTGTTTGTGGAGATTCCCGACCGACATGGAACCGGCCGCAAGCCAGACTTTATCACCTCCTATGTCAATGAAGCCATTGGACTGAAATTATAAGATATAAGAAAGAGGTGGTCGTCGTGACAACGGAAGAAAAATTAGAACGTTTCCAGAAATACTGTCTGGAAAATGCGAGAGTCCGCAGCGCAAATATGCTGGACGAATATACGCAGGCACTTGAAAAGACGTTTGAAGAGCATCAGGCAGACGCCCATCGCCGTGCAGATATGCAGCTCAAGGCAGAGACCCAGAAGATCCAGAAGGACATCAACAAAAAGCTGTCCATCGAGCAGATCAACTTAAAACGGACTCTCGGTCATAAGCAGGACGAATTAAAGGATAAATTATTTGTAGAACTCCGCGATATGCTTGCAAACTTCATGGAGACTGCCGAGTATGACAGACTCTTAGATGCACAGGTAGCGGACGCTGTCAAGATCGCAGACGGCGAGCCAATGATCATCTATATTGATCCGGCTGATGAAAAAAAGCTCCACAATCTGGCTATGCAGCACCAGGCCGATGTACGGATCAGCGAATATTCTTTCCTGGGCGGCACCAGAGCCGTGATCCCAGGCAAAAACATTCTGATCGACAACTCCTTCCAGGCAAAGCTTGCCGAGGCAAGAGAGAATTTCCAGTTCGATTCAGCAGCACAGACAGGAGGTACCATCCATGGCTAAGACAGGCGTTATCTATGGCATCAACGGCCCTATCGTCCACATCAAAGGCGATGTCGGTTTTGAGATGCATGAAATGGTCTATGTCGGAAAAGACAATCTGGTTGGTGAGGTAATCGGTCTGGCCTCCGATGATACCATCATTGAAGTATATGAGGAAACCACCGGTATGAAACCTGGTGAGATCGTAACTGGTACCGGCGCTCCGGTATCCGTTACCCTGGCACCTGGTATTTTAAATAACATTTTCGACGGTATTGAGCGTCCATTAAGCGAGATCGCAAAAGAAGGCGGCGCTTACATTGGCCGCGGTGTGAATGTAGATTCCCTGGATACCCAGAAATTATGGGAGACCCATATGACTGTAAAAGCAGGTGACCGCCTGTATCCGGGTTCTATTATCGCAGAGGTTCCGGAGACCCCGGCTATCACCCACAAGGTGATGCTTCCACCGGATTTAGAGGGCTATGTCATCGATGTTGCTGCTGATGGCAGATACACCATCAACGACACTATTTTGACCTTACAGTTATTAGATGGAACCGAGAAAAAGCTTTCCATGACCCAGAAATGGCCGATCCGTGTACCGCGTCCAACAGCAAAGCGTTATCCGGCATCTGTTCCGCTGATCACCGGCCAGCGTATCATGGATACCATGTTCCCACTGGCCAAGGGTGGTACAGCAGCGATCCCAGGCGGTTTCGGTACCGGCAAGACCATGTCCCAGCACCAGATCGCAAAATGGTCTGACGCAGATGTGATCATCTACATCGGCTGCGGCGAGCGTGGTAATGAGATGACCCAGGTTCTGGAGGAGTTCAGCGAACTGATCGACCCGAAATCCGGCAACCCTCTGATGGACCGTACCACTCTGATCGCCAACACCTCCAACATGCCGGTTGCTGCCCGTGAGGCAAGTCTTTACTCTGGTCTGACTCTGGCTGAGTATTACCGGGATATGGGCTACGATGTAGCCATCATGGCAGACTCCACTTCCCGTTGGGCAGAGGCTCTGCGAGAGCTTTCCGGACGTCTGGAAGAGATGCCGGCCGAGGAAGGTTTCCCGGCATATCTGGCTTCCCGTCTTTCCGCTTTCTATGAGAGAGCCGGAATGATGCAGAACTTAAATGGAACCGAAGGTTCTGTTACCATCATCGGAGCAGTTTCCCCACAGGGTGGTGATTTCTCCGAGCCTGTTACCCAGAACACCAAACGTTTCGTCCGCTGCTTCTGGGGACTGGATAAATCCTTAGCTTACGCAAGACATTATCCTGCAATCCAGTGGCTGACCAGCTACTCCGAGTATTTAACAGACTTAGCACCATGGTACAATGACCATGTAAATCCCAAATTCGTGGACTACCGCAACCGCTTAATGTACCTGTTAAACCAGGAAGCAGCTTAATGGAGATCGTAAAACTGATCGGCAGCGATGTTCTGCCTGACGACCAGAAACTGATCCTGGAGATCGCCAAGGTTATCCGTGTCGGCTTCTTACAGCAGAACGCCTTCCACAAGGATGATACCTGTGTACCGATGACCAAGCAGTTCGCCATGATGGATGTGATCCTGTACCTGTACAAGAAGTCCAAATCCCTGATTTCCATGGGTATGCCGATGTCTGTTCTGAAAGAGGATAAGATCTTCGATAAAGTCATCGCCATGAAATACGACATCCCGAATGACAAGCCGGAACTGTTTGAGCAGTATAAAAAAGACATTGACGCATTCTATGAAGACGTCATTGAAAGAAACGCATAAGAAGGAGGTTCCAAATGGCAGTTGAATATTTAGGTTTAAGTGCAATCAACGGACCTCTGGTGGTCCTGGAAGGTGTCCGCGGCGCCAGCTACGATGAGATCGTGGAAATGACCGTGGGCGGCAATGAAAAGAAGCTTGGACGTATTGTTGAGGTTTACGAGGACAAAGCCATCATCCAGGTATTTGAAGGTACAGAAGGAATGGCTCTCCGGAACACACACACACGTCTGACCGGACATCCTATGGAGTTAGCCGTATCGGAGGATATGCTTGGCCGTACCTTCAACGGTATCGGCGTTCCGATCGATGGTCTGGGCGACATCCGTTCCGATATCAAATTAGACGTAAACGGCAAACCATTAAACCCGGTAAGCCGTGAGTACCCACGTAACTATATCCGTACCGGTATTTCTGCTATCGACTGTCTGACCACCCTGATCCGTGGCCAGAAGCTGCCGATCTTCTCCGGCAACGGTCTTCCACATGACCAGCTGGCTGCACAGATCGTACAGCAGGCTTCTCTGGGAGAGGATTCTGACGAGGAATTCGCTATCGTATTCGCCGCTATGGGTGTCAAATACGATGTGGCTGATTTCTTCCGCCGCACCTTTGAAGAGAGCGGTGTTTCCTCCCACGTAGCCATGTTCATCAATCTGGCAAATGACCCGGTGGTTGAGCGTCTGATCACACCAAAGGTAGCCCTGACACTGGCAGAGTACCTGGCATTTGAGAAGGGCATGCACATCCTGGTTATTTTAACCGATATGACTTCCTTCGCGGAGGCTATGCGTGAGGTTTCCTCCTCCAAAGGAGAGATCCCATCCCGTAAAGGTTACCCGGGATACTTATACAGTGAACTGGCAACTATTTATGAGCGCGCCGGTATCGTAAAAGGCGGCAAAGGTTCTGTGACCCAGATCCCGATCTTAACCATGCCAAACGACGATATCACCCACCCGATTCCTGACTTAACCGGTTACATCACCGAGGGTCAGATCGTTCTGGACCGTAACTTAAACGGCCAGTCCGTTTACCCGCCAATCAGCGTCCTTCCTTCTCTGTCCCGTCTGATGAAGGATGGTATCGGTGAAGGCTACACCAGAAAAGACCATCAGGATGTTGCCAACCAGCTGTTCTCCTGCTACGCCAAAGTAGGTGACGCAAGAGCGCTGGCATCCGTTATCGGTGAAGACGAGTTATCCCCGATCGATAAGAAATACCTGGCATTCGGTAAAGCATTTGAGAGCCGCTTCATCGGACAGGGTCCGACCGAGAACCGTACCATCTTAGAGACTCTGGATATCGGCTGGGAGCTTCTCGCATGCTGCCAAGAGAAGAGTTAGACCGTATCGATACCAAGATCCTGGATCAGTATTATAAACCTGCGGACACGGGTGCTGACAAAGAATAGGAGGGTTTTTCATGAATCCGAATACATTCCCTACAAAGGGTAACCTGATTCTGGCCAAGAACTCTCTGGCCCTGGCAAAGCAGGGCTATGTGCTGATGGACAAAAAGCGGAACATCCTGATCCGGGAGCTGATGGATCTGATCGACCAGGCGAGGGATATCCAGTCGGAGATCGACTCCACCTTCCGCGAGGCTTACGAGTCCCTCCAGAAGGCCAACATCGAGCTGGGCATCAACTACGTCCAGGAGATCAGCTCTTCCATTCCGATTGAAAATGGAATCCGCATCAAAGCCCGCAGTATCATGGGAACCGAGATTCCCCTGGTACAGCACGAGGAGGCCCCCATCAACCCGACCTATGCTTACTACAACACAAGGGAGTCCTTAGATGACGCCAGAGTAAAATTCGACAAAGTAAAGGAACTGACTATCAAGTTATCCATGGTGGAAAATTCCGCTTACCGTCTGGCCAACAATATTAAGAAAACACAGAAACGTGCAAACGCATTGAAAAACATCACCATCCCGACCTATGAGACATTGACGAAAGATATCACCAATGCTCTGGAGGAGAAGGAGCGTGAGGAGTTTACACGGTTGAAGGTGATCAAAAGACAGAAAGAGAAGCGTGCGTAAGCGCTTCTCTTTTTTTGTGCCCACCTGTTTCACCTCTGGACATCCCTTCGTATTTTTACTATAATAGTAACGATTCAGTACCTTCATAGTTACGAGCAAAAATCCATTCCAGATCAGCTTCGCTGATGGGATTTTTACTTTCTAGCCTATGTGTTCTTACGGTCAGCGCAGCATGTGCGCAGACCTACTGAATAGTTACCTATAATACAGCTATTATGGGATTTGTTTCCCTAAATCTGAAGATAAGAATCGAGGCAGCCTATGAAAAACAACAAATACCTTTCCTATGCCCTTGGAATCCTCTTCTCCTTCTGCCTGATCGTGACCCTTCTGATCACATCTGTGGAGGCGGTGACTTACTGGACTCCGGGCTATTATGAGCGGGAATACTCGAAATACAACGTAACGGAAGATGTTCATATGGAAATGGACGACTTATTAGATGTGACGAAGGAAATGATGGCGTACCTGCGGGGCAACCGGGAAGACTTACACGTTCCGACCATCGTGGATGGACAGCCCAGGGAATTTTTCAATGACCGGGAGATCGCCCATATGGAGGACGTCAGAGGTTTGTTTGTTGGGGCGTTGGTGCTGCGGCGGATCTGCATCGTCACGGCTTTTGTCTGCGTGGCCCTTCTGTGGCTTCTGAAGGCAGATATCGCTCTGGTAGTTCCACGGTCTGTCTGCTGGGGAACCGGACTGTTTTTTGCTATTATCTGTGTGCTGGGACTTGTGATATCCACAGACTTCACGAAATATTTCGTGATCTTCCACCATATTTTCTTCAACAATGACTTATGGCTGTTAGATCCTGCAACGGATCTGTTGACTGTTAGATCCTGCAACGGATCTGTTGATCAATATTGTTCCGGAGCCATTTTTTGTGGATACGGCTTCTTATATTGCTCTGGTGTTCGGCATCAGCGTGGCGGTCATCTTCGGAGTATCACGCTGGTGGCTGCGCCGGGAGAAGCGCCAGAGAAAGCAGGCGGATGGCTCCCGTCCGGCAAACGCATAGGATTTCGGTCTTTTGCCTGCAAAATCATTTTTATGATAACGGAGATTTTTGATGAAACGAATTTTTCACTTTTTATTATGTCTGACATTGGTATTTTCCCTGATCACACCGTTTCATGCTTACGCAGAGGCCACCTGGCCGGATTACGTGCCGATCCAGGCGGAAGGCGGCATCGTAATGGACGCCGACACGGGAACAGTCCTTTACGGAAAGAACATCCACACTGCCTACTACCCGGCCAGTATCACGAAGATCATGACAGCCCTGGTGGTGATTGAAAACTGCTCTCTGGATGAAATGGTGACCTTTTCCCACAACGCCGTCTACAATGTGGAGGCGGGAAGCAGCAGCGCCGGACTGGATGAGGGCGACGTATTGAGCGTCCGGGACTGCCTGTATGCCCTTTTACTGAAATCCGCCAATGAATCCGCCAATGCCCTGGCAGAGCATGTAGCCGGTTCCACGGAAGCATTTGCGGAAATGATGAACGCCAAAGCGGCATCCCTCGGCTGCCAGGATTCCCATTTTGCCAATCCAAGCGGCTTAAATAACCCGGATCACTATGTTTCCGCCTATGATATGGCGTTAATTGGACGGGCTGCCTTAAACAATCCGACCTTTCTGGAGATCGACTCCACCTTATACTACGATCTGCCTGTGACCAAGCGCAATCCCGAGGGCGGACGCATCTATCCGGGACACAAGATGTTAAAGAAAAATATGCCGGAATATTATGAAGGCTGTATCGGCGGTAAGACCGGTTACACGTCCCTGGCTGGCAATACCCTTGTAACCTTTGCCCGCAGAAATGGCATGACCCTGGTATCTGTGGTCTTAAACGGCCACCAGACCCAGTACACCGACACCAAAGCCCTGTTAGACTTTGGTTTCCAGAATTTCCAGACAGTCTCCGCAGGAGACTACGACACCACTTACCAGTCCGTAACCAATGACATGACCATCGCCGGACTGACTACTTCGGAATTAGCAGGCTTAATGATCGATCCTGACAGTAAGGTAACGATCCCGAAAGCCTCCGATTTCTCCTCTGTCACCTCCCAGATCTCCTACGATCTCCCGGCCGACGCCCCCCAGGGCGCCATTGCTCAGATCTCGTACCAGTGGGGCCAGAGAAAGATCGGAACTGCTTATTTAAAGCTGTCCCTCTCCCCGCAGGCAGAGGATACTGCTGATGCAGGCAGCTCAGATATGGCCTCTGGCGCTCCAGGATCGGTTTTGAGCGGCGAAAATGGTTCGAATGAGGATTCTTCCACAATTGACACACAGTCCATTACAAGGGATTCTGGTGCTTTAGGAAGCAATTCCACCAACACCACCTCTGATAGTACCTCCCAGACACTCCCAGAGGTCACTCTTCCGGACAAGACCCGTGATGATTCCTCTCCTCTTGCCACCTTCCACGTTCCATCCATCGTATGGATCGTCCTGGCAGTTCTTTTCGTCGGCGGAGCTATCGCTGCCATCGCAGTCGTTCTCCACGCCAGACATGAACAGAAGGAGGAAGAAGAACGCATTCTCCGCAAGCAGAAACGCCTGGCGCGGCTGGAGGCCAGTGGAATCAGTCAGGAAGAGTTTAATCTGATGCTGGAGAGGAAACGGTCGTCTTATACTACGACGAAGAAGGGGAAACGGACGTTATCACGGAAAAGAAAATAGTATTGAATGTTGAATCAACTTGGTAAATAGCCCGGAGGCAGGCGGAAATGATTCACACCGGACGCGCTCGCGCTCAGAGACGCAAGTAGCCGTACTAAGGGTGCAAAATACGCACCCTAAGGACGGACATGCGTCTATGGTCCGGCTTAGAATTCATTTTCCGCCTGCCTCCTATGTTTCTAGCCGTTCCACATTTTATTACAATTAAAGCTAAAATATAAAAAAATAACCGCCCCAGCCTCCGAAACTGAACGGTTATTTTTATATATCATATGTGGACTAACCGTCTATCGGTAGCACCTTTTCTATGATTATAATACCATGCCTAAAAAATGTCAAAAACTTTCTATTCACTTCATAATATCTCTACAAAAGAATTTAAATATTTTCTTACTTCATGGATTCTATATTGAATAATCTGGTCAAACTCATCATACTGGAGAAGGTAACGGACAAAAACTGTTCCGAGATAATAACCTGTATCGCCATATCCATAAAAGCGCACCCAATCACCAAAGTATCTTTGGTTTTCGTGAGTCATTGTTTTCAGATCATTTACAAATGAATGTTTGATGAGTTTTATATTTTGTCTGCACCAATTTTTCCATTCACAATTACCTTGATGAAAATATTCTGGATCTCCCATGAACTTTTGTTCAAAAACCATTGCGACACCTTCTGTAAAAAGCTGCCATAGAAATTGATCAGCCACAGAATCCGTCTGCAAATCCATTACTCCGTATTGAGCCTGATAAACATGCCCCAGTTCATGAATTATCAGCCCTGTCATAGAATTTATATCACACCAGTTTAATTCCATGATCTTTTCGATTCCAAGAAGAATCACTCTTCTGCCATGAATCATCGTGACCCGTCCTGCTGCATTACACAGACCAAGATAAAGAATCACATCCACATCTATATCTCTATGGAATATCCCAATTATTTTTGCATCCAACTGTTCCGTGACTTTGCTAAATGATGCTAGAACCTGTTCCCGTTTTTCCTCATCACATATCATAGCATTCAATATAGGTAAATAATCATTTTCCCACGAAAATCCAGCATTTATACATTTTCGCATCCCATCCAGGCATAATTCTTTTACACCAGGTACTGCTTTATCAATATAATGTTCCCATTTCCGCAAATCAAATTGGCCTGCTGCAAAAATATCCAATGATTCTTTCGAGGTATCAATTACCTTCATCGATGCACCTTCCGAATCCGGTTCTCCCGTCTCTTCTCCCTCTGCTCTTCTTTCTTCTTAAACACATCCTGGGCTGCATTTTCATCGACCAGCTTCATGGTTTTTACACCGTATAGCCGACCATCTTCTGTCTTTTTTATGCGGATCTTTCCTCTCACAAATCCATGCTCCGGACACACGGCCAGACAAAAGTACTGTTTCTGATTGACGGAAAACCACTGCATTTTCTTCCGCAGCATCCGGTGGCATTTCTGACAGATCATATCTGTCACCACTTTATCCGCCAGGATCTCTTCTTTCGTCTCAAAGCCTCTGGACACATATTTTGCATAGGTCGGGAACTCCAGATAGATCTCTTCAGCCCGTCTTCCTGGGATCCAGTAATAGTCGATGGAAAGGTATTTCCCCCAGGTCTCCAGATCGATCTCCTGCATCACTTTTCCCGTATAATACGCGTCATCAAGCGCCCGGTGAAATGGTCGTTCTTCTAACAACTCTAACTCTTCTACCGCCCGGTCTAAGGACACCCGTTCCTTTCCATTTCCCTTCTGAAGCGCATATAATTTCTGGATATCCAGATAATAAAGCGGTCGTTCAAATGGGATCTCCACCTGGTAATACTCCATATTCCGCTGCAGCTCCGTCAGGTCCATAGCACCCCAGGTGCAGAAACGGCAGTCTGGACCGCACCATTCTAAAAATTCTTTTATGACCTCCGGGAATAATCTTCCCTCCCGCTTCAATGTCTCCATGTCCATATGGGTCACTTCCAGGATCTTGCGGTGCAGCTCCACATAAACCTGCGGCGTGATCAGCCCGTGAAACTCTGACACCATATTCCGTCTTTCATCCAGCTTTACCGCGCCGATCTCAATAATTTCAAATGGAAAATGCTCTATGGAATGCTCTTTTCCCTCAATACTCTGGTTCCACTCCAGATCAAATACAATATAATTCTTCATAATGGGGACATTATAGCATAGAAGAATGGTCTTTGACTAGAGGTAATCCAACAACAAAAAACCCCCGGCAGTTTGTAAAAACCGTCGGGGGAAATATATCATTTCACTACTGTTTATTCGTATTCTACCACATCAAGCCATTTCTCCAGAAGCTCTTTCTCCTGCGGAATGCCCTTACCCAGTCTGGATGCTGCGGTGATCGGCAGCCATCTCTGCACGTACTGTTTTGCGGTATCTGTCATATCGCAGAACAGCTCCAGGTACAGATCTGCCAGCTTCTGGTCCTTTAATGCGAACAACAGATATGTAGTTGCCGCATCTGCAGAAGCGTTGCCCTGGGTCGCATGGGACCAGTCGAGGATGTGATACTTGCCCTCTGCGTCCACGATGATGTTACTTGGGTTAAAGTCCCCATGAAGCACCTTATCGTGCTTTGGCATACCTGCCAGACGGGATCTTAACTCGTAGCGGGTAGTTGCGTTGATAGCCTTGGAAGCTGCGATCTTGCTATCCCATTTATCTTTTAATTTGTTTAACAGTGGAGCACGTTTGCTGTGAACCTCCAACTGGAGCGCTACAAACTCTTTCATATATTTCTCTAAGTTTGCCGGATCCTCTTCCATGATCTGCTCTAAGGTCTTGCCCTCTACATAATCAGAAACGATGCACCATTTACCATCCTCAGTCACATTAACGCTGTGGATCTTCGGAATATCCAGACCGGTTTCCTCGACTCTGGCCTGGTTTAAAGCCTCGTTGAGGACATCCGTCTTTGGAAAGTTTGCGTCAAATACCTTCACTGCAGTATCGCCGTCTCTGTAGATCACTTTATGGGCTCTTGTAGCTAAAATGTTCTCTGTTTTCATTATTTTTCCCCTTTCCGATCCGATGGATTTCCGGAATCTTTCCTACCTCTATTTTAGCAGTTTCAGCTCCGGAAATCCAGTCTGGTATTAGTTCTCGCTCTTTTTATTGTCGCCGTAGTAAGCCCGTAAGAACATATCCTTGATCTCGCTGATCAGAGGGTATCTTGGGTTTGCGCCGGTACACTGGTCATCAAATGCCTTCTCGCACATATCATCCAGAGTCTCTAAGAAATATTTCTCATCTACGCCGTAGTCTGCGATGGTCTTCTTGATACCGACCTTCTCTTTCAGTTCCTCGATCTTAGCGATCAGCTTCTGAACTGCCTCAGCGTCATCCTTTGCCTGGATGCCTACGAAACGGGCACACTCTGCGTATCTTGCCATCGTATGTGGATACTGGTACTGGGAGAAGGTTCCCATCTTTCTTGGGCACTCAGCTGCATTGTACTCAACAACCATGGAGATCAGCAGTGCGTTAGCGATACCATGAGGAATATGATGGAATGCACCCAGCTTGTGAGCCATGGAGTGACATACACCTAAGAATGCATTGTTAAATGCCATACCAGCCATGCAGGAAGCGTCTGCCATCTTGCATCTTGCCTCTACATCATTGCCATTCTCATAAGCTCTTGGAAGGTACTCAAATACATTTTTCATTGCTTTTAAAGCAAGACCGTCTGTATAGTCTGTTGCCATAACAGATGCGTATGCCTCTAACGCATGAGTCAGAACGTCAACACCAGAAGCGCTGGTTAAGCCCTTTGGCTGGCTCATCATGTTGTCAGCGTCTACGATGGACATATCTGGCATTAACTCATAGTCAGCCAGCGGATATTTCACACCAGTCTCCTGATCGGTGATAACTGCGAAGGAAGTTACCTCAGAACCAGTACCGGAAGAAGTTGGGATCGCTACGAAATAAGCTTTCTCGCCCATCTTCGGGAAGGTGTAAACTCTCTTACGGATATCGATGAAACGCATTGCCATATCCTGGAAATCTACTTCCGGATGCTCGTACATTACCCACATGATCTTGCCTGCATCCATTGCGGAACCACCGCCCAGCGCGATGATCACATCTGGCTTAAATGCGGTCATTGCCTTGGCGCCAGCCTGTGCATTGGCCAGTGTCGGATCTGGCTGAACATCGGAGAAGCACTGATATACGATGCCCAGTTCGTCTAATTTGTCAGTGATCGGTTTGGTATATCCATTCATGTACAGGAAGGAGTCGGTTACGATAAATGCTCTCTTCTTATCCATTACATGTTTTAATTCGTCTAATGCAACTGGCATACAGCCCTTCTTAAAGTAAACCTTTTCCGGTGCGCGGAACCACAGCATATTTTCTCTCCTCTCAGCTACGGTCTTGATATTCAGCAGATGTTTCACGCCTACGTTCTCAGAAACGGAGTTACCGCCCCAGGAACCACAGCCAAGTGTCAGAGATGGAGCTAATTTGAAGTTGTATAAATCACCGATTCCACCGTGGGAAGAAGGTGTGTTGACCAGGATACGGCAGGTCTTCATGGCTGCTGCGTGTTTTGCCATTTTCTCCTTCTCGTTGACATTGATGTACAGAGAAGAGGTATGGCCATAGCCGCCGTCTGCAACCAGGCGCTCAGCCTTTGCAATGGCCTCGTCAAAGGTCTTTGCCTTGTACATAGCCAGAACTGGGGACAGCTTCTCGTGAGCAAACTCTTCAGAAATATCTACAGACTCTACTTCACCGATCAGGATCTTGGTATCTTCCGGAACCTCAACACCTGCCAATTTTGCAATGGTGTGAGCGCTCTGACCAACGATCTTGGCATTTAATGCGCCATTGATGATGATGGTCTTACGAACCTTGTCTAACTCGTCTTTCTTTAAGAAATAGCAGCCTCTGTATTCAAATTCTTTTCTTACTTCTTTATAAATTGGCTCCAGAACGGTCACGGACTGCTCGGAAGCACAGATCATACCATTATCAAAGGTCTTGGAATGGATGATGGAGCTGACTGCCATCCTGATATCTGCGGTATCATCAATGATAACCGGAGTGTTGCCTGCGCCTACACCCAGTGCCGGTTTACCGGAGGAGTAAGCTGCGTGTACCATGCCAGGACCGCCGGTTGCCAGGATGGTATCGGAATTCTTCATGACTTCCTGGGTCAGATCCAGAGATGGAACATCGATCCAGCCGATGATATTTTCCGGTGCGCCAGCCTTTACTGCTGCGTCCAGAACGATCTTTGCTGCTGCGATGGTGCTCTGTTTTGCACGTGGATGTGGGGAAATGATGATGGCGTTTCTGGTCTTCAGTGCGATCAGGGTTTTAAAGATCGCTGTGGAAGTCGGGTTAGTAGTCGGAATTACTGCTGCGATCAGACCGATCGGCTCTGCGATCTTCTTGATTCCATATGCCTTATCTTCCTCGATCACACCACAGGTCTTGGTGTTCTTATATGCGTTGTAAATGTACTCTGCTGCATAGTTGTTTTTGATAACCTTATCCTCTACAACACCCATGCCAGTCTCAGCAACTGCCATCTTTGCTAACGGGATTCTCTGCTGGTTTGCTGCTTTCGCTGCCTCGTAGAAAATTTTATCTACCTGCTCCTGGGTATAGGTTGCAAATACTTTCTGAGCCTCGCGCATTGCAGCCATCTTCGCTGTCAGCGCTTCTACACTGTCGATGATCTCTGGTACGGTTACCTGTGCATTCTTTGTCATGCTTGACCTCCTGAAAAGTGGTATCGTTTATAGATGCTTTCATTGATATTTTTTAACATTGTCATGACTGTATTGTATCAATTCGTTAAAAAAATATCAATATAAAAATTGTTATAAATTTTATTATTTTTCATTCAGTCTGTTGTTTATTTTGCACACAAAGTAAACGAAGGAAGGATATCCCTGTTCCAGACACTCCGGCTTGAACCTAAACTTTGTCAAATCCTTAACTCAAAATGATTTCTGTTTGTTTTTATATAACCTTCTTTTTGTAATTTTGATATCTCTGTAGACATTGCCGCACGGTCAATGCAAAGATAATCTGCCAGCTGCTGCCGGTCAAATGGAATGTCAAAGGATAAGGATGACTGCCTGATCGATTCGGTTGACAGATAAGATAACAATTTATCCCTGGTGGTCCGCTTACCGACATGCGTGATCTTATCGTTAAGGATCAGTATCTTATTCGCCAGGACACTGACTAAGTTACGGATCAGCTTCTGATGATGTTCACATGCCGTCGGGCAGGAAACCAGAAGTCTCTGAACATTTAAAAACAGGATCTCACAATCCTCATCTGCTACCACACTGATATTCAGCACCGCTCCCGGACTTGCTGCATATGGCTCACCAAAAAAATCACCGGCATGGCATTTGGACAGGATATTCCGATGCCCCCAGAGATCTTCCTGGATCACAAGGACACAGCCAGCCACTACGAGTCCCATTACCTCCGTAGAATCTCCTGCCCTGAAAATATAGGAATTCCGTTTTCTGGAAATTGCTGCTGCATTTACGCAGTGAAGGATCGATAATATCTCACAGTCAGAAAGTCCTGTAAAAAATGGACTGTTTTTTAAAATGGGCAAATATTTTTTCAAAATCATACCTCCTGTTGGAAATCAAACATACATGTTGTAATTATTATACTATACTTCCAGCAGAATCAACTGTTAAATGCTACTGACGGAGGGAAAAAATGATAAGAAGAATTATTCGGATCGATAAAGAAAAATGTAATGGCTGTGGTGCCTGTGCAGATGCCTGCCACGAGGGCGCCATTGATATCATCAACGGAAAAGCAGAGCTGGTACGAGAACATTTCTGTGACGGACTGGGAGATTGTCTCCCGGAATGCCCCACAGGAGCGATTTCTTTTGAAGAAAGAGAAGCGCCGGAATACGATGAAGAGGCTGTCAAAGAAGCGCAGAAAAAAATATCTGCCAAAAACCAGGCTATATCTGCGCACACCGGCTGTCCCGGATCTAAGATCATGCAGATCCAGCGGACAGAAACACCCGAAACAGATCAATCGCCTTCAACAGGACCTCAAATATCAAGGCTCCGGAACTGGCCGGTACAGATCAAACTGGCGCCCGTTCATGCGCCCTATTTTAACGGTGCGAAGCTTTTGATTGCTGCAGACTGTACTGCGTATGCTTACGCAGGCTTCCACCAGGATTTTATGCGGAATAAAGTAACGCTCATTGGCTGTCCCAAACTGGATCAGGTGGATTATACCGAAAAACTGACTGCGATCATTCAACAGAACGACATCCAGAGCGTAACTATCCTAAGAATGGAAGTTCCTTGCTGCGGCGGTCTCGAAATGGCAGCAAAAAAAGCGCTTCAAAACAGCGGAAAATTTATTCCCTGGCAGGTTGTAACGATTGGCATTGACGGAAAAATCATGGAATAGAGGGAGAATATGCTCATGGATAAGAAAATGTTTTGTTTTCAGTGCGAACAGACTGCCGGATGTACCGGCTGCACTGGAAATTCTGGTGTCTGCGGAAAAAAAGCAGATACGGCTGAATTACAGGACAAACTGACAGGTGCATTAATCGGCCTGGCAAGATCCATCGATGACACAGCCATGGTATCAGAAAACACCTGGCAGATCATAATAGAAGGACTGTTTACCACAATCACCAATGTCAGTTTTGACAATGCGGCTATTGAAAACATGATACAAAAAGTCAGGGCTGAAAAGGACGCTCTGGTTCCTGGCTGCAGCCAATGTCAGTCTCCTTGCGGCCGAACAGATGACTATGATATGCAGCAGCTATGGGATGCCGATGAAGATATCCGTTCTTTGAAATCCCTTATTCTCTTTGGTATCCGCGGAATGGCTGCCTACGCCTATCATGCAAAAGTTCTGAATTATGAAGATCCCGAAGTAAATCATTTCTTCTGCGAAGCATTATTTAAGATCGGTTATGAAGAAAGTGTGGAGCGCTGCTTCCTACTGTGCTCAAAGTAGGGGAAATCAACCTGAGGTGCATGGCACTTCTTGATAAGGCCAATACAGAGACCTATGGAACACCGGAACCGGCTGTCGTTACTCTTGCAGTAGAAAAAGGCCCTTTTATTGTCGTAACCGGTCATGATCTGAAAGACCTGCAGCTTTTACTTGAACAGACAGAAGGCAAGGGAATCAATATCTATACTCATGGCGAAATGCTTCCAGCCCATGCTTATCCGTTCTTAAAGAAATTTCCTCACCTGAAGGGCAATTTTGGAACTGCATGGCAGAACCAGCAGAAGGAGTTTGATCACCTGCCTGCCCCTATCCTCTACACTACAAACTGCCTGATGCCTCCGAAAAAAAGCTATGCCGACAGGGTATTTACAACAGAGATGGTTTCCTTCCCAGGCGCGGTTCATATTGATGAGAAGAAAGATTTCACGCCGATTATTGAAAAAGCATTGGAGCTGGGCGGCTACAAAGAAGATCAGATATTCACAGGCATCAACGGCGGCACACAAGTAACAACCGGCTTTGGGCATGCAGCCATCCTGTCCCATGCAGATACGATCGTAGAAGCTGTAAAATCAGGTGCGATCCGTCATTTCTTCCTGGTTGCCGGCTGTGATGGAGCCAAACCTGGCCGAAACTACTATACAGAGTTTGTAAAACAGACACCTTCTGACAGTATTGTCCTTACTCTGGCCTGTGGAAAATTCCGTTTCAATGATCTCGATCTGGGAGAAATCGGTGGTCTGCCACGACTGATGGATCTGGGGCAGTGTAATGATGCCTATGGTGCGATCCAGGTCGCTGTGACGCTTGCGGATGCATTTGGATGTTCTGTAAATGAGCTCCCGCTTTCCTTCATCCTGTCATGGTATGAACAGAAGGCCGTCTGCATTCTATTAACCCTTCTGCATCTGGGTATTAAAAACATCCGTCTTGGCCCTTCTCTTCCAGCGTTCCTTTCTCCTAATATTCTGAACGTTCTGGTAGAAAATTATGGAATTGCACCGGTCACTACGCCGGAAAAAGATATCCAATCAGCCACACTGTCACACTAAACACCTACCCTTTTTCCAGTCCACATACAATCAGCAGATCCCCGTCCACCCGGAATTTCACATCAAATCCCGCAAATGGCACGCCGTACACCCGCTCCGGATCCTGGAAATAGGTAGGGCGGGGATCCTGGGACAGGATTCCCAATACCGCCTGGCGCTTCTCCTCCGGATACTGGTTTAGCAGTTCCTCCGGAAACTCTACCTTCAATTCATGGATCTTGGTCTCTCTGGTATAGCCTTCGGATGCCTCCGGATGACAATCTGTCAATGGAATATAAGGCTTGATGTCATAAATGGGGGTTCCGTCTAACAGATCGACACCTGCCACCCACAGCACCGGGCCGTCTTTCTCGTCCTGCTCTACCCGGTCTAATTTCACACAGGAAAGGCCGATGTTGTTGGGACGGAACGGGGCTCTGGTGGCGAAAACGCCCATACGTTTTTTGCCGCCAAGTCTCGGAGGCTTGACTGTGGCTGACCAGTGTTCCTTCTTCGCCTCGGAGAACTCCCAGAGAAGCCAGATGTGGGAAAATTCTTCGATTCCTTTGTAGACCTGGGGATTGCGGTATTCCGGCTCCAGGATAATCTTTCCTTTCAGGCTATCGATAAGGCCGCTTTGACGGGGAATCCCGAACTTACTTGGGAAATCCGTCCGAATATGTCCGATCACTTTCATCACTGCATTTTCTCCTGTTCTTTCTCCCCGTCACCAGGTTCCCAGTCCATAGCGGTTTCCGCCCACTCCAGACACGCCTGCTGCCACCGCTTTACAGCTTCCTCATACTGCCCAAGCCGCTCCCGGTACGCCGCTTCCTCGTCCCAGGCGTCTCCGTTCCAGAAGCCTTCTGACTGCTGCCACCGGATCATCATCTGCTCCAGCGCCTCCGCCAACATCTCCACCTGCTTTTTTGCCGTTTCCATCGGTTCCGCCGCCAGACGCAGCTTCCAGTCCGTATACGCCTCTTCTGTGGAAAATTCACGCAGCCGGTGACGTTCTGCCTTGGGAACCGCCCGCATTCCGGCGATCAGCGCCTGCTCTTCGGCTTTGATCTGCGCCGCCAGGCTCTCGTGCTTCCCCTGCTTTTCCTTTTTTTCCAGGTAATGCTCATAACCAAACGGATAATACATCACCGTCTGATTTCGAAATCATCACAGATTCTGCCACCTGCTTTAAAAAATACCGGTCATGGGACACAAACAGGATCGTTCCCGTATACGCCCGGAATGCGGATTCTAATGTCTCCTTCGCCGCAACATCCATATGGTTGGTCGGCTCATCCAGAATCAGGAAATTCGGACGGCTCTGCAGAAGCTCTGCAAGTGCCAGACGGGATTTTTCACCCCCCGACAGACTGCTGACCTTCTTTGCCGCATCTTTTCCACCAAACAGGTACGCGCCTAACGTCTGCCGCACATCTTTCTCCGTCATGGATGGAAACAGTTCATGGAAATGCTCTAATACCGTCTTTTCCGACTGGATCTGGGCCGAATTCTGGTCAAAATATCCGATCGTCACCTGATTGCCGATCTGGTACTCACCGGAAAATGGCGGCAAAAAACCGGCGGCTGTCTTTAAAAATGTGGTCTTTCCCACACCATTTTTTCCCAGAATCCCGATCTTCTGACCCCTCTTAATCCGCATGGTGATCTCCATGATCGGACGGTCATAACCGATCTTTAAATGCTCCGATTCAAAGACCCATTTGCTTCCCAGCATGGCAGGCATCAACTCTCCTGTGAAGATATGTTCCTCATGGTCAGAAGGCTTTGGCACCTTCGGCATCCGCTCCAGGATCTTCTTACGAGATCTTGCAAAGGACGCTTTCGTAGGCTTATGCTTAAATTTCTCGATCAGTTCCTCTAAGTGTCTGATCTCTTCCTGCTGCTTCTCATAAGCTTTCTTCTGGGTCTGAAGATTCTTCCGCTTCTCCTCTTTATAATGGGTGTAATTGCCCGGATAGCGGGTCAGATGGCTGTCTTCCAGTTCATAGACCACCTCTGCCGTCCGGTCTAAGAAAAAACGGTCATGGGACACCATCACCACAGCCTTCTCATACTGCTTTAAATACTGCTCCAGCCATTCTGTCGTTTCAATATCCAGATGGTTGGTGGGCTCGTCCAGAATCAGGATATCCGGTTTTTCCAGCAACAGTCTGATCAGGGCGATCTTGGTCTTTTCTCCACCAGAAAAAGAGGACAAAAGTCTCTTTTTGTCCTCTCTTTTCAAACCAAATCCTGTGAAAAGCCGGTCATATTCCTGTTCATATTCAAACCGTTCCCGTTCAAAGGTATCCTTACACGGGCAGGCCGCTAAAAGCTCCTCCTCCACCGTCCGGTCATCTCCGGTGAATACACCCTGCTTTAACATCCCCACTGTCAGCCTGCGGGACATGGTGATTCCGGGCCCCATCCGCTTGTCATCGCCGTCCAGCTCCAGTTCCCCGGAAAGTACCTGCAAAAGCGTGGTTTTTCCCGCTCCATTGGCGCCTGTCACTGCGATCTTTTCTGTTCCCCGGATCTCAAAATCAATATGATCCAGGATCACATTACCGCCCAGGCTTACAGTTCCATCATTGATCTGATATAACATTTTAATCCTCTTTTATAACAAGATGTTGGGGGCAAAGGCTTTACGCCGTCACCCGGTCATACACCAGCGGCTCCTCGGCAGGTTTTGTATCACCAATCTCATAAGCTGCTAAAAGCTTCTTCTCCGCTTCCGCAAACAGCTTCTCATCATCTGCGTAGAGCACTGCCAGAGTCTCCCCGGCCTTCACCGGCTCGCCGTATTTCTTCTTCAGGATAATGCCTGCTTTATAGTCGATCACATCGTCCTTCTTGCTTCTTCCTGCGCCTAAGCACACAGAAGCGATGCCGATGCTTTCTGTATCCATATGGCAGACATAGCCGTCTTTTTCTGCTTTCACCTCTTTTGACAGAGCAGAGCGCGGGAATTTCTCCGGATGATAGATGTAACTCTCATCACCGTGCTGGCCCTTGACCATATTGGCAAGAGCATCCAGGGCGCTTCCGTCAGCCATGGCTCCTTCCGCCAGCTTCCGGCACTCCTCCAGGCTTCCTTTTCCAGCCATGTAAAGCATGTTAGCAGCCAGTTCCAGACATACAGCCGTTAAATCCGCCGGACCGTTGCCTTTTAAGGTCTCGATGGCTTCCATCACCTCTAAAGAGTTGCCAATCGCATGTCCCAGCGGGATATCCATATTGGTGATGACTGCACAGCATTTCCGTCCTGCCATGGTGCCGATAGAAACCATCTTCTCTGCTAATTTCCTGGAATCTTCCACAGTCTTCATAAATGCACCGCTTCCGGTCTTTACATCCAGCACAATCGCATCACTTCCCGCCGCCAGCTTCTTACTCATGATAGAAGAAGCGATCAGCGGAATGCAGTCTACGGTAGCAGTCACGTCACGGAGCGCATATAATTTCTTATCTGCCGGAACCAGGTTGCCGGACTGTCCGATTACTGCGATCCCGTACTTGTTTACAATATCGAAAAACTCATCCCGCTCAATGCTGGTCTGAAGCCCTGGGATACTCTCCATCTTATCCACAGTTCCGCCGGTATGTCCAAGGCCCCGTCCACTCATCTTCGCTACTTTTACACCGAGAGACGCCACAATCGGCCCAATAATCAGGGTGGTCTTATCACCAACTCCGCCGGTGCTGTGCTTATCGGCTTTCACGCCTTTGATCGGAGACAGATCGACCATATCACCGGAATGTGCCATGGCAAGTGTCAGCTCTGTGGTCTCCTCATCATTCATGCCCCGAAAATAGATCGCCATGAGCATAGCAGACATCTGGTAGTCCGGGATCTCACCATTCACAAAGCCTGTCACCATGTAGGAAATTTCTTCTTTCGTCAGTGCATGGCCGTGTTTCTTTTTCTCGATCAGATCATACATTCTCATAAAGCTAATTCACCTCCAGATTTTCCGGTCCAAATCCCATAGGCAGAATCTGTTCCAAGGTAAATTCCCGGTAGTCCTCCGGGCTCTTTGCAAGATAGATCTTAAAATCGTCTGGCGCACAGAACTCCCGCATCACCTGACGGCACACGCCGCATGGCGGACAGTAATCGGTGATCACGCCATGTAACCCACCGCAGATCACGATGGCTTCAAACTCCCGTTTTCCGTCACCAACCGCCTTGAAAAACGCGCACCGCTCCGCGCAGACTGTCGGAGTATAGGACGCATTTTCAATATTGTTTCCTGTATACACAGTTCCATCCTTGCACAGAAGCGCTGCGGCTACGTGAAACCTGGAATATGGCACGTAGGAATTGGGCAGTGCATCAATAGCTGTCTGTATCAGTGTCTTTATTTCCATTCAGTTTCTCCTTCTCTGCTTTTGCCAGTTTTACGATCCGGCTGGTACCCAGGCGCTTTGCGCCCAGACGTAAGAATTCCTCTGCATCCTCGAAGGACTTGATTCCGCCTGCTGCTTTCATCCGCACACTCTCACCGATGTGTTCAGAGAATAATTTAATATCTTCAAACGTAGCGCCTGCCTTGGAAAATCCGGTAGAAGTCTTGATAAAATCAGCGCCTGCTCTGGTCACCAGCTCGCACATCTTGATCTTCTCCTCGTCTGTCAACAGACAGGTCTCGATGATGACTTTCAGGATATGATCACCACAGGCCTCTTTTAACTGGCGGATCTCGTCCTCCACTTTATCGTATTCCTTGTCTTTTAAATCACCGATATTGATGACCATGTCGATCTCGTCTGCGCCATTGGCAATGGCATCCTTGGTCTCAAATACTTTTACAGCGGTTGTGTTGTAACCATTCGGGAAACCGATCACGGTACAAACCGCCATCTTATCCCCAACATACTCTTTTGCACGTTTTACAAAAGACGGTGGAATGCACACACTGGCTGTACCGTAAGCGATGGCGTCATCACAGATCTCCTTGATCTGTGCCCAGGTGCTGTCCTGCGCTAATAAGGTGTGGTCTACATACTGAAATACTTCTTTATTCATTTCTTGATTACCTCCCAATTTTGATTGATCCTCATAAGAAAATAATAACTGCCAAACACATCCGCTCTTTTTCTCGCTTATCTGCCTGGCAGTTATCCGTATAGAGTATCTTTTATTATAGCATTGATTATTGGTTCTTGCAATTTACTTCTAACAAGACTTTGCAGGTCTTCCTATTGCAGGCGATGGCATATTCATCTTGACTCCTCTTTCCCCCTTCTGTATACTAATCTTGTAACATATCATACTATTTTAAAGGAGGATTTTTATGGCTACTTCAAGTATTACTCACGATTTTACCATCTCAGGCCCTGAAAATGTGAAACGTTTCATTTCGGCTCTGGATGAAGCAGAATTTGACCGTTCCAGGCAGCAACATTTTTCTGGTCAATATCTGACAGATCCGCAAGAAATTCTTGCATTGCTGGCAAAATGGGAGACAACTTCTCATGCATGATCCGTATTCTATTGTTAATCTTCGATCCTGTCTTGAAAATGTGAATCTCACTTCTCTGCTTTCTTCATTTTCATGCCCGTCTAATCCTGATGTCGAACAATTTCTTCTTCACAATTCCATTGAATTTACCAAAAAAGATCAGTCTGTTACATATCTGGTATTTAACCATGAATCCGCCCTTGTCGGCTATTATTCTCTGGCAATCAAACCAATATCGATACAGACTGATCATATAAGTAAAACTATGGCAAAAAAATTATCCCGTGTGAGTACGCTCGATCCCTCTGGACAATCCTATCATACTGCGGCTTACCTGATCGCTCAACTTGGAAAAAACTATGCGATTTCAAAAAATCAACAAATCAATGGCTCCATACTCGTGAACTACATCGGCAATTGAATTACCAAGCATCTGATTACAAAGCATAGCTCCGTAGCTTCAGAGGTGCGTCCATGACACCCGTACTGCTACCCTGATGGGTTACACAGCTACTTTTATTGTTTTTGTACTGCTCAGCCCGGTTACGGGCATATCAATTTCTTTGCCAGATACGGCATGATACTTTCTCAAAATGTTATAAGCT
>QUFC01000035.1 GCA_003478355.1 Lachnospiraceae bacterium AM48-27BH
TGAACTGGTTTCTTTTGTTTTGCCATAGTAAAAGGCCCTCCTAATGATATTTATTGTATCATAGAAGGACCTTACTTAGGTTATTTTACAGAAAAAGTTTCATAGGCTCGCAGCTTTTTTGCATGCTGTTCCAGATGCAGTTGATTTTTACTTGAGAAATGGTTTTGAATTTATGTTGCCAAACATGGAACCTTTTCATTCCATCGATTCTGAATTTACACCAATGTTTCTTGCATTATATGAATTACATATCAACTTTGATGAATGATAGTGATTAATTGTTGATATACCAAACATCCATTTCATCTTTGAACGGCTCTTCAAATCTGGAAAGTAATTTATTCATTAAGCCTTCATCTAAATAGAAGTCAGGTCCTCCATTTCCATTTTCTATTTGTTTGTTTCTGGCTTTTATTTGAATTTGCCACTTGTCTGATGATACATCTATATAATGCCATTCATAGGAAACATCATTTTGTTTGAAGAATTTAGAAATTTCTTTTCTGCCTTCATTCGTCCAGAAGCCCCAGTCTAATATGACATTCGCACCTGCATGGACAATTTCAACGGTCTTTTTTCTTAAATAATGATTGACTCTTTCGGAAAAAATATTATAAAATTCACCCTGTTCATTATTTATTAATTCATAAGTCATTTCATCCCTGCTCAAAATAACTGCATGTTCTTTTTCTTTTAGTTTACGTGCATAGTAAGATTTCCCGCTGCAGATTTTTCCACAAATTAAGATAACTTTAGCCATATAGTTTCCTCCATGTTCATTTGATTAAGTATAACATATGATCACATAAAAAGGCTATTCATAATGTGATTAATGGCTCTTGAAAAGTCCAAAATATAATGGCAGATATTACATCCACTTTACATCGAAAACCAGAATGTGATATGATAAGGTACACGCAACAGAGAACTGACTTTCGAGTACACGTTTTCTATGCGTAAATCAGAAAACAAGGTGATACATTTATGATAAATCATTTATATGAAGGTCTTCAGGTCCTGGAAAGTGAAGCGAAGCCTCTTTCTCCCATCGAGCGATTAAAAGCCATCAACGGGCCCTTACTTTCCTGGTATGACAGCCATGCGCGGGTTCTGCCATGGAGAGAGACACCGGAGGCTTACCGGGTGTGGATCTCGGAGATCATGCTCCAACAGACCCGTGTGGAGGCCGTAAAGCCCTATTATGCCCGTTTTATGGAAGCACTGCCGGACGTGAAAGCATTAGCGGAGGTGGAAGATGAGCGGCTGATGAAGCTGTGGGAAGGGTTAGGATATTATAACCGAGCCAGGAACTTGAAAAAGGCGGCGGGTGTGATCATATCCGACTATGGCGGACAGGTCCCGGAGACCTACGAGGAGCTGTTAAAGCTTCCAGGCATCGGCAGTTACACGGCAGGAGCCATTTCTTCTATCGCTTTTGGACATCCGGTTCCGGCAGTGGACGGCAATGTGCTTCGGGTCCTTTCCAGGGTGCTGGAAAGTCATGAGGATATCTTAAAGCAATCCGTGAAGAAGCATTTTGAAGAGCTGCTGCGGGAGACCATGCCGAAGGAACGTACCAGCGCATTTACCCAGGGAATGATCGAGATTGGTGCTATCGTCTGTGTGCCGAACGGAAAGCCCAAATGCGAGGAGTGTCCGCTGGAATCCTTATGTCTGGCGGAACGTCACGGCTTACTGGATTCGATCCCTTATAAAGCGCCGAAAAAGCCCCGTAAAATCGAGGAAAAAACCGTTCTTCTGATCTGCAGCAGCAAAAAGGCAGCGATCCGGAAACGGCCGGATCAGGGACTGCTGGCTTCCCTTTATGAATTTCCCAATACGGACCATTATCTGACGGCTGATGAGGTAAGAGAATATCTGGAAAAAGAACAGGGCGTGACAGTAGAAAGCGTGGAACCGCTTGGAAATGCCAAACATATTTTCAGCCATGTGGAGTGGCATATGAATGGCTATCTGGTGCAGACAGATCAGATTCCTGGACAGTATCTGGCAGTGGAGCGGCAGGAACTTCAAAACCGCTATGCGATTCCCAATGCATTTCAGGCATATTATCAGAAATTGATGGAGGTGCTGGCATGAAAAAGGTCCTTTTTATTATCAATCCCACAGCGGGAAAAGAGCGGATGAAACGGTATCTGATGAGTGTTCTGGATCTGTTTACCAAGGCGGATTGGGATGTGACGGTCCATATTACCCAGGCGGCTCTGGATGCGACCAATGTGGCCCAAAAACAGGGGGCGGATTTTGATATGATCGTCTGCAGTGGTGGGGACGGCACTTTAAGCGAGACGATTTCCGGCATGACCAGACTTTATAGGCCACCGGTCCTGGGCTATATTCCAGCAGGGACCACCAACGATTTTGCCTCCAGTCTTCAGATTTCTTCCAACACCATGAAAGCAGCTCAGACCGTGATAGACGGACATCCGCAGCCGGTGGATATCGGTTTTTTCTGTGAGGAAAGAACGTTCGTCTATGTAGCGGCTTTTGGCGCATTTACAGAGGTTTCTTACATGACCCCACAGGAAAAGAAAAATCTTCTGGGCCATCAGGCATATATGCTGGAAGGGGTAAAAAGCTTAACGAATCTGAAATCCTATACCATGACCGTAGAATCGGATGAAATGACACTGGAGGGGGATTTCATCTTCGGAATGGTAACCAATACCATCAGCGTCGGTGGTTTCAAGGGACTGGTGGCATCCAATGTACGTCTGGATGATGGGCTTTTTGAGGTACTTCTGATCCGGACGCCGAAAACACCAATGGAACTGACGAATATACTCTCTTCCATGATCTTGAAAGAAGAGCAGAGTGAATATGTCTATCGTTTTAAGACCTCCCGCCTGACCATTCACGCGGAGGAACCAGTGGACTGGGTGTTAGATGGAGAATTTGGCGGAGCAAAAACGGATGTGGAGATCGTAAACCTGCAAAAACGGATCTCCATTATTTCTGGAATAAAGGAAATTGCTGCAGATAGGTAGGCATTTTCTGAATGGTTATAGCAAAATTTCCTTGAAAAATGTCTAAAAATGTTGTATAATGATTAATTGTGTAGCATCAAGAAACCAGGAACGAGAAAGGGACGTTAATTGGTGGAAAAAAGTACATTTTTAGAGAAACTCAAAAAGCTTGTAGAGCTTGCAAAAGGAAAGCATAACGCGCTGGATGTGACAGAGATCAATAATTTCTTCACAGGTGACGATCTTTCCACTGAGCAGATGGAGCAGATTTATTCCTATTTGGAAAACCACGGGATCGATGTGATTCCTGTCATTGATGATAATCTGTTAGCTGAAGATCCGCTGCTTTTGGATGATGATGACGACGAGCGCTTTATGAAGGATTCCGATGAGGATGACATCGATCTGGATGCCATTGATCTTCTGGAAGGCATCGGTACCGAAGATCCGGTCCGTATGTATCTGAAGGAGATCGGTACAGTCCCACTTCTTTCCGCAGATGAGGAGATGGAACTGGCAAAGAAAAAAGCAGAAGGTGACGAACAGGCAAAAGAACGCCTGATCGAAGCAAACCTGCGTCTGGTAGTGAGTATTGCGAAACGCTACACCGGCAGAGGCATGAGCTTCCTTGACTTAGTCCAGGAGGGAAACTTAGGTCTGATCAAGGGTGTAGAAAAGTTCGATTATACAAAAGGTTACAAGTTAAGTACATATGCGACCTGGTGGATCAGACAGTCGGTCACAAGAGCCCTGGCAGATCAGGCACGTACCATCCGTGTACCAGTGCATATGGTGGAAACCATCAACAAGATGTCAAAGATGCAGCGAAAACTGACTCTGGAGCTGGGCTATGAGCCTTCCGTTGCCGAGTTAGCCGAGGCACTGGATATGTCTGAGGATAAGGTGATGGAGATCATGCAGATTGCCAGAGAGCCAGCATCCCTGGAAACTCCAATCGGTGAAGAGGATGATTCCAACTTAGGTGATTTTGTTGCAGATAACAACATCGTAACCCCGGAGGGTAACGTAGAGTCTGTGATGCTCAGAGAGCACATCGATGCGCTGCTTGGCGATCTGAAGGAACGTGAGCGTCAGGTTATCGTTCTCCGTTTCGGTCTGGAAGATGGACATCCGAGAACTCTGGAAGAAGTTGGAAAGGAATTCAACGTTACCAGAGAACGTATCCGTCAGATCGAGGCAAAAGCCTTAAGAAAACTGAGAAACCCGGTACGAAGTAAACGGATCCGTGATTTCCTGTAATCGAAAATTAAATCAACAGTGAATTCAGGGCCTCCATTTCGGTAAAATTCCGAGATGGAGGTCTTTCCATCATCCGGAATAAAAGAAAGGAATCCATATATGAACCAGAGAAATTATCAGAAAGAATTAGATAAGGTGATCGATGGACTGGTAAAAGAGAACCGGGTGCCAAGTCTGCTGCTGCACAGCTGCTGCGCTCCATGCAGCAGTTATGTGCTGGAATATCTGTCCCAGTATTTTGAGATCACGATCTTGTTCTATAACCCTAATATTTACCCACCGGAGGAATACCAGGCAAGAGTTCACGAGGAAGAACGCCTGATCCGTGAAATGCACTTTAAACATCCGGTTCATATGATTTCCGGTACTTATGATCCAGATGTTTATTATAAGGCTGTGAAGGGGTTGGAGAAAGAACCAGAAGGCGGTGCCCGTTGTGAAAAATGCTTTGAACTGCGGCTTTCAGAGGCGGCCAGAGAGGCTAAAAAAGGCGGGTTTGATTATTTTACCACAACCCTGACCATAAGCCCGCTAAAGTCTGCTCCAACGCTGAATACCATTGGAGAAAGGATCGGGGAAGAGGTGGGAGTTTCCTATCTGCCATCGGATTTTAAAAAGAAAAATGGATATAAACGTTCGGTAGAGCTTTCCGAGGAACATGGACTGTACCGACAGAATTATTGTGGTTGTGTCTATTCTATTCGCTCTTGACACTATGGACAATTTGTACTAAAATTTTATCCATGAGGGTTGTTTAAATCAAAAGGATAAGGAGATCAATATTATGCTTACTAAAAATTTAACAGTAGTAAATCCATCCGGACTTCACTTAAGACCAGCAGGAGTTTTATCTCAGACCGCTATGAAATTTAAAAGTGATGTGATCATCGAGAGCGGTGAGAAGAGAATCGTTGCTAAGAGCGTTTTAAACGTTATGGCTGCAGGTATCAAGTGCGGTACAGAGATTACCCTGATCTGCGACGGCGAGGACGAGGCCGAGGCTATGAAGACCATTTCTGAGGCTATCGAGTCTGGTCTGGGCGAGATGTAATTTTTTTGAGTTTGTAGGTGAAGACTGCTGTTCCCGGAGAAGTGTTTCTCTGGGCAGCAGTCTTTTTTATGTCATAGGAAACCAAAATCAGAATATTTATAATTATATAACGTTGTGTTTATTCAATTAAAGATACAACCGCATTATTGATATATTATCTGACAACTATATTCAAAAAAGTTATTTACAAATGAAAAAAACTGTAGTATTATCATTTCCAACAAGTTGCTTTATCCAAGTAAAGCATCCAATCTACATCAGAAAGGAAGAGACTATGGAAGTAAGTCAGCAGGAGAAAAGGCCGGGTCTCTATGATCCCCGGTTTGAACATGATAACTGTGGAATTGGCGCTGTGGTGAATATCAAGGGTGTGAAAACGCATCAGACAGTAGAACAGGCGCTGCATATTGTAGAAAACCTGGAACACAGGGCAGGAAAAGATGGAGAAGGCAAGACTGGCGACGGTGTCGGTATCATGCTTCAGATTTCTCACAAGTTCTTCAAGAAGGTGACAAAACCTTTAGGAATCGATCTTGGTGAGGAACGGGAGTATGGTGTCGGCACCTTTTTCTTTCCTCAGGACATCCTGGCCAGAAATCAGGCCATGAAGATGTTTGAGATCATCGTGGAGAAAGAAGGATTGAAATTCCTTGGCTGGAGAGTGGTTCCAACCAACCAGGATCTGATCAGCGAGAAGGCCGTTGCCAAGATGCCATACATCGTTCAGTGCTTTGTGAAAAAACCGGCAGAGATGGCAAAGGGTCTGGATTTTGACCGCAGACTCTACGTGGTACGCCGTGTATTTGAACAGAGTAATGATAATACCTATGTGGTTTCTTTAAGCAGCCGTACAATTGTATACAAAGGCATGTTCCTGGTAAAAGAGCTTCGGAAGTTCTTTCCGGATCTTCAGGATAAAGATTATGAATCTGCTCTGGCAACGGTACATTCCCGTTTCAGTACCAACACCAATCCAAGCTGGATGAGAGCTCATCCAAACCGGATCATCGTCCACAATGGCGAGATCAATACCATCCGCGGCAATGTAGATAAGATGCTTGCCAGAGAAGAGACCATGGAATCCGAGTTCTTCCGTTCTGAGATGCACAAGGTACTGCCGATCATCAATCAGGAAGGCTCCGACTCTGCCATGTTAGATAATGCTCTGGAATTTATGATGATGAGCGGTATGGATCTTCCGCTGGCAGTCATGATCATGCTTCCGGCTCCATGGGCTCATGACAAGTCCATGCCTCAGGAAGTGAAGGATTTCTACCATTACTATGCAACCATGATGGAGCCGTGGGACGGACCTGCGTCCATCGTATTCAGCGATGGCGATCTGCTTGGCGCTGTTCTGGACCGCAACGGCCTGCGTCCTTCCAGATATTATATTACCGATGACAATCATCTGATTTTGGCATCCGAGGTGGGTGCGATCGACATTGACCAGAGCCATGTAGTGAAAAAAGAGCGTTTAAGACCAGGAAAAATGCTTCTGGTAGATACAGGAAAGGGCAAGATCATTGATGATGAGGAGCTGAAGCATTATTATGCTTCCAGAAAGCCTTACGGTGAATGGCTGGACTCTAATCTGGTGCAGATGAAAGATCTGAAAATTCCAAATGAGGGAGTGCCACAGCTTTCCAAGACCAGACGGGCACAGCTTCAGAAAACTTATGGTTACACCTATGAGCAGTTTGATACCATGATCCTTCCAATGGCATTAAATGGAGCGGAACCGGCATCTGCTATGGGCTGCGACAGTCCGTTAGCGGTTCTTTCCAAGAAGCACCAGCCATTGTTTAATTATTTCAAACAGCTGTTTGCCCAGGTAACCAACCCGCCAATCGATTCTATCCGTGAGGAGATCGTTACCTCCACCACCGTATATGTGGGTGAGGACGGTAACTTCTTAGAGGAGAAAGCAGACAACTGTAAGATCCTGGAAGTGTCCAATCCGATCCTGACCTGTACCGATCTGCTGAAGATCAAAAACATGAAGAAACCGGGATTTAAGGTTGAGGTGATCCCGATCACTTATTATAAGAACACTTCCCTGGCAAAAGCCATTGACCGGTTATTCCTGGAAGTGGATCGTGCCCACAGAGACGGTGCCAATATTATCATTTTGTCTGACCGTGATATTGATGAAAACCATGTGCCGATTCCTTCTCTGTTGGCCGTATCCGCCCTGCAGCAGCATCTGGTTAATACCAAGAAGAGAACTTCCGTTGCCCTGATCCTGGAGAGCGGCGAGCCGAGAGAGGTTCATCATTTTGCGACACTGTTAGGTTACGGTGCCTGCGCTATCAACCCGTACCTGGCTCATGAGTCGATCAAATACCTGATCGAGAGTGGTATGATGAATAAGGATTACTACGCAGCAGTGGACGATTATAACTCCGCAGTTCTTCATGGAATCGTTAAGATTGCTTCCAAAATGGGTATTTCCACGATCCAGTCCTACTAGGGCTCCCAGATCTTTGAAGCCATCGGTATCAGCAAGGAGGTTATTGATAAATATTTTACAAACACCGTCAGCCGTGTAGGAGGTATCACACTGGATGATATCGCCAATGACGTGGATACCCTCCATTCCGCAGCATTTGATCCACTTGGACTGGATGTGGATCTGACTCTGGACAGTGTTGGCAGCCATAAGATGCGTTCTGGACAGGAGGAGCATTTGTATAATCCTGTTACCATCCACCTGCTGCAGGAGGCTGCAAGAACCGGTAATTATGAGACCTTTAAGCAGTACACTCATGCACTGGATGGAGAAAATAAGACCATCCATCTGCGTGATCTGATTGATTTCCGTTATGATGAAAAAGGCGGTATTCCAATTGATCAGGTGGAAAGTGTGGAATCCATTGTGAAACGGTTTAAGACCGGAGCGATGTCTTACGGTTCTATTTCTCAGGAAGCGCATGAAACGCTGGCGATTGCCATGAACCGGATCGGAGGCAAATCCAACAGCGGTGAAGGCGGCGAGAGTCTTGAGCGCTTATCCATCGGAGCAGATGGTCTGAACCGTTGTTCTGCCATCAAGCAGGTGGCTTCTGGACGTTTCGGCGTCACATCCCGTTACTTAGTCAGCGCAAAGGAAATCCAGATCAAGATGGCACAGGGCGCAAAACCTGGTGAAGGCGGACAGCTCCCTGGTAAAAAAGTATATCCGTGGGTAGCGAAAACCAGACATTCCACCACCGGTGTTACCCTGATCTCCCCTCCACCGCATCACGATATTTACTCAATTGAGGATCTGGCACAGTTGATTTATGATCTGAAGAATTCGAATACCGACGCCCGGATCTCTGTGAAGCTGGTATCGGAAGCTGGTGTTGGAACCGTCGCAGCCGGCGTTGCAAAGGCTGGTGCCCAGGTGATCCTGGTATCCTCCTATGACGGTGGTACTGGAGCAGCTCCAAGAAACTCCATTTACAATGCGGGACTTCCGTGGGAACTTGGTGTAGCAGAAGCTCATCAGACTCTGATCATGAACGGACTCCGTGATAAAGTGGTTCTTGAGACAGATGGTAAGCTGATGACCGGACGTGACGTGGCCATCGCCTGCATGCTGGGTGCCGAGGAATTCGGATTTGCTACTGCGCCATTGGTAACCATGGGTTGTGTGATGATGCGTGTCTGCAATCTGGATACCTGTCCAGTTGGTATTGCCACCCAGAACCCGGAACTGCGGAAACGGTTCAAAGGAAAACCAGAATATGTGATCAATTTCATGTATTTTATCGCCCAGGAGCTGCGGGAATATATGGCAAAGCTTGGTGTGAAAACCGTAGATGAGCTGGTTGGCCGTACTGATCTGTTAAAGAGAAAAGACAAGATGCCATCTGCAAGAGCAGAAAAAGTGGATTTAAGCAATATTTTAGGAAATCCATACGCTGGAGTGAAATTAGCAGGTTATACCCACAAACAGCCATATGACTTTAAATTAGAAGAAACATTGGATGAAAATGTTCTGTTAAAGAAATTAAAATCTGCTCTGGTAAACGGACAGAAGAAGAGCCTCCAGATTGATGTTTCCAATGTAAATCGTACCTTTGGTACCATTTTTGGATCTGAGATCACAAAGAAATATCCAGAGGGACTGCCAGAGGATACCTTTACCATCAGCTGTACCGGAAGCGGTGGACAAAGCTTTGGTGCCTTTATTCCAAGTGGACTGACTTTGGAGCTGGTAGGTGACAGCAACGACTATTTCGGAAAAGGACTTTCTGGTGGTAAGCTGGTGGTTTATCCGCCAACAGGCGTGAAATATAAGGCGGAGGATAATATCATCATCGGTAATGTGGCTCTTTATGGCGCTACCAGCGGAAAAGCATTTATCAATGGTGTGGCAGGTGAGCGTTTCTGTGTCCGTAACTCCGGTGCGACGGCAGTTGTTGAGGGCGTTGGTGATCATGGATGCGAGTACATGACAGGAGGCCGTGCCGTTATCTTAGGTCCGACCGGTAAAAATTTTGCTGCAGGCATGAGCGGCGGTATCGCTTATGTGCTGGATGAAAAGAATGGTTTATACAAACGTCTGAATAAGGATCTGGTATCCTTTGAAGAAGTGACCAACAAATACGATGTTCTGGAGTTAAAGGATATTATCGCAGAGCACGTTTCCTATACAAATTCTGCGAAGGGCAAAGAAATCCTGGATCATTTTGGAGAGTATCTGCCGAAATTCAAAAAGATCGTGCCTCACGATTATCGCCGGATGATGAATACCATTGTCCAGATGGAGGAAAAAGGATTAAGCAGTGAGCAGGCACAGATCGAAGCATTTTATGCAAATACAAGACAGTAAGGAGGCACGTGGAAATGGGAAAACCAACCGGATTTTTAGAATATGAGAGAAAGACCAGTGAAACAATCCCTCCGAAGGAACGAATCAAGAATTTCCAGGAATTTCACATTCCGTTAAGTGAGGCAGAACAGAGAAAACAGGGGGCGCGCTGCATGGAGTGCGGCGTTCCTTTCTGCCAGTCAGGTATGATGATCAAGGGCATGACCTCAGGTTGTCCGTTGCACAACCTGATCCCGGAGTGGAATGACCTAGTATATCACGGCAACTGGAGACAGGCTTACAACCGATTAAAAAAGACCAGCTCTTTTCCGGAATTTACTTCCAGAGTCTGTCCGGCTCTCTGTGAGGCGGCATGCACCTGCGGCTTAAATGGACAGCCAACCAATGTGAAGGAAAATGAGCATGCGATCATAGAAAAAGCATATGAAGAAGGCTGGGCAGCGGCAAAGCCACCGCAGATCCGTACCGGCAAGAAGATCGCCATCATCGGTTCTGGCCCATCGGGACTGGCAGCAGCCGATCAGTTAAATAAACGTGGTCACAGCGTCACTGTATTTGAGCGGGAAGACCGGGTAGGAGGACTTCTGATGTACGGCATCCCGAATATGAAACTGGAAAAATGGGTGATTGACCGGAAGATTAAGGTGATGGAAGAGGAAGGTGTTCTTTTCATGACCAACACCAATATTGGTAAAGATTACCGGGCTGCCAAATTATTGAAGGATTATGATTGCGTGATCCTAGCTTGTGGCGCTTCCAATCCGAGAGATATCAAGGTTCCTGGAAGAGAGGCAGATGGAATCTATTTTGCAGTTGATTTCTTAAAAGCGAATACCAAAAGTCTGTTAAATTCCAACCTGACCGACGGAAAGAATATTTCTGCCAAGGGCAAACATGTGATCGTCATCGGCGGCGGTGATACAGGCAATGACTGTGTAGGTACTTCCATTCGTCATGGATGTGCTTCTGTAACCCAGTTAGAAATGATGCCAAAGCTTCCAGAGCAGAGAACACCGGATAATAGCTGGCCGGAGTGGCCAAGAGTCTTAAAAACCGATTATGGTCAGGAAGAAGCGATTGCGGTCTTTGGTTCTGATCCGCGTATCTATCAGACAACAGTAAAGGAATTTAAGAAAGATAAGGACGGAAAAGTCTGTGCGGTGGTCACTGTAAAACTGGAGCCGAAGAAGGATGAAAAGACTGGCAGAATGAACATGGTTCCAGTTGCAGGAAGTGAAAAAGAGCTTCCTGCAGATCTGGTCCTGATCGCAGCAGGATTCCTTGGAAGCCAGAAATATGTGACTGATGCTTTTGGTGTGGAAGTCAATGCAAGGACCAATGTGGCAACCGCTCCAGACTCTTATAAAACCAATGTGGACAAGGTATTTGTCACAGGAGATATGCATAGAGGCCAGTCTTTAGTGGTGTGGGCTGTGAGAGAGGGCCGTGAAGTGGCTAAGGAAGTGGATTTCAGTCTTATGGGTTATACGAATTTGACCTAAAATTCCGCTTGTATTTTACAAAAAATGTGTTATACTCAAAACCAACAATAAAATAAAAAGCAGAGTAGGTCTGTGTGCGTTAAGTGTCAGTTGGACGGGGAGTTGCCAGCTGAACGAAAAACAGGGATTCCTGTTTGCGGTACACAGACCGCATCCCGCTGCAATGGAAGATGGATTATCTCCTGTTGTAGTAAGATGCTGCAAAGGAGGTAATTTTTTTATGAAAAAAGTAACAACATTGTTCCTGGATTCCTATCATGAATTTAAAAAGATCCGGACCATTACCACTGCCAGCATGTTTGCTGCCATTGGCGTTATTCTTGGCGCGTATACGATCCAGGTGGGAAATTATTTAAAAATCGGATTTTCCGGGATCGCCAACCAGTTTGTTTATTACCTGTTTGGTCCGGTGGTTGGATGCTTTTATGGAGGTGCACTGGATATCTTAAAATATCTGGTAAAACCGACCGGCGCATTTTTTCCTGGTTGGACCTTAAGCGCCATGGCTGCAGGCGTGATCTATGGGTGTTTCTTCTATAAAAAACCATTAAGTCTGGTACGGGTATTTGTAGCAGAGCTGACGGTTTCCATCATCTGCAATATGCTTTTAGGAACTTTGTGGCTGCAGATCATGTATGGAAAGGCATTCTTTGCTATTCTTCCGGCACGCGTGATCAAAAATCTGGCTATGTGGCCGGTCAATTCCCTGTTATTTTACTCTTTGACCTGGACAATGGAGCATACCGGGGTATTTAAAGTGATTCGCCATGCGGTGCGCTAGGCAGGGATTTCTTCTGGACATTTTATTAGAAAAAGTGTATAATAAAAAGACGGCTTGGGCAGATTGCACAACCCAGGCTGTCTTTTTTGTATCACAGAATTACCTGTGATGCAAAAACCAAAATGCGGCCCGCAGGATTGCACTGCGGCAGAATTTATGATTTTAACTGGAGGAACACCATGAGTGAGAATTGTACACATAACTGCAGTACCTGTGGAGAAAACTGCAGCAGCAGAACACAGGATAAGAACAGTTTTCTTGAAAAATTGAATCCGGAAAGCTCCGTCAAAAAGGTCATTGGCGTAGTCAGCGGCAAGGGCGGCGTAGGAAAATCCTTAGTAACCTCTCTGTTAGCGGTCAAGATGAACAGCCTGGGCTTTCATACTGCGATTTTAGATGCGGATATTACCGGACCGTCCATTCCAAAGGCATTTGGCATTGAGGGCGGTGTTGGAATGGTGCAGGCAGGCGGCGCTGATGTGATGCTTCCTGCTACTTCCAGTACCGGGATCCAGATCATGTCAGCCAATCTGTTATTAGACCATGATACCGATCCTGTCATCTGGAGAGGCCCTGTCATTGCAGGAGCGGTAAAGCAGTTCTGGAACCAGACTTTATGGGAGAATGTAGACTATATGTTTGTGGATATGCCTCCGGGAACCGGTGATGTTCCGTTAACTGTATTCCAGTCTCTTCCAGTGGATGGCATTGTGATTGTAACTTCCCCACAGGAACTGGTATCCATGATCGTTGGAAAGGCTGTGAAGATGGCTCAGAAGATGGATATTCCGATCCTTGGCCTTGTGGAGAACATGAGTTATCTGGAGTGCCCGGACTGCGGCAAGAAGATCTCTGTCTTTGGTGAGAGCCATATCGATGAAGTTGCAGAAGAGTACGGAATTCCTGTTCTTGGACGGATTCCGATCCAGCCGGAGATCGCGGCAAAAGTTGACGCAGGCCAGGTGGAATATGTCGAAGGAAACTGGCTGGACGAGGCTGCAGCGAAGATCCAGAAGTAGGCAGGAGCGTAAGATACCATGCAAATTACCATGAATCCAAACAGCGAGCTGAATCAGTCCGCTGTCAATGTACCGGAGGTTGTACAGGTTCCGGAACGTCTGATCGCAGAGGCGAAGCGTTTTCAGGAAGCCATGATGATGTATACCTGCGCGATCCGTGAGATCAAGACGAAATTAGAGGTTCTTAACGATGAATTGTCTGTCAGAAATCAGCGCAATCCGATCGAGATGATCAAGTCCAGGGTTAAAAAGCCAAGCAGCATCGTAGAAAAATTGCAGCGGAGAAATCTGGAGGTTTCTGTCGATTCTATGATGGCCAATCTGGATGATATTGCGGGAATCCGGGTGATCTGTTCTTTTGTGGATGATATCTATGCCGTTTCTGAGATGTTGACCGGCCAGGATGATATTAAAGTGATTGCCATCAAGGATTACATTAAAAATCCAAAGCCAAACGGTTATCGCAGCTATCATATGATCCTGGAGGTACCTGTATTCTTTTCCAGTGGAAAGACACCTATGCGAGTCGAAGTGCAGGTCCGTACGATTGCTATGGATTTCTGGGCAAGTCTGGATCATCAGTTGAAATACAAGAAGGAATTTATTGATTCTGATGCGATTGGACAAGAACTGAAAGCATGTGCAGATGTGATCGCCGAAACAGACGAAAAGATGCTCTCCATCCGGAAGAGCATCGAATCGCAGGGTATTGAAATTAAAAATGATTATTGATCGTTTAGTAGCGGTAATAGGACAGGGTTTCCACAGTCTGGAACCCTGTTTTTTTATACAGCTTCCGGGCAATAAAGTTCTGGCCGGATACCTGGAGTGTTACCTGGTTTCCTTCTTTATATAATAGGGAAAGCATAGCCAGAAGAAATTTTTTTCCATAGCCTTTCCCACGGTAGTCTTCCCTGATCTCAAAATGGAAGAAATAGTCTTCTTTTTCAAAAGGCAGAACACCACATGAGCCAATAACAGTTCCTGCAACAAAAGCTTCGTAAATATTGACACCGGTTTCTGCGTCCTGCTTCTTTAGAATCTGTAGATCGGACAGATAGTTCCGATCCTCTGGCTTGCAGGCTCTTGCCATTTTATACTCGGAATACCAGTATTCTGCCTCAAGAAGTTCCATCACAGCCATGGCAGAAGGAGTATTTTCATCAATCAGAAAGCAGAAGTCTACCTGCGTTTTCTCTTCCTTTTCATAAGCGTCTGCCGCATCTAATGCCATGTTTAACAGTTTTGTAAATACACCCTGTTTCCGGTGATCTGGTGCGGTAAATGCGGTACATTCGCAGATCTGATCATCAGTAAAATATAAAAACAGGAATCCGGCTAAGGAATCCTCATGATCATATGCCAGGAAATAGTCCAGACCATCCTCCGATGGAGCAGATAAAGATACAGGCTCTTTTTGTTTACAGATTTCCACCAGGCTTCGCACCTGATTTTTCTGCTGATCCGTCAACGCAGTTGTATGAATGATTTTCATCAAGTGTATTCTCCTTTTTCATAATCGCAGTACTACTATAAGTATAGTATAAAAAAATGGAAAAAAACAGAGGATTTTCGGTGAAATTTCTATTGTTCCTAAAATAAGACCGTGGTAGAATGAAACCCGATTACGTCAGATATACATAACAGGCACAAGAGAGGAGAACACAATTATGAAATATATCAGACAGGCATGCGTGATCTTTGGTATTACCATGATCGGTGAATTTTTAAATTATGCCCTTCCACTTCCGATTCCAGGCGGTGTTTATGGGCTGTTTTTGATGCTGATTGCTTTATGTACCGGAGTTATAAAGTTAAGTGATGTCGAGGAAACGGCCAATTTTCTTCTGGATACCATGTCCATCATGTTTGTTCCGGCTACGGTAGGATTGATTGAACATGTTGATCTTTTAAAAGCAGTGATTATCCCATTTTCTATTATTGTAGTCATTTCTACCGTTATTGTAATGGCAGTTACAGGTAAAGTGACCCAGCTTCTGATCCATAAAACCGGGAAAAAGGAGAACAAATAATTATGAACAATCTATTTATTAATTCTGCGTATTTTGGACTGGTTCTGACCCTTGGAACCTATATGCTTGGAGTCTGGATCAAGAAAAAAACAGGACTGGCTATCATGAACCCGCTGTTAGTCAGCACTGCTTTTGTCATTGCATTTCTTCTTATTACTAAAGTTGATTATCAGACTTATAATGAAGGTGCAAAATACATCAGCTACCTGCTGACCCCTGCAACCGTCTGCCTGGCTGTTCCACTTTATAAACAGTTAAAACTGCTTCAACAGAACATGATAGCAGTTGTCGGTGGGATCTCTTCTGGTGTGGCAGCCAGTGCAGTCAGCATTTTCCTGATGTCAAGAGTCCTTGGTTTAAATCATGAGCATTATGTGACACTGCTTCCAAAATCCATTACGACAGCCATTGGCATGGGCGTCAGTGAGGAAGCAGGAGGCGTGGTAGTCCTTACGGTTGTCTGTATCATCTTCACCGGAGTTCTGGGAAATATCATTGCGGAAGCTGCGTTTAAGATTTTCAAGATCGAGGAACCAATTGCCAAAGGTCTGGCTCTTGGAACCTCTGCCCATGCAGTAGGAACAGCAAAAGCTCTGGAACTGGGAGAAGTTGAGGGCGCTATGAGCAGCCTTGCCATTGCTGTTTCCGGACTGATGACCGTGGTTGTTGTTCCGCTGATGGCCGGTCTTATCTAAAGAACTTGAAACGTCAGTCTTTTTATGATAAAATTGGTAAAAATATATAGACAGGTCAAGTAGTATGAAGACCTAAGGAGGATAAGATGATTCAGCAGTTGATTACGAAGATTCAGAAAACCAAAGCACCAATCTGTGTAGGCTTAGATCCTATGTTAAGCTACATTCCGGAGCATATCGTAAAAAAAGCTCTGTCCGAGTACGGTGAGACCATGAAAGGTGCTGCAGAAGCAATCTGGCAGTTCAATAAAGAGATCGTGGACCATACTTATGACCTGATTCCAGCTGTAAAACCACAGATTGCCATGTACGAGCAGTTTGGTGTAGAAGGCTTGATCGTATATAAGAGAACCGTTGATTATTGTCAGGAGAAAGGGCTGTTAGTGATCGGTGACGTGAAGAGAGGCGATATCGGTTCAACTTCCGCAGCTTATGCAACCGCTCATTTGGGACATGTTCAGGTTGGAAGCCAGAAACTGTCCGGTTTTGATACAGAGTTTGCAACGGTAAACCCATATCTTGGAACAGATGGCGTAAAACCTTTCGTTGATGTCTGCAACCAGGATGATAAGGGTATCTTTGTACTGGTGAAAACTTCCAATCCATCCAGCGGTGAATTCCAGGATCAGTTGGTAAATGGCAAGCCAGTCTATGAACTGGTTGCTGAGAAAGTAATGGAGTGGGGCGCTATGAGCATGGATGGCGAGTACAGCAATGTTGGTGCTGTTGTAGGCGCTACTTATCCAGAGATGAGCAGAATCCTTCGTAAGCTGATGCCGCATACTTATTTCCTGGTACCTGGTTACGGCGCACAGGGCGGTACTGCTGAGGACTTAAAGTACTGCTTCAATGAAGACGGACTTGGTGCGATCGTAAACTCTTCCAGAGGCATTATTGCTGCATATAAGAAAGACACTTATGCGAAATTTGGCCCAGAGCATTTCGCAGAGGCTTCCCGTCAGGCAGTGATCGATATGGTTGCCGATATCAACAGCGTATTATAAGGAGAAGAATCATGGCAAAAGTAAAAGAGACCGCTCAGGTAATCAGCCAGGAGCAGTTATCTGACGATATTTTCAGTATGTGGATCCACACAGAAGCCATTGCTTCCCAGGCTCATGCAGGCCAGTTTATCTCTGTATATTCGAATGATGGCTCCAAGCTGCTCCCAAGACCGATCAGTATTTGTGAGATCGATAAAGAACAGGGCAGACTGCGGATCGTATACCGTACCGTAGGAGACGGAACCAAAGAGTTCTCCGGCTATCAGGCAGGTGATCCTATTGTGATCTTAGGACCTTTAGGCAATGGATTCCCGCAGCTTCCGGCTGAAAAAAGCGTATTTTTGATCGGCGGAGGTATCGGTATCCCTCCAATGCTGGAATTGGCAAAAGAATTATCCTGTAAAAAGACAGCAGTTTTAGGTTATCGCGATGTATTATTCTTAAATGAAGAGTTCGCTCCTTATGCCGATGTAGTGCTTGCCACAGAAGACGGCAGTGCTGGAACAAAGGGAAATGTATTAGATGCGATCCGTGAAAATGGTCTTCAGGCTGATGTGATCATGGCTTGTGGTCCGACACCGATGCTGCGTGCGATCAAGGCATATGCACAGGAGCATGGCATTGAGTGTTATCTGTCCCTGGAAGAGAAGATGGCCTGCGGTGTAGGAGCTTGTCTTGCCTGCGTATGCAAGTCCAAAGAAGTAGACGGGCATTCCCATGTTCATAATAAGCGGATCTGCAAAGACGGTCCGGTATTTAAGGCTGAGGAGGTGGAACTGTAATGAATACAAAAGTAAACATTGCCGGTGTTGAGTTTAAAAATCCGGTGACCACTGCCTCCGGAACCTTTGGATCCGGTACAGAATACAGTGAATTTGTAGATCTGAGCCTGTTAGGTGCAGTAACCACCAAAGGAGTAGCAAACGTACCGTGGCCAGGGAATCCTACACCTCGTATTGCAGAGACTTATGGAGGCATGATCAATGCCATCGGTCTGCAGAACCCGGGAATCGATGTGTTCGTAAACCGTGACATTCCATTTTTGAAGCAGTATGATACGAAAATTATCGTAAATGTCTGTGGAAAGACTACAGAAGATTATATTGATGTCGTTGAAAGACTTGGGGATCAGCCGGTAGACCTTCTGGAGATCAATATCTCCTGTCCAAATGTCAAAGAAGGCGGTATTGCCTTTGGACAGGACCCGAAGGCCGTGGAGGCGATCACCAGAGAAGTGAAGCGCCATGCAAAACAGCCGATCATCATGAAGCTGAGTCCAAACGTAACCGATATTACAGTAATGGCGAAGGCAGCAGAGGCTGGTGGCGCTGATGCATTATCTTTGATCAATACCTTAACCGGTATGAAGATCGACATCAACCGCAGGAGCTTTGCACTGGCTAATAAAACCGGCGGTATGTCCGGTCCTGCTGTAAAACCTGTGGCTGTCCGCATGGTATATCAGGTGGCTCAGGCTGTAAAGCTGCCGATCATTGGTATGGGTGGAATCATGACGGCAGAGGATGCGCTTGAGTTCATTCTTGCAGGTGCAACTGCAGTAGCTGTCGGAACTGCAAACTTCCATAATCCTTACGCAACCAAAGAGGTAGTAGAAGGAATTGAAGCTTATATGCGGAAGTATGGAATCGAAGATATTAAGGAACTGATCGGGGCAGTGCGATAATATTATTTCAATATCCCCCGTTTTCTGCTTGATAGAACAGGAAATGTGTGTTATAATCCTAATTTGTGTGATGTTTTCGTTTCACACAACTGGTTCGAGAACCTCCCAGTATAAAAAACTAGGCAGACAAGCAGAAAAACACGCTATGATACTTGATAGGGTGCTGTTTTTGTGTGTTTATTTGAGGTCCTCAAGATAAACGGCAAAAGCAGCATCCTTTTTTGCTTTATAAGGAGCATGTATTTGCCAGAAACGAGGGCAAAGATGCAAGAAGAAAAAGACGTAACAAACGTCAAGCGAAGGAATGTGATCATTGACTGTGATCCGGGAATTGATGACAGTCTGGCGATCATGCTGGCTCTATCGCTGGAATCGATTTCCGTAAAGGGCATCACCATTGTCTGTGGAAATTCTCCGGTGGAGATGGGCTTTGGAAATGCCAAGAAAGTATTACATTTTCTTAAAAGATTGGATATTCCGGTTTATCAGGGAGAAAAAACGCCTTTAAAACGGGAATATGTCAATGCGCTGGATACCCATGGGGAAGACGGACTTGGAAAAAGCTTTCTTCCGGAAATTCCCGGGTATGAACAAAATGAGACTGCAGTGGAGTTTATGGGCCGGATCATCCGGGAATGTGCAGCAGCAGGAGAGCCGTGTTCCGTGATTGCTCTGGGACCTATGACGAATCTGGCAAGACTGATCCAGACAGACCGAGAAGCTTTTGACCAGATTCAGGAAATTATTTCTATGGGTGGTAATTTTAAAAGTCATGGAAATTGTTCCCCGGTAGCGGAGTATAATTACTGGGTAGATCCTGATGCAGCTGCACTGGTGTATGAAACAGCAGCCCAGAAGCATTCTTTGATTTCCATGGTCGGTCTGGATGTCACCAGAAAGATTGTTTTACTCCAGATCTATTGGAATATATGAAACGGTTGAAACCGGAAATTGGCTCTTTTGTTCAGAAAATTACAAAATTTTATTTCGATTTTCACTGGGAATGGGAACATCTCATTGGGTGTGTGATCAACGATCCGCTGGCAGTGGCCTATTTTGCAGACCGCAGCTTATGCAGTGGGATACAGGCATATACTGCAGTGGAAACAGGCGGGATTTCTATGGGACAGACCGTGGTGGACGCCATGGATTTCTACCGGAAAGAACCGAATGCAGTAATTCTGACTGAGGTGGATGTGTTAAAATTTTTTAAAATCTTTTATTCCAGCATTTTACAGATCCCAGAAGAGAAACTGGATCTGTTAGAAACATTGATTACCAGGGAGGACAAAAAACATGAATAAGAAAATGACAACTTTACGGCTTTGTATGATCGCTATGGCAGTCTGCATCAATGTAGCTGGAGGCCAGCTGGCATTGATGTTACGGCTTCCTATTTATTTAGATAGTATCGGAACCATTCTGATCGGCGCATGGATGGGCCCATTTTATGGGATGCTCCCAAACATGATCAGTGGAGTCCTTATGGGATTTACAACAGATATTTATTCTCTGTACTTTGCACCGGTCGGCATGATCACTGGATTCATGGCAGGAATCGCTGCAAAGCAGATGCATGGACTGGTGTTTGAGAAACAGGTGAAAAAGCTCCAGATCATCGCAGGAGCTCTTTTTATCACCATTCCTGGAACGATGGTCAGTTCCGTGATTAACGCAGTTTTATTTGGCGGTGTAACTTCCTCTGGCTCCAGCATTCTGGTACAGATTTTATCCAGAACACCGCTTGGCTTGACAGGAAGTATTTTCGCTGTTCAGATTTTTACCGATTACTTAGACAGAGTTATTTCCCTTGCCCTGGTAGTCATGGTGCTGCAGATGCTGCCATTCAGCATGAAAACTGCATTCCAGAAAGCAGAAAGAAAATAGGAGCAACAAAGGTGCGTTGATCTGCTGAACATTTACAAAAGTAGATAGGAGAGGAGTATACATGGGAATTCCTACCGAGCGGTATAGTAAGATCACAGACAAAAATCAGCGGGAGATCTGCCTGTTAAAGGCATTTCCCTGTGCCTGGGGCAAATGCGCATTTTGTGACTATATCGAAGACAACAGCCGGGATGAAGCCGGAATGATTGCATTAAATAACCAGGTATTAAACCTGGTAACGGGAGAATACGGGGTACTGGAAGTAATCAATTCCGGAAGCTGCTTTGAACTTCCAAAAGAGACTTTAAATCAGATTGAACAGGTAATTCGTGAAAAAAATATCAATAAATTGTTTTTCGAGGCTCATTGGATCTATAAGAACCGGCTGGCAGAGATGCGGAAGCGTATGCCAGTACCGATCGTATTTAAGATTGGCGTCGAGACCTTCGACCATGATTTTCGTGAAAGTTTCCTGAACAAACATGCCGATTTCAAAAATCCGGAAGAGGTTGCCCGGTATTTTGATTCTCCATGCCTGATGGTTGGCATTCAGGGACAAACAAAAGAAATGATTTCAAGAGATATTGAGTATCTGAAGAAATATTTCAAATTGGGAACAGTCAACGTCTATAATAATAATACGACGAAGATCCGCAGGGATGAGGAATTGGTGAAATGGTTTATGAAAGAATACCAGTGGCTGCTGGATGATCCATCGGTTGAAGTTCTCTATGAGATTACAGATTTTGGCGTAGGCTGACCAAAAGCAGAGATGCCGCAAACTATTCGCAAAAGCATAGTTTAACGAATAGTTTGAGAATAATAGAAATAATGGTGCTTAGTTCACGGTTAAATGGCTAAACACCATTATTTTATTTTGTACCTGCGGTCATCGCTCGCTACTTTTCATTACCATTACATCTGCAATGCTGCGGCTTCTTCGGATGCCGCAGATGGAAACGGGATAACATTTTTCGGAAGATGCTGCTCCGCTTCCCAAAGTGTCAATTTCTGCTGCATATTCATCCAGCTTTCTGGAGATGTATGCGTTGCTGTTGCGATGCGAATTGCCATCTCAGGGCTCAGCATTGCCTTCTCATTTACGAATTCTGATAATGCTTTCCGGCTGACCCCAAGCATTTTAGCTGCATCGGTTATGGTAAGATTGAGTGGTTTTATTACATCCTCTAAAAGAACAACTCCAGGATGTGTTGGTCTTCTTTTCATTCTATCCCTCCTAATGATAATCCACAAGATGAGCATCCTGTCCTTCAAAATAGAAAGTCAACCGCCAGTTTCCATTAACAGTAACGGCCCACATATCCTGTTTATCTCCTTTCAGTGGATGTAACCGGTATCCAGGTAAATTCATATCTTGCGGGCTGGTACTTGCATCAAGACGATCAAGCATTCTACCTAATTTTGGCGCATGCTCTGGTTGGATTCCTTTCTTGGAACCGCTTTCATAAAATTCCTTTAGTCCTTTGTGTGCAAATGATTTTATCATATTTATATTATATCGTGTAACGTATCGGGTGTCAATACGCATTCTCCAGATCCTCTACCTGATCCGGCCATACATGCCTGGTGTAATCCCACCAGGCGTCACCGATCTGTCCATCCGCTCCTAGATTCCCCGCGTCCCAGATCTTATTATCATCCAGAACCTTTGCCTCATCATGTTCCGTCCGTTCGCTGGCAAGCCCGGCATCGGCGTTTTGGTAATATCCATAATCCGAATAATATTCATACGTCACCTTTTCCGGTGCCTCCGGCGCGCCGTCCGTGGATTCTCCGGAACCGGAAGCCTCTCCGCCAGGTCCGGAATTCTCTCCGGAATCCCCTTCCTCCTTCTCCTTCTTCTTTTCCTCTTCCCGGATGAAGTGCAGGGAGCGGTACTCCGGCATTCCAAGGTTTAAGTCACCGTAGGCAACATCCTCGGTATGGTCTTGGAGTCCTTTTCCTTGTTGTTGTAAAAGGAAAGGATTCCGATAACAGGGTCTGGGTCTCTTTGTCCCAGATGGCAAACAGGGTCGGGGTGACGTTCTTTTCAATCTTGCCCTCCAGCGTGTAGGTGTTATAAAAGACCGTACCGCCCAGTTTTATTCTATCCACAACATAATTATAGCATATGAAAACCCATAGATTCAATATACAATCACGTTGGAACTGCCAACCACCGCTCCCGGTTTCATCTCATAGCTACCCTTCTCATCCTATATAGACAATCAGAGCGTGAAATGACAACCCAATTGCTTCTGCTACGATGCGTTAGTTCGGCTTATTAATGGCAAATCTTGAAATGCTGTCGATAGGTCTTATCAATGATATGTATGTAGAGAGCAGAACCGATGACTGCAAATATGCGGAACTTGCCACACAGGAGAACTTTTCAAGATTCTATGAAACATATTTCGCTTGACAGAGCTGCACAACACCATTATAATACCAACAGAGTTGCACAATACCACTGCGAATACATAATGGAGGTCTTCACTATGGCACAAAGAATAAACCTTTCAATTGATGATGAATTGTTTAAATCATTACAAAAAGATGCAACTACAAATGGCTGCACAGTAAATGTTTATCTTATTACAATACTAGAAAAGTTATACAAGCAGAACCCATTTGATTATCAGGCTGCATTATCTACATTAGAGACAGAAGCAAAGAATCAAGCAATCGGTGTTGATTTTACACTTGTAGATTTGCCATCTTTTCATGATATATCTGTTGCTCAAGCAGAAAACGCGAACATCAGACCATCTATTGTGCGGGCTAGACTTGGTAAAATGTTCAATGTACGTGTAAGAGAAGGTAAGGTAGGAGATGTAATCAGAAGCACTGATAGTAAAGGAACTTTGAAGTTTTCCTCAAGATCGGCGGTCTATAGAAGGGAGTCTATGAATAATGAATAAAAAAACAGTACTTCATTCTATATCGAGCGAGAAGCCCCCCACTTCAAGTACTAGCTAAGTGGGGGAGCATGTCACCCTTTTACAAAATCTCCGTATCCTGTTCCATCGTTCCACCTTTCCTATATAGACACAGGGCAGGTAAACTTACGCTTACCCGCCCCAAATTGGAGTTACTCATCATGCGATTTAGGTACTGCTCAATGCCCTCAGTATCCCCGTTTTCAAAGGCTTTCCAGAAAGCCGTCAGACGTTCCGTATTACTGAAAATTGATTTTTTAAACCATTCATTGATCTGAAGGCGAAAAACCTCGCCCACTTCTCGATTTGGAATGACCAGGCGATACACGCCGCCTTCAGCCTTTCCAATCTGCGTCAGATATCCTGTTGTAAAAAGTACGCTCCAAAGGTTTTCAATGCTTTGATCAATTTCCTCATATAAAGCCCATCGAAAAGAGATTTTTCCATAAACAAAACTCCTTCTCGATCTCTTATATTCTCTAAAAGTTTACCTATCGTATTTCCTCCAACGCCCTTTTCAATCTCTCCAGTCCATCCATCACCCGGCTTCGCGGACAGGCGATATTCATCCGTAAAAATCCATCTGGCTCTCCGCCATATTCTTTACCGGCACACAGCCACAAACCGGTTTTTCACGGATCAGTTCTTCCAGCTTTTCACTGTCGGATTCGTAAGCGCTGCAATCCAGCCATAACAGATACGTCGAATCAGAAATGATCACATGTACGTCTGGCAGCTCTTTCTTTATAAAATCCCATACAAGCTGCTTATTCTCATAGATATACTCCCGCAGCTCATCCAGCCACTGGTCGCCATACCGGAATGCAGCTAAAACAGCCTCGATCGCAAATACATTCGGTTCGGCTACTTCATCGGTATTCAAGCCACGGTCTACCTTCTGGCGGATCACCGGATTCGGAATCATGACTGCAGCAGTCTGCAGACCTGCGATATTGAAGGTTTTGGTAGGTGCCATACAGGTGATGCTGTTCTGGGCACAGATCTCGGATACGGAGGCAAATGGGACGTATTCTTTGCCTGGATCGGTCAAATCACAGTGGATCTCATCGGAAACCACTAAAACGTGGTGTTTATGGCATAATTCACCGATCTTCGCCAGAGTTTCTCTCTCCCAGATATGGCCGATCGGGTTCTGCGGGTTGCATAAAAACATCAATGTAGTCTGGGGATTGGACAATTTTGCCTCTAAATCTGCCCAGTCGATGTGGTAAGTTCCATTTTCATAAACCAATCGGCTTTCTAAAATATTCCGGCCATTGTTGCGGATGGAATTAAAAAAAATGTTATATACCGGAGTCTGTACCAGCACATTCTCTCCCACAGTCGTCATTTTGCGGACGATACTGGAAAGGGCCGGAACCACACCAGTACAGAATACCAGGCTTTCCGGAGCGATAGTCAGGTTATGTCTTCTCTTCCACCATCCACAGTACGCCTCTCTCCAGTCATCTGGAACGATCGTATATCCGAAAATTCCCTGTTTTGCCCGTTTCTGGATGGCGTCGGTAACCGCTGGAACCGTCTGGAAATCCATGTCTGCTACCCACATGGGCAGTTCGTTGTCCTTAATATCCCATTTCATAGAATAAGAATTCCGCCGGTCATTTAACTGATCAAAATTATAAGTCATCATATCTCACACTCCTAATGTCAAAGGGTTTCACGCCTCATGTTTCACCTCATTCGACAAGAAAACAAAAGGCAGTCAAACATGTCAAAGGATCTCTCCCCGGCATATCTGACTGCCATTGCTTATCCAATGAATTTATAGATATTATAGCAGTTAATTCCAATAATTACTACCATCAGGCAGATAAATAATTTATCAACCATCTTGGAATCCATCTTTTTATTAATAATTCGTCCACAAAAGCCGCCCATCAGTCCGCCAAATACCATGATCACCAGAGCCATGATCGGGAAAGCTGGCACTTTTCCGGTCAAAACCGTCTGTAAAAAGCTGGTGATCTGAGAGAACAGAATGATGTAAAGGGAATTCTGTGCCGCCGCCTTGGTGTCCATGGAGAAGAAATAAAACAGGACAACCAGATTGATCGGGCCGCCGCCGATTCCTAAGAAGGAGGACATGATGCCCAGAACCAGTCCAACCAGCAGGCATACCACAAAATTCACCAGATGCTTTGTATGGATTTTTTCCTTATAGATCGTATAAATTAACGTTCCGAGAGTAATGACCAGCAGACAGGCCGCCTGAACAGCTCCGACCATGTTTTTATCTGCAAACATGGCAGAAACCATCTGGAACATCCATTTGCCAACTACACCACCCACTGCTGCTCCAATCGCCAGTGGAGTTCCGATCTTCATATCGATCAGACTTTCACCGCTTCTCTTTGCCTTATAAACAGAATAGCAGCTCATGGTCAGTACCGTACATCCAGACAGAAAACTGATGGTCGCCACATCCAGGACACCAACCGCATCCAATGCCGGTTTGATGATGACACCACCGCCGATTCCACAGATAGCCCCTGCAATGGAAGCGCCAAAGCTGACGATCAGAAAGATCAAATACACCATAAGATTCATAATTATTTACCCAACCCCTTCTTTTTCATATTGTAAAAATGATCTCCCTGTTTATTATTACACAACCATCCGCAAAAGTCCATGGAGTTTCAAGGAAAAACAGTGGAACTTTTACTCAAACGTTTGTGTATGCGTTGCGCATTTTAGAACAAATGCTCGATGTTCAATTCCCGGATCACCTGCACGATCTCCTTCGTCCTGCTGCACCCAAATTTTCCCAGCAGACTCTTGATCTGTGTCTTGATGGTACTGCTCTCCACGCACCGGATCCCGGCGATCTCATGAACCTTCCGTCCTTCAAGCAAAAGCCGGATGATCTCCCGCTCCGAAGCCGTCAGCCTGGAAATGTTGTTGATGAAGAACAACAGGCTCTGCTCGCTTTTCTGAAGTCTTGCATACTCCTGCATCACCGTCTGCTGGATCTGTCCCTGCATGACTGGATGCCCCTCCAGGGCACAGCGGATATGATAAAGAATCTCTTCATCGGAGCATCCCTTTACAATATAATCCAATGCTCCGGCGCCCATGGCGGTGATGATGATCTCCCGCAGTTCATGGGCTGTCAGAAAAATAATCTTTGCCTGAGGATTTTTGTCACGGATCATTTCGGTAGCGGTGATTCCCGCATTCATGGTCTCCATTTCAATATCCATCAGGATCAGGTCATAATCCGTATTTTCCGCTAAAGCCACGATCTCCTTGCCGGTCGAGGCTTCGCCAACAACCTCCATATCCGGCTGTTCTCTGATCACCTCCGCCAGATCTTCCCGTAAAATCGGGAAATCGTCTGCGATCATAATCTTGTAAGTTCCTGCCATTGTACCACACCCTCTTTTCTTTTCTGTACGATCCAAATCCATTCTTTGTCCGATCGATAAGAAAAATTCAACGTACAGTTATTGGTATTTTGGCAATAATATGTAAAAACAGCTTCCCTTCCCCTCGGTACTGTCTACACGCATAAACCCCAGATGGCTTTTTACGATCTCACGGACATAATAAAGCCCCATTCCCCAGTTGGAATTGGAATTTTTACTGGAATAAAATGGTTCAAATATTTTTTTGATCTGATGCTTTGCCATACCACATCCATTATCTCGCACTTCTATCACCGTGTAAAGTCTTTCATTACGGATTTTTAAAGAGACTTCGCCTTTTTCTCCCTTGTCTGCGGACAAAACCGCTTCCTGGGCATTTACAAGCAGGTTATAAAGAGCTTCACCTAACTGGACTTTATCAGCCAGGATCCGTTCTACCCCGGCATTCTCCACCAGGATCGTAACCTCCGGATATTTTCCGTGAAACCGTTCCAGTGTATCCTCCACCAGATCAGAAATCTCTACCGGTACCATAAAAATGGATTTGGTCTTTACACACCGATAGAGTTCTTCCATCCGTAATAACATGGCATCATTGACAGTCCGCAGCGTGTCGATGTATTCTTTTAATTTTCCGGTATCCAGCTCTGGCTGTTCATAAAGCTGGTCGATGCGTTTGTAGATCACCCGGCTGGAAAGCAGCTGGTTTTTCATGCTGTGAACGAAAGTGGAAGCCCCGATCTTTGCCGTATCGAACTTGCGTTCCATCACCACATCTTCCATATTTTCCCGGTAGGTTCCTCTGGTAAAGGTTAGAAGACTGTAAAAGCCAAGAACCGAGCAGATCACATTGACCACAACCAGAAGCATGTAGCTGTGAATGGATGGCGAGATCTGCAGATAGCCGATTCCCTTGTTCCAGGCTGTTGTATAACTGTAAAAGCGGTATACCTGTCCTGGATCCTGATTGTAATACAAAATATAGATCCCGGTCAATGCAATCAGAAACAGAGTTACCTGTACAAACTGCCTGCGGACAAACTTTAATGTAATAGAAAATAATTCATATAAAAGCAGTCCAATGGCGAATAACAGATAAAGATCGATCCAGAACCTGCTGAGTGTCGCAAAAGTTTTCTGGAGTGCTTCATTCCCGGCTACCAGGATCCGGTAAATTGGTGGAAAATATAAAATCAGCATGGCAGCCGGCACCAAAGCCGCAAAAAGCTGAAGCCTTCCATTCCTGCGGATAGCAGGAACCATGGAAAGCTTCAGCGCCATTTCCACTAAAAACAGTGGAAACAGAAAACGGCCAATGGCGATCAGATAACCAAGCTGGTTGAGGGTGATCAGAAAATATTGGAGTCTGGTCTGGACTGCCTTGGAAAAATACAGAAAATGTACTACTTCCAGAGAAATCCCGCCCTTTTTCGCAATAAAGATCATCACACCACAGATTTCAAGCATCAGACTGACACAAAGTCCCATCAGATAGAGGGACTCTCTGCTTTTCTTTAATAAAAGAAGCATCGCAGACATCAGAACCAGGCATATCGTTAAAATGATCAGCATATGTTTTTATTTTCTCCGTCGCAACTGTTCAGTCTCTATTATCATTCCGGAAGATTGGCAACAAATTCCGTAAATTTCAGGTTAATGTCCGGATGTCCCTGTAAGAGAGTTACCGGGAAATGGGCAGATCTTTCACCATAAGCCGCATGGCGGACAACACTTCTGTGCCAGTCGCGGAAACAGCCTAAACGGATCTTTCTTGCATGGTAAATCTCATTGATACCAATGGTAACGCAGTAATGCGGCATATCATCCAACGCACCGTTTAAGTCACCGATGGAGTTTGCCACTCTGGTCTCACGGGAAATCTCCAATACACGGGTGTGCTGTGCTAAAAACTCATCCGGAGTCATCTCGTCAGAAGCCTCATTGAATGCCACATGACCGTTGATGCCGATACCGCCAAAGCAGATATCCACACCGCCTAATTTCTCAATGACATCCTGGATGTGTCCCGGATCTTTCGGGTCTGGGAATACCCGCTGCTCCTCTGGCATTAAAAGCTCTGGTTTTACCTTGGTATAAACGGTACGATCCATAAAACCACGGAAACTTAACTTATGCTCTTTCGGAATCCAGGTCTTTTCATCCGTCAGGTACTCGTCCATGTTGATGAACCAGACATTTTTCAAACTGATGTTCTGCTCATTGACCATGTCCACAAAATATGGATACTGGCCAACCGGACCAACCGGGCAGATAAAAACGGTGGTCTCGCCAAGTGCATTCTTTCGTTTGATCTCTTCTACCATCTCATCTGCCATGGATTTGAATACCTGCTGGTTATCATCCATGACGATCAGCGGGATCTTTGGATCTCTCAGAAGTTCTTCTTTGTTGTAATAATAATAATCGTGTCTCATGTTTTCCCCTCTCCTTTATTGTGATATAAAATATTTAGTAACCCCCTTGTACCAAAACACGTTTGTCTTTGATACATCATCATTATACCATAAATGAGCAGAAAACGCGCCTGATATGACGCGTTTTCTGGTTTTTTCAATATGAATCTGCGGAATTAATACTCGCCTGCTTCTTTCATAACATCTAACAGAACATAATCAGCTACTGGAGGATCAACCTCAACGGCACCAGATTTGATAAAGTTCTGTTTCTGCAGCTCATAGTAGCCTTCAACTGTTCCGTCTGCTGCGCCTTTTGCAACTTCTTTACCGGTCATCCACTGAGCGTCACCACGCTGCTCGTAAACGCTGTCTTTGTCCTGAGCAACCTGAGCAGCTACTAATGCAGCAGTCTCTTCCTGATGATCGTTTGCAGCGTAATCCATTGCTTTAAATAATGCTCTTGTGAAGCGAACTAATACGTCACGATTTTCTTCTGCATATTTTGGCATGCAGATCCAGCTTGCCAGGGATACTGTCTGATCAGAGAAGGTCATATTGTCAGTCAGCTTGGTTGCCTCCGGCATCTCCTCTAAGATCTTTAAGCTGTTTGGAGACCAGGTAGCTGCTGCGTCAACACCGCCAGATAACATCGCAGTTACAATTGCAGATGCATCCATATCCATAGCGGTAATATCATCCATGGTCATACCGGCTTTTGTTAAGGAGTTTAATAAAATATCTTCACTGGAGCTTCCGGAAGAATATGCAACGGTTTTTCCTTTTAAGTCTTCTACCGTTTTAATGCCAGGACCACCGATCAGTGCATCACCATTGGAGATATGGGATAATGCGAAGATAGTTGCCTGTCCGTTGATACAAAGCTTGTGAGCGCCCTGTCCGATATATCCAAGGTCGATACTTCCGGACTCCATAGCGGCAATGATCGTAGGTCCATCCTGGAACTCTACTAAATTCGCAGTAATTCCCTCTTCCTCTAAGTAGCCCTGATCAATGGCATTTTCAATGGACCAGAGGCTTCCATAGTTTGGCATGTAAGCAATATTTAAGGTAACAGGGGTTACTTCTTCTTTTGTTTCTTCCGCAGTTGTGGTCTCTTCTGCCTTTGTTTCCGCTGCAGTAGTTGCTGCCGCTGTAGTAGGTGCTGCAGTGGTCTCTGCTGGTTTGGAGCTTCCGCATCCGGCTAACAGACCGGCGGTCATAGATGCTGCCATCAGTAAGCTGAGAGTTCTTTTCTTCATAATAGTTTCCTCCTTTTATTTACGTACCTCTAAGTACTCCTGATATACCTGACTCCAGATGTGGTTCTTTAATTCCAGGAATTCTGGTGTCATCTTGGTCTCCTGAGTTCTTGGGTATGGAATATTAATGTCAACAATTTCTTTAATACGTCCAGGTCTTGCGCTCATGATGATCACCTTCTGTGCCAGAATGATGGCTTCATCTACATCATGAGTGATAAAGAAACAGGTCTTGCGCTCCTTCTCCCAGGTCTCCAGAAGCTCGGTCTGAAGCTGGGTTCTGGTCTGTGCGTCCAATGCGCCAAATGGCTCATCCATCAGTAAAATGGAAGGATTCACGGCATAGGCTCTTGCGATGGCTACACGCTGTTTCATACCACCGGACAGTTCCTTTGGATAATGATCAACGAAATCCTCCAGCTGAACCATCTTGATGTATTTCATGGCAATATCTTCCGCTTCTTTGCCTTTAATTCCTTTTAAATTCAGGCCAAACATGACGTTCTTTTTCACGGTCATCCATGGGAACAATGCGTACTGCTGGAATACCACACCTCGTTCCGTTCCGGTTCCGGTCACTTCTTTTCCATCACAGTATACTTTGCCGGATGTAGGCTCCAGAAGACCGGCAATAATATTTAACAATGTGGATTTACCACATCCAGAAGGACCAACCACGCAGATAAATTCATTTTCCATAATATCAAGACTGACACCGTTTAATGCGATCATCTCACCATTTCTGGTATTGAAGACTCTGCGGACGTTGTCGATCTTAACCTTTACACTTCTCTCTTCTCCTGCCATCCTGTAAACCTCTTTTCTAAGTATTTAACGATCTTTTCAATAATCATACCGAGAATACCGATCAAAATTACATACATCAGCATGGGAGCGGACTCAAAGCTGTTGTTTAAGGAACGGATTCTCATACCAAGACCAGCCTGTGCGCCGGTGGATTCTGCAGCGATCAGTGTGGTTAATGCGGTGGAACTTCCTAAACGGATCGCAGTGATGATAAATGGCAGTGTCGCCGGTGCAATTACCTTTAAGAAAATATCTTTGTCAGTTGCTCCTAAGACTCTTGCTGCCTTGATCAGTGTCTCATCGACATTGATAACGCCCTGATAAATGGTAACTGTCATGATCAGGAAGGTTGCAATGGTGATAACGATGATCTGTGGCTTCCGTCCAACACCTGCTACCATGACGATCAACGGCACGTAAGCTAACGGTGGGATGTTACGGATAAACTGGATCCACGGTTCTACGATATTGCGGACCGGCGCGTACCATGCCATGAGGATGGCCGATGGAAGCGACAATGCAAATCCAAGTGCAAAACCTGCGGTTACAGAGATCAAAGAACTGGAAATGTCCTTCCAGAATACTCCTCGATCGATCATGGTCTTAATAGATCCTAATACAACCACCTGATTCTGGAATGCCCTCGCAGTAGTTGTATTGATCGATAACAAATACCAGACAACCATTGCGGCTCCAAAGGAGATCAAAAGCCATGCCCACTTTGGAATGTTGTTTTTCTTGCTTTTGCTATTCATATTCCACACCCTTTCGTTTTGTTTGTTCCTTTGTTTAAATCCATTGTACCATGTTCTGGAATTTATATAAGGTTGAACTTTTATCCCCCTTTTTTCATATGATTTCATAGGACGAACTTTCCTATGAAATAAAAACAAAAAGACAATTACGGCGGAGCGCTTTTTGCTCCGTCGCAACTGTCTTTTGTAAGAATTGCGGTAAGTATAGTTCGATTTGTCTGAAAAGTCAATACTATTTCATTAATTGCTCTTTTTTCTTTCTTTCCTGAAATTCTTCCTTTATTTTCTGAAGCAATTCTGGATTTTCCAGGATATCCACACAGGTACCTGCAAGAATTTCTGAACCAGAACGAAGAGCTGCGTGGGCTTTGTCCGTCTTTCCGGCATCTAAGTATTCCTTGGAATGGGCGGAAGTTCCTTCTGGCACAAATGCTGTACGGATGCAACAGCCAGGAACATCGTACATGACATTGCCAAAATCCGTAGAACCGGTCTTTTCCCGTGGTCCGGTGATCTGCGGCGCATCAAACTGGCGGGCATTTTCCATGATCAGGTCATTTAAGGTGATACATGGAATTTTGGCCTTAAATGGATAACTGCGTTCGATGTCATAAGTGGTTCCGGTCATCAGACAGGCACCTTTGATGATGTCATAAAATCTTGGAACAATGACATTTTCCAGATAATCCGTGCTGTAGGAACGGAGGGTATACTCAGCTCTGGTTCTTCCTGGTACGATGTTGGACGGACCGCCTGCATCTAATACGGTGTAATGCATACGGGAATCCTCTTTTACATGCTCACGCAGGAACTCGATGCCCTGGAAGGATAAAAGAGCGGCGTCAAAAGCGCTTTTTCCCTTATCCGGGCTCATAGCTGCGTGGCTTTCCACTCCATGGAAATTTACATAGAAGCATTCCAGTGCCATACAGCGCAGATCGACGCAGGTTGTAGGAGCCGCATGCATCATCAGGGCAATATCAATGTCCTGGAAGCATCCTTTTTCCTGCATGATGATCTTACCCCCGATGGTTTCTTCAGCAGGCGTTCCATAAACTACGATCTTATAGGACTGCTCTTTGCAGATGTCCTTTAAGGCCAGTGCCGCACCAATGACGGACGGTCCCTGCATGTGATGACCGCAGGCATGTCCGATATCCTTCAACGCATCATATTCTGCTAAAAACCCGAAGGACGGGCCACCCTCTCCCTGCTCATAAACCGCGCGGAAGGCTGTTGGAAGACCTGCAATGCCCATTTCTACAGTAAATCCGTGGTTCTGCAAATAATCTGCCAACAATTTGCTGGACTGGAACTCTTCCATTCCAGGCTCTGCCAGATCATAGATCTGATCGGCCATGGCAGTCAATTCTGGAAGATAGGCTTCTAATGCATGTTTGATATGTTCTTTTTTCATGTAGTTCTCCCTATCGTGAAATATAATTTATAAAAATTCCTGATCTAATCTGTCAAGAAGTTTACGCAATTCCGTTACCATACGGTTTCTCTGCCGTATAAATGTAGTGTGGTAAAACAAATGCCAGTCTGCTGGGCTGTTCTGGCGATCAGCTTGGCTGATGCCGACAAAAGCTGTAACGGACCATAAGCAAAAGAGGTATCCTGTTCATAGGCGGAACCGGACGAATGCATCAGACGGCCCAATACGCCTCCTACAAGACGGCATAAGCGGTTGTGATCCATCAAATGAGACTCGGAAATGACTGGAGTATCTAATTCCTGACACCTGGTCATAACTGCTTCGAAAAGGCTTTGGATCTCTTCTATCGCCATCCGGTGTTCTTCGGATGCTTTTAATGGCTCCAGATACCGGTTCCAGGTATGGAAATAACCTTCAAAGTCCACTGGAAGCGCAGCATTTGTCAAAAGCCCCTCTAACAGGGAGCGCACCACTTCTCCGTCCCGCATCAGACCATCAAAATCAATTTTATCAAAGGTATCTTCGATGGTATGCCACCAGGATACTCCAGGGCCAGGTGCGTCAGAGGTCCGGCACTCTTTCCTCGCCTCATATCGCGGATTGATATGATACGGGATCTCCACTCCCCAGAAAGACTGGTCAGCGCCGCGTCCGATCCGTCCAATCACCAGATCTGCCTCTGGATCAACGGCAGCGATCTGTTCCTGGAGCCACTTATCACCTTCCAGGCCAGCGGTCCGGATGGCTAAGGTGTGGCCTGCCCCCTTGGAGCCTAAAAGATCCAGGTTTACATGGGCGATGCAGTGATGATACAATTCGTCAAAATGATGGTCGCAGTACCAGGTGGAGCCCATATAACGGCCATTGGAATGACCTGGCCACCAGGCAATCCGCAGAGAATATTGCAGCTGATCTGACCGGTCTTTAAAATAACGGGCCAGCTCCAGAGCCAGTGCATCAGCGGTACAGTTATCAAAGGCGCCGCGATACCAGGTATCGTAATGACAGGAAAGCAGAACAAAATCCTCAGATTTCCCCGGAATTTCTGCAATTGGAAGTTCCACCTGCTTTACTCCGGTATCCACCTGGCTCTCAAGATCTGCATACAGTATTTTCCCGTCCTGCTGATACTGCTCTAATTTCTCCAGAATCCTTTCGCCCACAGGCTTTGATACCGCTAACACAGGCATCTTTAACTGGAATAGGGAAGAATCCATATCCGGCGTTCCCCATACCGGGCTGACCGTATCCTCGTGGATCTGCGTCTCTCCGGAGGTCCAGATCTGGACCCAGCCAGCTGCACCGTACTGTTCCAGTAATTTTGCATAACGCTCATCATATCCATATCCAAGAACCAGCTTTCCGGAGACAGTTTCCAGGAAAGCTTTCTGTTCAACCAGAGAAACCGCTTCCCTGGTTCCATGATCATAGATCACCGGAACATGAAGCGGCTTACTGGTACTTTCAGAAAAGGATCTTGGACGGCTTGGAATTTCTTCTCCATCTATCACAAGATGGCTATGGATCGGATTACTTAAATAGGCGTCAAATTTCTCGGTATGACAACTGATTCCATCCTCTTTTAGTGTCTGGATCAGATAGTTGACAGCCAAAAGCGCCTCCGGTTCTCCAGTCAATTTGTCAAAAGAACACAGATACTCCAGATGTTTCTTTAATCGTTCCTTTTCATCCATTTTATATACTTCTTTCGTATGTTTTTAATAACCGATTGCAATCGCTCCCAGCATGAAGAAGCATCCGGCCAGTGTCCAGATCAGGAACAGAGGTACCATAAACTTCAGCCACTTTGCGTATGGAATCTTGGATACAACCAGATAACCCATTAATGCAGAAGAGGTCGGCAGAACAGAGTTGGAAAAGCCATCTCCTAACTGGAAAGCTAATACTGCGGTCTGTCTGGTGATGCCGATCAGATCCGCAACCGGAACCATCAGAGGCATGGTAACTGCCGCCTGGCCAGTACCGGAGGTGATGACGCAGTTTACTAAAGACTGGGCTAAGAACATACCCACTGCTTTTAAGGACTGTGGCAGTGTATTTACCAGGCTTGCGATCGCATGAACGATGGTATCCAGGATCAAGGCATCCGATAAAGCCATCTCAACGCCACGGGCAATACCAACGATCAGTGCGCCAACAACGATTCCCTTAGCACCTGCACCAAAGGTGGATGCGATCTTATTCGGGCTGTAGCGGTTGATGATACCGCAGACAACACCCATGGTGATAAAGATTGCGGACATTTCCTCGAAATACCAGTCCAGCTTGCTTAAGCCGTAGATCAGTGCTGCAAAACCGATGACAATGACAGCCAGTGTCAGTCCATGGGTGAGCGTCATCGCTTCATCTTTATCATCGAACACAAATTCGTTATCATCCGGCTCGTCGTAGATAATGCTCTTGGTCGGATCTGCCTTTACCCGCTTTGCGTACCAGGTGATGTATACGGTATTGATCACCAGTAAAATAACCAGGATCACCAGACGATATCCCATACCAGAGAACATCGGGATCTCAGCGATATCCTGTGCCACACCAACGTTAAATGGGTTCAGGATACCAGCGGTAAATCCAGAAGCGGCACCCATGGCGATCATAGCCGTACCGGTTACTTTGTCAAGTCCCAGTGAAGTTGCCAGCGCGATACCGATCGGAACAAAAATCATAACCTCTGTGGACATACCCATTGTTGTTCCGAAAATAGAGAACAGGATCAAAAATGCCGGAATGACGAATAATTCTCTTCCCTGAAATGCTTTTGACATTTTTTTACACAGAACGGTTAACACGCCTGTGGATGTGATGATTTCAAAAGAACCACCAATGATCAAAATAAATGTAACTGTACTTGCAGCTTTTACAATTGCCCGGTAAATCAGTGATGGGATTGAGAAAAAGCTGACTGGATTGGAGTCAACATAGTGGAAGCTTCCTGCCTCTACCAGTGTTCTTCCGGTCGCCTCATCCACGTATCTGGTATACTCGCCTGCCGGTACTACATAAGTAGCTGCTACCGCGATCAGGATCAGCGCAACCAGGATCACGAATGTATGTGGCGCCTGAAATGATTTCTTTGCCTTTGTGTTTTCCATCGTTTATTCCCTTTCTTTCTAGCTATGTCTTTTATTCACTTCTTATTACTATACGGAATCTGTTGTGGAAAATCAAGCAAAAATTTATTTTTATGCAAAATTCGTGAATATTGTCACATATTCAAAGACTTTGTGGATTTTTCTTGCATCGGCCGGAAACATCTGCTAAAATAATTCTGAAAAAAAAGAAAGGTCCATTCATAACAAATGTATCAAAACAAACGCCAGACCAGCTATTGGCTTCTATCCATTGTCATGGTTCTGTTTGTGGGAATCTGTGCGGAACGGTTTCAGACTGACTATCGGCTCTCATTCCCCCAGGACGTCCGGACAGAAGCAGCTTTAAAGGGAGAACCTCCCGGTAGTTCTGAGGAGCAATATTTTGAAGAAACCTCGTTAAGGGATGTTTCTTCAGAAATATTCCGTCAGGCGAACCGCCGGACTTCTTCAAGAACCACAGATTTTTTACGATTTTTCTATTGCTTAGCGGCACTTCTCCTGCCGTTTTTACCAGTTACCGGGATTATTTCCTGGACTTTCCGGAAATACGTGGTCCCGAGCAGGGACACGATCATCCAGTACATACACCATAAGGATGGTAAAAAGAGCTTTTCTGTTTTCATGAATCAGACCTATCAATCATTGTAAACAGAAAAAGGAGAAATTTGTTATGAATATTGGACTTTACCTTGTTGTTTTTGCTGGCGCGGCAGTTGGATTGCTTTCCTCCCTCTACATTGTGGTATCTCTGGTGTGGACGATCGCATATAAGATTTACAGAAAAATAAAATTCGGTGTGTCTATCTATAATTAATACCGGATAAATGTCATCTCAATGTCATAAATAATAAAAGCTTATTCTCACAAAAATCTCACAAAGAAGAAAACGGCTGGAACCACTGCAAAGGCTCCAGCCGTTTTTATCTCAGTCGAGAATTCTATGGGATTTCCTGTGTTTATACAAGTCCTGTATCGGTTTTCTGCAGGAACTGTCTGGTCCGTTCTTTTTTCGGATTAGAGAAGAACTCTTCGGAGGTTCCCTCCTCCACGATCACGCCATCTTCCATAAAGACGACCCAGTTGGCTACTTTACGGGCAAATTCCATCTCATGGGTAACGACCACCATGGTTGCGCCCTCTTCTGCCAGCTTTTTCATGACTTCTAAGACCTCTCCGGTCAACTGAGGATCCAGGGCGGAGGTTGGCTCATCAAAGAGGATCACCTCCGGGTTGTAAGCGATGGTTCTGGCGATGGCCACACGCTGCTGCTGACCACCGGACAGCTGATCCGGGTAGAAATTTTCCCGGTCAGACATTCCCACTTTATCCAGCACTTCTCTGGCCCGCTTTTTGGCTTCTGCCTCCGGGATCTTCCGGGCAGTCGTCAGGCCTTCCATCACATTCTGAAGAGCTGTCATGTTCCGGAACAGATTGTAGCCCTGGAACACAAATCCCATCTTCATGCGGAGAGCTCGGATCTCTGGCTTGCTCACAGCAGTGATATCCTTTCGGAAATCATCAAACTGGATCTCGCCCTGGTCTGCCCGCTCCAGAAAACTGATGCAGCGCAGCAGGGTTGTTTTTCCAGAACCACTGTTTCCAAGAACTGCGATCACAGATCCCTTTTCTACTTTAAAATCGACGCCCTTTAATACTTCGTTGTCGCCGAACCGCTTGTGGATATTCTTTACTTCCAGCATATTATTTCTTCACTTTCTGCAACTATTCAGTACCTTTAACGATCAGTTCTAAATTAGCTCTAAATCAGCTCTGTTTCGCTGCCGGTCTACTCCAGGACAATTTCTTCTCTGCCCAGTTCTGGACTGCCGTTAATACGGTACAGATCAACAGATAGATCACTGCTGCCTCGCAGTACAGAGCAAATGGCTCATACGTTCTCGCTGCGATCTGCTGGGCTGTCGTAAACAGTTCAATGACCGTGATATTGGACGCCAGGGATGTATCCTTAGTCAGTCCGATCAGGGAGTTAAATAACGGCGGGAACGCGATCCGGAATGCCTGCGGCATCACCACCCGGATCATCGTCTGCGGATAATTTAAACCGACCATGTAAGCGGCCTCTGTCTGTCCTTCCGGCACTGCCAGGATCGCGGAACGGAAAATCTCCGCATTATATGCACCAAGATTCAGGGCAAACGCGATCACTGCGGACGGAAACGCGTCCAGAATGATGCCAATGGATGGAAGGCCGAAGAAAATGATAAATAACTGCACCAGAAGCGGCGTTCCACGGAAAATCCAGATGTAAAATCTGGCAAACTGCTTCAGTCCTTTAACATTGGCAACCTGTACCAGGGCAAGGAACAGTGCAATGATACATCCAAAGGTAAAGGAAAGGATGGTCAACGGGATCGTTACCTTGATTCCTGGTATTAAAATTTTCGTAAAAGAAGAAATCAGAATCTGTATGATTCGTTCATTCATGGTCTATCCTTACTTTCTTATTATTTATTCCTCTTATTTATTCCACTGGTTTCGTAAAATCAGTTCCGAAGTACTGTTCGGAAATCTCGCTGAGTGTTCCCTCAGCTGTCAGCTCATCCAGTGCACTCTGTACAGCCTCTAACAGTCTGGTCTCGCCTTTACGGATCGGGACTGCATAGGTATCTACCAGATCCGGGATCGCGAAGGCAACTTTTACTTTTGCATCTGGATGCTGCTTTAAATACTCGTTGAAGATAACAGAGTTAAAGGTCGTAAAATCAGCTCTTCCGGAATTGATCATGGAAACTGCTTCCTCTGTGGTATTGATCGGGACAATCTCCGCACCTGCATCCTCTAACAGATCCAGATATGCGGTTGTCATGGTGTTGGCACATTTCTTGCCATTTAAGCTGTCCATATCGACGATAGAATCATCATCAGAACGTACAACGATCTGCTGGGTAATATAAAAATATGGACCTGCGAAATCATACTTCTGGGAGCGCTCTTCGGTAACGCTGACTGCGTTGATGACGGTATCCAGACGTTTGCTGTCAATACCGGCTAACAGGGAATCCCAGTCAGACTCCGTAAATTCTGCTGTCACCCCTAACTTCTCTGCCACTTTCTTGGCTACTTCCACGTCAAATCCAGTTAATTCACCAGACTCATCGTGGTAAGTCATTGGTGGATAAGTACCCTCTACACCAACTTTAAAAACACCGGATTTCTGGATCTGAGCCAGTTCATCATCTACATCTGCCGCCGCTTCAGTGACAGACTCTCCTTCTGCAGATGTTTCAGTCCCAGCTGCTTCAGACTGGGCCGCCGTTGTCTGAGCTGCGTTGTCAGTGGATGCAGAACTACATCCAGCCAGCAGAACACCACTCATGACAGCAGCCATGAATATAGATAATTTTCTCATAATCTTTTCTCCTCGCCTTTCATTTATTTCTTGTGCTATCTCTCGATATCCACTTATTATAAGCGATATATTCCTACTGTGTCAATATGAAATAGAATAGAATCCTGCTCGCAGGATTCTCCGCCTGCGGCGGGTCGCGACAGCGGCACTCTTCCTTTCCGCCGCAGTGCGATCCTCGCGGAGCGTTATTTATTTCATAGGACGAACTTTCCTATGAAATAAATAATGCTCCTGATCTGATCATATCAGGAGCATCATCGTGTCTTTTGTAAGGTTCTTTGGTTTTCGTTTCAGCAACTATTTCTCATCCTTTGGCAGCACAACATTCAGCACAATCGCCACGATCGCCGCCGGGACAATACCGGAACCACCAAATACCAGCTGCACAAGCTGAGGCATATTAGTTAAAATCGCAGTATTGGCACCCATACCATAGCCAACGCCAAGGGCTACGGATACGATGCTCAGTCGCCTTGGAGTCAGAGACTCGCTGGTGATCAGCTGGATACCGCTGACGATAATGGAGGAGAACATCATTACTGCTGCTCCACCTAAAACGGCCTGAGGCATGATAGAAACCAGCGCCCCCAGTTTTGGGATCAGACCACATAAGATCAGAAAGACTGCACCGCTTGCCAGAGCAGTACGGTTTACCACCTTTGTCATAGTGACCAATCCTACGTTCTGGCTGAAAGAAGTGTTTGGAAGAACACCAAAAACCGCTGCCAGGGCAGAACCTGCACCATCACACATGACACCGCCGGAAAGCTCCGTGTCGGTAGCCTCTCTTCCCATACCGCCTTCGATCACACCAGAGATATCACCGATGGTCTCCACTGCGGTTACTACGAACATGATCAACACCGGAACGATCGCTCTCATATCAAATACCGGTTTTACCGGAAGAAACGCCGGAATCGCAAACCAACTGGACTGGGCAACCTTATTCCAGTTCAATACCCATGATTTGGTGTACTCAACACCCTCTGCATTTACTGCGGTATGTGGAAGAACCATTGCCATAACGGCTGCTACGATATACCACACAATAATTCCCACTAAAATAGAAGAAGAACTGAAAATTCCTTTTCCCCAATGCTTCATCACCAGGATCACGATCAGTACCAACGTTGCCAGCGCCATATTTTCCATGGAACCGAAATCATTGGCAGTATTGCCGCCTCCAAAGGAGTTGATTCCTACAGAAATCAAGGACAGACCGATGGAAAGGACAACCGTACCGGTAACCACGGATGGGAAGAATTTTCTTAAAGGCTTTAAAAACGCACCAAGAACGGTCTCCATCAGACCGCCTAAAATTGACGCACCCATAATCGCGCCATAAGCCAGCACACCGCCGCCCATTAATTTTGCAACACTGTTAAATACTCCGATAAATCCAGAACTGGTACCCATGATGATCGGCACCTTGCCGCCCACCGGACCAATGGCAAATAACTGGATCAAAGTTACGACACCTGCAATGATCATAGCGTTCTGTAACAGAGCCACCTGAATATCTGCATACTCACTGGCGCTTCCGATTCCACACACACCGGTAATGATCAGAAGCGGAGTCAGATTACCTACAAACATGGCAAGTACATGCTGCAGTCCCAGTGGGATTGCCTGTTTTAATGGCAGCTTTCCCTCAAATTCATAAGCTTCCCTTGCTAACTCACCTGACTTTTTCATTCGTTTTCCCTTTCTTATTTGGATTTTCGCGCCATCTCAGGCGCATCTTAAAACAATTAAAACCCATTGTTTATTATAGGGAAAAATAATTTTGTATACAATACTTTTCTATGTCAGAAGTTATAATAATATTTTATTTTTATTAATAAGATAAACTTATTAAAAGCGATGGATTTTGCACCACCGCTTTTGATGAAACATTTTATTTGCTTATGGCCGATATATATGGGCATACCGATCAAGGATTATGCCTCATCAATGGCTTTTCCAATGTCATGCCGCATGTATTTATTATCAAAAGTAATAAATTCTGTTGCTTTATAAGCGTTAGTTCTTGCCTCTTTCAAGGTCTTTCCAGTAGCCGTTACACCTAACACACGGCCACCATTCGTAACGATCTGGCCGTCTGCGTCAAATTTGCTTCCCGCGTGGAACACATAATAGCCGTCCGCATCCTTAAAATGCTCCAGGCCATGGATTGGAAATCCCTTCTCATAATGCTCAGGATAACCATCAGAAGCCAGAACCACACAGACTGCTGCATTATCCTCAAACTGCAGATTCACCTGGTCTAAGGTGCCGTCGATGCAGGCTTCAAACAGATCTACAATATCGTTTTTCATACGAGGAAGCACTACCTGTGTCTCCGGATCACCGAATCTGGCGTTGTATTCCAGAACCTTTGGGCCATCTGCGGTCAGCATCAGACCAAAGAAAATGATTCCCTTGAATTCTCTGCCCTCTGCTCTCATAGCGTCCACAGTCTTCTGGTAGATATGTTCCTTACAGAACGCATCCACGTCTGCCGTGTAGAATGGGCTTGGAGAGAAAGTTCCCATACCGCCGGTGTTTAAGCCCTGATCGCCGTCTTTTGCACGTTTGTGGTCCTGAGCGGAGGTCATGATCTTGATGGTCTTTCCGTCTACGAAGGAAAGAACAGATACCTCGCGGCCGGTCATAAACTCCTCGATAACAATCTCATCACCAGCAGAGCCGAACTGTTTGTCTAACATCAGGGTCTTGACCCCTTCTTTGGCTTCCTCTAAATCTTTACAGATCAGAACACCTTTTCCTAAAGCCAGACCGTCTGCTTTTAAGACGATTGGCATCTTAGCCGTCTCCAAATAAGCCAGGGCTGCCTCCGGGCTGGTAAATGTCTCATAAGCTGCGGTTGGAATGCCGTATTTCTTCATCAGATCCTTGGAAAATGCCTTGGATGCCTCTAAGATCGCTGCGTTTTTGCGTGGGCCAAAGACACGTAAGCCTGCTGCCTCGAAGGCATCCACAGCGCCTGCTGCCAGCGGATCGTCAGGTCCGATAATGGTCAGATCGATCTGGTTCTCTCTGGCAAACGCTGTTAATTTATCAAATTCCATAACGCCGATATTAACACACTCTGCCACTTCTGCGATTCCCGCATTACCTGGAGCACAGTATAATTTCTCTACTTTTGGGCTTTTCGCCACTTTCCATGCGATGGCGTGTTCTCTTCCACCGCCGCCTACAATCAGAACTTTCATGCCTTTTCTCCTCCTCTGCGGTGATATGCGATCTGGTTATGGGCGATCATCTGGATCGCCTGTGGCAGCAGAATCCACTCTGCCTGTTCCATAACACGACGCTGCAGAACCTCCGGTGTATCACCATCCTGTACTTTTACTGCTTTCTGTAAAATGATGGGGCCGGTGTCCATGCCGCTGTCCACGAAATGAACCGTGGCGCCAGTCACTTTCACGCCTCTCTCCAGAGCCGCCTCATGTACCTTCAGTCCATAGAATCCAACACCGCAGAAAGACGGGATCAGGGACGGATGGATGTTGATGATCTTTCCCTCGTATTTCTCGATCATGGCAGCAGGAATCTTCACTAAGAAACCAGCTAACACGATCAGATCCAGATGGTATTCATCGATTTTATTTAAGAATGCTTCATTAAAAGCATCTCGGTTCTCATAATCCTTTGGGAAAATGCACAACGCTTCAATGCCATGTTTTTTCGCCCGTTCCAAGGCATAAGCCCCTGGATTGTTGCTGATTACAACTGTAATTTCTGTGTCTGTGATCTTCCCGGCGTCTACTGCATCTAAAATCGCCTGAAGATTGGTTCCACCTCCGGATACCATCACACCGACTCTTAGCATAAGGTCACTCCCTTTTCTCCTTCTTCAATGGAGCCAATCACATATGGGGTATCACCAGTTTCACGGATGGCAGCCATGGTCTTCTCCACATCTGCAGGATCAACCGCTACTACCATACCGATGCCCATGTTGAAGGTGTTGTACATCATCTGCTCTGTGATCTCGCCCTTCTTTGCCAGCATACCGAAAATAGCAGGAATTTCATAGCTGTCCTTTTTGATCACTGCTCTGGTTCCTTCTTTTAACATACGCGGTACATTCTCATAGAAACCGCCGCCAGTGATATGGCTGCAGGCTTTCACGGTTACACCAGCTTTTTTTACATTTTTTAAAGCTTTCACATAGATTCTGGTCGGTGCCAGAAGCGCCTCGCCAAGGGTTTTACCCAACTCATCATAGTAGGTATTTAACCCTTCTTTGGTCAGTTCATTCTCAAATACTTTTCTTACCAGAGAGAATCCGTTGGAATGAACGCCAGTGGATGCCATACCGATCAGCACATCCCCAGCTTTTAAGTTCTCACCAGTGATCATCTCTTTCTTATCGCAGACACCAACTGCAAATCCGGCCAGATCATAATCTTCCTCCGGCATCAGTCCTGGATGTTCTGCAGTCTCGCCGCCGATCAGCGCTGCTTCAGACTGGAGACAGCCCTCTGCCACACCTTTTACGATGTCAGCGATCTTCTCCGGATAGTTTTTGCCACAGGCAATGTAGTCTAAGAAGAATAATGGCTCACCGCCTGCGCAGGCAATATCATTGACACACATGGCAACAGCGTCGATACCGATGGTATCATGCTTGTCCATGATGATAGCCAGTTTTACTTTCGTTCCACAGCCGTCTGTACCAGATAACAGCACCGGCTCTTCCATTTCTTTGATCTTTGCTAACGAAAAAGCTCCGGAAAAACCACCAAGGCCGCCTAATACCTCCTCGCGCATGGTCTTTTTTACGTGTTCTTTCATTAATTCTACGGATTTATATCCTGCTTCAATATCAACTCCGGCTTTCTTGTAATCCATGATTCTCCTCCTTACGTTATCACGCAGTGTTTTTTATCTCAGTTGAGAAGACTCCCAACCTCTTTTCGGTGGTGAGTAATAATTTACAGTAACCGATACTTTTATGCGAGGTACTCTTTATATCCGATCTGCTGAAGCTTCTCGTCTTTCTTTACCACATCGTTCTTCATCTCTTCGGAATACAGTTTTAATTTTCCTAATAATTCATCATCCGAAGCAGCTAAGATCTTCGCTGCAAGAATGCCTGCGTTAGCGCCGCCATTGATGGCTACCGTAGCTACCGGAATGCCAGATGGCATCTGGACGATGGAATAAAGAGAATCCACACCGCCAAGATCAGAAGTCTTCATCGGGATTCCAATGACTGGAAGTGGGAAAAGAGCTGCGCACATACCTGGAAGATGTGCTGCCTTACCTGCGCCTGCGATGATCACCTTGATGCCCTTTCCTTCTGCTTCTTTGGCCCACTGGAAGAAAATATCAGGTTCCCGGTGTGCGGAAATGATCTTCATCTCATAATCAATTCCAAACCGGTCAAGAATCTCCGCTGCCTTCGCCATGATCGGCATATCTGAGTCGCTGCCCATAACAATTCCAACTTTTGCCATTGTTCAGATTCTCCTTTTTCTGCTTATTATTATCTGTTGTTATGTGTTTAAGAAGTTCGGCTAATAAGTTATGTTTATTAATTAAGCTCTACTTATTAGATATCATACTAGCATTTCCGGTCTGCGTCAACCATAAATTTCATAAATAAAATCCTTTCGTTTGCCATAGGCGGAAACCCACTACCTTTAGGTGGTGGGAGGAGCCTTGTTAACTGTTACCCAATATGCTACAATAGCCGTAGC